>NZ_CP030265.1:2260000-2860000 GCF_008843145.1 Skermanella pratensis | reverse complement strand
CTACAAGGGCAAGTCCGCGATCGCGCTCGGCCTGCTGGCGCGCGCCGACGAGACCGTGTTCTGCTTCGACGCCTTCCATGAGGTTCCCCAGGCCGTGGCCGAAGCGAATATTCTCCGGTGCTGTCCTGAACTCGGAAAGAGGCTGGTCTGCATCGCCGGGGACCTGCGGCATCTCGAGGGGCCTCCGGGCATGATCGAGCGGGGTGGCCTCCGCTTCCTCCACCTGGATGCTGTCCATGACCATCCCTCGGTCCTGAACGACCTGAACAACTTCACGCCCCTGCTCACCGGCCACGGCGTAGCCGTCCTGGACGACTGTTTCGATCCGGAATGGCCGGGCGTTCCCACGGCCATGGCGGAATTCTGCCTGTCGCCGGAAGGCCGCCATATCCGCCCCTTCGCGGCGTCGCGAGCCAAGATGTACCTGTGCGCGCGCCACATGGTCCGGACGTACCAGCGCTGCATCGTCACGAGCGGGCTGATCAGAGACATGTCACTGGAGCGCGTCCTGGACGGATCGGTGCTGCGCTGCTTCACCAACTGGCCGGCACCGCCCGAAACGCTGCTGGCGCAGCTTGATGAAGGCTAACAAAAAGCCCCCGGAAACCATTGGTTTCCGGGGGCTTTTTTGGTGAGCGCGCTGGGGTTCGAACCCAGGACCTACTGATTAAAAGTCAGTTGCTCTACCAGCTGAGCTACACGCTCTCAGGGTCGGGGCGGAACATAGGGGCCGGGACCCTTCCGGTCAACCTGCATTTACCCTGATCCATCCCTTGGTCCCGTCAGACCTTGAGGGTCTGTACGCGCTTGGTCACGTCGCCCGCGTCCTGGGCGAATCGCGCGGTGAGCCGTTCGGCGACCCGGGGCGAGACGAAATGCGTGATGTCGCCTCCCAGACGGCCGATCTCCTTGACGAAACGCGAGGAGATGAACTGGTGGCGGTCGGACGCCATCAGGAAGACGGTCTCGACCTTGGGATTCAGGCGGGCGTTCATGCCGGCCATCTGGAACTCGTATTCGAAGTCCGATACCGCCCGCAGGCCGCGGATGATCACCGAGGCGTTCATGTCCACGGCGAAGTGCATCAGCAGGCTGTCGAACGGCCTCACCTCGATCTTCGTGCCGTTCGGCTTCAGGGCCGCGATGTCTTCCTCGACCATCGCGACCCGCTCCTCGGTGGAGAAGAGCGGACCTTTTCCGGCGTTACGGGCGACGCCGACGATCAGGTGGTCCATCACGCGGGAAGCGCGCTGGATGATGTCCATATGGCCGTTGGTAACCGGGTCGAATGTCCCGGGATAGACGCCGATCCGTTTGCTCATCTGCCGCTTTTTCCCTTCACGTGGGGCCGCCCTTCGCTCTGGCGTCCCCTGCACCGATCGTTGGTCCGCCGATCATTCGGACGACGCATCGTCGCCCCCGCTCACGGCGGTCTCCGCTTCCGCCTCCTCGGTCAGCCAGGCGACCGAGACGACCCGCTCGCCCTGAGCCACCCTGAACAGGGTGACGCCCTGGGTTTTGCGGCCTGCGATCCGGACATCGTGGATCGGCATCCGGATCATCTGCCCTCCATCCGTTACCAACATGACTTGATGGTCATCCGTGACGGGGAAAGTAGCGACGACCGGACCATTGCGCTCGTTCATCTCGATATTCCAGATGCCCTGACCGCCCCGACCGGTCACCCTGTACTCGTAGGAGGAGGTGCGCTTGCCGAATCCGCGCTCGGAGACGGTGAGGATGAACTCCTCCTTGCGCCGCATCTCCTCGTAGCGCTCGGGCGACAGGGCGATGCTGGTCGAAACCTCGGCGTCGGGATCGGGCGCCTCGTCGCTCGATGCCTCCTCCCCGGCTGCCCGGCGCTCGGCGTTGGCTTGGCGCAAATAGGCGGCGCGTTCGTCGGCGTCGGCGTCGACATGGTTCAGCATCGACATGCCGATCACCTCGTCGCCGTCGGCCAGTCGGATGCCCCGGACGCCGGTGGAGGTGCGGCCGCTGAAGATCCTGATGTCGTCGACCTGGAAGCGGATGCACTTGCCGCCGCGCGTCGCCAGCAGCACGTCCTGGTCGACCGTGCCGGTGCGCACCGCGATCAGCCGCTCGCCTTCTTCCTCCAGCTTCATGGCGATCAGGCCGTTGGCCCGGATGTTGGTGAAGTCCGATAGCTTGTTGCGGCGGACGTTGCCCTTGCTGGTGGCGAAGAAGACGCACAGGTCGCCCCAGGTTGCCTCGTCCTCCGGCATCGGCATGACGGTGGAGATCGTCTCGCCGTCGACCAGCGGCAGCAGGTTGATCAGCGCCTTGCCGCGCGCCTGCGGCGTGCCGAGCGGCAGCCGCCAGACCTTCAGCTTGTAGACCATCCCGCGCGAGGAGAAGAACAGCATGGGCGTATGGGTGTTGGCGACGAACAGGTCGTGGACCGTGTCCTCCGCCTTCATGCTCATGCCCGAGCGGCCCTTGCCGCCCCGCTTCTGCGCCCGGTACGTGGAGACCGGGACCCGCTTGATGTAGCCGGAGTGGCTGACCGTGACGACCATGTCCTCGCGCTGGATCAGATCCTCGATGTCGGACTCGAACTCCAGTTCCATCAGGGCGGTCCGCCGCGGGGTGCCGAACCGCTCCTTCATCTCCAGCAGCTCGGTCCGCAGGATCTCCAGCAGCAGGGTGCGCGACGCGAGGACTTCGAGATAGTACGCGATCCGGTCGGTGACTTCGCGCAGGTCGCCGCCGATCTTGTCGCGCTCCAGGCCGGTCAGGCGGTTCAACCGCAGTTCCAGGATGGCTCGGGCTTGGGCCTCGGACAGGCGGTACGTTCCTTGCGGGCTGACGCCCCTGCCCGGCTCGTCGATCAGGGCGATCAGCGGAGCGACGTCGCCGGCCGGCCAATCGCGGGCCATCATCTCCTCGCGCGCGACGCCGGCATCAGGCGCCCGGCGGATCAGCGCGATCATCTCGTCCAGGTTGGCGACCGCGACCGCCAAGCCGACCAGGGTGTGGGCCTTCTCCCGCGCCTTGCCCAGTTCGAACTCGGTCCGGCGGGTGATGACCTGCTCGCGGAAGGCGACGAAGGCGGAGATGATGTCCTTCAAGGTCATCGTCACCGGCCGGCCGCCGTTGAGCGCCAGCGCGTTGACGCCGAACGAGGTCTGCAGCGGCGTGTAGCGGTAGAGCTGGTTCAGCACCACGTCGGCGACGGCGTCGCGCTTCAGCTCGATCACGACCCGCACGCCGTCGCGATCCGATTCGTCGCGCAGATCGGAGATTCCCTCGATCGTCTTGTCATGGACGACCTCGGCGATCCGCTCCATCATGCGGGCCTTGTTGACCTGATAGGGCACCTCGTTGATCACGATCGCCCAGCGGTCCTTCCGGATCTCCTCGATCTCGGTCTTGCCGCGCATCACGATCGAGCCGCGGCCGGTGTGGTAGGCCTGCCGGATGCCGGTCTTGCCCATCACCTGGGCGCCGGTCGGGAAATCCGGACCCGGCACATGCTCCATCAGATCTTCGATGGTGACATCGTTGTCGTCGATATAGGCGCAGCAGGCGTCGATCACCTCGCCCAGGTTGTGGGGAGGAATGTTGGTCGCCATGCCGACCGCGATGCCGCCGGCACCGTTGACCAGCAGGTTCGGGAAGCGCGCGGGAAGGACGTCCGGCTCGGCCGAGGATTCGTCGTAGTTGGGGTGGAAGTCGACGGTATCCTTGTCGATGTCGTCGAGCAGGCTTTCCGCCGCCTTCGCGAGTCGCGCCTCGGTATAGCGCATGGCCGCGGGCGGGTCGCCGTCCATCGATCCGAAATTGCCCTGCCCGTCGATCAGCGGCAGGCGCATCGAAAAGTCCTGGGCCATGCGGACCATGGCGTCGTAGATCGCGCTGTCGCCGTGCGGGTGGTACTTACCCATCACGTCGCCGACGATACGGGCGGACTTCTTGTAGGGCTTGTTGCTGTCGTAACCGCCTTCCTTCATCGCGAACAGGATTCGGCGATGCACCGGTTTCAGACCGTCGCGCACGTCGGGAAGGGCGCGGCTGACGATCACGCTCATGGCGTAATCGAGATAGCTGCGCCGCATCTCCTCTTCGATGGTGACCGGCGAAATATCGGAAGGCGGAGGTGTGAGATTGGCGGTCAAAAATCGATCTCAGGTTCAGGTTAAACGATGACTGCGGGCAAGATCACCAGGCACCGCCCGATGATTTGGACACCCGTCATATATAAGGTGGGTGTACCAGTTTTTGCAGACGCTAACAATGCGTTACACCTTGGCCCGCGTTCCGGGCGAGCCTTGGACGGAGCCGGACCATAGCGCATGGGGCGTCCCCAGCATATCCCGGCTTCACGCCCGTGACAGCAGGTGGAATCGGACAGACAGCACGGTAACGGAGAAGATGCTGGCGATCAGGATCCCCTCGAGCAGCCCCGCGACGCCCCGGCCGGCCCACAGCGTCAGGGCGGCCGCCAGCGGGATCATGATCCCGTAGTAGGAGAAGAAGTGCAGGACCGTCGGGACCCAGGCGTCGCTCTGGCCGCGCAGCGCACTCGCCATGACCACCTGCCCGCCGTCCACGATCAGGATCAGCGCGCTGAAAGCGACGAGCGGCACGGTCAGGGCGAGCATTTCGGGATCCGCCGTGAAGAGGCCGCCGATGCTTCGGGGCAGCAGCGCGAAAAGCACCGCGAATACCGCCAGGATCAGTGTCGTGACGCCCAGCCCGGTCCAGCCCGCCACCATGATCTCGCGCCGGTCGCGCCGGCCGTAGGCGACTCCGACCCGAACCCCGGTGGCGGTCGCCAGCCCGACGGCGGTCATGAAGGACAGAGCGACCAGGTTCAGCAGAATCGTGTAGGCGCCCAGATCGAGCGGGCCGACCATGCCGGCGAACAGGCCGAGGATGGAGAAGGCGCTGCTTTCGAGCGCCAGGCTGATCCCGGCGGCATAGCCCAGCCGCCGCTGGTGCGCGGCACCGCTCCACCACCGGGTGACCTTGCGGCGGATGCCGTAGCGGTCCCGGTCGGACAGATGCCAGACATAGGCCATCAACGACAGCGCCAGCATCCAGCGCACCCCCGTGGTCGCCCAGGCCGACCCCTCCGCCCCCAGCGCCGGGATGCCCCAGGCACCCCACACCAGGATGATGTTGAACGGGATGTTCAGGAGGTTGGCGGCGATCATGGCGATCATGCCCGGCACCGGCCGCTTCAGCCCCTCCAGGAAGAAGGCCGTCGTGGTGTAGAGCATGGCTGCCGGGATGCCGGCCGCCAGCACGAGGAACACGCCGGCACCGCCCCTCGCCAGGTCGGGGTCCTGCCCGGTCAGCCGGAAGAAGCTTTCGCCGCCCAGGCTGAGCAGGGCCGCGCCGATGCCGAGCAGAAAGGCATAGGGCAGCGAACGTCGCCAGATCGGCCCGCATGCCTCCGGCTTCTCCGCCCCGACCGAGTGGGAGGTCAGGATCAGGGTGCCCAGCAGAAGTCCGATGCCGGCGGTCACCAGCATCTGGGCTGGCAGCGTCCCCAGCCCCAGATAGGCCAGTTCCTGGGAGCCGTAGCGGCCCACGATCAGGATGTCGACAGCCGACATGACCATCAGTCCGGCCCGCGCGACGATCACCGGCACGGCCAGCCTCAGCAACTCGGTGATGTGATGGCGCAGGGCGACCCTGCGGCCCCCGCCCTCCTGATCCATGGTGGTTATGATTGCGTCTCCAGCCGATGCGGTGCCCAGAAAAACGGCACCTAGCGGACCCTGTCAAGATTCCCGCAGACATGGCGGGGTTGCGGCATCACTGCACGCTGTCGTCGCACCCCCTGCCTCCGATGGCCCTACCCGCTTGATCCATGACGACGCCGTTGCGCCGCATGGAACATCCGCCCGGACGCGGTGTTCCCTTGGCGAATACCAATCAACTTCGGAGACGACAAAAATGACGAAGCTCAACCGTCCGGATCGCAAGGCCCGTCCGTTCATGATGGCTGCCGGCGCCCTGGCGTTGGTTACCTTGCTTGGAGCCTGCAACACGCTCGAAGGCTTCGGTCGCGACACCGAGCGCGCCGGCGAGGCCGTCCAGGACAGCGCCAAGTAACGGTCGCCCGACCAGGCTTCGCGACGATAATCCTGTTGCCGGTCCGGGACTTTTCGCCTGCCCGAAGGTTGATGAAAAGTACCCGGACACAGCAAGGAAACCATGATCATGCGCTTTGAGCTTACCGGTCCGCCGGGAGAGGATCCCAACCAGCCGGATAACCCGCCGTCGGAGGTGCCGCCCGAGGCGGAGCCGACTCCGGAAATTCCCCCGATGCAGGATCCGCCGCCCGACGTTCAGCCGCCGACCAGGGCCTGAACAGGCTCTGCCGCACGGGATCGCGATCGGACGTCAGCCAGTACGAAGATATCGCCGACACTGTCACCATGGTGCGGCGCGCAGCGCATACGGTCTAAATCCATGTGTATAGTACTTGGGAGGTAGTTAACGCTGCTCTACCATTTACGATACTTTAGGTATTGGGGCGGCCTAATGTAGCGAAGCAACGTACTGGTCTGGCGAGGATTGACCGTGAAGCAGGCTGCCCTGTACCAAAAAGTAGAGCCTGAGGCCCAGCCCCACCCGGAAGTTCTTTACGGGGTCGATGAGCCCGGCTGGTCGCCGCGTCGGCGCGTGGTGACCATTCTCGCCGCGGCGCTCGCTTCGTGGGGGCTGGTCATCGTGGCAGGGTACGGACTTTACAGCCTGTTCTTCTGAGCCGCGTTGCGTCCGAAGCCCCGCTACGCGCAGAGCGTCCGGGACGGACGATCACCCCTTTGACCGCGTCGAACGGAAAGGGGTGACTGCCCAGCGATGGTGATCAGACCGAGCTGATCGCCTTCTCGACGAGCTGGCCCAGGTGCTGGGTCCGCTTGGTCAGGCTCTGCAGCACCGAAGAGATTTCCGCGGTCGCCGCAGCGGTCTGGCCGGACAGGTTCTTCACCTCGCCCGCTACGACCGCGAATCCCTTGCCGGCTTCCCCGGCGCGGGCCGCCTCGATGGTGGCGTTGAGCGCCAGCAGATTGGTCTGCTTGGCGATCGCGTCGATCTGCTGGGCGACGGTTCCGACCTTTTCGATCTCGCTGCGAAGACCTTCCAGTTCCCGGCTGATTTCCTGCAGGGAAGCGGACAGTTCCTGGCGGCTCAAGGTGCCGGCGTTATCAGAGGCGCTGAGTTCGTTGCCATAGGACATGGAAAGACACCTGGAGTTGAGTTATCGGGTCCGCGTGGCGGCACGCGACGGCGGACCATCTCGCAGGATTAAAGCAGACTTTCCTAAATTTTCGTGAGTCCGCCTTGTTCCGGCTCCATGCGACTTTTCGGCGGGTGACGAGCCGCCGCCGGGTGCTATGGTGCGGTCCGCTGCCGGACGTCGGCAGCGGATCCCGACAGCAGACTCCAAGCAGCGTTATGATACTGACACCCATCGACACTTCCGATCTGCCCGCGGTGATCGACCGTTTCGAGCAGGGTCTTTCCGGCCGGCCGCTGGCACTCGCGGCTTTCCGGCGAATCGCCTCATCGATCCCGCCCGGCGGGAGACTCGGGGACCCTGCGGAGCAGCGGGCCCAGGCCGTGGCGCTGGCCGCGGCGCTGGGGATCGAAACCCTGGACGAGGCGCCCGCCGAGGCCTTCAGCTGGACGGGCGGCGGATCCGAACCCGCAGCGAGCCGTCGGTGGTGATCCACGAGATCGCCCATTGGCAGCTTTGCGCCCCGGAACGGCGCTTCCTCTACGACTTCGGTCTTGGCGCCGGACCGGAGACGGGACGAGTCGCCGAGGCCGACGCGGTCACGGCCCTGTCGGAAGAGGAGCGCCAGGACGAGGAGACGCTGACGTCCCTGCTTGGCATCCTGTGGGAAGCCGAACTCGGTCAGCCGGCCATGTTGGCCTTCCTCGAGCAGAACTGGATGGAAGGATACGACCGCCCTGCGACACCGGCCCATTTCGACCGGATCCTGAACCGCCTGCACGCCGGCGGATTCATCGACGACCGGGCAAGGCCGCTTCCCGTCGCGCGCCGCGCCGGACAAGTGCTCTGAAGTCCCCTGCGCCATCCGGTCACTGGAATATTCCATCCGTTTCGACTTCTATGATGATCCGAGGCCATGACTCCCGCGGTACAGCGCTGGAGCGAGAAACAGGGAGACGTTTGCCGATGGAACGGCTGACACCGAGGGTGGGCATTGGCCAGATAGCCCCGCACAAGCCGGTCCGCGTTCCGCAAGGCGGGCGCCCCCTCATCGACCTGTCGCTCAGCCACAACGCCCTGGGACCAAGCCCGAAATCGATCACCGCCTACCGTCAGGCGGCCCAGAACCTGCACCGGTATCCCGACGGCGAGCACACGGCGCTGCGCGCGGCGATCGCACGCCGTTACGACATCGGACCGGACCACATCACCTGCTCGAACGGGTCGGACGAAATGATTCAGATCGTCACGGAGGCCTATGCCGGCCCGGGCGACGAGGTGCTGTTCCACCAGTACGGCTATCACGGCTTCATCAAGGCGGCCCGGATGACCGGGGCCACGCCGGTGATCGCGGCCGAACGCGACCTGGCGGTCGACGTGGAGGCCCTTGCCGAACTGGCCGGCGACCGGACGAAGATCGTGTTCCTGGCCAACCCCAACAATCCTACCGGCTCCTATGTCCCGTCGGAGCAGGTGCAGCGGCTGCGGGCCGAACTGCCGGCGCACACCTTGCTGGTGCTCGACAGCGCCTATGCGGACTATGTCCGCCGCAACAATTACGATCCCGGTTTCGACCTGGTGAACGAGCACGACAATGTTCTGATGGTCCGCACCTTCTCCAAGCTCCACGGGCTGGCGGGCCTGCGGATCGGCTGGGCCTACGGCCCGCCGGCGATCATCGAGACGCTGGACCGGGTCAGGTCGCTCTACAACGTCGGACTGCCGGCGCAGGCCGCCGCCGCCGCCGCGCTCGGCGACCTGGAGCACGAGGAGGCGACGCTTGCCCACAACGACGCCTGGAGCGCCTGGCTGTCCCATGAGCTACGGTCCATAGGCGTGCGGGTCTACCCCAGCGTCTGCAATTTCCTGCTGGTCCGGATTCCGCCGGATCCGACCATGAGCATCCCGATGCTGTCGCAGCACCTGCTGGACCACGGCATCCTGGTGAAGTCGCTGAGCCACTACGGCCTGCCGGACTGCATGAGGATCACGATCGGCACCGAGGAGGAGAACCACGCGCTGATGGACGCATTGCGCGAGGTGCTGGACTGATCTCGGGACCGGCTTCCGGAACGCCGCGTCACAGGGAAACCTTTCGGCGATTTAATGTTGCCGCAAGGAGACGGTAAGGCTGATCCCGCTAGAACGCCGTCAATGCCGCCCGTGGCGGCTCCCGATTCGTTCAGCCAGGAGCCTTGAATGGTCCCGCTTCCTCCGGTCACCCGCTCTCCCGTCCGTCCCGTTTCCGCCGCCCCCGCCCTCGCCCCCGCTCTCGCCGTTCGTTTCCGCAGGGCGACCGCCGCCTTCCTGCTGGGCACCACGATCCTGTCCGGCGCCGTCTCCGCCGTGCTTCCCGCCGACGCCATCGCCGCCCCGGTATCGGTGCCGGGCGTGTCGCAGGAGCTGCCGGGCAGCTTCGCCGACCTGGTGGACCGCGTCATGCCCGCCGTGGTCAACGTCTCGACCGTCCAGGGCGGCAACGCGGCTCCCGAGCAGCGCGGTCTGCCCGGGATGCCGGAGTTCCCGCCCGGCTCGCCCTTCGAGGAGTTCTTCCGCCAGTTCCAGGAGCAGCAGCGCGGTTCCCGTCCCCGTGCGGAGCGCCAGCAGGCGCAGGGGTCCGGCTTCATCATCGACGCGGCCGGCTACGTGGTGACCAACAACCACGTGATCGACGGCGCCGACGAGATCAGCGTGACCCTGCATGACGGCTCCAGGTTGGACGCCAAGCTGGTCGGGCGCGACCCGAAGACCGACTTGGCGCTGCTGAAGGTCGAAGCCGGCAAGCCGCTGGCTTATCTGGAGTTCGGCGACAGCGACACCGCGCGCGTCGGCGACTGGGTGATCGCGATCGGCAACCCGTTCGGTCTCGGCGGCACGGTGACCTCCGGCATCGTCTCCGCCCGCGGGCGCGACATCCAGGCCGGACCGTACGACGACTTCCTGCAGCTCGACGCCTCGATCAACCGCGGCAATTCCGGCGGTCCGACCTTCGACATCCATGGCCGCGTTATCGGCATCAACACGGCCATCTTCTCGCCCAACGGCGGCAGCGTCGGCATCGGCTTCGCGATCCCGTCGAACCTGGCCAAGGGCGTCATCGCCCAGCTGCGCGAGAACGGCACGGTCAGCCGCGGCTGGCTGGGCGTGCAGATCCAGCAGGTCACGCCGGAGATCGCCGACAGCCTCGGCCTGGGCCAGCCCAAGGGCGCGCTGGTCGCGGACGTCACGGCGAACAGCCCGGCCGCCAAAGCGAAGCTGGCGGCGGGAGACGTGATCCTGGCGCTCGACGGCCGGCCGGTCGACACGATCAAGGATCTCACCCGGATGGTGGCGGACAGCAAGACCGGCTCCACGGTGAAGCTCGACATCCTGCGCCGGGGCAAGCGCGAGACCGTCGACGTCACGCTGGACGCCATGCCCGACCAGCCCCAGGTCGCCGCGGCGACCCAGTCGCCGGACCAGCCGGGAGCGGCACAGACCGACACCGTCCTCGGCCTGACCCTGTCCTCGATCGATGCGTCCGGCCGGCGCCGCTTCGGCCTGTCCGAAGGCGTCGAGGGCGTGCTGGTGGTCGGGCTGGAGGATGCCGGCAGCGGGGTGAACCTGCGTCCGGGCGACGTGATCACCGAAGTCGGCAACGAGCGGGTCGCCGCCCCCGCCCAGATCGCGGCGAAGGTCGAGGAGGCCAGGGAGGCCGGCCGCGGAGCCGTGCTGCTGCGGGTCAACCGCCAGGGCACCGAGCAGTTCGTGGCCGTTCCGATCAAGAAGGCGTGATCATGGTCAAGGGCTTCGGGGGACCGTCCCCGGACCACCGCTCCGCTCCTTCCGGGAGGAGCGATCCTCCTGGCGAGCGGTCCCCGATCGGCTATGATGGGGGCATGAAGATACTCGTCATCGAGGACGACGCCCAGGCGGCCGCCTACATGGTCAAGGGCCTGAGGGAGAGCGGCCACGTGGTCGACCATGCGGCCGACGGGAAGGACGGCCTGTTCATGGCGGGGTCGGAGAATTACGACGTGCTGATCGTCGACCGGCTCCTCCCGGGACGGGACGGCCTTTCGCTGGTCGAGATCCTGCGTGGGGCCGGCACCGACACGCCGGTCCTGTTCCTCAGCGCGCTTGGCAGCGTCGACGACCGGGTGCGCGGCCTGCGGGCCGGCGGCGACGACTACCTGACGAAGCCCTACGCCTTCTCCGAACTGCTGGCCCGGGTCGAAGCCCTGGGCCGGCGCAAGTCGGCGGGGGCCGCCGCGACCACCCGTTTGCAGGTCGCCGACCTGGAGATGGACCTGCTGGCGCGGCGGGTGCGGCGGGGTACCAAGCAGATCGACCTGCTCCCCCGCGAATTCAGGCTGCTGGAGTACCTGATGCGGCACGCCGGCAACGTCGTCACCCGGACCATGCTCCTGGAGAATGTCTGGGACTACCATTTCGACCCCCAGACCAACGTGATCGACGTGCATGTGGCGCGGCTGCGGCAGAAGATCGACCGCGACTTCCCGACCCCGATGATCCACACCGTGCGCGGCGCCGGATACACCCTGCGTGCCTGACCTCGGCCTGCTCAGGACCACCACGTTCAGGGTGGCGCTGCTCTATCTCGGCTTGTTCCTCGCGTCGGTGCTGGTGATCCTGGGGCTCATCTACTGGTTCACCGCCGGCTTCATCGAGCGCCAGACCGACGAGACCATCGCGGCGGAGATCGCGGGATTGCGGGAGCATTACCGGCAGCGCCGCCTGCCGGGCCTGATCGAGGTCGTCAACGCCCGCAGCGCCACGCCGCGGACGAGCACCCTCTACCTGGTCGCGTCGCCGACCTATGCCCCGCTGGCCGGCAACCTGTCCGCCTGGCCCGACGCCGCTCCCGACCCGGACGGCTGGGTCGAGTTCGAGATCAAGGACGCGCCGCCGACGCCGGACGGCCGGCGTCACGACGCCCGGGCCGTGATGTTCACCCTGTCCGGCGGCTATCACCTCCTGGTCGGGCGCGACACGCGGGAGCGCGGCCAGTTCCAGGAGCGGGTGCTGATCTCGCTCGCCTGGGCGCTGCTGCTGACGATAGGCCTGGGTGCCGCCGGCGGCGTGCTGATCAGCCGCAACGTGATGCACCGCATCGACGCCATCAACCGGACGACCCGCCAGATCATGTCCGGCGCCCTGCAGGAGCGGATGGCGGTCAAGGGCAGCGGCGACGAACTGGACCAGCTCGCCGGGAACCTCAACGCGATGCTCGACCAGATCGAGCAGCTCATGGTCGGCATGCGGCAGGTGTCGGACAGCATCGCGCACGACCTGCGGACGCCGCTGACGCGCCTGCGGTCCCGCCTCGAGATCACCCTGGTCGAATGCTCCGGCGAGGACGAGTACCGTGGCGCGATCCAGGAGGCGATAGGCGAGGCGGACCGCCTGCTCGGCATCTTCTCCGCATTGCTGAGCATTGCCGAGGCCGAGGCCGGAACCCTCCAGCGCAGCTTCCACAAGGTCGCGCTGGCCGACATCGCCCGCCGGATCGCCGATCTCTACGAACCCGCGGCCGAGGAGGCCGGGCTCAGCCTCGACAGCGACATACAGGCCGAGCCGGTCGTGCTCGGCAACCAGCAACTCCTCGCCCAGGCCGTCGCCAACCTGCTGGACAACGCGCTGAAATACTCCCCGACCGGCGGACGGGTCACCTTAACGGTGGACGGCCCCGATGGGTCTCGCGGCGCCTTCATTTCGGTCGCCGACGGCGGTCCCGGGATCCCGGCCGACCAGCGGGAGAGCGTCCTGCGGCGATTCGTGCGCCTGGAGTCGAGCCGGAGTTCGCCGGGCAACGGGCTGGGGCTCAGCTTGGTCGATGCCGTGGCCCGGCTGCATGGTGCCCGGCTCGAAATGGACGACAACCGGCCGGGACTGATCGTTGCCATTGTGTTCCCCCGGATCGGCGCGGGGTGACAAGTTTCAGAAACACCTTGCCAGCGACTCCGCCAGCCTGTTACCCGTAGGGCGACCGGTCGATCGCCCGCCGGTTGACGCATGCCCGCAAGGGTTCGGCCCGCCGGGTACGATCCGGGTGGGAGGATTTCCCGGGAGGATGTCGTCACGCGGGGCACCGGCCGACTTCATGTTCCCGACTTTCACCCGCTGACGTGGGGCAGCGCATATCGATATGACCGAAGAAACCCTCGTCCTTCGCCATCCTAAGCTGCTCAGCCTGTACGCTTTCTGGCTGGAGCAATGCGCCGGAGCGCCGCTGCCGCTGGCATCCGCGCTGAACCCGACCGGGCTGCGGCCCTGGCTGGGCAACCTGCTGATCATGGACGTGGTCCGCAATTCGGACTTCGTCTATTCCTACTACGGCCAGTCCTTCTCGGACTCGTTCGGCGGGGACCGGGTCGGCCAGTCGATCGCGCGCCTGCCCGAGCCCCAGGGCGACATCCTGCGCGCGGAGTACGACCGCGTCCGGACGGAGGTCAGGCCGGTCGCCCGCGTCTATTCCGCCGATTTCGACGGCGTTCCCTCGACCTGGGAACGGCTGGTGCTCCCGCTGACCGAGGACGGCTCCACCGTGGGCAAGCTGCTCGTCGGCGCCTACAAGCTCGACCGGCCCCACCCCGTCGCCACGGGTGCTCCCAGGGAGTTCTGAAAGCCGGCGGAAATTCCGCCGCTTGCGGGCCGAGTATTGACGAACATTTACCATTGGGAGACGGAGCGGCGTTAGGATGCGGCACGGGGTACCGGCCGCCGGCGCTTCCCGATTCACTATTCCAGGTGTTTGGACCAGACCATGACTCAGCAGGAAAGCCGTCTGCCCATCGATGCGGCTAATTCCGACATTACGACCGCCCAGGAATTCAACCTGAGCTGTGCCATGAACAGCCAGCCGTTCAGGCTCCTCCTGGACGAATGGTCCGACGGCGCGGTCGAATGGGTCTTGGAAATCAATCCGGGCCGACCGGACGCGACCATCGCATACGGCACCGGCCAGCAGGAAGAGCTGTTCGCGGTCATCGCCGCCAACGCCTTTCTCGCCGGCGTGGAATGGGGCGAGGCGACCGCCAGGGCGCCCATGGTCGGCCAGGACGACGCCGACGATGCCGACGGCCACGACCTGGAGGACGGAGCCGGACACGAGGACGGCGAATATTCCGAAGCCGCTCCCCGCGATCCGAACGCGCCGTACGAGCTGCCGCCGGTCGAACTGCTGCAGCCGGCCCCGCCGACCGACAAGGCGACGATGGACGAATCCTCGCTCGCCCACAACGCCCGCAACCTGGAAACGGTGCTGAAGAATTTCGGCGTGCGCGGCGAGATCATGGAGGTGCGGCCCGGCCCGGTCGTCACCCTGTACGAGCTGGAGCCTGCCCCCGGCCTGAAGTCGTCGCGCGTGATCAACCTTGCGGAGGACATCGCCCGCTCGATGCGGGCGCTGACCGTCCGCATCGCCGTGGTGCCCGGCCGCAGCGTGATCGGCATCGAGCTGCCCAACCCGACGCGGGAAAAGGTCTTCCTGCGCGAGATGCTGGACTGCGACGCCTACCAGCAGACCCAGGCCAAGCTGGCGCTGGTGCTGGGCAAGGACATCGGCGGCACGCCGATCGTCGTGGACCTGGCGCGCATGCCGCACCTGCTGATCGCCGGCACCACCGGGTCGGGCAAGTCGGTCTGCATCAACACCATGATCCTGTCGCTGCTCTACCGCCTGCCGCCGGAGAAGTGCCGCTTCATCATGGTCGATCCGAAGATGCTGGAACTGTCGGTCTATGACGGCATCCCGCACCTGCTTGCCCCCGTGGTGACCGATCCGAAGAAGGCGATCGTCGCGTTGAAATGGGCCGTGCGCGAGATGGAGAGCCGCTACCGCGCCATGGCCAAGTTCGGCGTGCGCAACATCGAGGGCTACAACCAGCGTATCGCGGAACTGCTGGAGACGGGCGAACAGGTGTTCCGCCAAGTCCAGGTCGGCTACGACAAGGCCAAGCGCCAGCCGATCTTCGAGGAACAGCCGATGGAGCTGAAGTCCCTGCCCTACATCGTGGTGGTGGTGGACGAGATGGCCGACCTGATGCTGGTCGCGGGCAAGGACATCGAGGCGGCGATCCAGCGTCTGGCGCAGATGGCGCGCGCGGCCGGCATCCACCTGATCATGGCGACCCAGCGGCCCTCGGTCGACGTGATCACCGGCACTATCAAGGCCAACTTCCCGACCCGCATCAGCTTCCAGGTCACCAGCAAGATCGACAGCCGTACCATCCTGGGCGAACAGGGCGCCGAGCAGCTTCTCGGCCAGGGCGACATGCTCTACATGGCCGGCGGCGGCCGCATTACCCGCGTCCACGGCCCCTTCGTCACCGACGAGGAGGTGGAGGACGTCGTCCGCCACTTGAAGGAGCAGGGCACGCCCGACTATCTCCATTCCATCACGGAGGACGACGACAGCGCCGGCGACGACGAGGAGGTCCCCTCCCCCGCTCCGGAGGAAGGTGCCGCCCCGTTCACCGGCAGCGACGACGAACTGTACGAGCATGCGGTCGCCCTGGTGACCCGCGAGCGCAAGGCCTCGGTCAGCTTCATCCAACGCTGTCTCCAGATCGGCTACAACCGATCGGCCCGGCTGGTGGACCGCATGGAAGCCGAGGGTATCGTCAGTTCCGCCAATCACGTGGGCAAGCGCGATGTGCTGGTGTCGTCACGCAGCGAAGCCTACGAGCGCGACGGCGCTTGAGTTCGACTTTCGCGGTTGCGAAGAGGAATGCGGTAATACCAGTTGAGGCAAAACAAAACAGCATGGGATTTGTCTTGTACTCGGCAAGACTTCTTGGCAATTCATTGGTTCGCTACTCGAAAGATCACTCTCGTAAGTGCTGCGGACATGGAGTAGCATTTGGGTCATAAAGGTGCAAAGCGCCAGTAAGGCGAATGCGCTAGTTTAATAACTGCGCGCCTAAGGGGGAGAAACGTCATGACCGGCAATCCGCGTAAAGAACCCTCACTGACCGACCTGCTGAACGATCCGATCGTCCAGCTCATGATGCGCCGCGACGCGGTCGAACGGGAAACCATCGAGGCCATGATCGCCCGGCTCCGCCTGAGCCGGCGCGCCGAGGCCGAGCGCCTGGCGGCCTGAGCTGGCTCCTTCCGGCGAGACGCCGGCTTAAGGGTCCGCCCGCACTACCCTTTCTTCCGTGAACAGCATCAGGCCGTCGGGCAGATCGCCCGGCGGCTCGTTTGCCATGACCGATGCCGCGACGCGGATGCTGTCCAGGACCGCGTCGGTCGTATAGGGCTTCGCGAGGAAGCCCAGGGCGGCATCGGCGGCCTGGATGGCCCTATCCGCCTGTTCGGTAACGAACAGCGAAACCAGCCCGAAATGCTTCTTCATGCCCCGGGCCGCGGCGATACCGCTGCCTCCCGGTCCGAGATCGATATCCATCAACGTCAGCGCCGGGCGGTGCCGCTGCGCCAAGTCCATGGCCGCCTTGACGGTCTTGGCATAGCCGATGACCTGATGGCCGGCATCCTCCAGCGTCATTCCCAGCTTGGCGGCCAGCAGACCATCATCTTCCACGATCAGGATCCGCATCCCGCTCCTCTTCTTTCTCGTCGTTTCGCTGCATCGACATAGGCGGGCGGTCGTCGTCGACCAGTAGGCCCTGAGGCGGCATCGGCTCCCGTTCCGTCATCGCCTGCTGGACGACCACCAGATCCACCTCCCGCACATAGGAGCGGATGGTGCCGTTGGCGAGCATGATGTCGTACTTGGGCTGCAGTTCGATCGTCCGCCCCACGATGCGGCCGACCTGATCCCCATACCCGACCCTGGTCCCAAGCTTGAGCATCGCGTTCTCCCCGGCGTATGCCTGAATTCCAGTAGAACCCAAAGCAGCTGCATGGTGTGCGAATACGAAGCGGAGCGGCTGCTCAAATAAGAGGTACGCTAACGCTTCCCAGTATGCCGCCGTCCATCGGACCCAGCGGCCGTTCGGAATTCCGAACGGCGGTGTGTTGAATATTCCGAACAGATGGCTGGGTATCGATGTCTGGCCGGTCTGGCAATGCGTTACGGACCGGTCCGTCGCGAGACTTGGCGGAGACCGGGGGTGGGACAACTGGACAGCGGCTGCCCTGCTGATACGGACGACAGCTTCCCTGAAGATGTTGTCATGATGAAATTTCATGACGCATGAGCGAGCTGCGATATTGCAGATTGTCTGCGCTGCGATCTCGCAGGCGCTCCACCCTGCTTCTTCGGTATCCAGCAGGAGGTGACCGTAGAGACGCCTCGCTGACATAGGATAACATTCCGAGAGCATTAATCTAGGTTATTTAGCCTATTACAGGTCCATCAACCTATTCACGTGTTTTTAACGTCTCGTCTGGGGTCTGATGGCCCGCCAGGGGCTTCGCAGCTCTCGAACCGAGGCCGGGAAGAATTCGCGGCATGCGATATAGTTTGGGTTAATGAGTCGCGGCTTGCCACTCCTAACGTTCTGGGCCGGAGGTCTGCCTGAAACTCGCCTATCCCGCTATGATTTCCCCAGATCCTGTGGATAACCTTGTGGGGAAGTCATTGGAGAAGTGTGCGTCCATCGGTCAGGACGGGGGTCTCGAAGCATTGCCTATATTTTGGGCAATGAGGATAACTGCATGAAATCGTTTAGCATAGTCAACAGGAAAGAGGCTTGGCGGGGCAACTTTGGGCGGTTTCGTCGGTTTGCTGGCTGGTGTGGCGCTCCGCCGACACCATGTGGAAATTTCGCAGAGTCGCCCATAGGAGGGGAGGGACGAAATGTCGCACTTACCTTTTTGAGGTCACTGCCATATTTTCGATACCAAATTTCCTGTATAGGACAGCGCAATGGCGGCGGGTCATCCGACCCGGCTGCCTGAGCGCGCAACTGCCGCCCCTGCCGCTTGCCCGATGGAAGGTGGACGGTCGCGGTCGGCGAACTCCAACCCATAAAGCTGGGGAACACCTCCGACGTCTCGGCGTCGAGTGAGACTGGCTCAGGAATAGTACTCATGGCACGCAGAACGCCACTCAAGGACATGCGCAACATCGGCATCATCGCCCACGTCGATGCCGGCAAGACCACCACGACCGAGCGCATCCTTTATTACACGGGCCGCAGCTACAAGATCGGTGAGGTGCACGACGGTGCGGCCACCACCGACTATATGGAGCAGGAGCAGAAGCGCGGCATCACCATCCAGAGCGCGGCCGTGACCGTGTTCTGGAAGGATCACCAGATCAACGTGATCGACACCCCGGGCCACGTCGACTTCACGATCGAGGTGAATCGTTCGCTGCGCGTGCTCGACGGTGCCGTGGTGGTGTTCGACGGCGTCGCCGGCGTCGAGCCGCAGTCCGAGACCAACTGGCGCCTCGCGGACAACTACAACGTCCCGCGCATGTGCTATGTCAACAAGATGGACCGCTCCGGCGCCAACTTCCGCCGCTGCGTCGACATGATCATCAACCGTCTGGGCGCCCGCCCGATGATCCTGTCGCTGCCGATCGGATCGGAAGACAATTTCCGCGGCCTGATCGACCTCGTCACCATGAAGGCCCTCGTCTGGTTCTCGGACGAGAAGGACGCCCAGTGGGAAGAGTGGGAGATCACCGACGATCTCGCCGCCAAGCTGAAGATCGAGGTGAAGGAAGACCTCGACATCCTCCGCGACATCCCGAAGTACCGCCAGGAGCTGATCGACACCGCTCTGGAGCAGGACGACGCGGCGATGGAAGCGTACCTGGACAGCGGTGAGGATCCGTCGGTCGACGTCCTCCGCAAATGCATCCGCAAGGGCACTCTCGGCGGCGGCTTCACCCCGGTCATCGCGGGCAGCTCTTTCAAGAACAAGGGCGTGCCGCAGATGCTGGACGCCGTCGTCTGGTACCTGCCTTCCCCGATGGACGTCGAGGCGATCAAGACCGTCAACGAGGAAGGCGAGGTCGTCGGCGAGCGCATCTGCTCGGACGAGGAGCCGTTCTCCGCGCTGGCCTTCAAGGTCATCAACAACCAGTTCGGCGCGCTGACCTTCGCCCGCGTCTATTCGGGCGTGGCGTCCAAGGGCATGACCCTGATGAACTCGACCCGCGGCAAGCGGGAGCGCATCGGCCGCATGGTCGAGGTCTACGCCAAGGACACCAACGCGATCGAGGAATGCCGCGCGGGCGACATCATCGCCTTCGTCTCGCTGGCCGAGACGGAGACCGGCGATACCCTGTGCGATCCGGCCAGCCCGGTCATCCTGGAGCGCATGAAGTTCCCCGACCCCGTCATCAGCGTGTCGGTCGAGCCGAAGGCCAAGGGCGACCAGGAGAAGCTGGGTTCCGCGCTGGGCAAGATGGTCCGTGCCGACCCCTCGCTGCGGCTGGAGCTGGACAAGGAGACCGGGCAGACCATCCTGCGCGGCATGGGCGAGCTTCACCTGGAGATCACCATCGACCGCATCCGTACCGAGTACGGCGTCGACGCGGTCGTGGGCCGTCCGCAGGTGGCGTATCGCGAGACGATCACCAGCAAGATCGAGCACGTCTACACCCATAAGAAGCAGACCGGCGGTTCGGGCCAGTTTGCCGAAGTGAAGGTGATCTTCGAGCCGAAGGCACGCGGCGAGGGCTTCGAGTTCGTCGACGCCATCGTCGGCGGCGCGGTCCCCCGCGAGTACATCCCTGCCGTCGGCAGCGGCATCGAGGTCCAGAAGGAGGACGGCGTGCTGGCCGGCTTCCCGACCGTGGACTTCAAGGCCACCCTGGTGGACGGCAAGTACCACGACGTCGACTCCAGCGCGCTGGCGTTCGAAATCGCGGCCAAGGCCTGCTTCCGCGAGGCGATCCGCCGGGCCAACCCGGTCCTGCTCGAGCCGATCATGAAGGTCGAGGTCGTCACCCCGGAGAACCACCTGGGCGACGTCATCGGCGACCTCAACCGTCGCCGCGGCCTGATCCTGGGCCAGTTCGAGCGCGGCATGAACCTGGCGGTCGAAGCGCATGTTCCGTTGTCCGAGATGTTCGGCTTCATCGGCGACCTGCGCAGCATGACCTCCGGGCGCGCGACCTTCACGATGGAGTTCAGCCACTACGATCCGGTGCCGCGCAACGTCGCCGACGAGGTCATCGCCTCGAAGGCCGCGGCGTAAGCCACGGACCGTCGCGATGTCGGAAGGACGGCCCGGGAGGAAACTCCCGGGCCGTTTTCCTTTTTGGGGAGCCGTTTGCCGTGGAAGAGCTTTTCGCCGGCGGCCGGATCATCGACGCCATCCTGGTGTTGGTGGCGATCGAGGCTGCGGCATTGACCGCCTGGCTGGGCCGCCGGGGTCGGGCCCGGCTGGCCCGGGCGCTCCTGCCCAATCTCGCCTCGGGCGCCTGCCTGATGCTGGCGCTCCGAACGGCGCTGGTCGACGGATGGTGGGGCTGGATCGCGCTATCCCTCGCCGGGTCCCTTGCCGCCCATGTCCTGGATCTCGCCGCTCGGCTGCGAGACCGGTGAAACCGGCTGTCTCAGCGCTGGCGGAATTCGTCGGGGCGGAGATGGTGCTTCTTGAGGAGTTGATAAAGACGCGCGCGCGATAGGTCCAGCGCCGCGCACACTGCCTTGATGTCGCCGCTGTGACGCAGCAGCAGCTCGCTCAGGTGGCTGCGCTCAGCCCGGTCGCGGACCACGCGGTGATCGTCGTCGGGGTGGGTCGGTGCGGGATCGATGTGCGCGCGGGTATAGCGCTGGGGCAGGTCCGCGATGCGCACCGGCCGACCGTCGAAGATATGGGCGATGTACATGCCCAGGTTCCGCAGCTCCCGGATATTGCCCGGATAGTGGTAGGTCTCCACCAGGAACCGCTTCAGCTCCGGATCCAGCGTCGGCACCGGAATGCCGTTGTCGGCGCAAACCTTGCGGATGAAATATTCCAGCAGCAGCTGGATCTCGTCCCGCCGCTCCCGCAGCGGCGGAATCAGCAGATGGCAGATGTTCAGGCGGAAGAACAGGTCCTCACGGAAGGTCCCGTTGGTGACCATCTGCTCCAGGTTGCGGTTGGTCGCCGCGATGACGCGGACATCCACCTTGGTCACCTTGTCCGAGCCGACCCTCTGGATCTCCCCCACGTCAAGCGTGCGCAGCAGCTTGACCTGGGCGAGCGGCTCCAGCTCTCCAACCTCGTCCAGGAAGATCGTGCCGCCGTTGGCCTCCTCGAACCGGCCCTTGCGGTCCGCCGTGGCGCCGGTGAAGGCGCCTTTCGAGTGGCCGAACAGTTCGGACTCGATGACTCCGCTGGGCAGCGCCCCGCAGTTGACAGCGACGAACTTGTCGCGCTTGCTGTTGAGATGGATGATCCGGGCGAACAGTTCCTTGCCGGACCCGGTTTCCCCCTCCAGCAGGACGGTGAGCTGGGACGGGGCGATGCGCGCGATCCGGTCGAGGTTGGCCGCGATCTGGTGATTGGCGCCCAGGACGCCTTCGAGCTCCAGGTTCTCCCGGCCGCGTGACGCGACGACAGGCCGCATCTGCTCGCTCGGCGCGGCCGCCGCAGGCAGGGTCAGGGTACAGAGATGAAGATAGGCGGCCCGAAGGGTGTTCAGCTCGCTCAGGAACTCGTGCTGCTCGAAGTCGAACAATCTTGAATTGCCGAGAACCTTGAACTTGAGGGCCTCGATCCGGGCGATGCATTCATTGATGTGATCGCTGCTGCTGTCGGCGAAAATCCCCGCGGAATAGGGGCTTGGCTGACGGTAATCATCGTCCATGGAACGCGGGTGCATATGGTTGAGCGGGCGGGGCGGCGAAATCGGTGGCGGGCCTGATCGACTCGGAGCGGAACGTGCAGTACCCCGCCGGGCAGTCCCGCCTGCTAGATCTACTCGCAACCGGATCAACTTGTCTACCTACAAAGGCTTGCCGTTCCCCTTTCGAAATGTCATCAATCGTGCCTGATCTCATTGTGCTTGAGAAACCAGGCGCTGATGCAAGCTCTTGTTGGAAGAATCCGTGGAGCGAGTTTGATCAGGTTGCATCGGGCCCTTGCAGGCCTGTTGCCGGCCCTGCTGCCGTTCACCCTGGCCGTCCCCGCCAACGCGCAAGCCGAGGCGGAAAGCGGCGCGATCGATCCCGTCGCCATGGTCCGGCTGGCCTCCTCGGGGTCGGCGATCGGCGTACGGCGCCTGCTCGACAGTCTGGCACCGCGCGAGATCACCCTGGAGATCGTCGCCGATACCCTGCTGCGCGAGAACTTCGGCCTGCTGGCGGCGCGCGAGGCGATCAACGCGGCGGGTACGCAGATAACACAGAAGGAAGCGGCCTTCGATCTCAACCTGGTAGGCTCGGTCGGTCTCAGCGTCAGCAGGACGGCGGACCGTATTGAGGTGATCGGCCGCCCCCGGACCGCCGACACCGACCTTACCCGTGACGACGACGGCGACGGCATACCGGACTTCGTGCAGGGCAACAGGGGAACCGTGGAAGAGGTGGACGGCGAGAAAGTCCCCTGCGTCTTCGAGGACGACGAGCTGATCAACGGCGGCATCGGGCCGGGACTGTGCGGCCAGGTGCCGCAATACTCGGAGCGGGAGGAAGCGGCCAACCTCAAGGGACCGCCCACCAAGCGCCTGACGACCACGCTCGGCGTTTCCAAGGTGTTCGCCTTCGGAGCCCAGGGCAGCCTGTCGTTCAGCTCCATCTTCAACAGCAAGGCCGGCGCCCAGGCGCCACCACTGACTAGGCCGATCTCGGCGACCGACCCGTTCGGATGGGGCGACAAGCTGTTCTGGACCAGCTCGGCTTCGCTGTCGGCGACAATGCCGCTCCCCTACACCAAGGGCTTCGGCAAGACCGGATCGCCGGAGAACTTCGGGGTGGAGGCCGCGCGAAGCGGCAGCCGGCGGGCCGTGTTCGCGGAACAGGCGGCCCGCAACGCGACCCTGGCCGAGGCGGTCCAGCTCTACTGGGACATGATCCGCAGCCTCCAGGACATCAGGATCCTGAACGAGCAGAAGAGGGTGCTGGACCATCGGCGCACCCGGATCGAGCGGCTGATCGGCTCCGGGACCGTCACCAACTACGAGCTTGGCCAGATCCAGCAGGAACTGGCCTCGTTCGCCCTGCGGGAGGAGGCCGCCTGGACCCAGTACCTGCTGCGGTCCAACTCCCTGCTGACCCTGATGTCGGCCGACCCCGACCTGGTGCTGATACCGGCCGACGCGGAGGCGCTGCTGGCCGAGGCCGTGCCCGAGCCGCCGACCGACGCCTACGACCGCGCGCTGGTCGGCAATCCGGAGATCATGGCGGCGCAGGAGGATCTGGAACTGGCCAAGCTGTCGCTCGCCTTCCGCGACAACCAGGCGGCGCCCGACATCGACTTGGTGTTGACGGCGCAGCTCACGCAGAGCGACATCGCCTTCGGGTTCGGAAACCCGGCCGATTCTTTCATGAACCTGACCAAGCCGGACAAGACCAACATCTTCATCGGCGTCCGATATCTCTACCCGCTCGGCAACCAGGCCGCCCGCGCCGCCCAGAGCCGAGCCCGGATCGACGAGCGCAACGCGTTCGACCGCGCGCGGCAGGCCAAGCAGAAGATCGTCAATTCGGTGGACCGGGCGCTGGCCGACATCCGCGGGGCGGAGGCCCTGATGCTGGTCAGCAGGGGCGACAAGGAGCTGGCGGACTTCGCCTATGAGCGCATCGTCGACGAGCGGGAGCGCGGGCTCGCAACGGAGTTCGAGGTGGTCAACCGCTACCAGGACGTCCTGACGGCCCGTCTCAACGAGGCGAACGCCAGGGTGGAGATGCACAAGGCCTGGATACGGCTGAGCGCCGCCCAGGGTACGCTGGAGGAGGACCTGTTGCGATGAGCCTGCCCGCGACCCCCGCCGTCGCCGTTTTCCTGACATTGGCGCTGGCCCCCGGTCCGCTTCCCGCCCAGCAGCCGACGGGGAACGAGCCCCCGTCCGGGATGCCGGCGGGGCTTTTCACCAGCGATCCGGCGCGCATCGATGACGAGCGCGGCGGCAACGCCGTGGTCGCGAAGACCCGCGCGGCACTCGCCCGGACCGGGGTCCTGTTCGCCCCGGAGCAGACACGGGAGCTGGCCCTGCGCGAAGCGGCACTGACGGCGCTGCAACGCAACCTCGACGTCAAGCGGATCGGGCTGAACCAGTCGGTGGTCCAGCGCACCCTGGTCGAGGCGGAAGCGGTCTTCGACCCGGTCTTCATCCTGGCGGCGAACGCTTCCCTGTCCAACAGCTTCGAGCGGATCGAGCGGCCAATGCAATGGAAGCCCGCGACGCAGGAATATGTCCGGGGCCAGCAGATCCTGACGGGCACCCGGACGGACGATATCTTCCTGTGCGGCACGATGGACGACATCCCGAGCCAGCCGCCGGAACTTCAGACCAATTTCCTGCGGGGGCGGATGATCGCGCCCGATGCGAACGGCCGGTGCCATATCCGGGCCTTGCCGTCCACCGCCCCGGTGGCCCTGGTCGCCTTCGACAAGGAGCGCGTCGCCGGGTACTATCCGTTCCGCAAGGAGGCGAGCACCAAGAGCCCGAACGGGCAGACCGAGACCTATACCGGGACCGGCGGAGTATCCCAGCGGCTGCCCTGGGGCGGCAACCTGGACCTCACCATCGTCACGACTTACCGCGACGCCTACTATGTCAACAATCCCGACGATCCCTCGACCAAGGTCTACGGCTCCTATGGGCGCCCCTGGACCTCGCGGGCGACGCTGGCCGGCAGCCATCCGCTCCCCTACACGCGGAACTTCCGCGAGGGTGACGAGAACCGACTGGCTATCGACACGGCCCGGCTCAACCTAGACGTCGCCGACTTCGCCGTCCGCGGGGTGGTCAACCAGACCCTGCTTAGCGTCGACACCCTCTACTGGACCCTGGTCGGCGGCATCCAGCGGCTCGACGCCGCGGCTGGTTCCGTGGCGCTGGCGGAGGAGAGCGCCGCGCGCATGCAGCGCAGGATGGAGCTGGGTCTCGCCAGCGAGAGCAACCGCGGCCAAGTCGTCGCCCAGATGGAGCGGCTGCGCGCCGTCCAGCAGCAGCTCTTCGGCGACTATCTCACCGCGTCCGAGTCCCTCCGCGAGTTGCTGGACGAGCAGGACGAAGCGCTGCTGCTGCCGATCGAGTACAGCGCCGCCCTGGATCAGCCGCCCGAAGTTCCGTCCCCATCCGGCGGCGCAACGGGCGGGCTGGCGGCCCGGGTGCTGGACAGCCCCGATTACCTGAGGTCGGAAACGGCGATCCGGATCGCCCTTCGGGTACGGGAGACCAGGGACGCGCAGACGCGACCGGACGTTACGGCCAGCGGCTCCTTCCAGCTCAGCCAGAGCAACGCGGTCTACGGCTATGCCAGCGTGACCGAATCGCTCGGCAACCTGATCAGCTACGACAGCGCGTCCTTCAGCATCGGCGTGCTTTACCGCAGGCCGGTCGGCAACCGCGCCGCCAAGGCGGCCTTGGCCGGCGCCGATTTCGACATCGCGCGGCAGACCCACCTGCTGCATCAGGTCGAACGGCAGATCCGCGGCGACTACGAGACCGCCCGGATCCAGCTCGCCAGCGCCCGTCAGCGGATCGACGACACCGCCAAGCGCCTCGCCCTCGCCCGCGACCTCCACGACAGGGCCGCCCGCCTGGAAGCTGGCGGAGTCGTGACCGTCTACGAGACGATCGAGCGCCTCGGCACCCTGCTGGAGGCGCGCCTCGGCCACATCCAAGCGCGGATCGACGCCCGGATCGCGGAAAGCAGGATGCTGGCCAGCATCGGCGCCCTGGCCGAGCGCTACGGGGAGGGGGTCGCCCAGACCCGCGAGGATCGGGAACGCATAGCCCTGCTCCGCGGTACCGGCGCGCTCGCCGCTTTCGGGGAACCCCCGCGATGACGCCGCGCCGATTCCTGCTGCCGCTCGTGAACGCCATCCTGATCCTGGCACAGGCCGTTCCCGCGGCGGCCCAGTCCCCCGGCTCCGACCTGATCGCGCGGCACGGCGCCGCCGTCACGGAACTGGTAAGGCGGCAGATCGCGGAGCAGCCCGGCGCCCGCGACCTGGACCGGATGACCCTGGTCGCCGAGCTGCTCAAGCGCCGGCCCGACATCGGCGGCGCACGCATGGTGGAACCGCTCGACCGCAGGTCCGCGGTGGCCAGCGGCCTCGGCAACAACCTGCGCCTGGCGATCGGCCTGACGACGCCTGAACGCGCCGCCGCCCTGTCCCGCGAGGCGGACGCCGTGTTCAACCCCGTGCTGGACCTGACGATCGGCTATGGCCGGATGGACACCGAGCACCGCACGCGCATCGGCAAGGCGATCACCAAGGCGGTCAATGCCGACGGCTTCAACATCAACTCGCCCTTCAAGAACCTGCCGCCGAGCGAGAACGAAGGGCAGGCGCAGATCAAGGACATGAAGCTGAGGCCGATCAAGGGCGGCGAACTGATCGAGCTGCCGATCGAGGCGACGCCGGGCCGGGAGTTCGGCAGTCCCGAGGAAAGCCTGAACTACACGATCCAGATCACGCAGGAGCTGCCCTGGGGCGGCACCCTCTCGATCACCGACCGGACTGCCCAGCGCGAGGTCTATTACCGCGCCGGGTACTACTGGGAGGACGGGATGTGGAGCACCAACCTGTCCGGCAGCTTGAACATGCCCCTGCCCTTCACCAGGGATTTCGGGTCCGACAACAGGAAGAACGCGGCATCGCGCAGCGCCGCCGCCGTGGCTGAACGCGCCGACTGGGATCTCCAGGTGCTGCTCAACACGATCCTGCTGGAGATCGACACCGCCTATTTCGATACCGTACGCCGCCTGGAAGCGCTGGAGACCACCGTCGCCAACCGCGACATGATCGTCCGGCAGCAGGAAAGGATGGACCGCCTCTATGCGCTGAATCAGACCACGAGGCTTCAGAAGGCGCAGATCGACGCCGAGGCGGCCAGGGCCCGGGTCCGGGTCGAACAGGCGCTCAGCGACTACGTCGCCGTGTCGCAGTCCCTGTCCCTGCTGATCGGCGATCCGTCGGCGATCGGCGCGGACGCCATCTATCTGCCGGTCGATTACGAGGACGACTTGGCGCAGGCCGTCCCGGCCGACCTGGAGACGGCGCTGCGGACCGCCCGGGAAAGCCGGCCCGATTTCAAGGTGGACGACATCAACCGGACGCTGCGCGACATCAACGAGGCCCTGGCCCGCAATCAGGCCCGACTGGATCTCCGCTTCGTGGCCAACGTCACCGCCGGGCAGAACGGGACGACCTACGGCTATGCCGATCCCCTGAAGAGCCATACCGGAACAGCGTCGCCGGACAGCCTCAGCCAGAGTTACGGTCTGGGCCTGTCCTATCCCTGGGCGAACCGGTCCGCCGGGGCCGCAGCCGACATCGCGCGGCTCGGCACCCGCGACCAGGATTTCGCCACCCAGTCCCTACAGAACCGCGTCCGGCGCGAGATCACCGAGCGGCTGGCGGCCGTCCAGGCCGCGCGCGCGCGGGTCAGGGCGGGTGCCGCCGAAGCCGACAACCTGGCGACCTCCGTCGCCAGCCTGGAGCGCCAGCAGGCACTCACCGGCACCGTGTCGGAGGACGAGCTGATCCAGGCGACGCGGCGCCTGCTCTCCGCCCGGCTCGCCCTGACCGGGGCCCGCGTCGAGGCGAAGCAGGCCGAGAGCGGGTTGCTCTTCGCCCAGGGGACCATCGCCGGCGCGCTGGCGGAGCAGACCGTCGTCAGCCAGTTCGACCGCAACCGCCTGGAGCTGCTGGCCGACGCCGGCCACCTCTCATTCTTCAGACCCGTCGCGTCCCGGCCGGACGGGGTCGCCAAACCGGAAGGAAAACCATGAAGATCGGCCTGATCGCGCCCGCGGCGTCCCCCCTCGGCCGCCGCCTCCATGCCGGACTCCGCCGGCGGATGGGGAACGACGTGCCCTGGTTCGACGCTTCGATGCCGGAGGGAACCCGAATGAGCGTGTGCCGAACCGGCATCCGCTGGGACGGGCATGAACTCGACCGGTTCGACGCGCTTTTCGTCCATGGGTTCCGCTACGAGGACCCCGTGATCCCGGCCGCGGACCCCGGCACCGAGCCCGGCGCCGACTGGTCCCTGTGGCAGTCGGAGCATGTCCGGCGGCAGCAGCGCTACAGCTTCCTCTACAGCATGCTGTCCCGGCTCGAAGACGCGCCGGTCCGGCTGTATAACGGCCCGTCCGGGCATCTCGCCGCCTTCTCGCGCCACCACCAGCTGGAGCGCCTCGACCGGGGCGGCCTTAGGGTCGCCTCCGCGATCTGCACCAACGACCCCGTCACCGCGCGGGACTTCGCCCGGTCCGCAGCGGACCAGGGCCGCGCCGTGGTGTGGCGGACGGCGACAGGGAAATGCGCCTGGCAGGTGTTCCGCGACCGCCAGCGCGAGCACCTGATGGGAGCAGACAAGCCGCCGGTCCTGCTGGCGCCGACCGTGGAAGGGCCGCTGCGCCGGGCCTACGCGATCGACGGCCGGACCGTGCTGACGCTCGAATGGGCCCCGCCGTCGGACGATGCCCTGGAGCGCCTGGAGGTCTTCGCTCCCGTCGCCGGACCGCCGGCCGAAGCCGAGACCCATGAGGCCGGGAACGCGCTCACCCTCTCCGGCCTGCGCTGGGGCAGCGTCCTGTACGTGGCCGGCCCGGACGGCCCGGTCATCTATGACGTGGACGCCGATCCGGCCGTGACGGATCTTCCCGGAGCGCTGGGCGAGCACCTGACCGAGTGCCTGGCCGCCACCCTCGCGGGGGAGCCGCCGCCCCCGGCAGACAGTCTCGCGGCCGCCCCCAGGGAAAGCCTCTTCCTGCGCCGCATGCTCCGCATCCAGTTCGACATCGAGCGGACCAAGCATGTCACCGCACCTCCCTCATGAAGATTAATGAACGTTAATTGTTACCGTCATGGTTGCCTAAAATGCCATGCTTCGGCATAGTGACCGTGCGGCTCTGCGCCGCGGCGCGGCGGCTCGACGCCGGCGCGTCCCGCACATCCTCTGGTCCGGACATCCCGTCGAGCGATGATCGATTCAAACCAAGACAGAACCATGCTGGTACGCGACCAGGGGCGCAGGGCCGGCGCCGGCGGCGCGGCGAACGCATCGGCGGGCAATCCGGACGGAAAGCTGATCTGCCTGGATCCGTCGCAGATCGACGGCAGTCCGGCCCAGGTCGTGGTCCCGCTTGCCGCCGGAAAGACGGTCACGATAGGGCGGGGCGACGCCAGCTCGTTCGTCGTCGCGTCCCGCAAGCTCTCGCGCCAGCACGCCAAACTGTTTCCCGGCGAGGGCACCTGGGGAGTCGAGGATCTCAACAGCACCAACGGCGTCTATGTCAACGGCCACAAGGTCAACACGATCTGGCTGAAGCATAACGACGAAGTCCGGCTCGGCTCCCTGGCTTTCCGCTTCGAGCTGGACCGCCCTCCCGCCAACGCGGCGGAACGCGGGCGCGCCCTGCCCGTCCAGCATGACGACGACCTGTCGGAGCGGACCATGATGGTCGGCAGCCTGGGCGCCGGCAAGGCCGTGCTCGACGCCGTCCGCAAGGTCGAGGCTCCCGTCAAGCTGAAGGTCGACGAGGACGAGGACGGCACCGTGGAAGAGCGGGAGCGTTCCGGCATCCGCGGCAAGCTGATCCTGGGCGGAGTTGTGGCCGCCGTGCTGGCCGGCCTGGGAATCGGCGCCGCGGTCTATTACCCGATCCACAAGAAGCAGCAGTTCGTCGCCAAGGCGATCGAGCATTCCTCCGCGATTCGCAAGCGGGTGATCGATCGCGCATCCCAGTATGCAGGCGGCAACCAAGCCGTCTCCTTCGACCAGGACCTGAACGAACTGGCGGAGGCGATCGCCGACAGCGGCCGGCTGCTTGCCTCCGAACAGAGCGCTCCGTTGGCCGACCTGGCGGCCCGCATGAAGTTCCTGTCCTTCGAGCGGGAGTTTCTGCCGCTGCTCGCCAAGGGCGATCTCTCCAGCCTGCGCCGTCTGACCGAACGGCTGAACGCCGACCTGGAGACGACGGCCGGCCGGGTTCCCGCCAATGCCGAGCACGGCTCCACCGACGGACTCGCGGTGGTTCGCGAGTTGGTCAAGCTGGCCCGGATCCTGATCGACCTGCGCGCGCTCTCGACCGAGTTCCCGCAGGTGTCTAAGCTCGCGCCGGCCCAGCCGCCGCGCGACCGCATCCAGGCCCTGGATGCGCTGAAGCTCGATTTCACCCGGATCCGGCGGGAGACGAACAGGTATCTTTCGGTGGATTACATACTGTTCAACTCGGCGGTCAAGTCTGTCGAAGACCGTGATCTGCCGTTGCTCAACCAGTGGAAAGAGTTCCTGGGGTCCGGCCCGGGGTGACGAGCGGGGTAGTGCGGTCGTGGCGGATCAGTCCGGCGAGTCCATGGCGGTGATGTTCGCGGACGTCTGCGACAGCACGCGTCTATACCAGGTCCTGGGGGATGTCGCCGCGCACGCCCTGACGGAGCGGTGCGTCCGCCAGATCATCCAGGCGACCGAACGCTATGCGGGAACCGTGGTCAAGACCATGGGCGACGGCGCGCTCAGCACCTTCCCGTCGGCCGACACCGCCTATTGCGCCGCCGCCCATGTCCAGGAAGCGTTGCGCGGCACCGAGCCGAAGGTCAGGATCGGCTTCACCATCGGTCCGGTGATCGTGACGCAGGGCGACGTGTTCGGCACGACGGTCAACCTCGCGTCCCGCCTCGCCGCCCTCGCCAGCCCCGGCGAGGTGCTGATGACCCGCGCCTGCGTCGACGCCCTGCACCCGGCCTACCGGCCCAACACCCAGCGGCTCGATTCGGCGGTCGTCAAGGGCGGCATCGATGCCGTCGAGATCTACCGGACCCTCGGCGATCCGGAGAACGTGACGGTCGCGGCCGGCCAGCTCGATATGTCCAGCGGCAAGCGCCGAGGCATCCTGATCCTGACCCACCGCGGACGCCAGCTCCGCCTGGACACCGGCTCGGCGCCGGTGCTGATGGGGCGTGACGGCGGGTGCGGGCTGGTGATCAACAGCGACTGGGCCTCCCGTCGGCACGCGACGCTGGAGATCATGAACGGCCGCTTCACCCTGACCGACCACAGCACCAACGGCACCTTCTGCCTGGACGAAAGTCAGCGCCTGCTTGTGTTGAAGCGGGAGCCGACCTACCTGCTGACCTCCGGCCTGATTTCCCTCGGGATCGCGCCGGCCGAGGACCCGGACAACGTCGTCCGGTACCGCTGCGGCACGATCGAGGGGAGGCCGGCTGAACCCGGCCGCCAGTCAGTCGAACCGGACCAGCGCCACGGTCACGTTGTCCCGGCCGCCATGGGCGTTCGCCTCCGCGATCAGACGGCGGCAGGCCTCCTCCGGCGCCAGCGGCTCGATCAGTATGTCGATGATCGTGTCGTCGGGAACCATGCCGTTCAGGCCGTCGGAACACAGCAGGAAAGTGTCGCCCGCCCGGGTCTCCTGGATGGAGACATCGGCCTCGGCGTCGTCCGCGACGCCCAGCGCCCGCATGATGATGTTGCGGTTCGGCGGGGCGCCGGACCTTCCCGCATCGACCCACGCCTGATACAGGCTGTGGTCATGGGTGATCTGGTCCAGCCGCCCGCCGCGCAGCCGGTACAGCCGGCTGTCGCCGACATGGAAGACGATGGCCGGGGACAAGCCCGACGGCAGCCAGAAACCGACGATCGTCGTGCCCATCCCGCGGTTGTCCGGCAGGCCGCGCTCGTGGTTCAGGCCGACGATCCGCTGGTTCGCCCGGTGGACCGCGGTGCGGACGATCTCGATCGATCCCTCGGTTCCGGTCCGATCGAGGCGGTCCGGCACCGGTTCGTATTCAAGGATGAAGTCGTTCACCGCTTCGATCGCGGTCCGGCTGGCGATGTCGCCGCCGACATGGCCGCCCATGCCGTCCGCCACGAGCACGAGGCCGAGGTCCGGATCGATCTGGAACGAGTCCTCGTTCTGGGAGCGGACGCGGCCGACATCCGTGAGGCCGGCATATCGAACTGAGCGGGGAGTGATGCCTGTCATTCAAGAAATCATCCTGATCGGGGTCCAGCGCCCTTCGCGAGGCAGCCCGGTCCACCCTGAGTTAATGTCATTCCCGTCCAAGCGACTCAAGATAAATATAAAATTGGCTGTAACGGTGCTCCGTTGGGGTGGAACCGTCCAGGGACTCTCGGACGAGGGCGCCCTCCCGGACGAAGCCATGGACGAAACCCGCAACAAATGGTACATCGATTGGCACAGTACCCGCCACGACATACGCGCGCGGCCGCAAATTTCCTCTTGGTTGCAAGCGGGGCACGGGATGGCGACGGCATGGCGGCAGGGAGTTTGTCCATGAGCACTGATCTGAACTTCGACCAGAACGGGAAGTCCGGCGGCGACGCCTTCGGGCATGCCCAATCCGGCTCGGCCGGGATCGGCGGCGCGGGGTCGGGTTCGGGATTGGCCGGCGGCGCATTCGGTGCCTCCTTCGGCCAGGCCGACGCCTTCGGGTCCGGGGGCGACGCTTATTCCTCCTCCGCCGCGGGCGGCGCGCTGGGCGGATCGGCCGCCGACAATACCGCCATCGGTTCCATCGACATCAGCTTCTGACCGGTCGGCGACGACCATGCGGGGATGCCTGGAATGACTGCGAAGATCGCCCTGTTCGCCAACCAAGACAGCGCCCAGATCGCCGAGATCGCCGCCGAGGTGACTGCGCTGGGCGCCGAGCCGGTCGTCATGGACATCCAGATCGGGCGGCCGGGCAAGCCGACGGTCGGGATCGGGGCGCCGGGTTCCGCCGCTGCATCGCGCTGGGGCGACGTGGATTTCGGCGATATCCGGGCCGTCCATATCCGCTGCACGGCGCCGCGCACCCTGCCCGTCCTGCCACCGGTGCTGAACGAGGCGACCTATTCCGAGTACCGCGTGTCCTACATCCAGGAACAGGCGCTGAACGCGGCGACCTACGGCTTCTTCGAGCATCTTCACATGACGGGGCGACTGGTGATCAACCGGCTGACCTCCGCCTATGTCGACCACAACAGCAAGGGCCAGTTTTACGAGAAGCTGCGCGCCGCCGGCTTCCGAGCGCCGCGGTCGCTCAGCACGAGCTGCCCGGACGAGGCGGCGCGCTTCCTGGACGAGGTCGGGGAGGCGGTGGTCAAGCCCGCCATCGGCGTCGGTTCCACCCGCAGCGTCACGGCCGAGGATCGCGCGCGGCTGGACGAGCTGCTGCTGTGCCCGGCGCTGTTCCAGCATCGCGTGCCCGGCTCCACCATCCGCATCCACATCGTCGGAGACCGGGTCGTGCTGCCGCTCCGCATCCTGGCCGACGGCGTCGACTCGCGGACCGCGACCCGCGGCTTCGAGCCGGTGACCCTGGACCCGGCGGAGGAGGCCGCCATCGTCCGGGCCAACCAAGCCCTGGGTCTGCACTACGCCGCCTGGGATGCCATCCTGGATGACGACGGCAAGCTGACATATCTCGACTGCAATCCCGGCCCGTTCGTCATGTGGCTGCCGCCCGAGCACCGCCACACCGTGTTCGGCGCCCTCGCCCGCTATCTCGTCGCGTTCGCCCGGACCGGCACGCTGGAGGCGGCGGCTTAGGTAAGTCACGCGGCGCGGAGTGCGATAGGTCGGCCTTCGCCCGCAAGAGCGAACGCCGACGCGTTGCACCGAAGCTCCGGCCATGGTGTCGGCGTCGGCCTTCAGCCGAGTCCGACCTGCGATGCACCGACTGAAATCACTGTGCCGGACCGCTAGCCTCACTCCTCCTTCTGGAAGAACCGGGAGGCCGGGGCGAACAGGATCTCGATCAGGCGCTTCTCCCCAGTCTTGATCTCCGCGGTACCCTCCAGGCCGATTTCCAGGGTCTTGGTCACGCCGTTCAGCCCGGTCACCGTCTCGCGTTCCAGCGCCACCTTGACCTGGTACATGGACTGCCCGCCTGGCTGACTGTCCGGCTTGGCCGCGATGTCCGCGACGATGCCGTTCTGAACGCCGTAATCGTCACCTGGATAAGCGAAATACTTGATCTGCACCCGCTGGCCGCGCCTGATCCGGCCGATGTCGCGGTTCTTGATCAGCACATGGGCTTCCAGCGGCGCCGTGTTCCGCACCATGGTGAACATCGGCATGCCCGGATTGATGATCGTGCCGCGCTGGACATGGACCGCCGTGACCACGCCGTCCACGACGCTGCTGTAGAGCGCCTTCTCCCCGTCGTAGCGGACGCCCGGAACCAGCGTGCGGGACTCCAGCAGGCGGTTGGTCAACTCGTCGATACGGTCGCGGATCAGTGCCTGGTCGCGCTGCCTGGCGCTCTTCAGGTTCTCGATCTCGTTCTCCAGCCGGGACTGGGAGAAGGTCTGCGCCATCTGGACCCGCTCGCCCCGCGCCGTCTCCAGCGCCAGCCTGACGTTCTGTATGTCGGATTCCGCGTTCACCTGGGCGCGCTGAAGGTCGCTGACCCGGGTCTGGGCGCGCTGAAGCTCGACCTGCGGAATGTCGCGCATGGCATAGAGCTGCTGCCGGACACCCAGGTCCTGCCGGGCGTTCGCCAAGTCCTCGTCGATGCCCTGGCGGTTCCGCTGCATGATCTGGAGCTGGATCTCGATCTGGCGGATGCGGTTGTCGATCGCCCCCTGCTCGGTGGCGCGGCGCCGCTCCAGGTTCAGCCGGTCCAATTCCAGCTGTCCCAGGCGGAAATCGTACTCCTTGGCCGCTTCCCGCTCCTGCTGCTGCAGGTCGGCGATCTGGCGCTGCATCGCCTCCTACTCGGGCGTGGTCGCCGCCCGGATCTTTTCCTGGATCGTGGCGAGCGGGTCGCCGGCGAACACCGCCGCGTTCTCGCCGGCCTCCACCGCCTCCACCAAGCCGCCGCCGACCGCCTGGATCACCATGGCCTGACGCTGGAGCATCAGCGGCGCCTCCACCATCGTGTCCTTCGACGCGAAGAAGGAATAGATCAGCATTCCCAGAAGCGTGAAGAACAGAATATAGACCGGGGCGCGGAACAGCGGGTTGGGCGAGGAGAACAGCAGCGTCGCGGCCTTCAGCGGATGCCGGTCCTCGTCCCGCGACCGCGTGGCCGGACGCTTGCCGGCCGGTTTCGGCGGTGCCCGCTTCCTGGCGGGTTTCGAGGCCTTCGCCGGTGCCACGGAACGGCCCCGATCCCGGTTGCCCATGTCAGGCCGGCGCGACGCAGACCTGATGGCGCAGCCACTCCTCGAAGATGTGGTCCTTGATCTGCTTCGTCAGGGCGTCGTTCAGCTTGGTCACGGTCCGCGAATAGACCTTGTAGATGGTCCACAGTCCGTTTTCGGAGAACGGGCCGATGATCTCGTTCTCGTCGCAGGCGAATGCGCGCTCGTCCACCTCGGTCGGCAGCATGCCGCGCTTCAGGTTGCCAATGTAGCCGCCGCTCAGCTTCGTGTTGTCGTCGACCGAGTAGAGCCGCGCCAGCTCGACGAAATCCGCCTGCCGGGCGCCGACCGCCGCCAGGGCGCGCTCCGCGTCGGCCCGGGTGCGGCAGGCGATCCGCGCGATCGAGACCGACGTGAAGCGGGCGCTGTTCTGGCGGTAGTGGTTCTGAACCAGGTCCTTGGTCACCACAAGATCGCGCAGCCGCTCGCGCCGCATGTCGGCCGCCAGGGTATCCAGCCACTGCTCCCGCGTCAGGCCGAAATGCTTGAGATAGGAGGCGAAGGCGTTCTCGTCCCACAGCGCCAGCATCGTCTTGCGGCCATGGACCCGCTCCTCGATCTCGGCGTCGGTCAGGCTGACGCCATGTTCCTCCAGCTTGTACTCGACCACCCGCCGCTCGATGATTTCATAGATCGCGGTACGGAAGGTTCCCTTGGCCTTGAGGTGAAGAATCACGTCGGCAACCGTGATCGGATCGCCTTTGACGGTGGTTACCGCAGTGCCAAGTTCCATGTTCCACCAGAAGAATGATTTTCTTGGACGTCCTCGAAGCGCATCCAGATGTTTTTAGCTCAAATTAGTTACTTCATTGTGACCGGATCGGCGGATCATCCCGCACCCCGGAAGGTTGAAGCACCCACGAGCCAGTCGTCGCAGCCAGTCAGCGAAGGTCCCGGATGTTCCAGAACTTGCCATCACTTCCCCGTCGGCCCTTTTTTGCCGCCGCCCTGACGGCCGCTTGGCTGCTGGCCGGCTCGCCGGCCCCTGCCCAGGAAATGCCGCCGCCCCCGCCCGAGGAAACGGAGCAGGCCACAGCTCCGGTCCCCGGCCCGGCATCGACCCCCGCTCCCGCCCGCAGGGAGATGACGCTCGACCTGCCCGGCCGCCGGCTCGACTATACCGCCACGGCGGAGATGATGCCGATCGTCAACGGCCGGGGCGAGACGACCGCCAGCATCTTCGTCGCCTCCTATACCGCGCTGGATGCGGACCGTGCCACCCGCCCGGTGACCTTCCTGTTCAACGGCGGCCCCGGCGCCGCCTCGGCCTTCCTGCATCTGGGCGTCGTCGGGCCCAAGGTGCTTGTGACCAATCCCGACGGCACCCTGACCCGCCCGCCGGCCCGCCTTCAGGACAACCCGGAAAGCTGGCTGGACTTCACCGACCTTGTGTTTGTCGATCCCGTCGGCACCGGCTTCTCCCGCGCCACCGGCAAGGAGGACGACGCCGAGAAGCGTTTCCTGGGCGTCCAGGGCGACGTCTCCAGCATGTCGGAGATCGTCAGGCTCTGGCTGACCCGCAATGCCCGCTGGGCGTCGCCCATATACCTGGCCGGCGAAAGCTACGGTGGCTTCCGGGCCGTCCTGATGGCCCGCCAGCTCCAGCGCGACTATGGGATCGCCCTGAACGGGCTGGTGCTGGTCTCCCCGGCGCTGGAGTTCTCGCTGCTGCGCGGCGGCGACTTCGACCTGCTCGGCTGGGCGATGACCCTGCCCTCCATGGCGGCCTCGGCCCAGGCGCTCGGCCGGGGCGACGGGACACCCCTGGAGGAGGTGGAACGCTTCGCGCTGGACGGCTATCTCGTCGGTCTCGCCTCGATGCGCGAACCCGGAAGCGAAGAGGCCAAGGCCTTCCACGCCCATGTCGCCCGCCTGACCGGCCTGCCGGCCCAGGTGGTGGAGCGGTTCCGCGCCAAGCTGCCGATCCAGCTCTTCGCCAAGGAGATGCCGCAGGAGCCGGGGCGGGTGGTCAGCCTCTACGACGGCACGATCCGGACGCCGGACCCCAGCCCGGAACGCCAGTCCGTCGGGTCCGACCCATTCCTGGATGCTCTGATCGCGCCCTACTCCGCCGTGTTCAACGACTATGTGCGAACCGAACTGGGATTCGAGACCGAAACCCCCTACCGCCTGCTGAACCGCCGCGTCTCGGGCGAGTGGAACTGGGACCTCGGCCGTCAGGGCTATGTCGGCGCGACCGATGAGCTTCAGGAGGCGCTGGCGGTCAATCCCGACATGCATGTGCTGGTGACCCACGGGATCGCCGACCTGGTCACGCCCTACCTGGCGTCGCGCTGGCTGATCGACCAGCTCCGCCTGCCGCCCGAGGTCAAGGAGAACCTTGCGGTCAAGACCTACCAGGGCGGCCACATGATGTATATGCGGCCCGACGAACGACGCCTGATGAACGGGGACGTGGGCCGCTTCTACGAGAACTCGGGCGGGAACCGGCGATGATCGCCCGCCTGGCCGCCGCGGTCCTGCTGGCGTCGTCCCTCCACTCCGCCCCGGCCGCCGACCTCGACACCCTGCGGAGCGTCCGCTGGGGCATGAGCCCGGCCGAGCTTTCGGACGCCCTGGGCCGATCCGCGAACACCCTGCCCGGCCGTTGGGACTTCGGGCGCTACTATTCGGAAACCACCGTCGAGCATGTCGAGGTCGGCGGAATCCCGTTCCGCGCCTTTCTCCAGATCGACCGGAAAACCGGCGGCCTCGGCCAGATCCTGCTGGAGAGGCGCGGCCGGCAGGCGACGCCGATGGTGTTCGACGACATCGTCCAGGTGCTGACCGACCGTTTCGGCGAACCGGAACAGACGGCGCGGGAAGGCGATATCGCGGTCCCGGCATCCCTCCGGATCGTCTGGCGCCTGCCCGACTTCACCATCAACGCCAGCTTCTTCGACTTCCGCACCACCGGCATCGTGTCGGAGAACCCGAACGTGGACAGGGACCCGCTGACGCCCTTCTCCGAACGCCAGCGGAACAACCCGCGGTTCCTGCCCCGCCGGGCCCTGATCCGCTTCAACCCGCCCGGGGGCTGAAGCGGCGGCGGGCCGTCACTTGCCCGAGTAGGCCTCGACCTTCTGGACCTGCTCGCCCAGACCTTCGACGCCCAGGCGCATGGTGTTGCCCGGCTTCAGCCACACCTGCGGCTTCTGCCCCATGCCGACGCCCGGCGGCGTGCCGGTCGAGATGATGTCGCCCGGCAGCAGGGTCATGAACTGGCTGCAGTAATGCACCAGGTGCCGCACGCCGTAGACCATGGTCTCGGTCGTGCCGTCCTGGAACCGCTTGCCGTCGATCTCCAGCCACAGCTTCAGCTTCTGCGGGTCGGGGACCTCGTCCCGGGTGACCATCCAGGGGCCGATCGGGCCGAAGGTGTCGGCGCTCTTGCCCTTCACCCACTGGCCGGACCGCTCGATCTGGAAAGCCCGCTCGGACACGTCGTTGACCACGCAGTAGCCCGCCACATAATCCAGCGCGTCGGCTTCCTCGACATACTGGGCCTTCTTGCCGATCACGATGCCCAGCTCGACTTCCCAATCCGGCTTGGTGCTGTTCTTGGGAATGATCACGGTGTCGTTCGGGCCGCAAATGGCCGACGGCGCCTTCATGAACATCACCGGTTCCGGGGGAACCGGCAGGTTGGATTCCGCGGCGTGGTCGGCATAGTTCAGGCCGATGCACAGGAACTTCGACACGTTGCCGACGCACGGGCCGATGCGGGGATCGCCCTCCACCAGCGGCAGCGTCGCCGGGTCGATCGCGCGCAGGCGATCGAGCGAGGCATCGTCCAGCGTCGCCGGCCCGATGTCGTCGATCACGCCGGACAGGTCGCGGATGCGCCCTTCGGCGTCCAGGATACCGGGCTTCTCCGCTCCGGGCGGGCCATAGCGCAACAGCTTCATGGTGTCTGGTTCTCCACTTCTTTTCTGGTCCAGGATTTCACATTACCGCGCCGATCTGCCACGGCACGAACTCGTTGTCTCCGAAGCCCTGGGCCTCGCTCTTGGTCGGCGTACCCGACGCCACTTCCAGAATTTTCCGGAAGATCTTCTCACCAGCCTGCTCGACCGTCTCCAACCCGTCGGCGACGGTCCCGCAGTTGATGTCCATGTCCTCTTCCATGTGCTCGTACATGGTCGTGTTGGTCGCCAGCTTGATGCAAGGCGCCGGCTTGAACCCAGACACCGAGCCGCGCCCGGTCGTGAAGCACACGACGTTCGCTCCGCCCGCGACCTGGCCGGTCGCCGACGCCGGATCGTAGCCGGGCGTGTCCATGAAAACGAAGCCCTTGGCCGTGATCGGCTCGGCGTATTTGTAGACCTCCACCAGGTTGGTGGTGCCGCCCTTGGCGGTCGCCCCCAGCGACTTCTCCAGGATGGTGGTCAGCCCGCCGGCCTTGTTGCCGGGTGAAGGATTGTTGTTCATCTCGCCGCCGTTGCGGGCGGTATATCCCTCCCACCAGCGGATGCGTTCGACCAGCTTCTCGCCGACCTTGCGGCTGACCGCGCGGCGGGTCAGCAGGTGCTCGGCGCCGTAGATCTCCGGCGTCTCGCTCAGCACCGCGGTGCCGCCGTGGCGCACCAGGATATCGACCGCCGCCCCCAGCGCCGGGTTGGCCGAAATCCCAGAATAGCCGTCGGACCCGCCGCACTGCAAGGCGACCAGCAACTCGCTGGCCGGCTGCGGCGTGCGGGTGAATTCGTTCGCCAGCGGCAGCATCTCCATCACGCGCTGCCGGCAGAATTCGATGGTCCGCCGCGTACCGCCCAGGCCCTGGATGTTCATGGTCTGGAACATCGGCCCGCGCTCGATGCCGTATGCTTCCAGCAGGAAGTCGATCTGGTTGACCTCGCACCCGAGCCCGACCAGCAGCACGCCGGCGAAGTTGGGGTTGCGCGCATAGCCCCACAGCGTCCGCTGAAGGTTCGCATAGCCCTCCCCGCTGTCGGCCATGCCGCAGCCGGTGGAATGGGTGATCGCGACCACGCCGTCCACGTTGGGGAAGGCGTCGAGCGCGCCGGGCTTCTCGAACTCCGCCGCGATGTAGCGCGACACGGTGGCCGAGCAGTTCACGCTGGACAGCACGCCGATATAGTTGCGCGTGCCGACCTTGCCGTTGGCCCGCTTGACGCCCATGAAGGTCGCCCGCTCCGCCTCCGGCACGTAGTCGACCGGCTTGACGTCGGCGCCGAACGCGTAGTCGCGCGCGAAGTCGTGCATCTCGACGTTATGGACATGGACATGGTCGCCGGGGGCGATGTCCACCGTCGCGAAGCCGATGATCTGGTTGTACTTGCGGATCGGCTCGCCGGCCGCGATCGGCTGGATCGCGACCTTGTGCCCGCGCGGCACCTGCCCCTGGCACACCACGTCGCCGACGCCGATCGGCGCGCCCGGCAGCATGTTGACCCGCGCCACCACAACATTGTCCGCGGCGCTCAGACGGATCGTCAGCGGCTGTACATCGGACATTCCCGTTCCCTCCTGATCCATTTCCCCCGGAGGGCTTTGCAGTCGCCTCCGTTGATCTCTCTTGCTTACCTTATATGGTCGACAAGCACCGCGACCAAAGCCTCGCACCCGGCCCTGTCTTCCTCGTCGAACCGTCCCGGCACCGGGCTGTCCAGGTCCAGCACCCCGATCACCCGGCCGTCCACCGCGATCGGCACCACCAGCTCCGACCGCGAGGCCGCGTCGCAGGCGATGTGTCCGGGGAAAGCATGGACATCGGGCACCACTTGGCTGACGCCCTGCTCGGCCGCCGTGCCGCAGACCCCCTTGCCGACCGGAATCCGGATGCAGGCCGGCTTCCCCTGGAACGGCCCCAGCACCAGCCCGCCGTCCTTCATGAAATAGAAACCGGCCCAGTTGAGTTCCGGCAGCCCGTGATAGATCACGGCCGCCATGTTGGCGGCGTTGGCGATCAGGTCCGTCTCGCCCGCCATCAGCCCGGCAAGCTGGGACTTGAGATCCCCATAGATCTCCGCCTTCGGCAGATCGGCCGCGGGAGGCAGGAAGGTTTCGGCCGGCATCGCGATGTCCCCAGGCGCTTCGGTTTCCCGTCTAATCTGGACCAGGACGGACTGGTATGTCCAGTCGCGCCGGTTCATGGGCGGCATGCGCAGGAGGTGGACGATTTGCCTCTTCGGACCGGAGGGTGGATGCGTTATCACATGCGTGCGCCTGCAGCCTTCCCGCGGGCTCCTCCATGTCCCGACGCCTCCGTCTCCAGATCGCACCGGGCCGGCTGACAGGAGGTCAAGGTATCCTTCCCAGGCACCAGCCGATAAAATCCACCATAAGGGACACTACATAACCAGGAATCACACGGAAGCGGGAAGCTTGATGAGGACTCTCTACGTCGATACCGAAACCAGCGGGGTCAGGAACGGCCCCGCGGGCCTCGTGGAAATCGCGGTAATCGACCAGGACGGCACCGTCCTGATCGACCAGCTGGTCAACCCGATGCACCCGATCGCGCCGTTCTGCACCCAGATCCACGGCATTACCGACGAGATGGTCGCCCAAGCCCCCACCTGGGACGATATCCGCCCCGAGCTGACCCGCATCCTGGAGGGTGCCCGCTTCGTCGCCCACAACGCGCAGTTCGATTTGACCGTGGTCGGCGAAGCCGCGGCCGGCATCGCGGAGAGCACCTGCACGGTCAGTCTCTGCCGCGCCAAGCTGGGATACGCGCTCAAGCTGTCGCTCGCAGCCGAACGGGCCGGCCACGTGGCCGCCGGGCCGTGGCACCGGGCGGCGGCCGATGCGCTGGCCTGCCGCACCGTGCATGGCTGGCTGGAGACCCTGCCCGACCTGACGGCGGAGGAGCGGCGCGCCGTCCGCGCCGGGATCAATCGGGAGAAGGCCGCGCTCAAGGCGGCGCGCAAGGCGATCGACCCCCGCCTCCAGAAGGTCAGCCGCGACCGTTGCCCCGAGCCGCTGCGGCGTGGCCAGCCCTGGACTCCGGAACAGGACGAACGACTGCTCCGGATGTGGCGGGAGGGCGCCACGGTGCTGGACATCCTGGAACTGTTCCTGCGGACCCCGGTGTCGATCTTCGCCCGACTCGTCCACCTCGGTGTGATCGAGGCGATCCACAACCCCTACGGCACCCGCCTCCACGAACCCTGAACGGCCCCGGCCCTCAGACCTCGGCCATCCGCGCCAGGATGGCGGCGTGGGAGCGCATGCCGTTTCGGTAGCATTTCAGCTCGAACTTCTCGTTCGGCGAATGGATAAGGTCGTCCTCCAGGCCGAAGCCGACCAGGATGCTGTCGAACCCCAGGATACGCTGGATGTAGCCGACGACCGGGATCGACCCGCCCGACCCGATCAGCACCGGCGGCTTGCCGTAGATATCGGCCAGCCCCGCCATGGCTTTCCGCATCAGCGGCTGCTCCGCCGGAACCTTGATCGCGGGCGAGTTGCCGAAGGTTTTGATCTCCCACCGGCAATCGGCCGGGGTCCGGGCGTCCAGGAACTCCCTGATGCCCGCCAGGATTCTTTTCGGGTCCTGCCCCGCGACCAGCCGGCAGCTGAACTTGGCCGAGGCGTGGGCCGGGATCACCGTCTTTGATCCCGCCCCGGTGTAGCCGCCCCATATGCCGTTGATGTCGCAGGTCGGCCGCGCCCAGACCCGCTCCAGCGTGCTCCAGCCTTCCTCGCCGCGGGGAGTCTTCAGGCCGACTCCTGCCAGGAAACCCGCCTCTTCGAAGCCGAGGCCGCGCCACTGCTCCCGCTCCGCCTCTGTCAGCGGAACCACGTCGTCGTAGAATCCGGGGAACTGCACGCGCCCGGCTTCGTCGTGGATCTGCCCCAGGATTCGCACCAGGGCGTTGTTGGGGTTCAGCACGGCGCCGCCATACATGCCGGAATGCAGGTCATGGCTCGGCCCGTGCAGCGTCACCTCCAGGTAGAGCATGCCACGCAGCATGTAGGTGATCGCCGGCGTCTCGATGTTCCAGCTGTTGGTGTCTGTCACCACGCAGACATCGGCGTCCAGCTCCGCCTTGTTCGCCTCCAGGAAGGGGACGAGGTTGGGGCTGCCGGTCTCCTCCTCGCCCTCCAGCAGGACGGTGATCCGCGCCGGCATCGTCCCATGGACGGCATGCCACGCGCGGAACGCCTCGATGAAGGTCATCACCTGGCCCTTGTCGTCCACGGCACCCCGCGCGACCACCCGCTTGCCGTGCCTGGCGTCCACGACGGTCGGCTCGAACGGCGGGCTGTTCCACAGTTCCAGCGGCTCGGGCGGCTGCACGTCGTAGTGGCCGTAATAGAGCAGGTGAGGCCCGGTGGCGTTCTCCGGGCCGGGATGGTGCGCCACCACCATCGGGTGGCCGGGCGTGTCGCGCAAACTCGCCTCGAAGCCCATGCCGGTCAGCTGGCCGGCCAGCCATTGGGCCGCCTGCCGCGTCTCGCCCGCATAGGCCGGGTCCGTGCTGACGCTGCGGATGCGCAGCAGATCGCAGAGCCGGCCCACGGCGGCGTCGAAGTCATGGTCGAGATGGTCCAGCACGGGAGCGACGGAAAGCATGGGATGGGTCCGGTTCTGCGGGACGCCTGGTCGGCAAGACTGGGCGGAACGCCTGGGAAGGTCCTTTACCAAAGCAGATGCCGCCGCGCGCGGCAATACGCGACATGGCGGGGCGCCCCGGCTCCCGCTATCGTCAGGCCGTCAAGTCAGCGGTCCCGGCGGGTTGTGGACCGGCGGCACCGGGATCGGGGCCGGCGGTTCGTCGATCGGCGGCGGCGCGTCGGGATCGGCCGGGTTGTCCGGTTCGGGCTGGCCCGGCGTCGGCGGGATCGGTCCGGTCAGGCGGTACTCCCGCAGGTCATCCATCATCGCTCGCATGGCAAATCCTCCGCGTTGAAGGTCTCTCCTTCATAACACGCCGGGATGCCGGCCGTTCCGGACCTCATATCTTGACGAGGTCGCTCAGCACCTCGTTGAGGAACCGCCTGATCGTATCGTTAACGAACTCGATGTCCTTGGCAACCACGCCGCTCGCCATGTGACCCTGGTCCGACTCGATCTCGACCAGGACGGCCCTCGGAATGTGCTTCGCGGCGAACCGGGCGTCCGCCGCCGGGTGCAGCAGGTCGCGGGTTCCGGGCATCAGCAGCGCCCGCGCCTGGATCCTGCGGAACGCCGCCGCATAGTCGCCGCCGGCGGCGATGTCGTGCAGGTCCTCGGCCCGGGTCTGATAGATGAAGTCGTTGGCATCCCACGCCTTGGCCGTCTCGGCGGTGCGGGCGTCCAGCCACTCGATCACCGCGCCGTTATCCTCGAATTGGCGGTCCAGGCCGTCCCAGTGCCGGGTCCAGACCTCCAGGGCCGCCGCCGCGGCGCGCAGCCCTTGCGTCGGCTGATCGACATAGTCGCCGCCCGCCCAGGTGGCGTCGGCCATGATCGCCTGCCGCTGGCTCTCCCAGATGGCGGTGACCCAGGGCGAGGTGCGGCCCATGGACACGATCGGCACGATCGCCGCCATGGTATCAGGATAGCTGACGGCCCACTGGTACGCCTGCATGCCGCCCATGGACAGGCCGACGACCGCCAGCAGCCGCTCCAGTCCGAGCCCTTCGGTCACCAGCCGGTGCTGGGCGGCGACCATGTCTCGGATCGAGAACTGGGGAAACGAGATGCCGGGCTGGGTCCCGCTGTTGCTGGGCGAGATCGCGCGGCCGTTGCCCAGCGTGTCCGCCGCGATGATGAAGAGCTTTTCCGGGTCCAGCGCCTTGCCCGGCCCGATCAGGAAATCGTGCCGGTGATGGGTCGCCATCAGCGCCGGGAGCACCAGGACGGCGTTGCTGCCCTGCTCGTTCAGCGTCCCGTGGGTTACATATGTCAGGAAACCGTTCTCGATGACCTGTCCGTTCTCCAGCTGGAAATCGCCCAGCTCGAAGCGCCGGTGCGGCGCATCGCCGTCGTGATCGGCGAGCGCCGGCGCCGCTCCCATCGCAATGGCGACGCAGGCGGCCCGCGCCCGGCTGATCCATTCGTTCATACCGCTGTCCTCCCCCGGCTCTTCCGGGGATTGAACATGCGGAGCGCCCTTCGTGCAAGGTTGACCTTCGCCGCCGAACGGGCCAGCTTTCTTCCGCAGCCCCAACCGAAAGCCGTCCGGACCGATGACCACCGACATCACGACGCCCCTGCTTCCCTACCGCATCACCATCTGCGGCCTCAACGAATTGGCGGGCCACGCCCGGAGCGGCTTCACCCACGTGGTGTCGATACTGGACCCGGAGCGGGCCGACCCGGAGGACTTCACGGCCTATTTGCCGCACCGGCGCGTCCTCTGGCGTTTCGACGACACCCTCCAGGTCGGGCCGGGGATGACCGTTCCCTGCGAGCGGGACGTGCGCAAGATCCTGTCGCTGGGCGAGGAACTGGTGGCCGAGAAGGCCGACCAGCTCCTGATCCATTGCCACGCCGGAGTCTCCCGCTCGACCGCGACCGCCGTGATCCTGATGGCCCAGAACAACCCCGGCCGGGAGCCCGAGATCTTCCAGGAGCTCTCCCGCGTCCGTCCGCGAAGCTGGCCCAACAGCCTGATGGTCGGAATCGCCGACGACCTGCTCGGCCGGGGCGGCGCGCTGGTCCGGGAACTGAAGGGCCACCACGCCCGGGTGGCGGCATCCCACCCCGACCTGGCCTCTCTGATCCGCTTGCACGGCCGCGCCCACGAGGTGCCGGAGGCGTAGGTCCGGTCAGACGCCCAGGTAACGGTGGCGGATCTCGGGCTTGGCGGCCAGCTCGGGCGAGGTGCCGGACCACACCACCCTGCCCTTTTCGATCACGTAATGGCGGTCGGCCAGCCGGAGCATCGGTTCGATGTTCTTGTCGATCAGAAGGATCGATTGCCCGGCCGCCTTCAGCCGGTCCAGGCAGTGCCAGATCTCCTGCCGGATCAGGGGCGCAAGCCCCGCCGTCGCCTCGTCCAGGATCATCAGGCGCGGGTTGGTCATCAGCGCCCGCCCGATCGCCAGCATCTGCTGCTCGCCGCCGGAAAGCTGGTTGCCCATGTTCCCGCCGCGCTCCCGCAGCCGGGGGAACAGCTCGTGGATGCCTCCCAGGTCCCAGGGGCCGGGCCGCGCCGTCGCGACCAGGTTCTCCCGCACCGTCAGGTTGGCGAAGATCTGCCGACCCTCGGGCACCAGCCCGAGCCCGGCCTGCGCCACCCGGAACGACGGCAGGCCGGAGATCACCGACCCGTCGAAGCTGACGGTCCCCGCCCGCGGCGGCGTCAGGCCCATGACCGACCGGACCGTCGTGGTCTTGCCCATGCCGTTCCGACCCAGCAGGGTCACCACCTCGCCGGTGCCGACCTCTAGCGACAGGCCGAACAGGACCTGGCTGGTGCCGTAGAAGGTTTCGATGCTCTCGACCCTCAGCATCGCTCAGCCGTCCTCCTCGCCCAGGTAGGCCCGGCGGACCTCGGGATCGGAGCGGATCTCGTCCGGCGTGCCGGTCGCGATCACGGCGCCATGGACCAGCACCGTGATCCAGTCCGCCAGGGCGAAGACCGCGTCCATGTCATGCTCGATCAGCAGGATGGTGTAACGCCGCTTCAGTCCTCGCAGAAGCTCCACCATCAGGGCGCCCTCGGCCGGCCCCATGCCGGCCATGGGCTCGTCCAGCAGAAGCATGCGCGGCCCGGTCGCCAGCGCCATGGCGATCTCCAGCTGCCGCTGCTCGCCGTGCGACAGCAGCTCGGCCGGGACGCCGGCGCGCGCACCCAGCCCGACCAGGTCCAGCGCCCCGCGCGCCGGGCCGTTCAGCGCCTCATCCCGGGAGGCCCGGCGCCAGAACCGGAAGCTGTGCCCGGCATGGGCCTGGACCGCCAGGGCCACGTTCTGCAAGGCGGTGAACTGCGGGAACACGCTGGTGATCTGGAACGACCGCGCCAGCCCGGCGGCGGCCCGGCGCTGCACCGGCAGCCGGGTCACGTCGCGTCCGTCGAACAGGATGGAGCCCTCGTCCGGCTTCATCTCGCCCGCCAGTTGGGCGATCAGGGTCGTTTTGCCGGCCCCGTTGGGGCCGATCACCGCATGAAGCTCGCCCGCCCGAATGGAGAGGGAAACGTGGTCGGTCGCGACCAGCCCGCCGAAGCGCTTGCAGAGGTCCCGGGTCTCCAGCATCCCCTAGCGCTCCTCCCGGTCAGGCCCGGCGATCACGCCCCAGATGCCGCGCCGGGCGAACACCACGACGAACAGAAGGATCGGGCCGAGGAAGATCTGCCAATGCTCGGTCAAGTCGGCCAGCCATTCCTCCAGCAGCAGAAAGGCCGCGGCGCCCAGGACCGGCCCGAATAGCGACCCCATGCCGCCCAGCACGACCATCACGATCAGCTCGCCCGACCGCTGCCACGACATGTAGGCCGGCCCGACGAACTCGGCGGCGTTCGCCAGCAGCGCGCCGGACAGTCCGGCGGCGGCGCCCGAGATCACGAACGCCGTCAGCTTGTACCGATAAGGCGGGAAGCCCAGCGCCTTCATACGCCGCTCGTTGACCTTGGCCCCCCGCACCGCCATGCCGAACCGGCTGCCGACCAGCCTCCGGCACAGCACCAGGAAGGCCGCCAGGATCGCGAGGCAGACATAATAGAACGTTGTCCGGTCGAACAGGTCGACGGCGGGCACCAGCTCGCTCTTGGTATAGAGGGCGATGCCGTCCTCCCCGCCATATTTCCGCAGGCCGATCGCCAGGTAGAACAGCATCTGGGCGAAAGCCAGCGTGATCATGATGAAGGAGATGCCGGACGTCCGCAGGCTGACCGCCCCGATCACCAGGGCGAACAGCCCGCCCATCAGCGCCGCCAGCGGCCAGACGACGAAGGCGTTCTCCGTCCCCTCGATCACGGCCGGCCAGGTGACCACCGGCGAGGCGTCGAACACGTGCCACGACAGGATGCCCACCGTGTAGGCCCCGACCCCTACGAACGCCGCATGGCCGAAACTGACCATCCCGCCATAGCCCAGGATCAGGTCCAGGCTGACCGCGGCCAGCCCGAAGATCAGGATGCGGGTGAACAGGGTGACGTAGAAGCCCTTGCCCATGGCGTCCGCCAGCGGCGGCAATGCCAGCAGGAAGGCGAGGCCGATCAGGACCGCCCAGGTTTCGCGCTTGTTGAAGTCAGGCATGGGCCGGGAACAGCCCCCGGGGCTTCCAGGCCAGCACGGCGGCCATCAGGATATAGATGGTCATCGACGCCAGCGACGCGCCCATGCCGTCCGCCTGGGACGGCGGCATCACGGCGCGGAGCAGCGTCGGCAGCAGCGCCCGGGCCATGGTGTCCACCATGCCGACCAGCAGGGCTCCGACCAGGGCGCCCCGCACGGATCCCAGCCCGCCGATCACGATCACCACGAAGGTCAGGATCAGCACGCTCTCGCCCATGCCGACCTGAACCGCCAGGATCGGTCCCGCCATTGCGCCGGCCAGGGCGGCCAGTGCGGCACCCAGGCCGAACACCAGGGTATAAAGCCGCTTAACGTCGACGCCCAGCGCCCCCAGCATCTCCCGGTTGGACGCGCCGGCGCGGATCAGCATGCCGGTCCGGGTCCGGGTGATCAGCAGGTACAGGAAGCAGGCGACCGCCAGCCCGACGCCGATGATCGCCAGACGGAACGCGGGATAGGGCACGCCGGGAATGATCTCGACCGTTCCGCCCAGCCATGCCGGCGGGCTCAGGAAGATCGCCTGCGGCCCCCAGACGATCCGCACCAGTTCGTTGAAGAACAGGATCAGGCCGAAGGTAGCGAGCACCTGGTCCAGGTGCTCGCGCCGGTAAAGGGTCCGCAGAGCCACCATCTCGACCGCCATGCCGACCAGGGCCGCCAGCGGCAGGGCGACCAGCACGCCCAGGACGAAGCTGTCGAGCAGCGGCGCGAAGGTCGCCGTCAGGTAGGCGCCGATCATGTAGAACGAGCCGTGCGCCAGGTTGATCATGTCCATGATGCCGAAGACGAGCGTCAGCCCGGCCGCCATCAGGAACAGCATCACGCCCAGTTGAAGCCCGTTCAGCCCCTGCTCGACCAGCAGAAGCGTGTTCACATCCTGCACTCAGCCGCGTAGGGATCGGCATGGTCCTCGAACACGGTGCCGCGGATCACGTTGGTCAGCCGGCCCTTGTCGTCCTTGACCACCTCGCGCAGGTAATAGTCCTGGATCGGGAAGTGGTTGGCGTTGAACTTGAAGTCGCCCCGGATCGACTTGAACTCGGCCGCCTTCAGCGCCGCCCGAAGGGCGTCCTTGTCCTCGAGCTTTCCGCCGGTCTTGCGCACCGCGCTGTCCAGCAGCAGGGCCGTGTCGTAGGCCTGCGCCGCATAGACCGACGGCAGCCGGTCGTAGGCCGCCTCGAAGCCCTGGACGAACTTCCGGTTCTGCGGGTTGTCGATGTCGCCGCTCCACTGCGCCGTGTTCATGACGCCGAGCGCTGCGTCGCCGATCGCCGGCAGCGAATCCTCGCTGAAGCTGAAGCCCGGACCGAACAACGGGACCTTCCCCTTCAGCCCGGCCTGCTCGAACTGCTTGACGAAGTTGATTCCCATCCCGCCGGGATAGAAGATATAGACGCCGTCCGGCGCCGCCGCGCGAAGCTGCGCCAGCTCGGCCGCGTAGTCGAGCTGGCCGACCGCGGTGTAGACCTCGCCCGCGACCTCGCCCTTGAAGAAGCGCTTGACCCCGGTCAGCGCGTCCTTGCCCGCCGGATAGTTCGGCGCCATCAGGTAGGCGCGCTTGATGCCCTGGGACTGCATGTGCTGCCCCATCGCCTCATGCTGCCCGTCGTTCTGGTAGGCGACGCCGAAGAAGAACGGGTTGCATTGCTTGCCCGCCAGCTGCGACGGGCCGGCGTTCGGGCTCAGGAAGAAGACCTCCGCCCGTTCCAGGCTTGGCATCAGGGCGAGGGCCAGGTTGGACCATATGATGCCGGTCACGACATCGACGTCGTCGCGCTCCACCATGCGGTCGGCGAGTTGCTTGGCGATATCGGGCTTCTGCTGGTCGTCCCCCTCGATCACCGTCGCCTTCAGGCCCCGAGCGTGCCGCCCAGGTCCTTCAGCGCCAGCGCGAAGCCGTCGCGCACGTCGATGCCGAGGCCGCTGCCGGGACCCGACAGCGTGGTGATCATGCCGACCTTCACTTCACCGGTCTGGGCGGAAAGGGGCGCCGAAAAACAGGCGAAGCCTGCCGCAAGGATGGCGGCGACGCCGCGGGATACGGATCTCATCAAAAAGGGACTCCCTGTCCGGTCTTCTTCGTTGCCGCAGCTTAGCGGCGTTTTTTGCCGGTATCCCGCTGAATCTTCAAGCGGATCCTTTCAGCATCTTCTCCACCTCCCGCCACAGCGGCCCGTCGGGGTCGGCCAGATCGTCGAGGATGGTGAAGTGGTTGCGTCCCGCCACCTCCAGGGCCTCGGCCGGCGACTCCTCGACCCGCAGCGCGTCGGCATAGTCCCGCGACTGCCGGCGGAATTCGGCGCTTTCCAGTCCGCCCACCGCGGCGAGCACAGGGATCGGCACCGGCGGCGGGCGGCGGATCGGGCTCTCGTTCAGGATGTCGTCGCCGGTAAGCTGGATGGTCGGCTGGAGCCACGACCAGCGCAGCGGCTCCAGGTCGAACAGCCCGCTGATCGGCAGCGCCCCCTTGATCAAGTCGGCCGGCAACCCGTAGTCGCGCACCCAGTTGGTCGCCAGGAGCCGGCCGACCAAGTGCCCGCCGGCCGAATGTCCCGACACCACGATGTTGCCCCGGTTGCCGCCGAACTCGGCCGCGTTGTGCCAGACCCAGGCCAGCGCGCCGCGGACCTGCCGGGTGATCTCCGGGATCCTGACCCTCGGGCAGAGGTCGTAGTTGACCACCACGGTCGCCACACCCCGCCCCCGCCCGGAGTCGGCTATGAAGCTGAAATCGTCGGCATTGAACGCCCGCCAGTAGCCGCCATGGACGAAGACATGGATCGGCGCGTTCGGCACGTCGGCGGGAAAGACATGGAGATATTCCGCCAGCGTCGGCCCGAAGGAGCGCCGCAGCCGGTTCGGGCACGCCTCCCGGGTCGCGGCACTCCGATCGGTCCAGGCCGCCACCACCCGGTCGACGTCCGAGACTATGAGTCGGGGATTGTACTCGCGGTCGATCTCGTCCTGGGTGGTCAGGTGACGGTACATCCGGCTCCTCCTCTGCGTCTCCCGCCCGGCGTCTGCCGCGCTTTTGGGCACTCTCCCGGTGCAGGGCGGCAATTGCAAGGAGAGCCGTCAAAAAGCGTGGCGCAGACCTAATGTAATATGACTAAAGTTCGTGGCGGACGGCATCACGTCATCTCTCAACGAACCAGACCCCAGCATGACGGAGCGGCACGATGAACAGGACTCCCCTTGAGCGAATCGAGCATCTGGAACTGCTCCAGTCCGAAGCCCTGAAGATCCTCGCGGCCTTCGAGAATCTGGTGCTGATCCAGGACCCGCCGCAGGCTGTCACCGAGCGGCTGGTGAACCTGACCCGCGAGCAGGTCGAGGCGATCGGCGAAGCCCTCCAGCTCGCCCGTTCGACCCTGGCCGACGCGGGCTGATCCGGCGGGCCGGGGCCATTCCGCATTCCGGGACGGCCCCGGCTCACCCCGGACGGAGGATCCTGCCATCGACGTGCCCGACGACAGCCTGCCGCGCGACATCAGGGGGTATCACCGGCGCAGCAAGCATGCGCCGCAACGCTACGCGCTCGGACCGGCCTTCCTGGACTGGGAGTCGCAGCCGAACCCTTTCCGCCGCTTCGACGGCGCCCGTCAGTTGGACCTTCCGCTCGGGCTGGATCGGCCGACGCCACCGTTCGGCCGTTGGGAGTGCGCGGCGCCTCGGCGCCTCGACGCCGGATCGCTCGGACTGTTCCTGGAACTGGCCCTGGGGCTGAGCGCCTGGAAGGCGTTGGACGGCGCTCGGTGGGCGGTCCGCAACAATCCGTCCAGCGGCAATCTGCATCCGACCGAAGGGTATGTCGTCCTCCCGCCCCTTCCCGGCATCGGCGAGGCACCCGCCCTTTACCACTACGCGGCAGCGGCCCACGCGCTGGAGGAGCGCTGCGTGCTCGACGCTACGCCTAAGCTGCCGCCCGGCGGATTCATGGTCGGGCTTTCCTCGGTCGCCTGGCGCGAGGCTTGGAAATACGGCGAGCGGGCTTTCCGCTACTGCCAGCACGATGTCGGGCACGCGATCGGATCGTTCGCCTACGCCGCCGCCTGCCTGGGCTGGCGGCTGACCGTCCTGGCCGAGCCGGGAGATGCCGAGGTCGCGGACTGGCTCGGCCTGCACCGTGAGGAATCCTGCCACCGGTTCGAACGCGAACACCCCGACCTGCTGGCCTTGGTCCATCCCGGGCCTTGCGCCACGACGATGCCGGAGCATCCCGGTGGAGCCTGGTTCGGCCGGGCCAATCGCCTGAGCGCCGACCACGATCCCTGGCCGGCGGTCGACCTCGCCCTGCACTTCACGGCCAAGCCGGCCGGCGATGCTCCAAAGCCCCCGCCGGCCCGTCCAGCACCGTCGGGTGCGGTGTCGGACGAGCCGGCGGGGGCCATCATCAGGCGCCGGCGCAGCGTGATGCGCATGGATGCTTCGAGGATCCTTCCACGGGACGCCTTCGGCGCCATGCTCGCCGCAACCCTGCCCGACGCGGGGCATGTTCCCTGGGGCGGCTTCCCCTGGCCGGCGCGGATCGCGCTCTTCCTGTTCGTCCACCGGGTCGAGGGAATGGAGCGCGGGCTTTACGCACTGGTCCGGGACCCGGACTCGTTTCTGGCCTTGAAAGCGGCATGCGACGGCGACTTCCTCTGGCAGCCGGTGGCGGAACCGGGTGGCCTGCCGCTCTTCCTGCTCGCGCCAGGCGATCTGGAGAAACGCGCATCGCAGCTGAGCTGCCTTCAAGCCATCGCCGGCAAGGGCGCCTTCAGCCTCGGCATGGTGGCCGAGTTCGCGCGGACCTTGGACCAGGAGGGCCCCTGGGCCTATCGGCGCCTGTTCTGGGAAGCCGGGCTGATCGGCCAGGTCCTGTACCTGGAAGCGAGCGCCGCGGGGGTCTCGGGCACCGGGATCGGCTGCTTCTTCGACGACTCGGTCCACGAAACCCTGGGCATCGACGGCGAGGCGATGGCGTGGCAGAGCCTCTATCACTTCACCGTCGGCACCGCGATCGACGATCCCCGCATCGCCACCGAACCGGCATACGGCCACCTCGGCGGGTGACGGCGGTCAGGCCTCCGCCCAGAGGCGCATCAGGTTGGCCGTGCTCTTGGAGATCAGGTCGAACTCCGCCGTCTTGCCGTGTTGCCGGAAGATCGCGCGGCGGGCGGTGTCCAGGTCGAACAGGATCTCCCGCTTCCCGGAATCGCGCACCAGGCTCTGCGCCCAGCCGACCGCGGCAATTCGCGCGCCGCGCGTGACCGGCTCGACCCGGTGCAGCGCGCCGGACGGGTAGAGGATCATCGAGCCGGCGTCGAGCTTGTACGCCTGCTCGCCGCCGGTCCCCTCCATCACCAGCTCCCCGCCGTCATAGGTCGCGGGATCGCCGAGGAACAGCGTGAAGGAGATGTCGGTGCGGATGCCGCCCATCATGGCGTCGTCCACATGGGTCCCGTACTCCATGCCGGCGGAGTAGCGGCTGACCATGACCGGCCGGACCGCCTTGGGCCGTGCCGCGATCTGGAACAGCGGATGCCCCTCGATCGCCGCGTTGATGCGGCGGATCAGGTCGGCGTGGGCCGCGTCGGCCGGCGAGAGCTGTTCGTTGGCCTTGACCAGCTTCGCGTGCCAACCGGCGGTCCGCACGCCGTCGACGAAGCGCGCGTCCTCCAACTGCCGGACGATCCCTGCCAACTGGTCGGGCGGCAGAACCTGTGCGATGCAAAGTATCATGAAGGGTTCATCTTCAAGGTTTTCCGCCGCCCGACGCCGGCCGCTCAGCGCAGCCGGGCCGAGGCGAACTCGATGCCGGAGACTTCCGATGCGTTCTTGGCCGCCTTGCGCTGGGGGACCACCGAAGGCCATGCCTGGAGCAGCGTGTTCATCTCCTGCCGCAGCATGTTCGCGGCGTCGGCGTCCTTGGCAGTCAAGGCGGGGGTCAGCAGTTCGACCGACGCGTTGGCGACGCGGGCGAAGCCGAGCGAATCCTGGTATTCCACCGGGTTGGCGATCACCTCGCCCTCGAAAGCCGCCGCGTACTCGTCCGCCGCGGTACGCAGCACGCCGATCACGATCGGCAGGGCAAAGGCGGGGTCGGCCTGCTTGGCGGCCGGGACGGCGGCCGTGGCGTCGGTCAGCCGGGTCAGGACCACTTCGGTCTGGGCCTGGACCTCCGACACGGAGGCTTTCCGCTTGACCATCCCGGACAGCTTGTCGAGATCGGCCTTGAACGGCGAGACGCTCTTCTCCTTGATCACCCCTTCCAGCTCGCCGTACAGTTCCTCGACCGGATGCAGGAAGTGCGGCAGCGCGTCGTCGGGGCGGTCCTTGGCATACAGCTCGTTGCCGACATTGAGGTGGCCCCGGATCATGGCGATGTTCGCCAGGTAGGCCTGATCGGCGTCCAGCCCGGCGAGCGCGTCGGAGCCGGCCTCGCCGCCTTCCCCGCCCTCACCCCCTTCGCCGCCGTGGCCATGAGTGGCCTGGGCGATCTGCACGCCGTGCTTGCCGTGTTGTTCGGCCTTGGAAGATTCCGCCCAGGCGGCGGCGCCGATGCTGCTGGCCAGCACATAGGTGCCCAGCCCAACCCAGATCTTGACCTTCGAACCAGCCATCGTTCCGATGCCTTCCCTGTATCCGCGAATGAGAGCTATTCGCAAAGCATCAGAACATAGGGCGGCGCGCCGTAGCTTGGCAATGGCGAAACTTTGGATTTGTTCTTTTGGCCGATTCAGAACCAGGTCGCAACCGCCGAGACGACGTCGTACTTGTCGTCCACGACGTAGAGGACCCGCCACTTGTCGAAGGTGGTGCAGGGATGCGAGACACCCAGGGCCACCATGTCGCCGACCTCCAGGTCCGACTCCAGAGGAACGGACAGGTGCGCGTGCTGGTCGTTCAGTTCGGTCACCACGGCGCCGGGCGGCATGACGGCGGGACGGTCATGCCGCCCTGGCCGGAACCATCGGGCGGGGACCGGCATGCCGGCATCGTGGGAGATGTCGCGCTTGCCCACCGTAAGGATCACCTTGTCGGGCTGTGGCCGGCTCTGGACATAGGCCCATACCTCCAGCGCCGCCGCGGGTCCGGGCCCGAGGTCGTCCACTTCGGGCATGCGTTGCCGGACCTGCTCGAACAATGCCGCGTAGGAACTGCTGTCATGGGTCAGGTAACAGCCGGACCGCAGCAGGACCATGGTCTCACGCCCCAACTCCGCCTTGCCGAGCCGCTCCGCCACCATGTCGTAGAAGGCCGAGCCGCCGGCGCTCAGGATCACTGGCCCCGGCCCGAACAGTCCCTCTTTCCCGCAGGCCACCGCGACGGCGGTGATGCGGTCGAGATAGGCCCGGATCGCCCCGTCACGGTCGCCGTCGCCCCGCACCATGCCTTCATAGCCTTCCACGCCGCGCAGGGTCAGGAGCGGCTCCGCCCGTTTCACGGCCTGCGCCACCGCAAGCGCCATGCCGTCGCTCCGGCACCCGGTCCGGCCTCCAGTGGCGCCGACCTCGACCATGACCTGGAGCGGCCGGCCCGGCGCGCGCGCCTCCAGGCGGGCGGCGAGCTGTTCCACGCCCTCGATCGAGTCGACCAGGCAGTAGAAGTCGAACCCGGGATCCGCCGCCATCTCGGCGGCGACATAGTCGATCGCCTGCCTGCCGACCAGCTGGTTGGCCAGGACGATCCTGCCGATACCGGCGGCGCGGGCGACACGGACCTGCTGCACCGTCGCCAGGGTCAGGCCCCAGGCGCCGTCGGCGAACTGCCGGGCGAACAGGTCGGGACTCATGGTCGTCTTTCCGTGCGGCGCCAGCGCGGTCCCGGTGAGATCGAGAAAGCGGCGCATCCACCGGCCGTTATGGTCGAGGGCGTGCGATTTCAGCACGGCCAGGGGCAGGACCATGTCTTCCCGCAGCACGTTCCAACCCTTGCCGCCGATCTCCGCAAGCGGAAACGGCTCCTGTCCGGGCGGGATGCCCTTGGTCCTGCCGTCGATCAGGACAGTCTCCTCCCGGTCCGTCATGGCGCTCCTCCCCGTGCTGCGGTCAACGTTCCCGCCTCCGGATTCAGGTTAGGCGACGCTGAACAGCGTGCCAACGGCAAGATAGGTCAGGCCCGTGATCAGCAAGGTGCTGATCAGGTTCAGGTAGAAGCCGGCCTTGGCCATATCGGCGACGATCAGGTTGCCGCTGCCGTAGACGATGGCGTTGGGCGGGGTGGCGACCGGCAGCACGAAGGCGCACGAGGCGGCGAGCGACACCGCCAGTCTCTTCCGGTATTGCTGAGGCATAGGCGGCTGATTTCCGCCTTTTGTCTTAATTGCGCGCCGGGGTTCAACGATCGATCATCAAGATGGCTGCCGGCATGTCCGAACGAAGGGTGCGGCGCCTTCGTGGTATTCCATCCTGTTCCGGATCGACCGCCCGTGTGGTAGTTTAGATCCCATCCTTCGAGGCAGCGGACCGATCGTGACGGACATGTCGATATCAGCCAATCGCAAAGACGTTCAGATCGTCATCGGGATGGCGCGCACTCTGGCCACCGACATCACCGATCTCCAGCGCCAGTCCAACGGCGGCGCCATCAAGACGTTCCTGCACTACAAGAAGGTCCGGGAGAACTATCTCGGGATCCAGAGCCTGATCTTCACGGTCGAGGACAGATACCCGCGTGTCGAGAAGAGCCTGCCGACCGGCTTCAATCAATGGGTCATCAGGGCGAAGTTGAAGGCATTGTCCGCTTTCACCCATATCAGCCACGTCTTCTTCTCGAACCCGCCCCTGACCCTGACCCACTCCCTGGGCGCCTGGGACATCCTTTCGGACGAGATGACGGCCTTCGCGGCGGTTAACGGCTATTTCGACAACATGATCTTCGAAGCGGGAATCGACGACAAGACCGCTGATGCGCTCGAAGCCACCCGCATCGAGATCGAGGAGATCGTCGGTATGCTTGAAACCCTGTTGAAAAGCAGCCCAAAGCGGCTGGAGGAGTTCTGAAGCCGATCCTGGGCCGAACTGGACGCACGAAAAGCGTGTAATCCCACGGCATCTTTGCGTTGAAGGTTCGACAAAGTGAACCTGAACGCATGCAGCCGGAGACGCTGCCCCGGGAAATGCACCCTCATAAGGGTGCGACAAAGCGGTCCAAGAACAATCCGCTTTTCCGCCCGATTTTCTTCAAGACCTGTGAGGTCGCTCACAGCTCGTTAACCATTATCGACTTATAGTCCATTCCACGATGTCCTTTGGGCAGCGTTTCCTCCCTGTAAAACTCGAGCCGCTCGGCGACAATGCCGAGCGGCTTTTTTCTTGCGCAGCCCTGCTCCCTCGTGGCCGCCCCCTCACTGCGCGGAAGCTCCGGCGGATATCCGGGTCCGGTCCGTCATGAGGCTGGACAAGGTTGCGATGAGGTGGTCGGCGAGCACGGGTTTGGCCAGCAAGGGAGCCTGGCTCAGTTTTTCGCTGATGCCGTCCAGCCTTGAATAGCCCGAACAGAACACGAAGGGGACTCCGAGAACCAGAAGCCGGTCGGCCACGGGGAAAACCGTCTGGCCGAACAGGTTGACGTCCAGCACCGCGAGGTCGGGGATGGTCTCGCGCAGCAGTTCCAGGGCGTCGTCGACCCGCCCTACCGGTCCGAGCACGATGAGGCCGGCGTCGAGCAGGACCTGTTCCATGGCAAGCGCGGTAAGCGCCTCGTCCTCCACGACGAGGACGCGCGCGCCCGAACCGGCGGGCTTCGCCACCTGCCCGGCATTGAAAGCTTTGCTCACCGATACCGCGGAATCCGACTCTCCCGCGGCCGAGAAGCAGTCGCTCGGCATCGCGATGCGGCAGCGCAGTCCCGCCGCATCCCAGTCGAGGGCCAACTCGCCGGCGAGTTGGCCCTCGACTGTCTGCCGCAGGACCATCGAGCCGAACCCCATGTGGCTGGGCGGCGTCACGGGCGGACCGCCGTCCTCCACCCACTCCAGGACCAGCCGCCCGCCGTGTTCCTGCTCCTCCACTCTCCAGGACAGCTCCAGACGGCCGTCGGGAGTCGACAGGGCGCCGTACTTGGCCGCGTTGGTGGACAGTTCGTGCAGGCTCATGGCGACCGCCTGGGCAGCCTCGGCGGAAATCGACACCGCCGGTCCATGGATCGCGATCCGGCCGGCGCTGGCGAACGGTGCCAGCTCATCGACGCTCATGGCGGCGAGGTCGGCACCGGACCACTGACTGGCGGCCAGCAGCGTATGGGCGCGGGCCATCGCCGCCAGGCGGCCTTCGATCGCGGTGGTGAAGTCCGCCGGGTTCTCGGCGCGCGTGAGCTGCAGGATCGACTGGACGACGGCCAGCACGTTCTTGGCGCGATGGTCGACCTCACGCATCAGCAGGTGAAGCCGCGCCTCGTCCTCCTTGCGCTCGGTCAGGTCCACCGCCATGGTGACGGCCAGCTGGCGCCCGTCCGCGTCGCGTCCGATCGGCGCCGAGCGGAAACTCCAGGTCCGGCGCGATCCATCGGCCACCCTCACCATATTCTCCCGCTCGTCGATCGGGCAGTCCCGGTCGAAGAGGGATCTTACCCGGACCATGACCGCCTCTGCGCCATCGCCGTAGGCGAGGCGGGTCCAGCCGGCCATGGTCCGGACATCCTCGGCGGCGTAGCCGGTGATCGACAGCCATGCCCGGCTGAGATGAACGACGCGTCCGTCCTCCGCGTGGACCATGATCGGGAACGGCGCATCCTCGACCGCGCGACGAAGCAGCGCCTCGCTGTCCCGCAGGGTGTCCGCGGTTCGCCGCTCCGCGTCTATGTCGAAGATCGTGACGACGATGCCGGTGAGGTCCCCATCGGGATCGCGGATGGGAGCGCTGGTGATCCGCAGCCAGCCAATGTAACCGTCGTGCCGAGGGCTCCGGGCGATCAGCTCCGCCGGCTCGCCGGATGCCATGGTGATGGCGAGCGGCTGGTCGGCGACGGCGATCTCCCGGCCGTCCTCGTCATAACCCTTCCAGCGGTCCAGCACCCAGATCTCGGGATCTTCCGGGATCGCGCATCCCGTGATCCGTTCCACCTGGCGGTTGCCGACCAGGGTCCGCCCCGATGGGGTCTCCACCAGCAGGAGGCCGACCGGCATATGCTCGACCACGGTCTTGAACCTCATGCGCTCGATCAGGAGCGCCTGCTGAGCCGCCTTGCTGTCGGTGACGTCCTGCAGCGTACCGATCACCCTGATCGCTTTGCGGTCGCCGCGCTCGCCCTCGAAGACAACGTGCGATTGGGCATTTATCCAGCGGGTCTGCCCGTCCGGGCGCACGATGCGATAATCGATCGACCAGAAGCCAACCCCGCCCGGGTCCAGCCCGCTTTCGAACGCCGCCGCGACGCGATTCCTGTCCTCCGCGTGGATCAGGTCGAAGGCGCGTTCGCAAATGATCGATCCGGTACAGGGCAGCCCATGGATCGCGAGGCTTTCCTGCGACCAGAACAGCTGGCCGCTCGCGACGTCCCAGTCGTAGGTGCCGAACCGTGCGGCGTGGGCCGCCAACCGGAGTCGCTTCTCGCTTTCGCGCATCGCGGCTTCCGCCGCCTTCTGGGCGGATATGTCGCGGGAATGGACCAGCAGGCCGCCATCCGGCCGGGGCAGCACGAGATAAGATTTCCAGCGCTTGAGGATCGGGGACACTCCGACGAACTCCCGCGCCCTGCCGTCACGCATGGCTTCGATGCAGCTGTTATGGAGCCCCGATCCCTCGGCCTGTGGGAAGACCTCGAGGAACCGCCGGCCGATCAGCTGGCCCCGCGGCTTGCCGATCTGCTCCAGGGCCTTGCGGTTGAGATAGGTGAACCGGAAATGGCGATCCACCGCGTAGAAGGCATCGCCGACACTCTCGAGTATTTCGGAAGTCTGCCCAAGCACTTGCTCATCGACAATCAAATGGCCGATCCGGCCGCGCGTCAAGGCGAAGAACATGACCGGAACCACGGCGAAAAGAGCGGTCAAGGGTGCCGAAACTTCCAATATCAGACATGCCTGGATCGCATTGGAGACCAGCGAGAATGCCAGACCCCACTCAAGAATCCACAGAAGCGTGATCCTTTTCATGTGCTTCATAAATGGTTATGCAGTCCTAGGCATGATAGTTAAGCTCCAGCGGCGCTACGGTCAATATCATGGATTGCTTATCGTTACTACCGTAGCGGAGAGATAGACAGGTCGTTCTTCTTTCTGGCGGAGAAGGTTTCTTCCTGATCCGGGGAAGCCGCGAGGGCGTTACTTTTCCGTATATTGGGCTCGATCCCGTTCGGAAGGGAAGCATGAACAGGACGAAGCCGGCTTCCCGACCTTCCCGCAGCGGCGGCACGATGTCCGCTTGTCCGCATGAGCCCAGCCTGTGATACAAGGCTCTCCCAAGGTGACGGCCGGGAGCCGCTCGAAAGAAGGAAAGCTGATCTAGATGACCGAGGACAGGCGGCGGACATCCGCCGGTGGCGCGACCTTCTGGGCCGATGCGCTCCATCACTTCGATGCCGTCCGCCGCTGGCGCGGCTTCGCCATGGACGGCATGGGCCTTGGGCCGCAGGAGAGCCCGTACGGGATCGTGCTGGAGCAGCCGGGGGTCCGCTTGCGGCGGTACGAACCCCTGCCCGCCTCCGGCCCTGCCGATCTGCCCGCGGTTCTGCCCGCGGCTCTGCCCGCGATTCTGATCGTGCCCGCACCGATCAAGCGCGGCTACATCTGGGACCTGCTGCCCCATGTCAGCGTCGTCCGGCGGTTGGCGGCGGAAGGTTTCCGGGTTTACATGACGGAATGGACGGAGCCCGGCGACGCCGAGCAGGATTTCGGCCTGGCCGACTATGCCGACCGCCTGATCGGGAAGTGCGTCGCCGCCATCGCCCGGGACGGCGGAGGCGAGCGGGTGTTCCTGGCCGGGCACTCGCTGGGCGGGACGCTGGCGACGCTGTTCACCAGCCTGCATGCGGACAGCGTGCGCGGATTGGTCATCGTGGAGGCGCCGCTCCATTTCGGGGAGGACGGCGGCGCGCTCGCCCGGATGGTCGCCGACGCGCCGCCGGCGGCGACCCTGCGCGAGGCTTTCGGCAACATCCCGGGAAGCTTCCTGAATCTCGTCTCGGCGCGGGCGTCCCCGCGGGAGTTCAACTGGCAACGCCGGGTGGACATGATCGCGAGCCTCGCCGATCCCAGAGCCCTCCAGACCCACCTGGCGGTCGAACGGTGGACGCTGGACGAGTTCCCCATCGCCGGCCGGTTCTTCGAGGAACTGATCGAGCAGCTTTACCGCGACGACCTGTTCGCCCGCGGCCAGCTTTCGATCGGCGGCCGGCCGGCGCTGCCGTCGCGCCTGGCGGCGCCGCTGCTCGCGGTCATCGGCAAGGGTAGCGAGATCATTCCGCCCGGTTCCATGCTGCCGGTGATCGACGCTTCGCCCGCGGACCGGAAGCTGGTGCTCGACTATGCCGGAGACGTGGGCGTGGCGCTCCAGCATGTCGGTCCGCTGATCGGCCGCGCGGCGCACGAACACCTATGGCCGCAGATCACGCGCTGGCTGTGGGAGATCGCCCGTTCCGAGGAAGCCGGCCGGTCGGCTTGAACGGTGGCCATGAGCGGTGGTCGGAATGCCGCACCCCGTGACTGCCACTGCCGCCAAAGAGGGCTTTATGGTAAATCTTTTCAGGGAGGATCGCACTCGTCCCGTGTTGACTCTGGCAACGCCAGGCGCAGCACCCGCCCGGCTCCGGACCCAGGGAGAAGCAGATGAGTGGTTCCCGCAGCGGCAAGGATGAACCTACCTTCGCAAACGACACCGACACACCCGAGACGCCTTCCATCGAAACGACTCCGGGCGTTCTTCCGCAGACGCCCATATCGGGCGAGGCTCCGTCGCGGGAGCAGGCCGACCGCAGCCGCTCCACGGTGGCGGACGGCTAGGTCCCTGACCACCAGACCAGAACCTGCCAAAGCCGGCTCGTCCGGCACCAGAATTAGGGGGAACCAGCATGGCGACCATGAAGAGCGATGAAACCAGGCGCAAACGGCCGCCGGCTGCCAAGCGGGCCGTCGACGCTTCGGAAAACACGGGCCAGCCGAGCCCGCAGAAGGCCTCCGGAGACACGGCGCCCCGGAGCCCGGCTCCGCAGGACGATGCCGGACCGTCGGTCGGCATGGGAATTCCGACGCCGGAGGCGGCGCTCGGCCTCTGGATGTCCTGGATGACGCAGAATGTCGGCGGCATGGGCAAGATGGCGGGTCCGTCAGCGGCCGGCGGCGACGGCGCCCAGCCCTGGTGGGCGATGAACGCCGACGCGCTGTCCGGCACGCTGCTCGCCAGCGGCGTGGAACAGTTCCAGCGGTTCGTGGCGGCGGACCCGATGCTGGCGTCGATCGACAAGGTCTGGAACGCCAACCCGCTTCGGGAAGTGATCCCCGTGGACTGGGCCGAGGCCGTCCGCGCCCTGCGGATCGTCTGGCTCCGTTCGCTGCGCGACCCGGCCAAGACCCTGACCCGGTCGGCCGAACTGAACATGCAGATCTGGACCTCGGCCATCGAGGCCTGGAACGCGGCCGGGGCGCGCTGGTGGGGCGTCGCTTCGGGCGCGCCCGCTGGCGGGGACAAGCGGTTCGATGCGCCTGAGTGGCATTCCAACCCGGTATACCGGACCCTCAAGGAGATGTACCTGCTCGCCTCCGACTTCCTGCTGCGCCAGGGGCTGGAGGACAACGACATGGACCCGCAGGAGCGCGAGCGAATCGCGTTCCACCTGCGCCAGTTCGTCGACGCGATGAGCCCCAGCCTGCTGCTGCTGTCCAATCCGGTGGCATTGCGCCGGGCGATGGAGACCGGCGGCGCCAGCCTTGCCGACGGTGCCCGCAACCTGCTGCACGACCTGCGCGAAGGCCGCCTCAGCATGGTCGACGCGACCGCCTTCGAGCCGGGGCGCAACTTGGCGGTCACCAAGGGCAAGGTCGTCTACCGCAACCGGCTGATCGAGCTGATCCAGTACAGCCCGACCACGGAGCAGGTCCAGGAGGTCCCCATCCTGTTCATGCCGCCGTGGATCAACAAGTTCTACATCCTTGACATGCAGCCCAAGAACAGCATGGTGAAGTATCTGGTCGACCAGGGCTTCACCGTCTTCATGGTCAGCTGGAAGAACCCGGACGCCTCGATGGAGGACATCACCTTCGAGGACTACATGAACCTGGGGCCGCTCGCCGCGGCCGACGTGGTCCGGGACATCACCGGCAGCAAGACGGTCAACCCGGTGGGCTACTGCATCGGCGGCACGCTGTTGGCGATGACGCTGTCCTATCTGGCCGAGAAGGGCGACAAGCGGTTCGGGGCCGCGACCTTCATGGTGTCCATGCAGGACTTCAGCCGGGTCGGCGACACGGCCTTCTTCATGGACGAGCCGCAGATCGACTTCATCGAGCAGCAGATGATGGAGCGGGGCTATCTCGACAGCCGCGAGATGGCGAACATGTTCAACCTGCTCCGCTCGAACGACCTGATCTGGAGCAACGTCGTCAACAACTACCTGCTCGGCGGCAAGCCGCCCGCGTTCGACCTGCTCTACTGGAACAGCGACGGAACCCGCATGGCGCGCGCCGCCCACAGCTGGTACCTGCGCAACACCTATGTCGAGAACAACCTGATCAAGCCGGGCAAGATCCTACTGGGCGGCGTGCCGATCGACCTGGGCCGGATCAAGCTGGACATCTACGCGGTGGGCGCCGAGAAGGACCACATCGTGCCCTGGAACTCGGCGTGGCGGATCACCCAGCTGACTGGTGGCAAGGTGCGGTTCGTCATGGCCACCAGCGGACATATCGCCGGCATCATCAACCATCCGGCCGGCAAAAAGGGCAGCTACTCGGTGCTCGAAGGGGAGAAGCCGGCGGAAAGCCCGGAAAAGTGGCTGGAGGCGGCCGAGCGGAACGACGGCAGCTGGTGGAGCGACTGGAACCGCTGGCTGGTCGACCATTCAGGCGACAAGGTGGCGGCCCCGCCGGTCGGCAACGCCAACCACCCGGCGCTGTGCGACGCCCCCGGCACCTACGTGCTGGAGAAGTGACGGCATCCCGGGGCCGGCCGGTGGCCGGCCCCGGAGCCTGGTTCAGACCTCTTCCGGGAAGCAGCCCGCGCGTGCCGCCGCCACGGCCACCTGGGTCCGGTTCTTGACCCCGAGCTTCTGCATGATGGCACGGACATGAACCTTGACGGTCCCTTCCAGGACGCCTAGCGACCGCGCTATCTCCTTGTTGGAATGGCCGGCCAGCAGGAGTTGGAATACGTCCCGCTGCCGGTCGGTCAGGCGGTCCAGCATGTGGTTGGTCGGACGCTCCGGCTCGGCCGTGGCCGCGCTGACCAGCACCGTGCGCGGCATCGGAACATAGGTCTCTCCGGACAGGACCAGCAGGGTGGCGTGCTCGAGCAGGGCCGACGATCCCGATTTGAGGAGGTACCCTTTAGCCCCGGCCCGGACGCAGTCGATGACGTCGGCGCTTTCGTCGGAAGCCGAGATCACGATCAGGGGTATGCCGTCCAGCGCCTCGATCATGCGGCGCACGTTGGACAACCCGTCGGCGCTGTCCAGATGAAGGTCGAAAAGGACGAGCGACAGATCCTCGGTACGGCGCACGATCGCCAGGGCCGCGTCCAAGGAGTTGGCTTCGAAGACTTCGGCGTCCGGGAACAATTCGAGGACCGAGAGCGCAAAGCCGTGCAGAACGAGGGCGTGATCGTCAACGATCAGCACTTTCAATCGCTTACCGGTCATTGCACCAGATCACGTCTGTTGTTTGGCAAATTGATCAGAAAAGAAACCTTTTCAGGTCGGTCTGCGGGTTGCTGCAATGCAACCGTCTGGCTGGTGTCCATGGATACTCCCCCTCGCAAGGATTCACGAACCCTGATCCGGATCGACGAAACGTCTCTTTTTAGTTGCCCCCTACGATCACCGGATTAGGAATGCGTGTTTGGACTTGTAAGTATCCTATAGCACTGCACTACATAATTCATGTAGGTTTTTGTTAACGATGACCTTGACTACTCCTTTTGACGAAAACAGCCGAAGAAACTGATCTAACTTCAAACAATGCGGACTGAGCCGCCAGATCGGAGAGCCCGATGACGACCAACTGCGATGTCATGCTTGTCGACAGCGACCGTCTTTTTTGCGCCGCGTTGGCAGCTCTGCTGGAAACAACCGCGTTCCGCATCTCCGCGGAGTTCTCGACGCTCACCGACGCCAACAGCGCCGTCCGCCAGGGGCGCCGGCCCGACCTGATCCTGCTCAACCTGCAGACCGGCAATGCGGAGGAACTGGCACAGCTCAAGCTGCTGCGCTCGTCCGCCGCACAGGCACGCATCGTCGTCCTGGCATCGGAATTGACCTCCCAGATCCTCAGCGGAGCGTTGCAGAGCGGTGCCGACGGGTGCCTGAACAAGACGATGTCCTGCGAAGCCCTGCAGCGGTCCCTGCATCTCGTGATGCTGGGCGAGGCGGTTTTCCCGCGCAGCATCGCCGATCTGCTGATCAGCAACGCGCTCGAAGAGGTCAGCCTGCCGCCTTCGGCCGCCATGCCCCCGCTCGGCAACGAACTGTCCAAACGCGAGATCGAAATCCTCCGCTGCCTGCTGGGCGGCCAATCGAACAAGGCGATCGCGCGCAATTTGAATATCACCGAGTCGACGGTAAAGATGCACTTCAAGAACGTCATGCGAAAGATTCGTGCCCAAAATCGAACCCAGGCAGCCGTCTGGGCGATCCAGCACGGTATCTCACCCCGCCTTTCCGCCTAGGCGGGCCGGACAGGGAACTCGCATTCACATATCCTTAAGCAATCTTTACTTTCGACTGTGTTGCAAGTGCGAACCCAATGGGGGCACCATCGGGGTATAAGGGTCACGGAGCGTTCTGTCTTTCGGGCGAAGGAACGCTCCGGATGCTGCTCCAAGGGAGGGGTACGCCGGCATGCAACGGGTTCTCGAGCATTTGCGGAAGGATTTGGGAAGACGCCACGCGGGATCTTCGCGCAAGCGTGAAGACCCTCAGGCATTGCGCTTCCACGCCATGGGCCGCAACGGCAACTGGCCGGTCGTCATGACCGTCGACGAGGGGCGTCAGCAGCACGCGGACGACATCCTCGACATCGTTTCCACGCTGCCCCTGACCGTCAGCCGGCGTCAACGGGCCGCGATCGGGGAGTTGGTCGCCTGCCTGAACGACTTGGCTGACGACGGGCGGTTCGAGGGACCGGACGCTTCGGGACGAATCCATTGCCGGGGCATCCACCGCATTCCGGCCGAGGCGGTCCCCAGCAGCCTGCACCTTCTGGTGGAGCGTCACATCGCCCTGGTCGATCGTCACCTTCCCAGCTTCTTCGCGGTCGCCGCGGGCGGCCAGACTCCCACGGAAGCTGTCAGCCAGCTGGAACGGATGCGCCGCTTCGCCTGACCCCGTGCGCCTGGGCCCCATCCTTGAGCAGGCACCCCGCAGACCTCTCCGCGGGGTGTCGAAAGGCCTTCGGGATTTCTCCCCTCACGCAGCCTTCCCAAGTTGCGACCGGGCGGCCCTGACGGCCTCACCGGCATCGTCGAAAACACGACCTTCCAATTCCGCCAAGCGTGCGTCCGACGCATGGAAGGTGACGCGGTCGCCACAGGCCACGACGACGCCGACCGCATCGTCATCCAACTCTATGATGTAGCTTTCCCGCATTGCCATTCCTGACATGTCTCGACCGGTTGCCGTCGGCTTCTTCCAGATGTCCGCAGTCTGACGGCGCGGTGTGACAGTTTCCACCGAGGATTCGGCAATAGTTGGCTGCCCTGAAAGTACGTCGATCAGGCATAATCCTTGACGCGGCGGACCGGCGGGCCTGTATAACGGAACGGGCGGTGCCGGCCCGACGCCAGAGACCAACAAACCGAGCCCACGCACATGGAAGAAGCCCGACGCGCCCCGAGCCAGGTCGCCGCGAGGCAGGTCATGGACGAGCTTCCCGAACCCGGGACTGTGCGGCAGGTTGCGCCCGGGGTCCTGTGGGTGCGGATGCCACTTCCGTTCGCGCTCAACCATATCAACGTCTGGCTTCTTGAAGACGGAGACGGCTGGACGATCGTCGATACCGGCATCGGCAGCAGTCGGACCAAGGACCACTGGGAGCGGATCTTCAGGGAGTCGCTCGGCGACAAGCCGGTGGTGCGGGTCATCGCGACCCATTTCCACCCGGACCATGTCGGCCTTGCGGGATGGCTGGTCGACCGCTGGAAGGCCGAGTTCTGCGCCAGCCTGACGGAGTGGCTGTTCGGCCGGATGCTCAGCCTGGAGAGTCCGGAAGCCATGGTCCGTACCAGCCTCGCCTTCTACCGCCGCGCCGGGCTGGACGAAGCGGCGCTCGCCGTCATGGCGGAGCGCGGGAACTCCTATGCCAGGGGCGTGGTTCCCCTGCCCGCCCGCCTGCGCCGCCTCAAGGCGGGCGACCGCCTGCCGATCGGCGGGGCCGACTGGCACGTGATCACGGGCGGCGGCCACACGCCGGAACATGTCTGCCTTCATTGCCCCGACCGGAGCCTGTTCATCGCGGGCGACCAGGTGCTGCCGCGCATCAGCCCGAACATCAGCGTATGGGCATCGGAACCGGACGCTGACCCGCTGGACGATTTCCTGCGCACCCTGGACCGGCTGCGGAGCCTGCCCGACGATCTTCTGGTCCTGCCGTCGCACGACACGCCCTTCACCGGCCTGCATGCGCGGCTGGACGCGCTGGCCGCCCACCATCGCGAGCGGCTGGACGAGGTCGTGAAAGCCTGCGCGGAACCGAGCACCGTCGCCGAGGTGACCCGCGTGATGTTCAACCGCCCGCTCGATCCCCATCAGCTTGTGTTCGCGGTCGGCGAGGCGCTGGCGCATCTCAACCATCTGGCCATAAGGGATCGCCTCGTCAGGCGGGCGGACAGCGACGGCCTGCTCCGCTTCTCGCGCGCTTGATACCGCATGGCGGGAAGCGGCACTTCCTTGACAGCCGGGCGCATCAAGCTTCAAGGCGGTTTTGGATCGATCCAATAACATGGAAGCGACCGGCCGCACCGGGGGGACGGAGGACGGGTCAAGCGAATGCCGGATTCATATGAAATCGCGGGCCGGGGTCGCGTCACCATACTCGACGTGGCATGCCATGCCGGCGTGTCCCGCTCGACCGTCTCCCTTGTGCTGCGCGAAAGTCCGCTGGCCGCCAACATGCGCGCCGCCCGGACCAAGACCGTCGGCCTGCTGGTCTGCGAGATAACCAACCCCTTCTTCGCCGAACTCACCGCCGGGGCGGACCATGTCCTCGACGCCGCCGGCCTGGCGCCCTTCCTCGCCAACACCAACAAGCAGGTGGAGCGCCAGGACCGCGAGCGGCAGGGCGCGGGAAGTTGATGCATTCTTTACCAAACCCTGTCCGGGCGGCTATTGCTGGGAACGGCCCCGGGTGCGGGTGTCACTGGCATGGACGGAGAAAAAGCATGGTTCGGGTCGCCTGCATCGGCGAATGCATGATCGAGTTGTCGGAACGTGCCGACGGTACCCTGTCGCGCAGCTTCGGTGGCGACACCCTCAACACCGCCCTGTACATGGCGCGTCTCGGCGTCGAGGTCGATTACGTCACCGCGCTGGGCGATGACGGGTGGAGCGAGGAGATGGTCACGGCCTGGGCCGAGGAGGGCATCGGAACCGGCCGGGTGGTCTGCATGGCCGGCCGTCTTCCGGGCCTCTACGTCATCCAGACCGACCCGAAGGGGGAGCGGCGGTTCCAGTACTGGCGCGACCGCGCGGCGGCGCGCGACCTGTTCGACCAGCCGGGCACCCCGTCCCTGATCGAGGCGCTGGCCCGCGACTACGGCCTCCTCTACCTCTCCGGCATCACCCTGTCGCTCTATGGCGAGGCCGGGCGCGGGCGCCTGTTCGAGGCGATCGACCGCGCCCGCGCCGGCGGCGCACGCCTGGCCTTCGACACCAATTTCCGCCCCCGCGGCTGGCCGGAGCCCGAGGTGGCGCGTAACGCCTACCGCCAAGTCCTCGACCGTTCCGACATCGTCCTGGCGTCGACCGAGGATCTCGACCTGCTGTATGGCGGGCGCGGCGAGGAATCGCTGCTGGAGGGCGGCAAACCCCCGGAGTTGGCCCTCAAGCTGGCCCACCCCTCGTGCCGGGTGATGACGGGAGACACCGACAGCTTGGTCGATGCGGCACCGGTGGAGAACGTCACCGACACCACCGCGGCCGGCGACAGCTTCGCCGCCGCCTATCTGGCGGCCCGCCTGAAGGGAGCCGACCCGGAAGCGGCGGCGCGGGCTGGCCATAGGCTGGCCGGCGTGGTCGTGCAGCATCGCGGTGCCATCATCCCGCGGGCGGCGATGCCCGCGACCGTGTTCGAAACCTGAAGAACGAAGGACTGACAAGCGTGACCGAAACAGACCTGTCCGCAGCCGCCGACCTCCTGCTCGACGCCCGGCGCACCGGTGCGTGGCTGACGGAACTTCCGGAGTCCGCCCGGCCGAAAAACCTGCAAGAGGCCTACGCGATCCAGGATCTGCTCGTCCAGCGCCGGGGCGGGGCGGCCGGCTGGAAGGTCGGGGCCCCGTCCCCCACGGCCGAACCCGTCCGCGGAGCCCTTGCGGCCGACACCATCCACGACAGCCCCGCCCGGCTTCCCGCCTCGAGCTTCAACGTCATCGGGGCGGAGGCCGAGCTGGTCTACCGCTTCGCATCCCCCCTGCCCGCCCGGACAAGCCTTACGATCTCGAGGAAGTGCTGGCGGCGGTCGGATCGGTCCATGCGGCGATCGAGATCGCCGACACGCGCTACAAGGTGTGGAAGTCGGTGGACCAGTTCAGCCAGATCGCGGACCAGACCAGCCACGGCGTCCTCGTGGTCGGCACCGGCACGACCGGCTGGCGCGGCATCGAGCCGGTCAACCAGCCGGTCACGCTCTGGGTCGGCGACAAGCGGGAATTCGAGACGATCGGCGGCAACTCGGCCGGAGATCCCCGGCGCATGCTGCTGTGGCTCGCCAATGTCGGGTCCCGCAGCCAGGGCGGGATCAAGGCCGGCGACCAAGTCACGTCGGGTTCCACGTGCGGCACCATCTTCGTGAAGGCCCCCTGCCGCCTAACCGCGGAGTTTCCCGGAGTGGGCAAGGCCGTTCTCGAGATCTCCTGAAAACTTCCTGAACCGGAAACTGTCGGCGCACTTCGACGGGCGGGAGCCGCCGACTGCGGTCGTGTAGGCTCAAGGTTGCCGGGGAGGACGCGCGTCCTCCCTCTTCCTCAGTACGATCGCGGCATTCCCAGCACATGCTCGCCGACATAGGCCAGGATCAGGTTGGTCGAGATGGGCGCCACCTGATACAGGCGCGTCTCGCGGAACTTGCGTTCCACGTCGTACTCAGCCGCGAAACCGAAGCCCCCGAAGGTCTGCAGGCAGGCGTTGGCAGCCGCCCAGGAGGCATCGGCCGCCAGCAGCTTCGCCATGTTGGCTTCGGCTCCGCAGGGCTGGCCGGCGTCGTGCAGACGGCAGGCCTTGAAGCGCATCAGGCTCGCCGCCTCCACGTCCACGTAGGCCCGCGCGATCGGGAACTGGATGCCCTGGTTGCGGCCGATCGGCTGGTCGAACACGACCCGTTCCCCCGCATAGGCGGATGCCTTCTCGACGAACCAGTGGCCGTCGCCGATGCACTCCGCCGCGATCAGTGCGCGCTCGGCGTTCAGACCTTCCAGGATGTAGCGGAAGCCCCTGCCCTCCTCGCCGATGCGGTTCTCCGCGGGGATCTCCAGGTCGTCGAAGAAGACGGAATTGGTCTCGTGGTTGACCATGTTGCGGATGGGATGCACGCTCATCCCCTTGCCGGCCGCTTCCGCCAGGTCCACGATGAAGACCGACAGCCCTTCGGACTTCTTCGCCACCTGATCCAGAGGCGTCGTCCGGGCCAGCAGGATCATAAGGTCCGAGTGCTGGAGCCTCGACGTCCACACCTTCTGCCCATTGACCACGTAGCAATCGCCCTTGCGCACCGCCGTCGTCTTGAGCTTGGTGGTGTCCGACCCCGTCGTCGGCTCCGTGACCGCCATGGATTGCAGGCGAAGCTCCCCCGACGCGATGCCCGGCAGGTACTTGCGCCTCTGCTCCGCGCTGCCCGCCCGCAGCAGCGTGGACATGTTGTACATCTGCCCGTGGCAGGCACCGGAGTTGCCGCCGGACCGGTTGATCTCCTCCATGACGATGGACGCTTCGGTCAGCCCGAGGCCTGAGCCCCCGTATTCCTCGGGGATCAGCGCCGCCAGCCAGCCGGCCCGCGTCAAAGCGGTGACGAACTCCTCCGGATATCCCCGCTCCTCGTCGATCCGCCGCCAATAGGCGCCATCGAAGTCCGCGCACAGGCCGCGCACGGCGTCCCTCAGGTCGGAGTGATCCTCACGGCTCGGAATCTCGATCGGCATCGGTGCTCGTTCCTTTGGAGTCTTCGACAAGTCTTCCCTGGATAACATCGGCCGGCCGAATGTGCTGCCGGTCATTTGGGCACCGCAGACATACTGCCGTATTTTTGAGCATGAAACGAAGCGTTGCGAACAGTCGGTCCGACCAACCGCCAAGCGCCGCCTCCCTGGCACCGATCTTGAACAAGCCCTGCGACAAATCGGACCTGAAACGGGGCGGAGGCAATTTTGCGCATGAGCACGATGAAGAGACTGATGGCCGCGGCGGCGGTCGCGACGGCGCTGATGGCGCCCGGATACGCCGATGCCCAAGGCACCCTGAGGATCGGCATGACGCTGGCGGACATTCCGCTGACGACCGGCCAGACCGACCAGGGCGGCGAAGGGCAGCGATTCATGGGCTACACCGTGTATGACGCGCTGGTGAACTGGGACCTGACCTCGGCCGACAAGCCGTCCGATCTCGTCCCCGGCCTCGCGACCGAATGGGCGGTGGACGCCACCGACAAGACCCGGTGGACCTTCAAGCTGCGCGAGGGCGTCAAGTTCCACGACGGCTCCGACTTCACGGCGCAGGCCGTGGTCTGGAACCTGGACAAGCTGCTCGATGACAAGTCTCCGCAGTATGATCCCAAGCAGGCGGCCCAGGGCCGCAGCCGCATCCCTGCGGTCGCCTCCTATCGGGCTGTCGACGAGCATATCCTGGAAGTGACCACCAAGGAGCCCGACGCCTTCCTGCCCTACCAGCTCGCCTGGATCCTGATCTCCAGCCCTGCCCATTGGGAGACGGTCGGGAAGGACTGGGTCAAGTTCGCCGAGAAGCCTTCCGGCACCGGCCCCTGGCAGCTCGTCTCGTGGACGCCGCGCGAGCGCGCCGAGATGCTGCCCTTCAAGGACTACTGGGACAAGACCCGCGTGCCCAAGCTGGACAAGCTGATCCTGGTCCCGGTCCCGGAAGCCGCGACCCGGACCTCGGCTCTCCGCTCCGGCCAGGTGGACTGGATCGAGGCCCCCCCCCCGACGCGATCCCCAGCTTGAAGTCGGCCGGCTTCCAGATCACCTCCAACGGCTATCCCCACAACTGGACCTGGCACCTCAGCCGTGTCGAAGGCTCGCCCTGGAACGACATCCGCATCCGCAAGGCGGCCAACCTGGCAGTGGACCGCGAGGGGCTCAGCGAGTTGCTGGGGGGCATGATGGTGCCGGCCAAGGGCCACGTGCTGCCCGGCAGCCAGTGGTTCGGCAAGCCCGAGTTCGACATCACCTACGACCCGGAAAAGGCCAAGGAACTGCTGGCCGAGGCGGGTTACGGTCCGGACAAGCCGGTCACCGTCAAGGCGCTGATCTCCGCCAGCGGGTCGGGCCAGATGCAGCCGCTCCCCATGAACGAATACATCCAGCAGACGCTGGGCGAAGTCGGCATCAATGTCGAGTTCGAGGTGGTCGAGTGGAACACCATGGTGAACCTGTGGCGCGCCGGCGCCAAGTCCGACCAGGTCAAGGGCGCCCACTCCATCAATTTCAGCTACTTCATCCAGGACCCGTTCACCGGCTTCATCCGGCACCTCGACAGCCGGCTGACCGCTCCGAACGGGACCAACTGGGGCTGGTACAACGACCCGGAAATGGACGCCCTGTTCCTGAAGGCAAAGACCGCCTTCGAGCCGGCGGAACAGGCCAAGGCGCTGCAGCAGGTCCACGAGAAGTTCGTCAACGACGCCCTGTTCCTCTACGTCACCCACGATGTGGCGCCGCGCGCCATGTCGCCCAAGGTGAAGGGCTTCGTCCAGGCGCAGAACTGGTACCAGAACTTCTCCTCCATCACCGTCGAGTAACGGGCCGGGGCGGCGCCGCGCCGCCCGGATCCAGGAAGGCCGCGCCATGATCTCCTACCTGATACGACGGCTGCTCTATTCCGTGCCCATCGCGCTCGGCGTGTCGCTGATGATCTTCCTGCTGGTCCATCTCGCTCCCGGCGACCCGATCAGTGCCATCGCCCCCGCCGACGCGCCGCCGGAAGTGATCGAGCGGCTGCGCGCCGACTACGGCTACGACAAGCCGCTGCCGGTCCAGTTCGCGCTGTGGCTCGGCCGCGCCGTCACCGGAGACCTGGGCAACTCCGTAGCCTCCGGCCAGCCGGTCGCGGCGGAGGTCATGTCCGCCGTGGGCAACACGATCCTGCTCTCCCTCTGCGCGGCCCTCGTCGGGTTCACCCTGGGCGCCGTGCTGGGGTTCGTCGCCGGGTACAACCAGGGGCGCGCGATGGACAAGGCCGCGACCGCCATCGCCGTGGCCGGCATCAGCGTCCCGCACTACTGGCTCGGCATGGTGCTGGTGATCGTCTTCTCGGTCCAGATGAACGCCCTGCCCGCGGTCGGCATGGGCCCCGGCGGCTCGACCGACTGGGCCTGGGACTGGGACCACATGCGGCACCTGATCCTGCCCGCGATCACCTTGGCGGTGATCCCGATCGGCATCGTGATGCGCACCACCCGCTCCGCCGTGGCGGAGGTCCTGAACCAGGAATTCGTCCAGGCGCTCCGCGCCAAGGGCCTGTCCGAACGCCACATCCTGGGCCATGTCATCCGCAACGTGGCCCCCACCGTCCTCGCCGTCATGGGGCTTCAGCTCGGATACCTGCTCGGCGGCTCGATCCTGATCGAGACGGTGTTCTCCTGGCCCGGCACCGGGTTCCTGCTGAACACCGCGATCTTCCGCCGCGACATCCCGATGCTCCAGGGGACCATCCTGGTGCTGGCGCTCTTCTTCGTCTTCCTCAACGTCGTCGTGGACCTGATCCAGACGGCGGTCGACCCCCGCATCAAGAGGGCCTGACACATGGCCGAAACCACCCTGCCGGGATTGGTTCCCGATGTGCCGGTCACGTCCCGCGGCTATTGGAGCACCGTCTTCCGCCGGCTGAGCGGCGACTGGACGACGATCCTCTGCCTCGCCGTCCTGGCCGCCATCATCCTGTCCGCCATCTTCGCGCCCTGGATCGCGCCGGCCGATCCCTACAAGACCAGCGTCATCCGCCGCCTGAAGGACATCGGGACGCCGGGACTCCCGCTCGGCACCGACGAACTGGGCCGCGACATGCTGAGCCGACTGATCCATGGCGGACGGCTGTCGCTCCTGATGGGCATCACCCCCGTGATCAACGCCCTGGTGGTCGGCAGCCTGCTCGGCATCGTCGCCGGCTTCGTCGGCGGCAAGGTCAACATGGTGATCATGCGGACGGTTGACGTGTTCTACGCCTTCCCCTCCGTCCTGCTCGCCATCGCGATCTCGGGGGCGCTCGGCGCCGGGCTGGTCAACAGCATCGTGTCCCTGACCATCGTCTTCATCCCTCCGATCACCCGCGTCGCCGAGAGCGTGACCACCAGCGTACGAAACCTGGACTTCGTGGAGGCCGCGCGCGCCAGCGGCGCCGGCAGCTTCACCATCATCCGCGTCCATGTGCTGGGCAATGTGCTCGGCCCCGTCTTCGTCTTCGCCACCGGGCTGATCAGCGTGTCCATCATCCTCGCCTCCGGCCTCAGCTTCCTAGGGCTGGGCGTCCGCCCGCCCGAACCCGAATGGGGCCTGATGCTGAACACGCTGCGGCAATCGATCTACGTCAATCCCTGGGTCTGCGCCCTGCCCGGCGTGATGATCTTCATCACATCGATCTGCTTCAACCTGATGAGCGACGGCCTGCGCGCCGCCATGGACGTGAAATCATGACCGCGGCGATCTCCGCCCCAGGCAGCGCCCAGCCGCTCCTCCTGGTCAAGGACCTGAAGAAGTACTTCCCGATCCTGGGCGGCGTGCTGAACCGCAAGGTCGCCACCGTGCAGGCGGTGGACGAGATCTCGTTCGAGGTCGCCCGCGGGGAAACCCTGGGCGTCGTGGGCGAGAGCGGCTGCGGCAAGTCGACCACCGCTCGCCTCCTGATGCGCCTGATCGAGCCCGACGCGGGCGACGTCATCTTCGACGGCGAGGGTGTCGGCGAGCAGCACGGGATTTCCGTCCGGGACATGCGGCGGAACATGCAGATGGTCTTCCAGGACAGCTACGCGAGCCTCAACCCGCGCCTGACGATCGAGGAGTCGATCGCCTTCGGCCCCAAGGTCCATGGTGTGCCCGCAAAGGCGGCGCGGGAGCGCGCCCGTGCCCTGCTCGCCAAGGTCGGGCTCGACCCCAACCTGTTCGTCCGCCGTTACCCGCACGAACTGTCGGGCGGCCAGCGTCAGCGCGTGAACATCGCCCGCGCCCTGGCGCTGGAACCCCGCCTGGTCATCTTCGACGAAGCCGTCTCCGCCCTGGACAAGTCGGTCGAGGCGCAGGTCCTGAACCTGCTGAACGACCTGAAGCGTGAGATGAACCTGACCTACATCTTCATCTCCCATGATCTCAACGTGGTCCAGTACATCAGCGACCGGGTGCTGGTCATGTACCTGGGAAAGGCGGTCGAGACCGGCACGGTCGAGTCCATTTACGGCGACCCCCGCCATCCCTACACCCGTGCCTTGCTCTCCTCCATGCCCAGCATGGACCCGGCCCGCCGGACGACCGCGCCGGCCCTGACCGGCGACCCGCCCAATCCGATCAACCCGCCGTCCGGCTGCCGCTTCCGCACCCGCTGCGCCTTCGCGGAGGATGTCTGCGCCCGCACGGAGCCCCACCTGGAAACCATCCGGCCCGCCGAACGCCACGCCGCCGCCTGCCACATGGAAATCGCGGGCTCCGGCCACACGAGGGCCGCCCCCCAGCCGATCGGAGCCGTAGCATGACCGCAGCCCTGCGCCAGGACGCCGCCCCCGGGACGGCGCCAGCCGAAGCACCCCTCGTGTCGGTGGAAGGCCTGACCGTCCGCTTCAGGGGCGGCGACGGGGAGATCAACGCCGTCAACGGCGTGGACTTCACCCTGGAGCGCGGCAAGGTGCTGACCATCCTGGGGGAATCCGGTTCCGGCAAGAGCGTCACGCTGAAGGCCATGATGCGCCTTCACCCGCCGCGGCGGACGCGGTACGGAGGCGGCATCCGCATCGGGGGGCGCGACATCCTGTCCCTCTCCGAGCGCGAACTGGTGCAGGTCCGCGGCTCCGTCGTCAGCATGATCTTCCAGGAACCGATGCTGGCCTTCGACCCGGTCTACACGATCGGCCGCCAGATCGCCGAGACGGTGGTCCGCCACGAGGGCGTATCCTACCGGGACGCCGACAAGCGCGCCCTCGAACTGCTGGAACTGGTCCAGATCCCTTCCGCGGCGCGCCGCCTGAAGGCCTATCCGCACGAGATGTCCGGCGGCATGCGGCAGCGGGCGATGATCGCGCTTGCGCTGTCGTGCCGGCCCGACCTGCTGCTGGCCGACGAGCCGACGACGGCGCTGGACGCCACCGTCCAGATGCAGGTTCTCGTCCTGCTGCGCCAACTCCAGCGCGAGATGGGCATGGCCGTGATCTTCGTGACCCACGACATGGGCGTCGCCGCCGAGATCGCCGACCATGTCGCGGTCATGTATGCCGGCCGCTTCATCGAGACCGGTCCCGTCGGCGACGTGATCGGCCGGCGCCTGCATCCCTATACCGAGGGCCTGCTTGCCTCGACCGTCCACGGCGCGTCGCGCGGCGAGCGCCTGCGGACGATTCCCGGCGCCCCGCCCAACCTCGCCCGCCTGCCTCCCGGCTGCAGCTTCGCGCCGCGCTGCCGCTATGTCGATGCCCGGTGCCGCGAGAGCGACATCCCGCTGTTCCACCCGGCTCCCGACCATACCGCCAGGTGCCTGAGAATCGACCGCGAGAGATCATGAGAGTCCTCGTCATCAATCCGAACACGACCGTCGCCGTCACCGAGAGCATCGTGGCCGAGGCGCGGCGCGTCGCGACCCCGGACATCGAGATCACCGGCGTGTCCGCCCGCTTCGGCTCCCCCTTCATCCAGACACCGGAAGAGTCGGCGACGGCGGCCGAAGCGGTGCTGGAACTGGTCGCGTGCTTGGCCCCGGGATTCGATGCCGTCGTGATCGCGGCGTTCTCCGATCCGGGGTTGGACGCCGCGCGCGACATCTCGCCGGTTCCCGTGGTCGGTATCGCGGAAAGCGCGATGCTCACCGCATTGATGTGCGGCGGCCGGTTCGCGATCGTGACCGTGGGATCGGCCTTGAAGCCGGTCCTGGAGCAGGCGGCCCGCCGGCTGGGTTTCGCCGAGCGGCTCTCGGCGATCCATGCGCTCGACTTGCCCGCCGGCGCGGAGGACGCCGCCAGGAGGGCGGCAACGGTACAGCACGATCATGGCGCCGTCCTGGCTAGCCTGTGCCGCAAGGCAGCCGCGACCGCGGGCGTCCGGTCGATCATTCTCGGCGGCGGGCCCCTTGCTGGCCTGGCCCACCGCATCCGCGACCAGGTTCCCGTCCCGCTGCTCGACGGCACCACCTGCGCCATCAACCATGCCGCCACGCTGGTCCGGCTGGGCATCCGCCACTGGCCGGAGCCCGAACCGAAACCGGAGGTGGCCGAGGCAACCTGACCCGCGGCAAGCCAATTTGCGGCAAGCATGATCCAAAGGGTCGGTCAGGCCGTTATCAGCGGCCACTACCCGCGACTGAAACCCAATAGGGGATGCTTGCCGACGATGGAGTACCTGCTCGCGCTTGCCGCCGATCCGGCGGCCTGGATCGCCCTCGCGACGCTGATCGCGATGGAGGTTGTCCTGGGCATCGATAACCTGATCTTCATTTCGATCTTGACCAACCGCCTGCCGGAAGATCAACGCTCGCGCGGGCGCCGCATCGGCATCAGCCTAGCCCTGGTCCTGCGCCTGGGCCTGCTCGGCACCGTCGCCTTCATCGTCCAGCTGACCGAGCCGATCTTCACGGCCTTCGGCCACGGCTTCTCCTGGCGCGACCTGATCCTGATCGCCGGCGGCCTGTTCCTGGTCTGGAAGGCGACCAAGGAGATCCACCACAACGTCGATCCCGATCCCGGGCCGGACATGTTCGACAAAAAGGGCGGCAGCATCGGCTTCGGGGCTGCGATCGGCCAGATCCTCCTGCTTGACCTCGTCTTCTCCGTCGACAGCATCATCACCGCCGTCGGCATGACCGAGCATATCCCGATCATGGTGATCGCCGTGCTGGTCGCCGTCACCGTCATGCTGGTGGCCGCCGACCCTCTGGCGAACTTCATCGCCAGGAACCCGACGGTCGTCATGCTGGCGCTGGGGTTCCTGCTGATGATCGGCATGACGCTGATCGCCGAAGGCTTCGGCGCCCATGTGCCGAAGGGCTACATCTACGCGGCGATGGCCTTTTCCGCTATGATAGAAAGCCTGAACATACTGGCCCGCCGGGCCCGCTAGAGCAGTGCCCGGCCAGGTTGACCAAGCCGGGACAGCCGGGCCGACGCATCGCGGCGAGTGGAACGGCAGGCTGTATGGAACGGGCGGGCCGGGCGCAGCGGCGCCCGGCCCGCGGATGATCAGGCCTCGACGTAGTCTTCGGCCGCAGCCTCGTCCGGCTGCGTCATCATGCTGATTCCGATGAAGAGGACGACGTTGACGATGAGGCCCAGGATCCCGGCATTGATGTCCAGCGGCGTCGCGGGCTGGACGAGCTGAAAGTAGTAATTGACCACGATGCCGCCGACCAAACCGGCGATCACGCCCGGCGCCGTGCCGCGCCGCCACCATAGGGCGCCGTAGACGGCCGGCGCGAACTGGACAATCGACCCGTACGCGCCGACCAGAAGCTGCACCAGCCCGGCGGCCCCGAAGATGGACAGGTAATAGGCAACCGTCCCGATCGCCACGACCGACAGGCGCATGACCCAGATCTGCGCCCGCTCGGACAGATCGGGCTTGAGAGGCTGGATGATGTCCCGGCCGAAAGACACTGATCCGCCATGGGTAATCGCGTCCGCCGACGACATCGCCGCGGCCAGCGCGCCGGCTCCGATCAGGCCGTACACCAGCCCGCTCGCCCCCAGTTCGCTGGTCACCAGATGGGGCAGGATCGTGTCCGGGCCGGACAGTTCCGACGGATCGACGATGCCCACGGCGGAGAAGCCGATGAACAGGATCGGCACCAGGAAGATCGCGAACAGCGGATAGACCAGCACGGTCTGCTTGATCTTCTTCTCGGTCGTCGTGAAGGATTTGGTGAACAGGTGCGGCCACATGATGAAGCCGATCACCGAGACCAGCAGGATGGTGGTATAGGCCATGGGCGACATCGCCGACCCTTCGCCGCCGATCGTCAGGAAGCCGGGACGGCTCTCGGCGATCCCACGGAACATCGCGCCGATACCGTCGTGGAACTGGTAGACCAGGGTGAACCCGACGACCCAGGCGACAACCAGCATCAGGATCCCCTGCAGCACGTCGCTCCATGCGGCACCCCGCACGCCGCTGGTCGCGACATAGACGATGACGATCCCGTAGGAGATCAGCGCACCGAGCCAGATCGGGATCGCATCTTCAGTCAATACATTGAAGACGTAAGCCATCCCCTTGATTTGCAAAGTGAGATACTGGATGAAGGCCAGCACGGAGATGATCCCCACGAGGACCTGGATGGCCCTCGACCGGTACCGGTCGCCGAGGAAATCGCCCATGGTGTAGAAGTTCTTGCGCTCGCCGATGCGGGCCACCTTAGGCCCGATCAGATACCAGGGCAGCAGGCCGAGGCACGTGTAGGCCAGGATGTAGAAGGACGCCGCCCCCTTGGAATAGGCCCAGCCCGGCCCACCCAGAAAGGCGAAGGCGCTGAACACAGTCCCGCCCATCAGGAACCACATCAGCACGAGCCCGAGGCCGCGGTCGGCGACGGTGTATTCCGACACCGACCAGAAGGACCGGCCCCGGCCCGCCAGCAACCCGATCAGGAAGGCGAAGACGAGATAAACGCCCATCGCCAGCAATGCGATCATCCACCGTTCCATCAGCGGTCGCCCCCCGTGAACTCATAGGCGATGAAGCAGACCAGGCCAATGAATTCGACGCCGATCCAGGCGATGATCCAGAACAGCGAGAACGGCAGTCCCAGGATCATGGGCTCGACGCTGTTGGCGAAGCCATAGACGGGGAAGATCATGACCAGCAGCATGAACAGGGTGAAGATCGCGAAAGGCTTGCTCGCGTCCCGGCGGCTCTCATTCGGCAGTCTCGTCGCCATGGCTCGCCTCCCTCAGCCGCGCGCCGGAAGGGCGCGTTCGACCAGTTCGCCCCAGTAGGAGACCCCGATCGGCAGGATGTCGTCGTTGAAGTCGTAACGGGGATTATGGAGCAGCCGGTTGCCGTCGGTCGGCCCGTTGCCCACCCAGACATAGCAGCCGGGGCGATGCTCCAGCATGAAGGCGAAATCCTCGGCGCCCATGCTGGGCGCCAGGTCGGTCCGGACCTGGTCCGACCCGACCACCTGCGCCGCGACGATCCGGGCGAACTCGGTCTCCGCCGCCGTGTTGACCGTCACCGGATATCCGTAGGTGTATCGCAGTTCCATGGTGATGCCGTGGGCATGGGCCACCCCCTCGCAGATCCGGCGCAGCGCCGGCTCCATGCCCGCCTGGACGTCACGGTCGAGGGTGCGGACCGTGCCGCGGATGTTCACCGTCTCCGGGATGACGTTGAAGGCGTCCCCGGCGTGGAACTGGGTCACGCTGACCACCACGGCGTCGGTCGGGGCGATCGTCCTGCTGGCGATCGTCTGGAGGGTCGAGACCAGGTTGGCGCCCGCCACGATCGGGTCCCTTCCCAGGTGCGGCATGGCGGCATGGGTACCCAGGCCGGTCACGGTGATCTCGAAGGTGTCCATCGACGCCATGACCGGACCGACCACGGCGCCGACGCTCCCGACCGGCAGGCCGGGCCAATTGTGCATCCCATAGACGGCCGCCATCGGGAAGCGGTCCATCAACCCCTCCTCGACCATCACCCGGCCGCCGCCGGCGGTTTCCTCCGCGGGCTGGAAGATGAAGTAGGCCGTACCGTCGAACCGCTTGGTCTCCGCGAGGTAGCGGGCGGCACCCAGCAGCATGGTGGTATGGCCGTCATGGCCGCAGGCGTGCATTTTTCCCGGGGCAGTCGACTTGTACGGCAGGTCGTTGGCCTCGTTGATCGGCAGGGCGTCCATGTCGGCCCGAAGGCCGATCGCCTGGTTGCCGCCGCGCCCTGCCCGCAGCACGCCGACCACGCCCGTCTTGGCGATGCCCCTGTGGACCTCCAGGCCGAACTCTTCCAGCTTTCGGGCGACGAAGTCGCTCGTCCGGTGCTCTTCGAAACCCAGTTCCGGGTGGGCGTGAAGGTCACGCCGCCACTCGGTCAGTTCGCCGTGCATTTCCCTGATGCGGTCGTCGATCTTCATTTCACTTCTCCAAGACTTTGCCCGCCTTCCGCTCGATGGGCGGCGGGCCGTAATATGCCGTCAATTGGACGGGATCAGACGGATCCGCTCCGCCGCCGCTTCTTCGATCTCCTTGCGGCTGTAGAGCAGCGGGAAATACTGTTCCTGCTGCCAGAGCGGAGCGAGATCCCGGTAATGGGGGCTGTTCGGGTTGCCGGACTGGCCCGGCGTGTTCACCGCGCGCGAGGCGTCCCAGTTGCCGACGTCGAGCACCATCTTGAACGAGCCCCCGGCGGTGATCCGGAAATCGCTGGTCCGATAGGTCGTGGCGTTCGGCGTGAAGCCGCTGCCCCCCTTGGGGAACGGCCCGACATCCAGCAGGCGCTTCTCCTCCGTCCCGACGACCGCGGCCAGGGGATGCTCGAAATAGCCGTGGTGCAGGCTTGCCCAACGCCACGCCTGCATGTCCGGTCCCAGCTTCGCCTTCAGTTCCGATATCGCCGGCTTCAAGGTGTCCAGCAGCAGGGCGTTTCGGGCCTCGGCGGGATCGCTGCCGAGCCGCTGGTCCGGCTGTTCAAGCACCGCGATGATCGCCGCCGGTTCCCCGCTCTGGACACCACCCTTGTCGACCAGTTCCACGGCTTCCTTCGGCACCGTCGCACGGACAACCGCGGGCCGCAGGTGCTTCATGAACCAGATTTCGTAGAGCGCGCCGGCGGCGCTGTCGGCGGTCAGCACGCCGTTCCAGGACGTCAGCAGCCGGAGCGCCTGGCCCACCTCCGGTTCGGCGCTTTGAAGCCCGTCGAGCAGCGCGGTGACGCGCCGGCCCTGGATCGAGGTCGTGTCGGCCTGGAGCGCCATGGAGTCCTCCAGCCCGAACTTGCGGTCGGCGCCCAGGACCTCGCTGATCCGGTCGAAGCGGGAAGGATCGGTCCATTCGAAGCCGATCTTCTTCTCGGCGTTGGGATATCCCGGCGGCAGGTTGTTCTGGTTGGCGCTTCCGACCCAGTTGCGCGGCGGATTGTACTCGACCGGCAACTCGTCCATGTCGCGGTAGCCGGCCCATTCGTAGCGGCCGTCGCCCGGCACCGGCAGCAGCCCGTCCCAGTTCGGCCGCACGGGCGTCAGCCCGCCCGGCTTCCAGCCGATATTGCCGTCGGCGTCGGCGTAGACCTGGTTCTCCGACGGGGAGCCCCAGCGGTTCATGGCGCCCAGGAACTCGTCCCAGTTCTCGGCGCGCATATAGTCGATGCTGCCGAAATAAGGTGCCATCCCCGGCTCCAGCCAAGCGGCGCGCACGGCGTAGGCCTTGTTGTTCGTCTCGTCCACGTAAAGCACCGGGCCGTGCCGGGTATAGCGGAGACCCACCTTGCGATCGGACTGCCCCTTGACCGGGATCTCGTCGGAGACCGTCGTCATCGGCTCCCATCGTCCCTGGTAGTTGTACTGGGACCGGTCCGCCGGGTTCAGGTCGTAGACGTAGAGGTCTTCCTGGTCGATCGAGAAGATCGTCAGGCCGAAGGCGATCTTGCCGTTGTGGCCGATCGAGATGCCGGGAAGCGAAGGCTCGCCCGCGCCGATCACGCTGAAGCCCGGCGCATTCAGGTGCGCGATGTAACGCAGCGAGGGCGCCCCGTGGGCCCGGTGGGGATCGTTGGCCAGGATCGCCCTGCCGGTCGTGGTCTTTTCCGGGGCGATCGCCCAGTTGTTGCTGCCGAGCGCCGTCGGCTCGATCTCCGGCTCCCGCCCGGGCTCGAGGTTGGCGCGCTGGCCGCCGGCCAGCTTCTCCTTGGTAAAGCTTACGCTTCCGGTACCGAGCTTGTACGCCTGCGCGACCTGGGGCGGGATCGCACAGGGATCGAGCCCCTCCGGCACCTTCGTATCCCAACCCGTCGTCTCGGCGTCGACCTCCAGGGTGCGGCGCATGAGGTCGGTCTTGAGGTCGGCGGCGCAGGCAACGGCCGCGCGCTCGATCTCGCTGTCGAGGTTGCGGGTGAGGCCGTGGCTGCGGATGCGCACCACGTCTTCCGGCAGCCAGTAGGACGGCTGGTATCCCAGAAGCTTGAACTCCATGGGCAGCAGGTCGGCGTTCTGCCGCGCCAGGGTGACGAATGCATTCACCCCGTCGGTGTACCGCTGGGCGATCCGCTTCGAATCCGACCCGTACGCCAGCCATTCCCGGTACATGTCGCCACGGTACAGCAACTGCCGGGCCATCCGGTCCTGCTCGACATAGGCCGGGCCGAAGTCGCGGGCGAGTTCGCCCAGGCCGCGCTTCCGCCACAGGTCGATCTGCCAGAGCCGGTCGCGCGCCGCGTTGAAGCCTTGAACGAAGAAAACGTCGTAAGTGTTTTCCGCATAAAGGTGCGGAACGCCCCAGCGGTCGACGATGATTTCGGCGGGGGTGGTCAGGCCCGCGACCCTGTATGTCGTCTCCGTCACCCGTGCGGGCGACCCGGTCTGCGCCGTGGCGGCCGTCACCATCAGCGCCAGGAGCGAGCAGGCTCCCAGCGCCCGCTTCGTGAACTTCTCCATGTATCCTCCCTTTGTCCCTATAACTGCTGAACTTTCGGTTGAACGCAGTCTATTCGGCACCTTCGATGCCGGAACAGGTTTCCCGGCTGGAATGCCTTCATGGCAGGCATGCCCGACTTTCGGCCGGTCGCGTGGGAACAGCCTGGCGGCTGATGCATTTCACAAAGCTGTCCTGCTTGAACGGGCGGCGAAGACTTTCGCGTGCATCGACCTAAATGACGGTATCGGCCGGCAAACGGCAGCCAGCAGACAGGAGGAACGAAGCCATGGCAGAAGCAGGAATGAATCGCCGCGCTCTTCTCGGCACCGCAGCGGCCGTGACCGCGACGGCGGCGGCTGGCCCGCTCGGTTCCGGGGCGGCCCATGCCCAGGGCGCGCCGCCGCAGGCGAACGCGCAGCTTCCGGGAGCCTTCCGCTACAAGGTCGGGTCGTTCGAAGTGACGTCGCTGTTCGACGGGTACGGCACCCGGCCCATGGACGACAAGTTCGTAGTCAATGCTCCGCTCGACCAAGTGCAGGGAGCCTTGAAGGACGCGTTCCGGCCGACCGACAGTCTCCGCATCACCTACACTCCGGCGGTCGTCCACACCGGCAGCCAGATCGTCCTGCTGGACGCCGGGTCCGGCGGAAAGCTGGGGCCGACCACCGGGATGATGAGCCGGAACATGGCCGTGGCCGGGATCGATCCGGCCTCGATCACCACCCTGGTGATCTCGCACTTCCACGGCGACCATATCTCAGGGATCAAGGGCACCGACAACAGCCTGGCCTTCGCCAACGCCGAGATCCTCGTTCCGGAAGCGGAATGGGCCTACTGGATGGACGAGGGCGAAATGAGCCGCGCGCCGGCAGCGCGCCAGTCGGCGTTCGAACTGGTCCGTTCCACCTTCGGCGATCTCGGCGACCGGGTGCGGCGCTACAAGGCCGAAGAGGAGATCATCCCGGGGTTCACCGCGGTCGAGGCCCATGGGCACACGCCCGGCCATACCGCGCTCCAGATCTCGTCCGGCAACGAAACGGTCATGGCGCTGGCCGACACCACCAACGTCCCCTTCCTGTTCGTCCGGAATCCCGACTGGTCGGCGGTGTTCGACATGGATGCCGACATGGCCCGGGCGACGCGCCGTAGGTTGCTGGACCGAATCGCGGCTGACCGGGCCCTGGCGTTCGGTTACCATTGGGGCCTGCCCAACGCCGGCCATATCCGCCGCGCAGGTTCGGGATACGAATTCGTTCCGCTGAATTACGTTCAAACCCTCTGATCGGCCCCCGGGGCCCGGACGGGAACGGGAGGACCTCATGAAGCTCGACGGTTCATGCCGCTGCGGTGCGGTCAAGTTCTCCCTGAACTCGCCCACGCCGGTTCCCTTCATGTACTGCTACTGCTCGATCTGCCGGAAAAGCGCCGGCGGCGGCGGTTGCGCCGTCAATCTCGGCGGCGACGCCGATACCCTGCGGATTCTGCAGGGCAAGGAGGCGGTGGCGATGTGGCGGGCCCCGACCGAGGATCCCGACCGCCCCGGCCAGACCTGCCTCGGTCCCTCGCACCGGCACTTCTGCGGCAAGTGCGGGTCCGCCCTGTGGGCGGAGGACCCCGCCTGGCCGGACCTGGTCCATCCCTTCGCGTCGGCGATCGACACCCCGCTGCCGGTGCCCCCGGAGCGGGTCCATATCATGCTGGACTTCAAGGCGCCGTGGGTGACGGTACCCTCGGGACCGGGCGAGGTTCATTTCGCCCGGTATCCCGACTTATCGCTGGAGGACTGGCATCGGCGCCACGGCCTGCTCGACCGGTGAGACGCCCGGACAGGCTGTCAACCCTGGCTCCAGGGCAGGCCGGACCGCTTCCAGCCGGCGACGGTGCCCCGGTGGCCCTGCTCATCCTTCGGCCCTTCGAAGCCGTCGGCGATGTTGAATACCCGGGTATAACCGTGTTGGGCGGCCAGCTTCGCGGCGGCCGTGCTGCGCACGCCGGAACGGCAGAGGAAATAGACCTTGTCCTCCGGTTCGACCCCTTCCACCCGCAGCTTGTGGATGAAATCCGACTCCACCTCCATGCCGGGATACACCTGCCACTGGATCCTGACCGGCGCCTTGCCGATCGAGGCCATGTCCGGCTGTCCGACGAACGACCATTCGGGCGCCGTCCGGACATCCACCAGTTTGGCGGAGGGATCTGTCTTCAGCACCTCCCATACGTCCTTCGGCTGCTCGTTCGGGATGTCTTCGCTCATTGTTCCAAGCTCCCCCTTCGGGTTCGTGACGGGCCGGCGGGCCGGCCCGTCACTCTCCGGACGCTCGAGCGGACGGTCAAGCGCGCATCATGGCACGGCCGGACCGCAGCGACGTCTCCAGGCGGCGCGCCTCGCGCTCGGCATGGGCGGGACTCTTGAAGATACGGCCGTCCAGTGCCCGTGCCGCGGCATCCGAAGCGAAGAATCGATATCCGCCGTCCTGGAGGACGACGACTCCGACGGCGGTTCCGGCCGTCTCGATGATGAAGGCGGGTGCTGTAGACATACTCAACTCCGAGAAGCCGCTTCCAGCGCGGCAGCGGTCTAACAGCGCGATCAGGTTTACGTTCCGTTCCGAAACTTTCGAACGGCATGGATGTGCGAAAACGAACATGCCGCGTCTCGCCGATCCTTGCCGTTCCCCGGCCGGGGCGGCTAAAAGGTCGGGATCATGACGCTCCCCACCGCGACGCCAGCCCCCTTCCCGCCCCCGCCAGGCATCCGTTTCGCCGCCGCGCTGACCGAGGGGCGGCTCGTCCAGCGGTACAAGCGCTTCCTGGCGGACGTGACCCTGGCGGACGGCGGGGTGGTGACCGCCCATGTGCCGAACTCGGGCGCCATGCTCGGCCTGAACGCTCCCGGGTCCCGCGTCTGGCTGTCCCGGTCGGACAATCCGTCGCGGAAGCTGCCCTACACCCTGGAGTTGGTCGAGGCCGACGGGCACCTGATCGGCGTCAACACGGGCCATCCCAACGCGATCGCCGCGGCCGCCATCCGTGCCGGCGCGATCCCGGATCTGGCCGGCTACCCTACGGTCCGGCGCGAGGTCAAGTACGGCCGCAATTCCCGGATCGACCTGCTGCTGGAGGGAGACGGCCGCCCTAGCGCCTATGTCGAGGTCAAGAACGTCCATCTGCGCCGCCCGGACCGCTACGGCGGAACGGCCGCCGAGTTTCCCGACTGCGTCACGGCGCGGGGCGCCAAGCACCTCGTCGAGCTTGCGGACATGGTTGCCTTGGGATGCAGGGCGGTCATGCTGTACCTTGTCCAACGCACGGATTGCGACCACTTCCGAGTCGCACAGGACATCGACCCGGCCTACCATCGGGGTCTGGTCGGTGCGAGGAATGCCGGTGTCGAGACCTTGTGCTATTCCTGCACCGTCTCGCCGGAGGCGATCCTGCTGGAGCGGCCTCTCCCGGTGCGTCTTGAACTTGCTGAAAACCCTACGGAACCAGAATGACCAGAGCTGAAGCGGCCCAGACCGACGACCTTGACTCCAACCGGATCCGTCTGCATGGACCCGAGGATTTCGCCGGCATGCGCAAGGCCGGTCATCTGGCCGCGGCGACGCTGGACTTCATCACGCCCCATGTCGTCCCCGGCGTCACCACGGGCGAGATCGACGCCCTGTGCGAGACCTTCATCCGCGACCATGGCGCGGTGCCGGCGCCGCTTGGCTACCGCGGCTATCCCAAGGCAACCTGCATCTCGATCAACCACGTGGTCTGCCACGGCATTCCCGGAGACAAGCGGCTGCGTGACGGCGACATCCTGAACATCGACATCACCGTCATCCTGGACGGCTGGTTCGGCGACACCAGCCGGATGTTCCTGGCCGGCGACGCCGTCAGCGTCAAGGCACGCAAGCTGGTTGACGTCACCTACGACTCGCTGATGCTTGGCATCGCGGCGGTCAAGCCGGGCGCCACCCTGGGCGACATCGGATACGCGATCCAGAAGTTCGCCGAATCCCACCGGTTCTCGATCGTGCGCGACTTCTGCGGCCACGGTCTGGGCCGCGTTTTCCACGACGCGCCGTCCGTGCTGCATTTCGGACAGCCCGGCCGCGGCACCGTGCTGCGGGAGGGCATGTTCTTCACGATCGAGCCGATGATCAACGCCGGCCGCTTCGACGTGAAGATCCTGTCCGACGGCTGGACCGCTGTCACCAAGGACAAGAGCCTGTCGGCCCAGTTCGAGCATTCCATAGGCGTCACCAGGGACGGCTGCGAGATCTTCACGCTCTCGCCCGCCGGGTACACAAAGCCGCCCTATATCACCGGCTGACAACCGCCACGCGACACGCCTATAGTCCTGCATTCCAGTGCATGCAGAACTGTCGCGAGGATCGCGTGACCGATACAGAACCGGCCAGAATCGAAGACGCCCTGGCGGCCGGGACCCTCGAGGACGCGGGGCCGGACCATCTCGGCCACCGCGACCGCCTGCGCAGCCGTTTCCTGACGGCAGGCGCCGACGCGCTCCAGGATTACGAGCTGCTGGAGCTTCTGCTGTTCGCGGCGCTCCCCCGTCGGGACGTCAAGCCGCTCGCCAAAAGCCTCCTGCGCGCCTTCGGCGGCCTGTGGGGAGTCCTGAACGCCCCGCCGGAGGCCCTGCGCCGCCAGTTTCCCAAGCTGACCGACGGCACCATCGCCGCGCTCACGGTGGTCGGCGCGGCGGCGCTTCGCATGACCCGGCAGGAGATCATGGACAAGCCGGTTCTCAGCACGTGGCAGCGCCTGCTCGACTATTGCCAGGGCACCATGGCGAACCTGCCGACGGAACAGTTCCGCCTGCTGTTCCTGGACCGCAAGAACGTGCTGATCGCCGACGAGGTGCAGCAGCACGGCACCGTCGACCACACGCCGGTCTATCCGCGCGAGGTGGTCAAGCGGGCGCTGGAACTGGGCGCGTCGGCGATCATCCTGGTCCACAACCACCCGAGCGGCGACCCGACCCCCAGCCGGGCCGACATCGAGATGACGAAGGAGATCGCCCGGGCCGCGGCGGCGCTCGGCATGCAGATCCACGACCATCTCGTGATCGGCAGGGGCAAGCACAGCAGCTTCAAGGCGATGGGGCTGCTCTGATCCTTCAGGAGGCGTAGTCCGGCTCCTCCCGGTCGAGGATCCGCAGCAGCGCCGCGAAGTGCCGTTCGGAATTGTCCTCGCCGGCGATCTGGAGTGCCACCTTGCGCGCCAGCTCATCGGGCACCCGCTTCAGCGGCCGGCCGGTGGACATCGCGAGTACCTGGTTCCGGCAGGCCCGCTCCAGGTAGTACATGGTGTCGAAGGCGAAGGCGACGCTGTGGCCGATCACCGTCACCCCGTGGTTAGCCATGAACATGATCTGGCGGTTGCCCAGCGCGCCGCAGATCCGGTCGCCCTCCTCCTCGTCCAGGGCCAGCCCGTTGTAATCGTCGTCGTAGGCGATGCGGTCGTAGAAGCGCAGGGCATTCTGGTTCACCGGCTCCAGCCGTCCCCCTTCCAGCGTGGTAAGCGCGGTCGCGTGGGGCATGTGGGTGTGCAGGATGCAGCGGGCCTGCGGAACGCCGCGGTGCAGCCTGGAATGGATGAAGAAAGCGGTCGGCTCGGGCGGCTCGCCGCCGCCCGCGACGGAGCCGTCCGGCTCGACCAGCAGCAGGTCGGACGCCCGGATCTCCGAGAAATGCATGCCGTGCGGGTTGACCAGGAAACGGTCTCCGGAATCGCTGACCGCGACGCTGAAGTGGTTGCACACGCCCTCATGGAAGCCCAGTCTCGCGGCCCAGCGGAAGGCTGCGGCCAGTTCCACGCGCAGGCGCCGAACTTCATCGTTTTCCATGGTTGTCTCTCTCCTCCCCGTTGTACTGCCGCCCCTCCCGGGCTGCGGTCATTTCTCCCGGGCAGCAGTAATTGAGAAACCGCGCACTGACCAACTCTGCTATAAGGCGTGCCACTACACCTTTCGGCATAGCCACAAGGCCCCCGGTATGAGCGAACTGGATTTCCGCGATGCCCGCGTGCTGATCATAGACGATCAGGAAATGAATATCGCGATGTTGTCGGGCATGCTGAAGAAGCACGGGTTCCGCCAGCGTTTCTCGGCGAACGACCCGTTCGTGGGGATCGAGATGTTCCAACGGATCGCACCCCACCTCGTGCTGCTCGACATCGAGATGCCCGGACTCGACGGTTACGGCGTGCTGGCCCGGATCCGGGCGATCAGTCCCGACGTGATGATACCCGTGATCGTGCTGACCGCCCACACCGAACAGGCCGTGCGGCTGAAGGCGATCGACGCCGGGGCCAGCGATTTCCTGACCAAGCCGTTCGACGGGATGGAAGTCATCGGCCGGGCGCGGAACATGTCGATCCTGGGCATGATGTCGCGCCGCATCGCCGACGAGAACCGCCGCCTGGACGAGGCGGTGCGGGCGCGGACGGCCAAGCTGGAGCAGATGGTCGAGATCCTGCGCACCGCCGAATCGGCCCTCTCGGCAAAGGTCAGCGCCGCCGACGAATCGAAGACCCTGATGCGCAACCTGGCTTCCCGGGGCGCCCGAAGTTTCGCCGCCCTGGCCGATACCATCATGGAGACCAGCTTGGCGAATGCCAGCGAAACACCGGAATGGCTGGCGGTCAGCGGGATCGCCGAGCGGATCAAGCTGACCGCGGAGGAGATCGAACTGATCGCGGATGCCGAGCGCCGTGACCTGACGGTGTCGCGCCAGCGGGTCGAGTTGAAAGGGGCCGTCAACGGGGCCGTTGCCGCGATCGCCGGAACCGCGGAAGCCCGCAAGGTTGCCATATCGGTGGATCTGGTGTCGGCGCCGGCCGCCGTGATTATCGACAAGAGCTGGTTTGGCGTGGCGCTCCAGCGGGTGCTGGCAGAAGCGATCGACTGCACGCCCCCGTCGGGCGCCGTGAAGGTTTCGTGGGACGGATCCGGCGGTCCCGGATGGCTGTCGGTCACCGACGGCGGCTCTCCGGTTGTCCCGGCACAGCCGCGGGAGCTCGCGATGCCGTTCGACGTGAGGCGCGTCCAGCCGGCGGCGCGGGACGCGCGCACCGGCCTCGGCCTCGCGATCGCCACGGCGCTGACCCAGATGATGGGTTCGGAACTGGAGATCGCCGGAACGAGCGAGGGCGCCGTCTACCGCATCAGGCTGACGCCGGAATGATGGTGGACCGGGAGAGCGGAGCGCTGCCCGACCCGCGGCCGCGCCCTGTTTACAGCTTGTCCTTGAGGTTTCCGACACCCTTCTGGATTTTCCCCTCGGCCTTGTCCAGGTTTCCTTCGTCCTTCAGGGCCGGGTTGCCGACCAAATCGCCGATTCCCTTCTTGACGTCGCCTTTGATGTCCTTTGCCGTGCCGGCGATCTGGTCCCGATTCATCTTAGATCCCCTTGGTTCGTTCGATGAGGACCAAACCCTCGGCAAGCCCGTTTGTTGCCTTTCTCCGTCAAGCCGATTCGGACTTCGCCCTATGGCGAATTCCGGCCGCGCCCGCTATGGTCGCCCCATCACCCGCTGCCCTTGCCGCTGCCCTGAGAGATGAACGATGATTCCGCGCTACAGCCGCCCGGAAATGGCCCGTATCTGGGAGCCCGAGAACAAGTTCCGCATCTGGTTCGAGATCGAGGCGCATGCCTGTGACGCCCAGGCCGAACTGGGCGTGATCCCCCGTTCCGCCGCCGAAGCGGTGTGGCAGAAGGGCAAGTTCGAGATCGCCCGGATCGACGAGATCGAGCGCGAGACGAAGCACGACGTCATCGCCTTCCTGACCAACCTCGCGGAATATGTCGGTCCGGACGCGCGCTTCGTGCACCAGGGCATGACCTCCTCCGACGTGCTGGACACCACGCTGGCGGTCCAGCTGGCCCAGGCTTCCGACCTGCTGCTGGCCGATCTCGACGCGCTTCTGGCGGCCCTCAAGCGCCGCGCCGTCGAGCACAAGGACACGCCGACCATCGGCCGCAGCCACGGCATCCATGCCGAGCCGACGACCTTCGGGCTGAAGCTGGCGGGGCACTACGCCGCGTTCGCGCGCAACCGGGAACGGCTGGTCGCCGCGCGCGCGGAGATCGCGACCTGCGCCATCTCCGGCGCGGTGGGCACATTCGCGAACATCGACCCCTTCGTCGAGAAGTATGTGGCGGACAAGATGGGACTGGCGGTCGAGCCCGTCTCCACCCAGGTCATTCCTCGCGACCGCCACGCCATGTTCTTCGCGACGCTGGGGGTGATCGCCTCCTCGATCGAGAACCTCGCGGTCGAGATCCGCCATCTCCAGCGCACCGAGGTGCGGGAGGCGGAGGAGTATTTCTCGCCGGGCCAGAAGGGCTCCTCGGCGATGCCGCACAAGCGCAACCCCGTCCTGTCGGAGAACCTGACCGGCCTTGCTCGGCTGGTCCGCGCCGCCGTGACGCCGGCCCTGGAGAACGTGGCGCTCTGGCACGAGCGCGACATCTCGCATTCCTCCGTGGAGCGGGTGATGGGCCCCGACGCGACCGTCGCGCTGGACTTCGCGCTCGCACGAACGACCGGCATGATGGAAAAGCTGGTGGTCTATCCGGAACGGATGCGCCGGAACCTGGACGACCTCGGCGGCCTCGTCTTCTCGCAACGGGTGCTGCTGGCCCTGACCCAGGCCGGCATGAGCCGCGAGGGCGCCTATGTCGCCGTCCAGCGCAACGCCATGAAGGTGTGGGAGAGCGGCGGCAGCTTCCTGCAGAACCTTCAGGGCGACGCCGAGGTCACGAAGCACATCGATGCGGATGCGCTCGCCGCCCTGTTCAACATGGCCTACCACACCAAGCACGTGAACACGATCTTCAAGCGCGTGTTCGGCGGGTGACGGATCCCGCCCGCCGCCGGCCGGGGAAGGCGGGGCGGCGGGCGGCATTCCGCAGGGCGGCCGGGATTGCCGGCGGGTGTACCGGGCGGCGTTACTGGGAGGTGATCTGGTCGCGCGCGACCTGGAGCAGATGTTCGGCTTCCTTCTCCACCCGGTGCCGGCTGATGTCGATGCCGTGCTTTTCCAGGTCGCCGCAGACCCGCCGGACGATGTCGGCGGAGCCGGCCTCCTCGAAGTCGGCGTCGACGATGACGCGGGCGTACGCGTCGGCCTCCGGCTTCTCGAACTTCATCTGCTCGGCCGCCCACAGGCCAAGCAGCTTCGCCCGGCGGACCTGGATCTTGAACAGCAACTCCTCGTCATGCTTGAACTTGTTCTCGAATGCTCTTTCGCGCTCTTCAAACGTGGTCATTCGACCTTCTCCCCAGTTGACTGGCACCAGGTGACTGGCAACGGTTGGCTCACTGCCCTGCCGGTGGCTGTTCCCTACCCTACATAATGGCAAAGCGGACGGACGACCATGTGCTCTATCGTCATTCTACGCCAGCCGGGCGCGACATTCCCGCTGATCATCGGCGGCAACCGCGACGAAATGGCAGGACGCCCTTGGAAACCGCCGTCACGCCACTGGCCCGACCGGCCCGACGTGCTGGGCGGAATCGACGAGCTGGCCGGGGGCAGCTGGCTTGCGCTGAATGACACCGGCGTGGTCGCGGTAGTGCTCAACCGCATGGGAACCCTGGGTCCCGAGCAGGGCAAGCGCAGCCGGGGCGAGCTGGTGCTCGACGCCCTCGACCATGCCGACGCGGCCGACGCCGCGCAGGCGCTGGCACATCTCGATCCGGCGGCCTACCGGCCGTTCAACCTGGTTGTCGCGGACAACCGGGATGCCTTCTGCCTCAGCCGGCGCGAGGACGGCGCCCGCATCGGGATCGAACGGATTCCCGAAGGGGTGTCGATGGTGACCGCGCAAGACCTCAATGACGACTCGAGCAGCCGGATCCGCTTCTACCGTCCCCTGTTCGCCCATGCCCGGACGCCGGACCCCGCGGGAGGCGACTGGAAGGCGTGGGAGGAATTGCTGGGCAGCCGGATCTGGGATGGCGACGCGGGACCGCGGGGCGCCATGTGCGTGGTCACCCCGACCGGATTCGGGACCACCAGCAGCACGCTGCTGGCGCTGCCGTCGGCCGACCATCCGGAAGTCAAGCCGGTCTTTCGGTTCTGCTCCGGACGCCCCGACGAGACACCGTGGGAGGAGGTCGATCTCTCCTGAAAATCCATTTCGACCGGTTGCCGGTGCAAGCCGCACGCGGAGGCTCCGCACGCCGCCTCCATTGTGCTAAACGTAGTTGCTTGCTATATCAGCAACCATATTACCTGGACCGGTCCGTACAATCCGGTCCTGCCACTTCCGGAAGCCCATCATGACGCGACGCAGGCGGATCTACGAGGGCAAGGCCAAGGTTCTGTTCGAGGGACCGGAGCCTGGCACTCTGGTTCAGTATTTCAAGGACGACGCGACCGCCTTCAACAACCAGAAGCGAGGCATCATCACGGGCAAGGGGGTCCTGAACAACCGGATCTCGGAATACCTGATGACCAAGCTGGGGGAGATCGGCGTCCCCACGCATTTCGTGCGGCGCCTCAACATGCGCGAGCAGCTGGTCCGCGAGGTCGAGATCATTCCGATCGAGCTGGTGGTCCGCAACGTCGCCGCGGGTTCCCTGTCCAAGCGTTTCGGAATTCCGGAAGGCACCCAGCTCCCGCGCTCGATCATGGAATATTATTACAAATCCGATGAGCTGAACGACCCCATGGTATCGGAGGAGCATATCACCGCGTTCGGCTGGGCGACGCCCCAGGACCTGGACGACATGATGGCCCTGTCCCTGCGGATCAACGATTATCTATCCGGCCTGTTCCTCGGCATCGGCCTGAAGCTGGTCGACTTCAAGGTCGAGTTCGGCCGCCTGTGGGAGAACGACGAGATGCGGATCGTGCTGGCCGACGAGATCAGCCCCGACAATTGCCGGCTGTGGGACGTCAAGACCAACATGAAGCTGGACAAGGACCGGTTCCGCGAAGACCTCGGCCGGGTCGAGGAGGCGTACCAGGAAGTGGCGCGCCGGCTGGGTATTCTGCCGGAGGGCGGTCCCGGCGATTTCAACACACCGAAGCTGATGCAGTAGCAGCTCACGCGTTCTCGAAGGCAGATCGATCATGAAGGCAAATGTTCACGTCACCCTGAAGCGTGGCGTTCTCGACCCCCAGGGCAAGGCGATCGGCCACGCGCTGCAGTCTCTGGGCTTCGACGGTGTGGACGAGGTCCGTCAGGGCAAGTTCATCGAACTGGACCTGACGGAGACCGACCCGGAAGCCGCCCGCAAGGCGGTCGAGGCCATGTGCCAGAAGCTTCTGGCGAACACCGTGATCGAGGATTACCGCATCGACCTCGTCGGTTGACCTCTCACGAGGCCACGGTCGGGTCCCTGCTTTCCCGGGACCCTTTGTTCCACCGGTGCCTGGAGGCCGGGGGACCCCTGGCCGAACCCGTCCCTCGGACTCCCGCCGGATTTCCGGGACTGCTGCGCATCATCCTGGAGCAGCAGGTCTCGACGCTGGCGGCCGAGGCCATGTGGCGCAAGCTGTGCGCGGCGGCCGGTCCGCTGACGCCCGACGCGGTGCTGGCGCTGCCCGACGACACGCTGAAGGCCTGCGGCTTCAGCCGCCAGAAGATGGTCTATGCCCGCGGCTTGGCCGACCAGGTGGCTTCCGGCCAGCTCGACATAGACGCGGTCGGCCGCATGCCGGACGACGAAGCGCTGGAGGCGCTGGTGCGGGTGAAAGGCATCGGCCGCTGGAGCGCGGAGATCTACCTCCTGCTCGTGCTCTGCCGGCCCGATGTCTGGCCGGTGGACGACCTTGCGGTCGCCGTGGGGCTGCAATGGATGCTCGGCCGCGACCGTCGACCGCCGCGGGACGAACTGATGGCGTTGGGCGACCCCTGGCGCCCCTATCGCAGCACGGCGGCCCGTCTGGTGTGGCATTACTATCTTGCCGTCGCGCCTGGACGCCGGCGTCGTGCGCGCAGTGCATCGGCACTGGCACCCGACTGCATTTCTCCTAAATAGCTTCGAGCAACCCCGCGGTACAACAGCCAGGGAGGAACAAGATGATCGGCTCCACCACCCGGAACGTCCGACGCTGGGCAATCGGCGCCTTCGCGCTTTCGGCCTTCATGTCCATGTCGCTGCCGGCCGGCGCCGCCCCGCGCGACTACCGGATCGATCCGGAGCACGCCTCGTTCGGATTCCTCGTTTCCCACATCGGCTATGCCGACGTGCTCGGCATGTTCAGGGACATCGCCGGGACCTTCCGCTTCGACGAGGAGACCCAAGCCATCTCGGACGTCAAGGTGACGGTCAAGACCGCCAGCGTCTTCACGAATCATGACAAACGCGACGAACACCTGCGCAAGGAAGATTTCTTCTGGGCCGACCAGCACCCGGAGATGACCTTCACCATGACATCGGCGCAGAAGACCGGCGACCGTGCCGGCAAGATGACAGGGGACCTCACCCTGCGCGGCGTCACCCGGCCGGTAACTTTCGACGTCGTCCTGAACAAGGTCGGCGAGTACCCCTTCGGAGGAGGGCTGTTCGGCAAACCGAACTACGTCGCCGGGGTCTCCGCCCGCGGCACCATTCGACGGAGCGAATGGGGCATGGTGTACGGGACGGACAACGGCTGGGTCGGCGACGACGTGCAACTGATCATAGAGTTCGAGGGCATCCGGCAGAACTGAGAATCACCCGGCCGCCGATGGGATTTCCTTTCCCCCGGCACGATCCAGGATGGCTTGCTCGGCAAGAATGAGCAGGCGGTCCCGTCGCGTGTAATTCACCCCTGGGCGTTAATGTTATCTTAAGTATTGTATCACTATGCCAGTTTTGAATGTGTAGATGCGATACTTGTTGACGGTCCCAGACCTTCGTTTATGCTAACGACCAAGGATGAATCCCGCTCTGGCTGTCCTCGTCCAGTATAGGCGATACCGCTCGGCGGGCTCTTCGCTTGTGCAGCAAAAGAATAATCAGCCAGACAAAAACTTGATGTAGGGAGGATGAACATGAAAACCGACGAGACCACGGTTTCGCGCCGCAAGTTTCTGCGCACCAGTGCAATCGGGGCGGGTGCCGCCGCCGGAGCGCTTGCCGCTCCCGCCGTCGTGACTGCCCAATCCCCGGTCGTGCTCAAGATGCAGTCGTCATGGCCGTCCTCGGATATCTTCCAGGATATGGCCAAGCAGTACGTCGAACGGGTCGAGGCCATGTCCGGTGGACGACTCAGGATCGACCTGCTGCCCGCGGGCGCCGTGGTCGGTGCCTTCCAGGTCCAGGATGCCTGCCATGACGGCATCATCGACGCCGCCCACACTGTTCCCGTCTACTGGTACGGCAAGCACAAGGCCGCGTCCCTGTTCGGCACCGGGCCGGTCTGGGGCGGCAGCGCCACCAACCTGCTGGCCTGGATCCACAAGGGCGGCGGGCAGGAGTTCTACCGGGAGCTGACCCAGGACATCCTGGGGCTCAACGTGGTGGGTTTCTTCGGCTTCCCGATGCCGGCCCAGCCGCTCGGCTGGTTCAAGAAGGAGATCGCCGGCGCTTCCGACGTGAACGGCCTGAAGTACCGGACGGTCGGCCTGGCCGCCGACCTGATGCAGGCGATGGGCATGCGGGTGACCCAGCTCCCGGGAGGCGAGATCGTCCCGGCGATGGAGCGCGGCGTCATCGACGCCTTCGAATTCAACAACCCGACCTCCGACATGCGGTTCGGCGCCCAGGACGTGGCCAAGAACTACCTGCTGTCGTCGTACCATCAGGCCAGCGAGTCGTTCGAGTTCATCTTCAACAAGGACCGGTTCGAGAGACTGGACAAGGATCTCCAGGCCATCCTGCGGTACGCGGTCGAGTCGGCGAGCACGGCCAACACCGCCCTCGCCCTGGACCAGTACTCCGCCGACCTGCAGAAGCTGCAGAAGGAGTCGGGCGTCAAGGTGGTCCGCACCCCGGCCGACGTCCTCGCCAAGCAGCTTGAGGCGTGGGACAAGCTCATCCCGCAACTGGAAGGCGACGCGTTCATGAAGCGGGTGATGGACAGCCAGCGCGCCTGGACCGAACGCACCGTGTTCTATCAGCTGATGAACGACCCCGACTACAAGCTGGCGTACAGCCACTATTTCCCGAGCAAGATCGCCCTCTGACCGGGAAGGCCCTGGGTTTTCACGCCGGCGCGGTCCTGACCGCGCCGGCGCTTGTCTGACCTTGAGGCTTGGGAGAATTCCATGATCCGGTACATCGAGTTCGCCGACCGCCTGTCCGCATGGATCGGCAAGGCGTTCGCCTGGGCGATCGTCGTCATGACATTCGGCGTCAGCTACGAAGTCTTCGTCCGGTACTTCCTCGACAATCCCACGACCTGGGCGTTCGACATCACCTACATGATGTACGGCACGCTGTTCATGATGGGTGGCGCCTATACGTTGTCCCGCGACGGGCATGTGCGCGGCGACTTCATCTACCGGCTGTGGCGTCCCCGCACCCAGGCGAAGGTCGAACTGGTGCTTTATTTCCTGTTCTTCTTCCCGGGGATCATCGCCCTTATCCTGGCGGGCTGGAAATACGCTTCGCGATCCTGGCGCTACGCCGAAGTCAGCGTGATGAGCCCGGCCGGCATCCCGATCTTCCAGTTCAAGTCGATCATCGTCGCCGCCGGCGTCCTTCTCCTGATCCAGGGAATCGCCCAGGTCTTCCGCTGCATCATCTGCATCCGGACCGGCGAATGGATGCGGGCCCGCGACGATGTCGAGGAAACCGAAACCGCGCTGGCGAAGTCTCTCGCCACCGGCAGCCTTCCCCATGGATCCGAGGCGGTGGATATCGTCACGCCCATGCATAACAAGACCAACGGCGACAGGCGGGGCTGATCCATGTCCGACCCACAAGTAGCCCTGCTGATGCTGGGCTCGTTCCTTTTCGTGATCCTCCTCGGCTTTCCGATCGCCTTCACCCTCATGGCAATGGGCGTCGGTTTCGGCTATTACGCCTATTTCGACGCGGAGCGGATGCGGACGATCTTCGACAACCGCATCTTCGACCTGTTCGTCAACCAGACCTACTCGGTCATGGCGAACGACGTGCTGACCGCCGTGCCGCTGTTCCTGTTCATGGGGTACGTCGTCGAACGCGCCAACATCGTCGACCGCCTGTTCCAGACGATCTACATCGCGGCGCGCCGGGTTCCGGGTTCCATGGCCGTCGCCGCGCTGATCACCTGCGCGCTGTTCGCGACCGCCACCGGCATCGTCGGCGCGGTCGTGACGCTGATGGGCCTGCTGGCGTTCCCGGCCATGCTCAAGGCGCGCTACGACACCAGCTTCGCTTCCGGCGTGATCTGTGCGGGCGGCACGCTCGGCATCCTGATCCCGCCGTCGATCATGCTGATCGTATATGCCGCGACATCGGGCGTCTCGATCGTCCGGCTGTATGCCGGCGCGCTGCTGCCCGGACTGATGCTGGCTGGGCTATACCTCGTCTATGTCGTGATCCGCGCAGTCCTTCAGCCGAGCATCGCGCCCAAGCCGCGGGACGAGGACATCGGCGACGTGCCGGTCGGCAAGCTGATGGTCATGCTGGCGACGTCGTTCCTTCCCCTGGCGGTGCTGATCCTGTCGGTCCTGGGAGCCATCCTGTTCGGGCTGGCGACTCCGTCCGAGGCGGCCGCCATCGGCGCATTGGGCGGCCTCATCCTGGCGGCCGCCTACGGATCGCTGACCTGGGACCGGTTGAGGCAATCGGTCTACCTGACGGTCCGCACCTCGGCGATGGTGTGCTGGCTGTTCGTCGGCTCCTGGACCTTCTCCTCCGTCTTCTCCTATCTCGGCGGCGAAGGGGTCATCACGGAGTTCGTCACCGGCCTGGATCTGACGCCGCTGCAGTTCCTGCTGCTTGCGCAGCTGATCATCTTCCTGCTCGGCTGGCCGCTGGAATGGTCGGAGATCATCATCATCTTCGTGCCGATCTTCCTGCCTCTGCTGCCGCATTTCGGGATCGACCCACTGTTCTTCGGCATCCTGATCGCGCTCAACCTCCAGACCTCGTTCCTGACGCCGCCCATGGCGATGTCGGCCTATTACCTGAAGGGGATTGCGCCACCGCATGTCCAGCTCGTCCAGATCTTCAAAGGATGCATGCCGTTCCTCTTCCTGGTGTTCCTGTCGATGATCCTCCTTTACGTGTTCCCGCAGATTGCCTATTTCCTGCCTAACCTGATCTATGGTCAGTAACCGAATGACTGCGAACCCGGAACTGACGCGCCTCGCGGCCAGCGACCTCCGCCACCGGATCGCCCGGGGCGAGGTCCGGGCCGTCGAGGTCGCGGAAGCCCATTTGGAAGCCATTTCCGCGCGGGAGGAGGAGGTCCGCGCCTGGACCTTCCTCGATCCCGATCATGTCATGCTCCAGGCCCGGATGCTCGACAGCCTTCGATCTTCCGGGCGGCCGACTGGGCCGCTCCACGGCATCCCGGTCGGCCTGAAGGACATCATCGACACGCGCGACATGCCAACCTGCAACGGTACGCCGCTGGATGCCGGCAGAAGGCCGCAGACCGACGCCTTCACGGTCGCGCGGCTGCGCGAAGCCGGTGCGATCGTCATGGGCAAGACCGCCACGACCGAACTGGCGGTCATGAATCCCTGCGAAACCCGCAACCCGCACGATCCCGGGCGGACGCCGGGCGGCTCGTCCTCCGGCTCGGCGGCGGCGGTCGCGGCATCCATGGTACCGCTGGCCCTGGGCACCCAGACCAACGGATCGGTGATCCGCCCGGCCTCGTTCTGCGGCGTGGTCGGCTACAAGCCGAGCCGCGGCACGATATCAAGGCGCGGCGTGTTGACCCAGTCGCCGACACTCGACAGCGTCGGCGTGTTCGCCCGCTCCGTCGAAGACGCGGCCCTGCTGGCCGACGTGCTGGCGGTCTACGACGAGGCGGATCCCGCCATGCGGCCGGTGGCCCGGCCGCAACTCCTCGACGGGGCGACGGCGACGCCGCCGCTCACCCCCGTGCTGGCCTTCGTGCCGTCTCCCGTCTGGGACCGGGCCGAGCCGGCCACCCGCGAGGCTTTCGGGGAACTCCGCGACGAATTGAACGGCGGCTTCGACCAGATCGATTTGCCGGAGCCGTTCGACCGGGCCCACGAGCTGCACCGCACGATCATGCTGGCCGACATCGCCCGCAACTTCGCCCGCTATGCCGAGCGGGGCCGCGACCAGCTCAGCCCCCTGCTGCGCGGCATGATCGACGAGGGCCGCACCCTGCTGGCTGTCGACTACACGCTGGCCCAGGACTGGGTGGAGATCCTCAACAGCGCGCTCGACCGCATCTTCGACCGGTACGACGCGATCGTGACGCCCGCGACGACCGGCGAGGCCCCGGTCGGACTCACAACGACCGGCGACCCGGTTTTCTGCACCATCTGGACTTATTGCGGCGTCCCGGCGATCACCCTGCCCCTACTCCAGGGGGAGAACGGGTTGCCGATCGGCGTCCAGCTGGTCGGCCGGCGCGGCGGCGACGCCCGGCTGCTTCGAACCGCGAGCTGGCTGATGCGCCGCTTCGGCATGGCAACACCCATTTGAGGATCGGGACATGAGGATCATCGACAGCCTTCTCGCCTTCCTGGGACTGGCCGGCTTCGCCGGGTTCCTCGCCATCATCGCGGTCTATGTGACGGAGCCGGTGCTGATCGTCATCTTCGTCGCCTGCGTGGCGATGACGGCATTCGACTTCGCCCAGGAGATCGCCAAGAAGCGGTATGGCCGGGGGTGACCCCGGACTGAGCGGCGGCGGCACGCTTCGGCAGGGCTGCCCCGCGTCCATGGGCTTGCAATAGGGGGGCCGGCTCTTTAGTGTCTGCCGCAATTGCCGCTGGGGCATCATCTCCAAGGAAGTTGCTGAAGCGCCTCATGAAGGCCGCCGTCATTGTATTCCCCGGCTCCAACTGCGACCGCGACGTCAGCGTCGCTTTGGAGCACGCCACGGGCGCAAAGCCCGCCATGGTCTGGCACCGCGACAGCGACCTTCCCCCGGTCGACCTGATCGCCGTTCCAGGCGGATTCTCATACGGCGACTATCTGCGCAGCGGCGCGATGGCAGCCAGGTCCCCTGTGATGCGCGAGGTCGTGGCCCGCGCCAGGGCCGGCGTCAGGGTGCTGGGGATCTGCAACGGTTTCCAGATCCTGACCGAGGCCGGCCTCCTGCCAGGCGCGCTGATGCGGAACGCCGGGTTGAAGTTCATCTGCCGGACCGTCGACCTTCGGGTCGAGAACACGGACAGCGCCTTCACCTCGGCCTTTTCCAAGGGGCAGGTCGTCCGCTTCCCGGTCGCCCACCATGATGGCAACTATTTCGCCGACGCCGACACCCTCGCGCAGATCGAGGACGCCGGCATGGTGGCCTTCCGCTATGTCAGCCCCGGCGGCGTGATCGACGCGTCGGGCAACCCCAACGGCTCGGCCAACGCCATCGCCGGCCTGTTCAACGAGACCCGCACCGTGCTGGGCATGATGCCGCATCCCGAGCGGGCCAACGAGCCGCTGCACGGCAACACCGACGGCAAGCCCATGTTCGATGGTCTGGTGGAGGCCCTGTCGTGACCACGAACTCCCCCGCAAGGAACCCGCCGTCACCGCCGAACTGGCCGCGGAGCACGGGCTTTCCCCTGACGAATACCAGCGGATGCTGGACATCGTCGGTCGCACGCCCTCCTTCACGGAACTGGGCATCTTCTCCGTCATGTGGTCGGAGCACTGCTCGTACAAATCGTCGAGGGTTTGGCTGAAGAAACTCCCGACCAAGGCGCCGCACGTCATCTGCGGACCGGGCGAGAATGCCGGGGTGATCGACATCGGCGACGGACAGGCCGCCATCTTCAAGATGGAGAGCCATAACCACCCGTCCTTCATCGAACCCTACCAGGGGGCCGCGACCGGCGTCGGCGGCATCCTGCGCGATGTCTTCACCATGGGCGCGCGGCCGATCGCCAATATGAACGCGCTCCGGTTCGGCAGCCCCGACCATCCGAAGACACGGCACCTGATCTCCGGCGTGGTCGCCGGCATCGGCGGTTACGGCAACTGCGTCGGCGTGCCGACGGTCGGCGGGGAGACGAACTTCCACCCGTCCTACAACGGCAATATCCTGGTCAACGCCATGACCGTGGGCCTTGCCGAGACAGACCGGATCTTCTACTCGGCGGCCGCCGGCGTCGGCAATCCCGTGGTCTATGTCGGGTCCAAGACCGGCCGCGACGGCATCCACGGCGCCACCATGGCCTCGGCCGAGTTCTCCGAGGACAGCGAGGAGAAGCGGCCGACGGTTCAGGTCGGCGACCCCTTCACCGAGAAACTGCTGATCGAGGCCTGCCTGGAACTGATGGCGACCGACGCCATCGTGGCGATCCAGGACATGGGTGCCGCCGGACTGACCTCCTCCTCGGTGGAAATGGCCGACAAGGGCGGCCTCGGCATCGAGCTGGACCTGGATACGGTCCCGCAGCGCGAATCCGGCATGACCCCGTACGAGATCATGCTGTCCGAGAGCCAGGAGCGCATGCTGATCGTCCTGAAGCCGGGCCGCGAGGATCTGGCCAAGGCGATCTTCGACAAGTGGGAGCTGGACTTCGCCGTGATCGGCCGGGTCACCGCCAGCGGCCGGCTGGTCCTCAGGATGCATGGCGAGACCTATTGCGACCTCGAAGTGGGGCCGCTGGTCGATCGGGCGCCGGTATACGAACGCCCGTGGGAACCGACCCCGCCCCAGGCCGACATCGACGCCCGCGACATCCCCCTGCCCGCCCCCGCGACCGAGATCCTGCACCGGCTGGTCGGCAGCCCCGACCTGGCGTCTCGCCGCTGGATCTGGGAGCAGTATGACAGCCAGGTCGGCGCCGACACGGTCGCGGGCTCGGGCGGCGATGCCGCCGTCGTGCGCGTCCACGGGACGAACAAGGCGCTGGCCATCACGACCGACTGCACGCCGCGCTACTGCTTCGCCGACCCGGTCCGCGGCGGTGCCCAGGCGGTGGCGGAAGCGTGGCGCAACCTGACGGCGGTCGGCGCCAAGCCGCTGGCGATCACCGACAACATGAACTTCGGCAACCCGCAGAAGCCGCGGATCATGGGCCAGTTCGCCGGGTGCATCGAGGGCATGGCGGATGCCTGCACCGCGCTGGACTTCCCGGTGGTTTCAGGCAATGTCAGCCTCTACAACGAGACCAACGGCGAGGCGATCCTGCCGACCCCGGCGATCGGCGGCGTCGGCATCCTGCCCGACGCGTCGCTGGCCGTTTCGCTCGCGTTCAAGGCCCCGGATCAGGCGATCCTGCTGATCGGCGAGACGGCGGGCCATGTCGGGCAATCGCTCTACCTGCGGGAAATCCACGGCCGGGAGGAAGGCTCGCCGCCGCCGGTCGACCTCGCGGTCGAACGCCGGAACGGCGACCTCGTCCGCGATCTGATCCGCGACCGCACCGTCACCGCCTGCCACGACGTCTCGGACGGCGGCTTGCTGGTGGCCCTGGCGGAAATGGCGATGGCCGGCCGGATCGGCGCCGCGATCGACCTGCCGGACGGTGCGGATGCCGCCGGCTTCCTGTTCGGCGAGGACCAGGGCCGTTATGTCGTCACCACGGCCGATGCGGACGCGGTGATGGCGCGCGCCAAGTCGGCCGGCGTGCCGGTGCGGCGTCTCGGCGTGACCGGCGGCGCCACGTTGACACTCGGTACGGCTGACGCCATATCGGTAGATGGCCTTAGAACGGCACATGAAGCCTGGCTGCCGTCGATCATGGCAGGCGGTGCGGATTAACCCCACAAGCTGAGCGGGAAGGCTGAAAATGGCGATGGACGCGGCTCTCATAGAGAGCTTGATCAGGGAAGGCATCCCCGATGCCGAGGTTCGCATCGAGGATTTGCGTGGTGATGGCGATCATTACGCCGCCTATGTCGAATCCGCCGCTTTCAAGGGCAAGACGCGCGTCCAGCAGCACAAAATGGTTTACGACGCCCTGCAGGGCCGCATGGGCGGGGAGCTTCATGCCCTCGCCCTGCAGACCAGCATTCCCAAAGACGCCTGAACAGGTTCCAATACCGGTTCCCACCGCCGTCGCCCCGAACGGTCGAATTCACGAGGATATCGAGAGATGGATAACTCCGTAGCAGAACGGATCAAGAGCGACATCGAGAGCAACGACGTCGTCCTCTACATGAAGGGCACCCCGGTTTTCCCGCAGTGCGGCTTTTCGTCCGCCGTCGTCCAGGTGCTGACCCATCTGGGCGTCAAGTTCAAGGGCATCGACGTGCTGGTCGACCCGAGCCTGCGCGAGGGCATCAAGTCCTTCAGCAGCTGGCCGACCATTCCGCAGCTCTATGTGAAGGGCGAGTTCGTCGGCGGCTGCGACATCGTCCGCGAGATGTACCAGACCGGCGAGCTGATGGAGATGCTGAGCTCCAAGGGCGTGGACGTCCAGGTCAAGGCCTGATTGCTCTTCGTCCGACAGAGACTTCAGGGAAAGGGCTCCGCTCGCGGGGTCCTTTCTCATCTCCGCATCCCAGATCCCGAACCGCCAAGTGCCGCCTTTTTGCATATATCTTCGTTAAGCGGTCGGTAATCCTTAGCACGCGAAAGTCCTGACCGAAGAAGAAGTGAAGTGAAAAGGACCTTGTCATGGCACGCGGTTCGACTACGGCTGCCACCGGCGGATTCGCTCGACGCCTGACGCTGCGGTTCGTGGGATCGGCCGTCGCCTATGCCCTGCTCGGCATCGGGGTCGTCGGCGCCTCCATGTCGGTTCTCGTCCTCATGGGACTTCGCCGATTCTCGCAGGACTGGGCGGCGCTCGTGGCCGAAGCCCGGCTCCCGGGCGCCGAGAGCCTGACCTCCACAGTCTCCCTGATGTCCTTCCTGGTGACTTGGGGCAGCGTCGCGACCATCAGCACCCTGATATCGGTCGGCCTGTTCTTCCTGTGGTTCACGCGCAGCCGGGTCGTCAATCCGCTGGTGCGGCTGACCGGCGCCATCGACCAGCTCGCCGGCGGGCAGTCCACGGTCGCGATCCCCTATGCCGCCCAGCAGGACGAGATCGGGGTCATGGCGCGCGCCGTTCTGGTTCTCAAGCAGAACACCGTCGAGAAGCTCCGTCTGGAGGCCGAACAGGCCGCGCTCAAGCAGCAGTCGGAGGCGGAGCGCAGGCGCGTGCTGGGTGACCTTGCCGGCCACCTCGACGAGAGCATCGGCCAGGTCGTCGAGACACTGTCGGGGGCGGCCACCGCGCTCCAGTCCAACGCGCAGCTCATGCTGAGTTCCTGCGATGACGCCCGCCAGCGTTCGTCCGCCATCGCGTCGACCTCGAAGACCTCGTCCGCCAGCGTCGAAAGCCTGGCCTCTGCCGCGAATGCCTTGTCGGACAGCATCGCCGACATCGAGCGTCAGACCGGTCAGGCCACCAGCATCGCCCGCACCGGGATGGATCAGGTCGCCGCGACCAACGAGGTGGTGACGGGGCTGAACGATACCGTCCGGGAGATTGGCCAAGTGGTCGGCATGATCGGCGAGATCGCGGCCCAGACCAATCTGCTGGCGCTCAACGCCACCATCGAATCCGCCCGGGCCGGCATGGCGGGGAAGGGCTTCGCCGTCGTCGCGAGCGAGGTGAAGAACCTGGCCGGACAGGCCGGACGCGCGACCGAGGAAGTGACCCAGAAGATCCATCAGATCCAGGAAGTCACCGGCAGGGCGGTCGCGACCATGACCAGCGTCGCGCAGACCATCGAGCAGATCGGCGGCATCGTCACCGACATCGCGTCGGCCGTCGAGCGCCAGAGCACCGCAGCCCGGACGATCGCCCACAACGTGGATACCGCTTCCGATGGAACGCGGCGGGTCTACAGCGATATCGAGCGGGTTGCCTCCGCTACCGAGAATTCCGGCCGGACGGCCGACCAGGTCATGTCGTCGGCCCGTTCGGTGAACGACAAGGCCAGGGATCTCCGCTCGACCGTGGACAGCTTCCTGCAGAAACTGCGTAGCGCCTGACCCGTTCCGACCTGTCGCAGGTCAGTCATGCCGGCGATGCAGGGCGTCGGATGCACCGGTTGGTCCGCTGGCGTGTTAAGCAGCGATCATGTCCGATTCGCCCCTCACCACACCCGGAAGCCCTCGCGTGGCCCGTGACGCGCGCGCTCCCGTCGATCCCGCCGTTTCCGGCATCCTGTACGCGCTCGGCGCCTTCCTGGTCTGGGGCGTCGCCCCCATTTTCTTCAAGGCGCTCCAGCCGGCCACTCCGGTAGAGATCCTGTCGCACCGCGTGGTCTGGTCGCTGCTGCTGATGATCGCCCTGGTGCTGGTGATGCGCGACCCGCGCGACGTCGTGACCGCCCTGTCCAGCGCCCGGCGTGTCGGTGTCTTCGCCCTGACCACCTGCCTTGTCACGACGAACTGGCTGCTGTTCATCTGGGCGGTCAACACCGACCATATCGTCCAGACCAGCCTGGGCTATTACATCAACCCGCTGGTCAATGTCGTGCTCGGGGTGCTGTTCCTCGGCGAGCGGCTGAACGTCAAGCAGACGCTTTCGGTGGCGCTGGCAGCGATCGGTGTCACCAGCCTCGTGATCAGCCTGGGCGAATTGCCCTGGGTTTCGCTGACCCTGGCGACCACCTTCGGCTTCTATGCCCTGATCCGCAAGAAGGCGGGCATCGATCCGCTCGTGGGATTGCTGATCGAGACGGCGATGCTGACGCCGTTCGCGGCGATCTATCTGATATGGATCGGCGCTGCGGGCACGGGAACCTTCACCCTGGACAATCCCGGACTGGCGGCGCTGCTGGCGGTCTCCGGCATCGTCACGGCGCTGCCGCTGATCTTCTTCAACTTCGGCGCCCAGCGCCTGAAGCTGTCGACCATGGGGCTGATGCAGTACATCTCGCCGACGCTTCAACTGGCGATCGGCGTGCTTTTGTTCGGAGAAGCCTTCACTCCGGCCCATGCCATCGCTTTCGGGCTGATCTGGGTGGCGCTGGCGATCTACAGCACCGACGCCTTCCTGACGCACCGGGCGCGGAGATAAGTCTTCCTCCTTGCGAGGCGGGCATGAAAAAAGGGGCGCCGGTTTGAGCCGGCGCCCCTCGCGTTTTCAAGCCGCCAAGATCAGCGGCTGTAGTACTCGACCACCAGGTTCGGTTCCATCTGGACCGGGTACGGCACGTCGGCGAAGGCCGGGGCGCGCACGAAAGTGCCCTTGAGGGCCGAGGTGTCGACGTCCAGGTAGTCGGGGATGTCGCGCTCACCGGAAGCGATCGCTTCCATGACCAGCGCCATCTGCTTCGACTTCTGCTTGACCTCGATCACGTCGCCGTCCTTGACCTGGTAGGACGGAATGTTGACCCGCTTGCCGTTGACGCGGACATGGCCATGGTTCACGAACTGGCGCGCGGCGAACGGGGTCGGGACGAACTTCATGCGGTAGACGACGGCGTCGAGCCGGCGCTCCAGCAACTGGATCAGGTTCTCGCCGGTGTCGCCGCGGCGACGGACGGCCTCGGCATAGAGACGGCGGAACTGCTTCTCGCCGATGTTGGCGTAGTAGCCCTTCAGCTTCTGCTTGGCCATCAGCTGCAGGCCGAAGTCGGACGGCTTCTTGCGACGCTGGCCATGCTGGCCGGGACCGTATTCACGGCGGTTGATCGGGCTCTTCGGGCGACCCCAGAGGTTGACGCCCAGACGGCGGTCGATCTTGTACTTGGATTCTTGACGCTTGCTCATACGCTATCGCTTTCGACGCTGTTTGTTGTCCCGATAGGTCCTGCCGGTCAGAAGGTCCTGTCGGACTTGATCGACCGCGGACGGGGCGTTACCACATGCACGCCCGCCTTCTTGGGAGGAAGCGCCGCACTATACGGACCGGGAGCCGAAAGTCAAACGGATGTCGCCCGAAAAGCCCGTGCGCGGCGTCATTCGCCCCTCCGCGATGCGTTGACCGAGCGGATGTCGGCCAGGAACCGGTCGATCATGGTGCGCAGGTCGCTGGCCTGGCTGGACAGCGTGCCGACCGCGCCGTTGACGTCCTCCGCGGCCTTGCCGGTCTCGCCGGCACCGTCCCTGACGCCTTCGATGCTGCGGGACACCGTGCGGGTGCCGTCGGCCGCCTGAAGCGCGCTGTCGACGATTTCGTGGGTGGCGCCGCTCTGGTCCCGGACGGCGCCGGCGATGATGCCGCCGATCTCGTTCATCCGGCCGATGATCGACGTGATCTCGCGGATCGCCTCCGCCCCCAGGCGGGTCGCGTCCTGCACGGCGGCGATCTGGGCCGTGATCTCGCCCGTGGCATGGGCCGTCTGGTTCGCCAGATCCTTGACCTCGTGGGCGACCACCGCGAAGCCCTTCCCTGCGTCCCCTGCCCGCGCGGCCTCGATCGTCGCGTTCAGGGCCAGGAGGTTCGTCTTGACCGCGATGCTGGTGATCAACTTCACCACCTCGCCGATCTTCCGCGTCGTGTCGTCCATCCCCGTCACCAGATCATTTGCCCGCTGGGCCGACGTGACGGCCTGACCGGACACCCGCGTCGACTCGCCCACCTGGCGGTCGATCTCCACGATGGCCATCGACAGGCGCTCCGCAGTGGCCGCCACGGTATCGACGTTGGCGGAAGCCTGGGCCGCGGCGCCGGCGACGGAGTCGGCCTGATGCTCCGTCTGCTGGGCGACCGCCGAGAGCGACCCGGCGGCCTTCTCCAGGGTGACGGTCGCGGACGATACCTGGTCAAGCGTCCGGGAAATCTCGTCGTCGAGCGCCAGGACGAGCTGTTCCATGGCCTGGGCGCGCCGCTCACGCTGCTCGTGCTCGTTCTTCTGCTCTTCCCAGGACTGGTCCAGCTTGATGCCGTTGTCGCGGAACACCGCCAGGGAATCCACGATGGCCCCCAGTTCGTCGCTCCGGGAGAGCGCGGCGATATCCACCTCCCGCTCGCCGTCGGCGAGCTTCCGGGTCACCGCGGCGATCCGCTCGATGGAGCCGGTTGTCGCCCGGCCGATGCCCCAGGAGAAGCCGGCGACCGCCACGGCGGCGAGCAGGGTGGATCCCAGGAACACCAGCCTCATCAGGTCAGCCGCGGTCGCGGACCGGTCGGCCTGCACCCTGGCGCTCTCCACTCCGGAATCGATGATGCCGGCGATCAGCGCATTGAGCTTCTTATAGTTCTCCTCCAGCGGCCCGATCAGCTTGACCATCCCGCGGAAATCGAATTCAAGCATCGACTCGACGACGTCGATCATCTCCCGGTAGGTGCCGAGCCCCTCGACCGCCTCGTCCAGCTTTTCGCGTTCCTGCGACTGGGCATACCGGTCGCGCCAGATTGCGAGATCGCGGATGATCGAATCCAGTTCGCTGCGGATCGCCGTCAGCCGCTCCGGCACATGGGCATCGTTGCCCTGGGCGACCTTGGCGACCACCGTCTGGTAGAGTTGTCCGTTCACCCTGTCGATCCGGCCGCTGACCGTGGCCAGGTCGATGCCGCCCCGCAGGTTCGCCTCGACCATCGTCCTGAGATCCCCGACGAGCCTGCCGAGCCCCATATAGCCCACCGTGGCGACGACCATCATCAGGCAGACCGCCAAGCCCGGCGCGAGGGCGAACTTGAAGAAGAACGGCAGGTTTGACAGCGTCGGGCGCTTCGCCATGGTGGATACTCCGGACAGGGTTTCCGATGCGGGACCTCAGTAGTCGGCCCGCACCGAGAAGTAGAGCCTTCGTTCGACCTCGGGCAGCGAGGTCTCCCGGTGGGTCGTCTGGTTGAACGACAATCCCTCGACCGCCACGGTGATCGTGTCATTGAGATGGTAGCCGATGCGACCATTCAGCGTGACGCGATCCTCGACGTCGATCAGCCGGGTGTCGCTGCTGCCGACCTGGATCAGGGGCACGCGCGTTCCGGAAACGTAGTGGGCCGAGAGGTCGAGCTCCAAACCGCGCCAGGTGTAGCCGAGACGGCCGTTGACCTTGTGGCGGGGAGTGGTTTCCTCGTAGGCGATGGCGCTGACCCTCCCGTCGTCGTAGGCCGCGATCAGGTCGTCGTCCACGATCTCGAACGAGTAGTTCAGCCCCCATTTCCAGCCCGACCCGATGCGCCCGTCGATGCCGATCTCCGCTCCGGTCGCGTTCGAACTGCCGACATTGCGGAACAGGAAGTCGTATCCCGCCGGGGAGATGTTGGTGATGCGCGTCGCGTCGGCGTCGCCGATCAGGTTCTTGGAGGTCTGCCGGTACAGGCTGAAGCGTGCCAAACTGTCGATCTGGGGAATTCGGCGGTCATACCCGACTTCGTAGTTCATCACGGCCATCGGGTCGATGTCTGGACTTCCTGAAACGCGCGACGTCGGGATCGGACCGAACGGAACCGGATAGCCGTCGTGATACCCAAGGCCGATCATCGAGGGAAGCTGGACGCCCCGCGATGCCATCACCCGGAAAGTGTCCAGCCGCGTCGGCCTCCAGGCGAGGCTGCTGTTGAAGCTGTATTCCGTCAGGGCCTTGTCATAGTCGTCATTGGTAAAGGGGCCGACGGCGCCGGGAGCGTTCCTCAAGGTCACGGGTCCGCTCCGGTCCAGGCGCAGGTGATCGACCCGGACCGCGTTGGTCAGCGAGATCGAATCGGTTACCGCCCAATCCCACATGCCCCCGGCGGCGTAGACATCGTAGGAAACCGTCGCTTCCTTGTAGGGCACCGTTTCCATGGCGTTGTGCCGGTATTCGCCGGACACCCGGAAGGTATGATCGGTCCCGACCTTGAAGAGGTCCTGCAGCTTGGCGACGGTGACGTTGTTCGATATCGGCAGCGTCGGCAGCACGTTGCCGGAGTCGAGCTTCGCTTCGAGCCAGTTGCGGTAGATCGAGGCTTCCCAAAGCCCGAGGGCCCCTTCGCCGGTAAGCGTCGTCCGCGCCGAGTACGTGTCGATCTTCGCCGCGATCGGCGTGTAGATCGGGACCATCTCCGACTGCTGGACATGGCTGCGGGTCAGCTCGACACCCCATTGGGTGTCGTCCAAGACCTGGAACAGTCCGTCGATGCTGAGCGACCGGCGCTCCGGATTGCGGCGCAGGCTGTCCTGGAGCGGAGTCGCGGGAGTGTCGAACTCATCGGCGTTGGAGGCGCCCGCCGAGATGCGCAAACCGGCCCGGTCGCCGATCTTCAGGGTGTTGACCAGGGATGCCTGACGGTATTTCTGGGTGCCGCCGCGTAGCGTCGCCGTGTTGACGTCGTCGTAGAGCGGCGAGAAGGTAATGATATTGATGACGCCGGCGACGGCGTTGAAGCCGAACAGGGCGGAGTTCGGCCCCTTCACCACCTCGATCTGGCGGATCTCCGACAGTTCGACCGGGATGGCGCTCCAGGTGGTCAGGCCATAGTGGTCGAGATAGACCTGCCGCCCGTTCACCAGCACCAGCAGGCGCGGAGAATAGGCTTGGTTGTATCCGCGCACGCCCACGTCGGAGGAACCGTTGCTCCACCGCCAGACATCGACGCCGGCGACGCTGCGCAGCACTTCCGGGATGTCGTTTGCACCCGACCGCCGGATATCCTCCGCGCTGATGATGTCCATCGTGACCGGCACTTCCGTCTGCCGCTGCGGCTTGCCGGTGGCGCTGGTGGTCACCGGTTCCTTGAACAGCGCCTCCAGGTCTCCGTAGTTGATCGTTTGGGCATGCGCCGGTCCGGCTGCGGTCAGGGCGAGCGCGATGCCGATGGATGCGAGCGGAAACAGGGTCTTCATGGCGGATCCTCGGAGCGTCACGCTAGGCGGGAACGGCATCAGATTTCGATGATGAGCATGCGGAAGGCCGCCCTGAAGGCGACCTGGGATTGATCGGCGGCCTGCTTGTTCACCAGGATCTCGACGGCTGGCTGGCTGGCGACCGACATGACGCAGCGGCCCGCGCGAACGCAGCTGGAATCGGTCGAGACGGTGAGGAGACGTTTCGCCTTGGCCGAGTCGAAGATGGCGCCATGGTGTGCCGCCAAGCCTGTGGTCACGAAGACGACGCCGGCCCCCTCGAGCTTGTCCAGCTGGGAGACCGGCACCAGCAGCGGCTCGAGGGTGAGCGGACCCTCCTTGAAACCACCGCCCAGCATGGCGGCCAACCGGTCCGCCTCCGCCTTGGAAGCTTCGATCTCCGGCGCGAAGACGATTGCCATCTTGGCGGGAGTAGCCGGCTTGGCAGTCAGGAAGCCCAACGACTTGGCGATGACCTGCACATCGTCCAGCGCCACGTCGGCGCGAGCCATGGCTGCGGGCAGGCAAAGCAGAACCGTCAGGACAAGCGCCTTCCACTTCATAAGCGTGTCCTCGCTGATTGGCGGGTGGTTTTCGGAATGTCTCTCGGTTCGAAAACTATAGTTTGCCTTTGAATGTCTCTAGTAAAAACTAATTTGATATTGTGAATGAAGCTGAACAGAAAATTTCAGGAATGAAACATTACGGTTTCGGCAGATTAGAAAATAGAATACTATCGAATTTCTAGGATTTTACTTCATAATCTTCCGGAGGACTGAAGATCGGGCATCAAACCGCCGCGAAGCAGTATCCCTGACCGTGGATTGTCAGGATCAGCCTCGGATCCTGCGGATCGATTTCGATCTTGCGCCGCAGGCGCCCGATCAGAACGTCGATCGTGCGATCGTCCGGCGAGCCCGGCCGCCTGCTCACGGCAGCAGTCAGGCGGTCGCGGTCGAGGATGCTGCCGGGGTTGGACGACAGCGCCGCGAGCAGGTCGAACTCGCTGCGGGTCAGCCGGACATTGCGCCCAGCCGGATCCTGCAGATGGCGACGCGCCAGATCCAGCGTCCACCCGTCGAAATGGCAGGTCGATCCGCGGCCCGACCGTCCTACCCGCAGGCGGCGCAGCAGGTTCCGGACGCGCAACGCCAACTCCCGCTGATTGAGGGGTTTCACCAGGAAGTCGTCGGCCCCCAGTTCCAGGCTGACCAGGCGGTCGACTTCCTCCGTCCGAGCGGTGACGACGATGATGCCGAGGGATTCGTCGCGGCGAAGTTGCCCGAGACGGGTGAACGCAATGCCGTCAGGCAACGTCAGATCCATGAGCAGCATGTCGAAATGCCGTTCCGCGAAGGCCCGGTCCATTTCCCTCAAGCTGGCTGCTTCTACGATATGGTGGCCATCCTGCCTCAGAAGCGCGGCCGTCGCGGCGCGTTCGGACGCATCCCCTTCCACCAGCAATATGACGTGCCGGCTGGACGCACCGGTTTCAGTGCCCCGATCCATGTCGCTCGTCTCTGGTCAGCCCCGGTACGGGCGTCCTGCCCGCGGTATTGATAATCCGGGCACCCTCGCCTGACAAGTGGCATACCGCTTGTCAGGCACTCCTGGCAGGCGAGCGCGCGGCCTTTCCTTCGCGCCTATCCGATCCTGCGATAGACGCCGCCGATCAGGTGGATCGCTTCATGGATCTGCGCATTGGCCTCGCGCAGGTCGGCGCGATCTAATTCGTTGCTGTTCGCGGTTTCCATGTCCATGAGAGCAAGGTCGATCTCCTCCGCCGCATCGCTCAGCAGAATCCCCGCTTCGGCCAATCTGGTTCTCGTGCTCGCACCCTGCCCCGCAAATTGCAAATGACGAAGCGCGCGACGCAAGCTCCGGCCGAACTTCTGTATACTCATCATTCCCTCCTACCCGATAGATAGGAGTTCTTCAGCAACTCTCATGCCACTTTGTGCAAGTCTATCCAGAAAGCAAAAACGCTATTCCTTTGGTGTGGATCTCTTGCGTCCGGTCAATGCGGAAATGATGCCATGGAAGGTCCTGACTTCCTGTTCAGTCATATCCATCCGCTGAAAGCAGTTCCTTATCGATCGAATCATAGACGGCTTTTTCCCGGGCGATGAAAAGAACCGCGAGTTTTCAAGCTCCTCTTCCAGGTGGGAGAACAGGTTGACCAGTTCTTCCTTGTTGGCGGGGCGGGTCGCTCCGGTGTGGAGATAGCGCCCAGGAGCCACGTCGCCGGTCTGGTACCATTCATACCCGATGATCAGGACCGCCTGGGCTAGGTTCAGCGAACTGAACGCCGGGTTCAGCGGTACCGTCAGGCTGGTGTCCGCCAGCGCCAGGTCGTCGTTGAACAGCCCCGTCCGCTCCGGTCCGAACAGCACGCCGGTCGCGAGGCCGGCGGAAGATTGGGCCCGCATCTCCGATGCCGCCTCGCGCGGGGTCATGATCCGCTTGATCATGCCGCGGTTGCGGGCTGTGGTCGCGAAGACTTGGGACAGGTCGGCGATCGCGTCCTCCGTCCGGTCGAACAGGCGCGCATTGTCGAGCACCAGGTCCGCGCCGGACGCGGAGGCCCTGGCGCTGCTGCTCGGCCATCCGTCGCGCGGACGGACCAGCCGTAGGTCGGTAAGCCCGCAGTTCAGCATTGCGCGGGCGCAGGTGCCGATGTTCTCGCCGAGCTGGGGCTCGATCAGGATGATCGCCGGTCCGCCGAGAACGGCGTCCCGCTGGGGGTTGGTTCCTGCCATCTCTCTATACGTCTGACTGTCTATATCACTGTCCGTACCGGGGCGGCGCTGGCGCGGTACAGCCGGTAAGTGATGCTGTCATGCAGCGCGTTGTAGGATGCGTCGATCACGTTGGCCGAGACGCCGACGGTCGTCCAGCGGTCGCCCCGCCCGTCGATGCTCTCGATCATGACCCGGGTCACCGCCTTGGTGCCGTCGTTGGGCGTCAGGATGCGGACCTTGTAGTCGACCAGCCGGAGCCCTTCCAACTCCGGATAGGCGGGAAGCAGCGCTTTGCGCAGCGCTATGTCCAGCGCGTTGACGGGGCCGTTGCCTTCCGCGACCGTCATCAGCGACTGGCTGCCGACATCCAGCTTGATGGTCGCCTCGGACAGGGTGATCAGCTCGTCCCGGGCGTTCCAGCGCCGCTCGTCGATGACCCGGAAGCTCTGGAGGCGGAAGAAGTCCGGCACCTCCCCCAGGGCGCGGCGGGCCAGAAGCTCGAAGCTCGCCTCGGCGCCGTCGTAGGCGTAGCCGTCATATTCGCGCCGCTTTACCAAGTCCACCAGGTCGGCGATGCGCTCGTCCCGCGGATCGATCTCGATGCCGATCTCGCGGAAACGGGCGAGCAGGTTCGACCGGCCCGCTTGGTCCGAGACGACGATGCATCTGCGGTTGCCGATCCTGGTTGGGTCCACGTGCTCGTAACTCGCGGGGTCCTTCTCGACCGCGGAGACATGGAGTCCGCCCTTATGGGCGAAGGCGCTTTCCCCGACATAGGGCGCGTGCCGGTTGGGCGCCCGGTTCAGCCTCTCGTCCAGCCCGCGCGAGACCTGGGTCAGGCGGCGCAGGCCATCGGCCGAGATGCCGGTCTCGAAGCCCATCTTCAGCATCAGCGTCGGGATCAGCGATACCAGGTTGGCGTTGCCGCAGCGCTCGCCCAGCCCGTTCAGCGTCCCCTGGATCATCCGCGCTCCGGCGCGGACCGCGGCCAGCGAGTTGGCGACGGCGTTCTCCGTGTCGTTGTGGGTGTGGATGCCCAAGTTGCCGCCGGGAATGCGCTCCGCCACGGCGCGGACGATGCGCTCGACCTCGTCGGGGAGCGAGCCGCCGTTGGTGTCGCACAGCACGATCCAGCGGGCGCCTGCCTGGTATGCCGCCGTCAGGCAATCCAGCGCGTAGTCCGGGTTGGCCTTGTAGCCGTCGAAGAAATGCTCGGCGTCGAACAGCGCCTCGCCCTTGCGCTCCCGGATCAGCCTGATGCTGTCGGAGATCAGTTCCAGGTTCTCCGCCCGCGGTATGTTCAGCGCCACGTCCACATGGAAGTCCCAAGTCTTCCCGACCATGCAGACCGCATCGCATTTCGCACCGACAAGGCCGGCCAGGCCGGGATCGTTGGCGGCGCTCCGGCCGGGCCGGCGGGTCATGCCGAACGCGGTGAAGGTTGCGTTGCGCAACTCCGGCGGGTCGGCGAAGAAAGCGTCGTCGGTCGGGTTGGCGCCCGGCCAGCCGCCCTCGACGTAATCGATCCCCAACAGGTCGAGATCCCGGGCGATGGCCGTCTTGTCGGCTACGGAGAAATCGACGCCCTGGGTCTGCGCGCCGTCCCGCAGGGTGGTGTCGTAGAGATAAATCCGCTCACCCATGATCAAGCCCGCTTCCAGGTGGTCCCGCCGGGACCGTCCTCCAGCACGATGCCCTGGTCGGCCAACTCCTTCCGGATCCGGTCGGCCGACGCGAAGTTCTTGGCCTTGCGGGCCTGCTTGCGCTGCTCGATCAAGTCCTCGATCGCCGCGGCGCCCAGTCCGCCGGCATCGCCGCCGCGGAACCATTCGGTCGGGTCCTGCCCGAGCAGGCCCAGCACGCTGCCGGCGCCCAGCAATGCGCCCTTCAGCGCCGCGCGCTCTGCCGGTTCCGCCGCCTTGTTCAGGGCCGTGACGACAGCGTGAACGTGGCTGATCGCCAGCGGCGTGTTCAGGTCATCCTCCAGCGCCGCTATCACCTCGGCCGGCACCTCGTCCCCGGACGCTGGCACGTCCTCGACCGAGCGCAACGCCGTGTACCACCGGTCCAGGGTCGCCTTGGCCTGCTTCAGCCCGTCCCGGGTGAAGTCGAGCGGCTGGCGGTAATGGGCTCCGAGCAGGGTCAGGCGGATCGCCTCGCCGGGAAATTCGCCCAGCAGGTCCCGGACGGTGAAGAAGTTGCCCAGGCTCTTGGACATCTTCTCGCCTTCGACCGTCAGGAAACCGTTGTGAACCCAGTAGCGGGCCAGCGGGGCGCCGCCATGGGCGCAGACTGACTGGGCTATCTCGTTCTCATGGTGAGGAAAGATCAGGTCCAGGCCGCCGCCATGGATGTCGAAGGTCTCCCCCAGGTGCTCCTCCGCCATGGCGGAGCACTCGATATGCCAGCCCGGCCGTCCCCGTCCCCACGGGCTGTCCCAGCCCGGCACCTCCGGGCGGAGGGCTTCCACAGCACGAAGTCGGCGGGGTCGCGCTTGTACGGCGCCACCTCGACGCGGGCGCCCGCGATCAGCTCGTCCCGGGACCGACGCGACAGCCGGCCATAGTCCGCCATCGACGGCACGCTGAACAGCACGTGCCCCTCGGCCTCGTAGGCGTTGCCGGCCGCGATCAGGCGCCCGATCATCCGGATCATCTGCGCCACATGGGTGGTCGCGCGCGGCTCGACGTCCGGCGGCAGGGCGTTCAGGGAGGCCATGTCCTGGTGATAGGCCTCGGTCGTGCGGGAGGTGACGCTGTCGATCCCTTCCCCGCTCTCCCGTGCCCGGTCGATGATCTTGTCGTCCACGTCGGTGATGTTCCGCACGTAGCGGACCTCCCCGTAGAGCCGGCGCAGCAGCCGGTACAGCACGTCGAACACGACGACTGGCCGCGCATTCCCGATATGGGCGTAGTCATAGACGGTCGGGCCGCAGACATAGAGGCCCACCCTGCCCGGCACCAGCGGCTCGAACCGTTCCTTCTGGCGGGTCAGCGTGTTGAAAAGATCCAGCGCCACCGGTTTTTCCTTAAACAAAACCACTTCAGGCAACCCGGCCGGCGAGCCGCGCTTCCGCCCGCTCGCGGCCGATCAGAGGTAACAAATTCTTCAGCTCCGGTCCATGGTCGCGGCCGGTGAGCGCCAGGCGCAACGGCAAGAACAGGCCCTTGCCCTTTCGCCCGGTGGCCGACTTGACGGCGCCGGTCCAGGCGCTCCAGGTCGTTTCGTCCCACGGCTCCGCCGGGAGCAGCGCCGCGGCGGCGGACAGCAACTCCGCGTCCTCGACGGTCGGCTCGATCGGCTCGCGCGCGACATGCCACCACTCCGCCACGTCGGCCAGCCGCGACAGGTTGGGCCGCACCGCCTCCCAGAACATGGCGTCGATCCCGCCGAACCCCAAGGCTTCCAGCCGGCCGGCCACCGTCCCGAAAGGCGTGGCGTGCAACACGCGGGCGTTCAGGCGGGCCAGTTCCTCCGGGTCGAACTTGGGAGCGCCGCGGGCGACCTTGGCCATGTCGAACTCGGCCGCCAGATCCGCCAGGCTCATGCGGGCCTCGATGGCGTCAGACGTGCCCAGCTTGGCGAGCAGGCTGTTGATCGCCATCGGTTCGATACCCTGGTCGTCGCGCAGGCTGGCGACGCTGATGCTGCCCAGCCGCTTCGACAGCCCGGCACCCGTCGCGTCGGTCAGCAGCGGCAGGTGGGCGAAGCCCGGCACCGGTCCGCCCAGCGCCTGCCAGAGCTGGATCTGCACAGCGGTGTTGGCGACGTGGTCCTCGCCCCGGATGACATGGCTGATGCCCAGCTCGATGTCGTCGACGACCGAGGACAGCGTGTAGAGCGTCCGCCCGTCCTCGCGGATCAGCACCGGGTCGCCGAGATCCCGCCCGTGGAAATGCTGCGGACCGCGCACAAGGTCGTCCCACTCCACCGGCTCGTGCTCCAGCAGGAAACGCCAGTGCGGTGTCCGGCCCTCGGCCTCCAGGCGCGCCCGGTCCGCGCCAGTCAGCCGCAGCGCCGCGCGGTCGTAGATCGGCGGCAGGCCGCGGCCGAGCAGGCTCTTGCGCTTGAGCGACAGCTCCTCCGCCGTCTCGTAGCAGGGATAGAGGCGCCTCGCGCCCTTCAGCCGCTCGACCGCCGCCGCGTAGCGGTCCAGCCGGTCGGACTGCCGGGCGAACCGGTCCCACTCCAGCCCCAGCCAGCGCAGGTCGCGCTCGATCCCGTCGGCGAATTCGGCGGTCGACCGTTCCAGGTCGGTGTCGTCGAGACGCAACAGGAAGTTGCCTCCCTGGCTGCGGGCGAACAGCCAATTGACCAGCGCCAGGCGGATGTTGCCGACATGGAGCTGGCCGGTCGGGCTCGGCGCGAAACGGACGGCGACGCTCATGGATCTCTTCGGGCTTCGGGAACACAGGGCCGGCACGGATAGCACACCGCGGCCTCATGCGAAACGGCCGAAACTCGGACCGCCTCCTGCCCTACTTCACGTCCACCCGAAGCTTCATCTTGGGATGGATGCCGCAGAACACATGATAGGTGCCGGGCTCGGTGAAGGGCAAGCTGACATGCTCGCCCGGTTCCTGGTATCCGCTGTTGAAGTCCATGTTCTCTTCGAACACGCGGATATTATGCGCCCGGGTGTCCTGGTTCAGGATCGTCAGGACCTCGCCGGCCTTGACTTGGACATGGCGGTGGCTGAACTGCTTGTTCTTCTGCACGATCGTCAGGGTATCCGAGGTTTCCGACTTCGGCGCCGAACTGGCGGCGAGGCTGTCCGCCGCGGTCGCGGGATCCGGGCTGAGGCTGCGCAGGAAGGCGATCAGGTCGGACTTTTCACGGTCGGACAGGGCGTCGATCCGCGGCAGGTCGGGCGACAGGGTGTCCCGGCGCACGATGCCGCTGCGGTAATGTTCGACGACCCCCTCCAGCGTTCCGATCGAGCCGTCATGCATGTAGGGGGCGCGGTCGGCGACGTTCCGCAGCGGCGGGGTCTTGAAGGCGTGGTTAAGTTCAGGCAAGCCCAGGATCGCGCCGCGCCCGAGGTCTTCGCCGGGCAGGCCGATATCATGGAAGGCATGGTCGGTGAACTGCCAGCCGGAGTGGCAGGAGGCGCAGCCCGCGGGTCCGGTGAATACCTCGAATCCGCGCTTCGCCTCCTCGCTGACGGCGCCGCTGTCGCCCGCGACCCAGCGGTCGAAGGAGGTCACGCCCGACACCAGGGTGCGTTCGAACGTGGCAAGCGCCCTGGCGACGGTGACCGGCGTGATCCTCGGGTCCTCGGGAAAGGCCCGGGCGAAAAGGGGCGGATACTCCGGGTTGGCCTCGAGGGTCCGAACCATCCCTTCCAGCGTCTGGTTCATCTCGCGCGGGTTCTGGACCGGGCCGAGCGCCTGCTCCTCCAGGCTGCCGGCACGGCCGTCCCAGAAGTACAGCTCGCCCCAGGCCGCATCCTGCACCGAGGGCGTCCGGCGTCCCAGCGGCGTCCCGTCCAGCCCCTGGTGGGTCGGCACCCCGTCCTGCCACCCGGAGACCGGCGCGTGGCAGGTGGCGCAAGACCGGTCCCCCGCGCCGGACAGGCTGGCGTCGAAGAACAGCTTGCGGCCCAGCTCGGCCTTCGCCTGGCTATGGGGATTGTCGTCCGGAAAAGGCACTGAATCCGGCCTGACATAGTCCGCCAGCACCGATGCCGCCGCCGGATCGAGTTTCTGTTCCGCCAGGGCAGGAGCGCCGGCAAGCAGGCTGCAAACCAGACTGCCGACCAGGGCATGGGCCATCAGGACATAGGAAGGGGTGATCGTGGAAGAACGCATGCGCTTCAAGGCCTCGGAACGGACTAGTTACCGTGGCCGAAAATTTACTGCAAGTCACTCGCATTAGCGATGCGACGGATTGCAGCCCTGCCAGTTCCGCGGCGCGTCACAGGATCGAAGTGAACCCGTTGACGACCGGCAGCCGGTGGCCGGATCCGAAACCGTGGCCGCTGATCCTGACGCCGGGCGGAAGCTGGCGGCGCTGGTGCTCCCCCCTGACCACCAACCGCCAGACCTGGTCCACCATCACCGGATCATGGTCGCGCTCGATGATCTCGGCCACGGTCATCTCCTGGTCAAGCAGGCAGCGGAGGATATCGTCCAGCAGGTCGCCCGGCGGCATCGCCCAATCCCCGTCCCTGCCGGCCCGCCGTTCGGTGGCCGCGGTATCGGTGATGACCCGCTCGGGCACGACGCGGCCCGCCGGCCCCCTGCCGTCGTCGGGCAGACTCCGGTTCCGCCAGTTGGCAAGGGCCACGACGTTGGTGCGGTAGACATCCTTCAGCACCGCGAAACCGCCCCAAAGGTCCCCGTGCAGCATCGACCGTCCGACCGCCACGTCGGTCCGGTTGGCTGCCGACAGCGCAAGGGCATCGAACTTCTCCGCGAGGGCCACCAGGACGGCGCCGCGCAGGCTCCCCCGAAGGTCTTCCTCCGCTCTGCCGGTGTCGCGACCGGCGAAGGCCGGGGCGAGCATTGCATCGATCGCCCGCAATGCCGGCCCCATCGGGATCTCGTCTATCCTGCAGCCCAGCAGTTCCGCCACTTCCCGCCCATCCTCAAGCGTCTCCCGGCCGGTGTCGGATGACGGCAGCAGGACGCAGTGGACCCGCTCCGGCCCCAATGCATCGACTGCCAGCGCGGCCGTCAGCGCGCTGTCGATTCCGTCTGTCAGGCCGACCAGAACGCCGTTTCGCCGGGTTTTCCTGACATGGTCGCGCAGGCCCAGCATCAGCGCCTGATATGCGGCGGCCGGCCCGGACGGCGGCGGCGCCAGTTCACCCTCGTGGCAGATCCAGCCATCGTCTCCGCCGCGTTCCCACCGGGCCACCGTCAGGCTCTCCCGGAAGGCGGGCGCATGGATCCGCAGGGCGCGGTCGGCGCCGAGCACGAAGCTGGAGCCGTCGAACACCAATTCGCCGTGCCCGCCAACCTGATTGACATGGAGCAGCGGCAGCCCGGTCTCGGCCACCCGGGCCACGGCGCGGTTGATCCGGCGGTCCTGGATGTCCAGGTCGACCGCGTCGCCCCCGGCGACCACCAGGATTTCGGCTCCGCATTCGCCGAGCGCTTCGGCGACGTCGGCGGTCGCCATGTCCTCGGCGATCATGACGCCCAGGCGGACTCCCCGGAAATTGACCGGACCGGGAACCGGGCCGGCGGCGAACAGGTGGCGCTCGTCGAACGGCGCCCCGTCCGCCAGCACATGCTTGGTCCGGATGGTAGCCACCCGGCCGCCGTCCAGCAGCAGGACGGCGTTGCAGACCTGCCCATCCATCCGCCAAGGGGCGCCGACCAGCACTCCCGGCCCGCCGTCTGCCGTTTCCCGGGCGAACTCCCGGACCGCCTCCTCGACCGCGTCCAGAAAGAAGGGCTTCAGGACCAGCTGTTCGACCGGCTGCCCCGAGACTCCCATGGCGGCGCAGACCACCAGTTCCGCCCCTCGCGCGGACGCCTCCGCCCGCGCCGTGCGGATACGGTCGATGTTCTGGTCGATGGCACCCGTGGTCGGGTTCAACTGGGCCAGGGCGATGGCGAGGCGGTCGGTCATGGCGATGCCGGCGTCAGGAAGGATCGATCGGGCAATCTACCAAGACGGCCCGCCCGCTCAAAGCGGCAAGGCGGGATCGTCCGTCATGCCACCATCCGGGCCGACCGAAGCAGGCCCGTCAGTTCGGCCGACGTCAGCGTGCGCTCGAACTTCAGGTGGGTGATGTCGCGCTCGGTCGAGAGGATCTGCCCCCGGATCGCGCCCTCCAGTCCGGGAAGGACAAGCTCGACCATCCCGCCGGCCGAACCGGTGACGGTCCCGACGAGCCCGACGCCGCCCGCCGACAGGTTGACCAGCCCGACCTGCCTCCTGTCACCGCCAGCGGATACCGTCGCCGAGAAATCAACGGCGTGCCGCCGGTGTCTCCGGCGGTCGAATACCTCGTGCGTCCTCATCGTGCTCATCAGCCCGTCGATCTCGTTCTGAAGCTGACCGACATGCTGGGTCATGGTGCCGGTTTCGGAACGCACCTCGTGCATCAGTTCCGACGCCTCGCCGGTATCATGGGCCACTTCGGTGATGCTGGCCGCGACCTGCCGCGTGCCGGCGGCGGCCTCCATGACGCTGCGGCTGATCTCTCCCGTCGAGGCGGTCTGCTGCTCGATCGCGGCGGCGATGCCGGCGGAGATCGCCTCCACCTCGTGGATCACGCCGACGATGCTTTGGATACCGGAGACCGCCTTCTCGGTTTCCGCCTGGATGCGGGAGATCTGGGCGGAGATCTGCTCCGTGGCCCGCGCGGTCTGGGCGGCCAGCGCCTTGACCTCGTTGGCGACGACGGCGAACCCCTTGCCGGCTTCCCCGGCACGCGCCGCCTCGATCGTCGCGTTCAGGGCCAGAAGGTTGGTCTGGCCGGCGATCTCGTTGATGACGCGAATGATCTGCCCGATCTCCCCCGCCGCCATCGCCAAGCCCTGAACCGACTGGTTGGCCGATCCCGCCTGGTCCACCGCCTGGCGGGTGACGGTGCGCGAGACGCTGACCTGCCGGCTGATCTCCGACACCGAGGCGGAAAGCTGCTCGCCCGCCGCGGCAACGGTTTCGAAGCTGGCGGTGGCCTGCTCCGCCGCCGAGGCAACGGCTGTCGCGTTCCCCGCCACGCGGTCGATCGCCGCCGAGGTCTGGGTTGCGATGTCGGACACGTGGCCGCCGCGCTCGGCGACCTGGGACACCACCGAATGGACTTCCCGCTCCAGCATGTCGGCCAGTCGCCACAGTTCCTTCTGCCGGCTCTGGTCGCCGCTCTCGATGTAGCAGGAGATCGCCAGATCCATGTCGAGACAGACGGTCTGGACGATCGCCCGGAGCACCTGCCTCAACCGGGCCGGCTGCCAGCGATGCCGGGTGACCGCCGCATCCATCAGGTCACCCATCGCCAGGGCGTATCCGCCGATGTACCAGCGCGGCTCCAAGCCGATGCGCTGGTGCGTGGTGCCAATCTGGATGGTTCGCTCCAGCTGGGCCTCGTCGAAGGTCCCTGAGAACAGGCTGGTCCAGTGGCGGCGCTGGGCCTCCTTCAGGCGGTCGATCGAGACTCCCGCCAGCATCGTCCGCATCTCGGCATTGGTTGCAAGATGCTCGTAGAACCTGTCCAGGGTCTTCGGCAGCGTCGCTTCCACGACGGGTGCGAAATGCTTCAGGGCCGATCGCGTTTCGTCACCGATGCCAAGGAACTCAAGCCTTTCTTCGCGATCCAGATCGTTCGACATCCCGCCTCCGAGGTACAGACATGCTGCAATAGAAAGCTCAGTGTTATGACCAAAGGCTTACCAAACCGCAAAGCGTGTGTCGAAACAGGAACATAGGCCGACTTAGGGGAGAGCGCGGGATAGGACCGGCCGATGCAAGTAGTCATTTGCCTCATCGTCGCAGCGAGGAAAGTCATATCCGGCAGGGTAGAAAATATATGCCAAAAGTAACAGTAATATCCAATAATCCTGGGAAAAAATGACATTCCACCCTGTCATCGGCGACCGGCAAGATTTATTCCTTTAAATTAATGGAAGGAAAATTTCTAGGGTATGAGTAAAAATTATCTTATCATCAAGTAACGTCCGGTCAGTTAAAAAAAAGGTAACTTTTGTTTCATATCTATTCGACACGATTGATCCCTGTGAACGCAGGCCCGGCGGCCGCGGGAAGAATCAGCAGAAGAGGGTATCGTGGACGGGTTGCTGTCACGTTTCAGTTTGAAGATCCAGATCGGCCTGATCGGCGCCGTGGGCGCGGCGGCCCTTCTTCTGCTTGCTGGATTTCAGAGCGTCGAGCGGGCGCGAGAAAACAGTTTCTGGTCGGTTGGGCAGTCCGCATCGGATTTGAACGACAGGATCGTGGCGCTGCGGTTGTCGCTTCTTGATGCCCGGCGGTCCGAGAAGGACTTCTTGTTGAGGAGCGACGAGAAGTATGTCGCGCGCAACGTGGAGACGGTCGCTCTCGCCGACAGCTTGCTCCTTGCAGCCATCGGGCATCCCGGGGCGGATGCGATCGCCGGGCACCTGGGCAAGGTCCGAACCGAACTGGCCTTTTACGGCAACGCCTTTTCGGCGGTCGCCGCGACGCGCATCCGCATCGGACTCAAGGAGACCGACGGTCTCATGGGCTCCCTGCGTTCGTCGGTCCGGGAGGTGGAGGCGATGCTGAAGGACAGGAGCCAACCCCAGCTCATCATCGACATGTTGATGATGCGGCGGCACGAGAAGGACTTCCTGGCCCGGGTCGAAGCCAAGTATGTCGACGACATGAAGAAGCGGCATGGCGAGTTCACGGCAGCCCTGGCCGCTTCCACCCTGCCCGGTAAGGTCGCGGCGGAAATCACGGAGAAGATGGCGGCCTACCAGCGCGATTTCCTCGCCGTGGCGGAGGCGACGCTCGGATTGGCAGGGCAGTTGAAGGAATTGTCCGATGCCTATGCCCGCATCGAACCGGTTCTGGCCGAAGCCACCGAAATCCAGGAGACCGCGAGGGCCGCGGCGGTGGCCCGGAGCGAGGAGGTCGCCCGCGACGCCGAGCGGCTGGGCTGGATCGCGCTGGCGGGTATCGTCACGACCATGGTGTTACTCAGCTTCATGATCTCGCGCGGCATCACGGGACCTCTGCTGGGGCTCGGCACCATCATGCGCCGGCTTGCGGACGGCGACCTGGACACGGCCGTCCCCGGCGCGGAACGCCGCGACGAGGTTGGCCAGATGGCGCGGACCGTCGAGGTGTTCCGGGCGAACGGGCTGGAGATGCGCCGGCTATCGGCCGAGCGGCAGGCGGCCGAAGCCAGGGGCGCGGAAGAACGGCGGGCGGCGCTGCTTCAGGTGGCCGACGGGTTCGAAGCCCAGGTCAAGGGGATCGTGGAGGCGGTGGCGGCGGCAGCGGTGCAGGTGGAATCGGCGGCCCAGACCGTCGCGTCCTCGTCCGAGCAGACCCGCCAGCAATCCTCGGCAGCTTCCAGCGCTTCGGAAGAGGCGTCGCGGAACGTGAACATGATCGCCGGCGCGTCCGAGGAGCTCAGTTCCTCCATCCAGGAGATCGGCCGCCAGGTCGCCCTGTCCGGTGAAATCACCGCGGCGGCCGTCCGGGAGGCCGACGAGGCGAACCGCACGGTGGAAGGGCTGTCCAACTCGGTGCAGTCGATCGGCGACGTGGTCCAGTTGATCAACGATATCGCCAGCCAGACCAACCTTCTGGCCCTGAACGCCACGATCGAGGCGGCACGCGCCGGAGAGGCCGGCAAGGGGTTCGCCATCGTGGCGTCCGAGGTCAAGAACCTTGCCGCCCAGACCGCCAGGGCGACCGAGGAGATCCAGGCCAAGGTTTCGGAAGTTCAGGGATCAGCGGGCTTCGCGGTGTCGGGCATCAGGGGCATCGGCACCACCGTCGTCCGGATCAACGAGATTTCCACGACGGTCGCCTCCGCGGTGGAGGAGCAGAGCGCCGCGACGAACGAGATCGCCGGGAACGTCCAGCAGGCCGCGATCGGCACCCAGGAAGTCTCGCGCAATGTAGCCGGCATGATGACGGCCGCCACGGAAGCGGGAACGGCATCGGGCCAGTTGCTCGATGCCGCGCGCGGGCTGGCGCGGGACACCGACCGGATGCGGCGCGAGGTCGGTGCCTTCCTGGACCGCGTCAGGGCTGGCTGAGAGCCGGGGGCCGCTATTTCCGGAACAGGAACTCGCGGCCGACCTTGACCCGCTTCTCACCGTCATATTCGATGATGTCAGCGGTCGCGTAGGTCTCGGTCCATCGCTCCGGCAGGTAGCTGCCGGTTCCGATGACGTCGATCGGAGCCTGAGCCTCCGCCATGATACGGCACTTCGCCGGGCTGAAGCCGCTGCTGGCGACGATCTTGACCTTGTCGAAGCCGGCATCGTCCAGCGCGTCCCGCAGGTGGAATATCGCCGCGGCCGAAACGCCGGTGCCGATCAGGTAGCGGAGCTGGGTCTCGTCGCGATAGCCGCGGATCGCGGCCGGAACATGCCGTTCCAGCACCGCGTAGGAGCCGGGCGGGTCGAGCCCCTCGATGAAGCGCCCGCCCGGCGTGTCGATCCGCATGCTCAGCCGGCCCGCCTCGGCCAGGTGCGGCAGCCGGCGGCAGACCTCCAGGCTGTCCGTGATCTCCCGGCCGAAATAGTCGACCAGCACCGTCAGGTTCTGGTCGGGAAAGGTCTCGTGGAACATCTCGGCCGCCCGCACGGTCGATCCGGCATAGCCGATCAGGGCGTGCGGCATGGTCCCCATGCCGGCGGAGCGACCGAAATAATGGGCCGTGGCGTCGGTGGCGTTGCCGATGAATCCTATGGCACCGACCTTCCGCTTGGCGCGGGCCGAGCCGACGCTGGCCGCATAGGCCATGATCTCCGCCATCTCTGTGCCGGCGCAGTGCCGGGCGTCCATGGCGAGGAACGCCACCTTCGGCAGATCGGCGCACATGGTGAAGGCGTTGTAGGCGGAGACGCAGGCGGGACCCAGCTTCATCAGCAGCAGGGTTTCCAGGTCGACAAGATGATAGAGTGGGCCGGAAATATACAGGATCGGCTCGCCGGCGCCGATCCAGCGGCCCTCGGTGTGGAGCAGGTCCACCTCGACCTCGAACCCGCGTTCGCGGGCCACCCCCTGGAGCCAGTCCACCGCGAGGCGGGGCGCCGAGACGACGGGGCGGCGCATGAAGATCGCGTAGGTGACCCGCTTGTCGCCGAACCGGCCGACCGTGGCCTTGGTCCGCAGGAAATAGGTATCGGTCCACCGGTCGATGTCGGATACCGAGGGCCGAAGGGATTGCTGGCTGCGGTCGTTGTCTCGACTGTCCAAGATTTGGCGCTCTTGTTGGTCCCGGAACGGCTGGGGGCCGTTCCGGGGCTGGTTCCGTGCGGTCACTCCGCCGCGGCGATCCGGCGTTCCCGGTCCTGCTGCTGGCGGCTGCGCTTCAGACCTTCCGCGATAAGGAACGCCAGTTCAAGAGCTTGGCTGGCATTCAGGCGCGGATCGCAGTGGGTATGGTAGCGCTTGGCAAGGGCGTGGTCGGTGATCGCCTGGGCGCCGCCGGTGCATTCCGTCACGTCCTGGCCGGTCAGTTCGAAATGGACGCCGCCGGGATGGGTCCCCTCCGCCTGGTGGACGGAGAAGAAGTCCTTCACTTCCGACAGGATGCGGTCGAACGGCCGGGTCTTGTAGCCGGTGGACGACTTGATCGTATTGCCGTGCATGGGATCGCACGCCCACACGACGACGCGCCCCTCGCGCTGGACCTTGCGGATCAGGGCCGGCAGCTTGTCCTGGACCTTCTCGAAACCCATGCGCGCGATCAGCGTCAGGCGTCCCGGCTCGTTCGCCGGGTTCAGCATGTCGATCAGGCGGATCAGCTCGTCGGGGTCGCTGGTCGGTCCGCACTTCAGCCCGATCGGGTTCTTGACGCCGCGCAGGAACTCCACATGGGCGTGGTCGGGCTGGCGGGTACGGTCGCCGATCCACAGCATGTGGGCCGACACGTCGTACCAGTCGCCGGTGGTGCTGTCGACGCGGGTCAGCGCCTCCTCATAGGGGAGCAGCAGCGCCTCGTGGCTGGTGAAGAAGTCGGTTTCGCGCAGCTGGGGCGTCGTCTCCGCGGTGATGCCGCAGGCCGCCATGAAGTTCAGCGTCTCGTCCAGGCGGTCGGCCAGGTCGCGGTAGCGCTCGCCGGCGGGGCTGCGCTCGACGAAGCCCAGGTTCCATTGGTGAACCTTGTGCAGGTCGGCATAACCGCCCTGGGCGAAGGCGCGAAGCAGGTTTAGCGTGGCCGCGGACTGGTTGTAAGCCTGGACCATGCGGTCGGGATCGGGCTCGCGCGAGGCCGGGTCGAAGTCGAAACCGTTGATGATGTCGCCACGGTAGCTCGGCAGCTCGGTGCCGTCGATGGTCTCCGTGTCGGTCGAGCGCGGCTTGGCGAACTGTCCCGCCATGCGCCCGACCTTCACCACCGGCGTGGCGCCGCCGAAGGTCAGCACCACCGCCATCTGAAGCAGGACGCGGAAGGTATCGCGGATGTTGTTGGGATGGAATTCGGCGAAGCTCTCGGCACAGTCGCCGCCCTGGAGCAGAAAACCGTTGCCGCGGGCCACGTCCGCTAGGGCCGCCTTGAGCCGCCGCGCCTCGCCCGCGAAAACCAGCGGCGGATAGTTGGACAGACGCTGCTCGACCGCCGTCAATTTGTCCTGGTCGGCATAAAAGGGCATCTGCTTGACGGGCTTCGAGCGCCAGGTGTTCGGGGTCCAGCGTTCGGCCATTGCACCATCCTCCACATTGACCGGCACAGTCGCCACCGCCCCGGTCGCTTTTTCGACATTCCAAGGGAACTGGCTATACTTCCTTCAGCGATTCATTTCCAGAGTTAAAGAATCGGCCGCGACTCGGGGGCGCCGTCAAGCCGGCCGCGACGGATCCTGACCCTATTCCGCCGCCTGGCTACGGACCGGGTCGGGCACCTTGTCGCGCAGGGTGACGAACTCCTCGGCGGCGGACGGGTGCAGGCCGATGGTGCGATCGAACTGCCGCTTGGTGGCGCCGCAGTTCATGGCGATCGCGAGACCCTGGACGATTTCGGGCGCGTCGGGGCCGAGCATGTGGGCGCCCATGACCCGGTCGCTCCGGCGGTCCACCACAAGCTTCATCAGCGTCCGTTCGTCACGGCCGCTCAGCGTGTTCTTCATCGGCCGGAAGCCGCTCTTGTAGATGTCGATCTCGCCGCAGATCTGCCGGGCCTGGGCCTCGGACAGTCCTACGGTCCCGATCGGCGGGCTGCTGAACACGGCCGTCGGGATGTTGGAGTAATCGACCTCCATAGGGTTGTCGTTGTACATGGTCTCGACGAAGGCGCGCCCTTCGGCGATGGCCACCGGGGTCAGCGCCACCCGGTTGGTCACGTCGCCGACCGAGTAGATGTTGTCGATGTTGGTGCGCGACCAGGAATCGACCTTGACCCCGCCTCTGTCGTCCTGCTCGACCCCGACCTCCTCCAGGCCCAGGTTGCGGGTATTGGGAACGCGGCCCGTGGCGGCGAACACCAACTCCGTCTCAAACCGCTCGCCGTCGCGCGTGACGACGCAATAGCCGTCGTCCAGCTTTTCCAGCCGGTCGAGCCGGACGCCGGTCCGGATCGTGATGCCGCGCTTGCGCATCTCGACCGCGAGCGCCTGGCGGATATCGTCGTCGAACCCGTTCAGCAGGTCGCCGCTGCGGATCATCATCGTGATGTCGACACCCAGCGCGTTGAAGATGCAGGCGAACTCGACGGCGATGTAACCGCCGCCGATGATCACCATGCCCGACGGCAGCCGCTTCAGGTCCAGCGCCTCGTTCGAGCTGATGGCATGTTCGAAGCCCGGCAGGTTCGGCCCGACCGGATGCCCGCCGGTCGCGATCAGGATGGTGCGCGCGGTGTAGCGGCGCCCGGCGACCTCGACGGTGTGCCGGTCGACCAGCCGGCCGAAGCCTTCGATAAGGGTCACGCCCGCCTTTTCCAGCATTCCGATATAGATATGGTTCAGCCGGTCGATCTCCCGGTCCTTGGCCGCCAGCAGCTTCGGCCAGTCGAAATCCGGAACGGTGGCGTCCCATCCGTAGCCGACGGCATCCTCGAAGGCGTCGCGAAACTGTCCGCCGTACATCAGCAGTTTCTTGGGCACGCAGCCGCGGATGACGCAGGTGCCGCCGACCTTGCTGCCCTCGCAGATCGCGACGCGGGCGCCGTGGGAAGCAGCACGACGGCTGGCGGCGACGCCGCCCGATCCGGCGCCGATGGTGAACAGGTCATAGTCGTAGGACGCCATCGTCTCATTCCTCTGATGCGGACACAGCACTGCGGATACCGGCTTCGGCAATGCATAGCCTAACGCAAATGGCCCCGGAAGGCTCGAACCGGAACCCCGTCGCATGGCTTTTCAGGCGCGTTGCCGCAATCCGGGAGCCACCGCGCACGGGCGGGACGCGCGTCCAGACGTGATTATGAAAAGCCGGTGCGGGCGGACCCGCGGATCATGTCCGCAGGTGCCGGAACCGCTTCTCCCGTCTTCCGCGGACTTGATCCGCGGAACCGCAAAGGTCAACCCGGAATGCCTGTTGCCCGGTCAACCAAGTTCGGACTTCGAAAGCACCGCTTCACGTGGACCGCAGGTGGCCGGGATGACATCCATGCGCTGCGCCAGTACCATGGCCGGGCAACGGGTTGATCCCCCCTGCAAGAGGTGTTCGCCGCGATCCGGTCCGGCACGTGGAGCCCCTCGCCGCGGTTGCCGGCAAGGGTCGCCAAGGCCCGGTAACCCTGGCCTGGCGGATCTTCCGTCAGGCCTCTTCGCCGACCCGCTCGAACTGCTCCGGGTCAAGCAGGGCGGCGATCGCCAAGGTTTTCAACGTCTTGGGATCATCGGCCCGCTTCATCTGAGCGTGGGTCGCCCCCATGACGTCCTTGCGGACGGCGACGATTTCCCACACGCTGCCTCCGGGACCGAGCCTGCGGTAACGCTGTCCTTCCGCTATCTCACGTTTCTTTCGCCGCATTGGCATTCTCCAGAACCTGTGACCATTCAACCAAGCCGGCACCGGGAGATGATTAAACCAGTGGCGGTACCCTTGCGAGAGTTTCCGCATATCCCACATCGCAGGTTTGCGTTTTGTGACGGAAACGCAACAGCGATCCGCCGTTTATCGAATGTCGTATGCCTGAAGAGGGACAGTTCAAAAAGGAACAGATGCCTCACCTTGACCGTTAGATGGACATGAAAACCGATCTCGACATTCTTCTAGTAGCGACTCGTCTGGTCGAAGAACTGGGCGATGACGCCGCCCGCCTGGCCAAAGTCAAACTGGTCGAACTAATCGCCGCGAACAACCTTCGCGCCGCCGCCTTCTGGCGCGACGTCCTGCGTCTGTGCGAGGAACAGGCCGGCATCAAGGCGCCGGAGGTCCTGCAGCCCCGCTCTCCGGCGACCGACCAGGGCAAGCTCGCGGCACACTGAGACTCGGCGGCGGGACGGAGTCCAGGCCCGAAAAAAGCCCGGCGCGATGCGCCGGGCTTTTCGTCTTACCGCTTAAACGGTTTTAGTTGGTGGTGACTTCAGCGTACTTGCCGTCGTTCCATTTGTAGAAGACATAGGCCGGGGTCGTGACGTCGCCCTTCTGATCGAAGGCGATTTTGCCGATCACGGTATCGAATTCGGTGCTGCGCAGGACCGCCGCCACTTTGTCGAGATCGGTCGAGCCGGCCTTCTCCGCGGCCTGCTTGAAGATCTGCATCGCCGCATAGGTGTACAGCGTGTAGCCTTCCGGCTCATAGCCCTGGGCGCGGAACTTCTCGACCACCGCCTTGGCCGCCGGCTTGTTGCGCGGGTCGGGGCCGAAGGTCATCAGGGTGCCCTGGCCGGCCGGGCCGGTGATCGTCCAGAACTCCTCGGTGACCAGCGCGTCGCCCGAGATGATCTGGACGTTCATGCCCTGGTCCTTCAGCTGGCGCGCGATCAGGCCGGCCTCGGTGTGGTAGCCGCCGACATACAGAACGTCGATGGCGGATTGCTTCAGCTTGCTGACCAGCGCGGAGTAGTCGCGTTCGCCGGCGGTGTACGCCTCGTACAGCTTCTCCTTCAGGCCGGCCGCGTTCAGCGACTTCTGCGTCTCGTCGGCCAGACCCTTCCCGTAGGCGCTCTTGTCGTGGACGATCGCGACGTTCTTGCCCTGGTACATGGTCGCGATGTACTCGCCGGCGACCTTGCCCTGCTGGTCGTCGCGGCCGCAGACGCGGAAGACGTTGTTGCCCTTCGCCTCGTCGGTCAGCTTCGGGTTGGTCGAGGCGGGAGAGATCTGCAGGATACCCTCTTCCGTGTAGACCTGGCTGGCCGGGATCGAGGAACTGGAGCAGAAGTGCCCCGCCACGAACACGGCGCCCGCGCCGGCGAGCTGGTTGGCGACGGCCACCGCCTGCTTCGGATCACAGGCGTCGTCGCCCACTTCCAGCTTGATCTTCTCGCCCAGGATGCCGCCGGCCGCGTTCAGGTCGGCCGCGGCCATCTGCGCGCCCTTGTTCATCTGCTCGCCGAACGCCGCGTACTGGCCGGTCATCGGCCCGGCGACGGCGATCACCACATCGGCATAGGCTGCCGAAGCGGCCATGGTGGCGAGGGTGAAAGCGGCGGTCGCCGCAAGAAGCGATTTTCTGAACTTCATAACCATAATGCTCCCTGTTCATGAGCTGGCCGTTACATGCCTTGCCGGAAGGCCGAACCGGTTGCCGCCCGTCATCGCGGTGCGATTAGCGGGCGGCACTCCCTGTTGTATTTTCATTATATCTGACCTGTCGCGCAGTGCGACAGAATCCGTCATCGGTGACTTACGACATGACGGGCTGGCCGGTCGCCGAACTCTTCTCGCGCCAGGCGAACAGACCCCTGCGCTCGTAGAGCCACGGGTACTGCTTCACCATCTTGCGCGCCTGTGTCATCCGGTATGCCGCCACGCAGATCACCGTCAACACGGCGGTATGGATGACGTATCCGGTCACGCTGAGCAGCTCTCCCCCGAACAGCGCGTATACCAGGAACCGGTCGCCCACTCCCAGCAGCGCCGTGTAGAGGAAGGCGGTCCGCATCGGCCGCCATTTCGACGCCATGCCCTGCCCGGTCATGAAGGCCGCGCCGCCGAACAGGATGACCGTCAGGCCGATGAACACCGGGATCGAGGTGCCGAGAAGCTGTTCCATCATGACCTCCTAGTGCCCGCCTTCCAGGTATGCGGTGCGAACCTCCTCGTTGGCGAGAAGCTCGCGCCCGGTCCCCTGGATGGTGATGTTGCCATTGACCATGACATAGCCCCGGTGGGCCAGCTTCAGCGCGTGGAAGGCGTTCTGCTCCACCAGGAAGACCGTCATCCGCTGCTCGCGGTTGATGTCCTCGATCACCTTGAAGATCTGCTTCACGATCAGCGGCGCCAGGCCCAGCGACGGCTCGTCCAGCAGCAGCAGGCGCGGTTGGCTCATCAGCGCGCGGCCGATCGCCAGCATCTGCTGCTCGCCGCCCGACAGCGTGCCGCCGCGCTGGGACTGCCGCTCCTTCAGGCGGGGAAACAGGGTATAGACCCGTTCCAGCTCGCGGTCGAAGCTGCCGGGCTGGGCCGTCACCGACCCCATCTGCAGGTTTTCCAGCACGGTCATGCGGCCGAAGATCCGCCGTCCCTCGGGCGACTGGGCGATGCCGCGGCGCACGATCTCGAAGGTCGGGACCCGGGTGATGTCATTGCCCTCGAAGATGATCCTGCCGAACTTCGCCTGCGGGTTGCCGCAGATGGTCATCAGCAAGGTCGACTTGCCGGCGCCGTTGGCCCCGATCAGGGTCACGATCTCGCCGGCCGACACTTCCATGTCCACGCCTTTCAGCGCCTCGATCGAGCCGTAGAAGGTGTGGACGCCCTGTATCTTCAGCATGGGCTCGCTCATGGCCCCTCCTCCCGCTCCGCGACCTCGGGGAGGTCCTGCTTCACCTCGACCGGCAGCTCCTCGTCCTCCTCCTCGCCCAGATAGGCGCGAATCACCATGGGGTCGCTCTTGACGAACTCCGGCGTCCCGTCGGAGATCTTGCGGCCGTAGTCCAGCACCACGACATGGTCGGAGATTTTCATGACCACGCTCATGTCGTGCTCGATCAGCAGCACGCCGATCTTCTCCTCATCGCGGATATGGATCAGCAACTCGCTCAGATCGCCCGACTCGCGCGGGTTCAGGCCCGCCGCCGGCTCGTCCAGGCACAGCAGGACCGGCTCGGTGCACATCGCCCGGGCGATCTCCAGCCGCCGCTGCGCGCCATAGGGCAGGTTGCCCGCCTCCCAGTCGGCGAACCTCGTCAGCTTGACCTTGTCCAGCCAGTAGCGCGCCAGCTCGACCGCCTGCTTCTCCGCCTTGCGATAGCTGGGCAGGCCGAGCAGGCCGGCGACCGTGAAGGCCGACGCCTTCATCAACTTGTTGTGCTGGGCCACCACCAGGTTCTCCAGCACGCTCATGCGGGCGAACAGGCGGATATTCTGGAAAGTACGGGCGACTCCGGCCTGCTGGGAGATCCGGAAGGCTTCCAGCCTCTCCAGCAGGAAGTCGCCGTCCGGGCGGTGCAGCGCGAGCCGGCCGACGGTCGGCGAGTAGAAGCCGGTCAGGCAGTTGAACATGGTGGTCTTGCCGGCGCCGTTCGGGCCGATGATCGCGGTGATCTGGCGCTCCATCGCCGTGAACGACACGTCGTTGACGGCGACCAGCCCGCCGAACCGCATGGTCAGGTGCTCGACTTCGAGCAGTGGGGTTCCGGGTATGGCTGTCATGTCCCCGCCTCCGAATCGGCTTGCTGCTGCCTTGCGCTGCGCTTGGGGTGCAGCAGGATGGTGGGATCGCGGTGGGCCAGCAGGCCCCTCGGCCGCCAGACCATGATCAGGACCATGCCCATGCCGAAGGTCAGCATGCGGTACTCGGCCAATTCGCGGAACGCCTCGGGAAGGCCGATCACGATCAGGGCCGCGACGACCACGCCGATCTGGCTGCCCATGCCCCCCAGCACGACGATCGCAAGGATGATCGCCGACTCGATGAAGGTGAAGCTCTCCGGGCTGATGAAGCCCTGGCGCGTCGCGAAGAAGGAGCCGGCGAAGCCGCCGAACATGGCGGCGATGGTGAAGGCGGCCAGCTTGATGTTGGTCCGGTTGATGCCCAGCGACGTGCAGGCGATGTCGTCCTCGCGCAGCGCCTCCCAGGCCCGCCCCAGGGGCAATTTCCGGATCCGCATGGTGAAGAAGTTGACCAGGAGCGCCAGTACCAGGATCAGGTAGTAGAGGAAGATGATCCGGTGCATCGGGTCGAACGGGATCCCGAAGAGCTGGTGGAACGCGACCTCGCCTTCCGGCGGGCGTCGGTCGAAGTCGGCGATCCCGAAGAAGCTGGGGCGCGGAATGCCGGAGATGCCGTTCGGCCCGCCCGTGAAGACGGCCCAGTTCAGCAGCACCACGCGGATGATCTCGCCGAATCCCAAGGTCACGATCGCGAAATAGTCGCCGCGCAGCCGCAGCACCGGGAACCCCAGGACGAGGCCGGAGAAGGCCGCCAGGATACCCGCCAGCGGCAGGCACAGCCAGAAGCTGAAGCCGAAATACTGCGCCAGCAGCGCGTAGGAATAGGCCCCGACCGCGTAGAACGCCACATAGCCCAGGTCCAGCAGGCCGGCGAGTCCGACCACGATGTTCAGGCCCCAGCCCAGCATGATGTAGGTCAGGATCAGGATGCCGATATCGACGACCGACCGGCTGGCGAACGGCAGGAACGGCAGGATGATCGCGAAGACGACGGCGATCGGGCCGATCCAGACGGCGGCGTCCTGGACCCTGGCGCCCAGCCGGTCCATGGCGCGGTCGCGTTCCTGCTGGCTCAGCGTGCTGCGGTCGCGCCGCACCGTGATCGCCGCGCGGATCGCCAGCACCGCGGCGCCCGTGATGGTGATGACCTTGAGGATTTCGCTCGGGAACGGGACGAACCAGGAGACCGCCGCGATGGCGAGGCTGACGCCCAGCACCGCGGCGGCATGGCCTTCGCGGGTCAGGATCAGGCCGATCCGGCCGATGAAGACCAGCACGACGCTGATCAGCACCTCGTCGAAGCGGGTCGTGACCGTCAGGCGAGAGCCGACGTCCACCGTCCGCAGTCCCACCAGCGGCAATGTCAGGGCCAGCGCCACCAGTGCCGTGAGGCCGGCCTCCTTCACCATGGCGCCCACGTCGAGGCGCCGCCGGTCGGGGGTATGGGAAACGATTGCGGTCATCGGATCAGACCTTCTCGATTTCGGGTTTGCCGAGCAGACCCGTCGGGCGGAAGATCAGCACCAGGACGAGGATGGCGAAGGTCGCCACGTCCTTGTACTCGATCGAGAAATAAGCCGACCAGAACGCCTCGATCAGGCCGATCAGCAGCCCGCCCAGCATGGCTCCGGGCAGCGAGCCGATGCCGCCCAGCACCGCCGCGGTGAACGCCTTCACCCCCGCCAGGAATCCTATGAAGAAGTCGATCACGCCGTAATAGAGCGTCACCATCACGCCCGCGACCGCGGCCAGCGCGGCACCCATCACGAAGGTCAGCGAGATCGTGCGGTCGACGTTCACGCCAAGCAGGCCGGCCATGGTCTTGTCCTGCTCGCACGCCCGTTGGGCGCGTCCCAGGTCGGTGCGGGTGATCAGCAGGGTGAAGCCGACCATCAGCGCCGTCGTCAGCAGGATGATCAGGATCTGCAGGTAGCTGAGGCTGACCACGAACCCGTCGGCCCGCTCCATGATCACGAAGCCGCCCTGGATCACCGGCGGCATCGGCTTGACCCGGGCGCCCTGGACCAGCTGGACGTAATTCTGCAGGAAGATCGACATGCCGATCGCGGAGATCAGCGGCGCCAGCCGGAACGACCCGCGGAGCGGCCGGTAGGCCAGCCTCTCGATCGTCCAGCCGTAGATGCTGGTGAACACCATGGAGATGATCAGCACCAGCATCAGCATCACCGGCACCCAGGTGATCCCGGCGGCCCCAAGCACGATGAAGCTGATCACCGCGATGAAGGCACCGATCATGTAGATCTCGCCATGGGCGAAATTGATCATGCCGATGATGCCGTACACCATCGTGTAGCCGATCGCGATCAGGCCGTAGATCGCCCCGAGCGTCAGCCCGTTGATCAATTGTTGAAGGAAATATTCCATGTCCTCGCTACCCAGACGTCGTTTGCGTCACAGAGTCGGCACGCACCATCCCATCCAGGCGCGGGACGCGCCCGGCTGGCCAGAGGGGAAGGTCCGGGACCCAGGCCCTTGCGAACAGCTCGAAAAGCCGGCGTGGCGAAGCTCTGCGGCGCCGACGGAATTGCAAACAGTCGGAAGTCTCCCGATTCGAACCACCGGCACGGCGGTTCGGCCCGCCGGCCTTATTCTTGACGCGACGTTATATTACCCTCCACGGCCGGGCAAGCGGGGAAAATCGGCCGTCTGGAGACGCGGAGCGACTTGAGCGAACCCTGTGCAACTGCAGCACAAGAAACCCGCATCCTGCCCGAAATGAAACCCCTGGCCGACACTTCGCCTGTAACCTTCAGGTCCGGCCGTTCTTTTGAAACCCGCAATGAATGGTGGAGCCGAAGCGGCGCCGACGGCAATCAGAACATTCGGAAATCGCCGACCGTCAGCCCGATCAGCGCCAAGGTACCGGCGGAGACGCCGAAGAAGATGCTCCTGCGCATGATGAAGAACACGGCGAGCGCGATGGCGGCGGACAGCAGGCGGGAACCCAGGTCGGTCTCTTGCAGCAATCCGACCGGCAGGATGATCATGCGGGCGATCAGCCCGGCGAGCAGCGCGTAGGCGACGCACCCGACCCATTCGAAGACGGGTCCCCCCGGATTGATCCGGCCCGACAGCGCCACGCCGAGCGCCCGCCAGACATAGGTTGCGGCCGCTCCCACCAGCAGGACGACGATGATCCAGCCGTCAGCCACGACGCCTCGCAAGCAGCCTGTCGGCCCCGAACGCGGCCGTTCCGGCGATCAGCCCGGTCAGCATCAATCCCCAGTCGTGCGAAAAGGTGTGGAGCGTCGGCCCCATCACGGCGCCCAGGCCCAGCGCGATCGCCCGCGCCCGGTGGCGCAGGTCGGTCGCGAAGATCAGCATGAAATAGATCGGGTTGAGAAAGACCAGCCCCAGCGTGACCGACTGCGGCACCGCGTCCGCCAGGACGAAGCCGACCGCGGTTCCGATCAGGCTGGCCAGCCACAGGACGGTGGCGAAACCGACGAAATAGGGGAGCCGGACGTCTCGCGGCATCTCCGGGCACCGGCGCATCGAGAAGGCCCAGGCGGTTACCGCGACCAGGTGGGAGTAGAGGTAGTATCGCCAGCGCGGCACCGCCGGGTCGTGGATCAGCGGCATCAGGGTGATCGTCATCGGCATCAGCCGTGCGTTGGTCAGGGCCACCGCCAAGGCGATCACCAGGAGCGAGGCTCCGACGCCGTAAAGTTCGACCAGCGCCACCTGCCCCGGAAGCGCCCAGGCGGACAGCGTCGAGAAGAGGCCCAGCCACAGCCCCATCCCGCTTTCCCGGACCAGCGACCCGAAGCCCACGTAGCTGGCGCCCAGAACGATCGACGGCATGCCGACGGCTTCGCGTGCGGCGATGAGGAACATGGTGCGCCGGGCCTTGGATCCGGCCGGCGTTGCGGTGGCAGTCATAAGGGTCCTGAACGGCGGCCGGATTTCCGGAATGGTGTTCGGCCGCCGCCGGGGTGAGAATTACTCCGCCGCCGCCCTCAGTCAACTTTGGCGGCGGTGACGACCGTCTTGTTCGGCTTGGCGGGCGCCGACTTGCCGGTGCTCGCCGCCTTGGCCGGCTTGGCCTTGGAACCGGCCGCCGTCTTGGAACCCTGGACCTGCGGCTTGCTGGAGGCCTGGGCCACCTGCGCCGCACCGTCGTCACCCAGCAGTTCGGCGACCTTGACACCGCACGGCGGTGCGGCGGCGATCTGCCCGGCGTCTTCGGTCGACAGGTACTTCTTCAAGTCCCCGTCGGTCATGGCCATCGCTTGGTCCACCCGGTCGCTGTAGGATTGGCAGAACACCGGCGGCGTCAGCAAGGCCGCCCGCTGGGCGATCTCGTTGGCGAGGATCGTCCGGAAATCGTCGAACCGGCGGGTCGGGTTGGACTTGTCGGTCTGGCGGAAATGTCCGATCAGAACCTTTTCCCAGGTCATCAGCTGGGTGCGATGCTTGGTCGTGAAGCTCTGGTACTTGGCGAACAGGTTGCGTTCCTGCTGGACCGAGTTGCAGGTCAGGCCGATGACCATCAGCTCCGTATGGAGCCGCATCGCCTGCTCGGCGTCATATTCCGCCGCAGAATAGCACGCGGACTTGGCCCAGGCGGAGGACGACGCCGCCAGTACGCAGGCGGCCGTGACGGCGGTGACGATGCGGCGCGCGCTGCGGCGCGCCGGCTTCTCGCGATGGGGGTCGATGGCGCTATTCATGGAAAACGGCCCTGTCGAGATTCCGGATGGGTTGGATGGCGCGAAAGAATTACTTCTTTGAGCGCAGATTGCCTGAATATGCCGCGGGATACAACGTCTGCCTGCCGCATTTTTTGGCGGTGAGGACTGGCGGTCCATCGGCTAAGCTCCGGTCTGATATTCGTCAACCGCTCAATCCGCTGGTTATACTCAATGATCCGCATCGGCATCGATCTTGGTGGCACCAAAATCGAGGGAATCGCCATAGACCGCAACGGTCGGGAACTCTCCCGCCGCAGAATCGGCACACCGCGTGGCAATTATGCAGCAACCCTCGAGTCGCTGGCGGGATTGGTATCCTGGCTGGAAGGGCAGGCGGGCGGTCGCGGCACCGTCGGCGTCGGGATACCCGGTATCGTGCTGCCGCCCGGCGGGCTGGTCGGGAAGGCCAACTCCACCTGGCTGATCGGCCACGCCCTCGGCGACGATCTCCGCGACCTCGTTGGCCGACCGGTGCGGGTACAGAACGACGCGAACTGCTTCGCGGTGTCGGAAGCGGCGGACGGGGCCGGCGCGGGCTTCGACACGGTGTTCGGGGCGATCGTGGGAACGGGGACCGGCGCCGGCATCGTGACCGGGGGCAAGGTGCTGACCGGGCGCAACGGCATCGCCGGCGAATGGGGGCATACCTCCCTCCCCTGGCCCGGGGCGGACGAGCATCCCGGCCCGGCCTGCTACTGCGGCCGGCCCGGCTGCATCGAGACCTGGATCTCCGGACCGGCGTTCGCCGCCGACCATGCCCGGATCACCGGCGAGCGGCTTTCGGCCCAGGAGATCGCGGCCAGGGCCGACGCCGGCGATCCCGGCGCGCTCGCGAGTATCGAGCGCTACGCCGGCCGGCTGGCGCGCAGCCTGGCCATGATCATCGACGTGCTCGATCCCGACGTGATCGTGCTGGGCGGCGGCATGTCCAACGTCGCACGTCTCTATCCGATGCTGCCGCCGCTGCTGAACCGCTGGTGCATCTCAGACACGGCGGACACCCCCATCGTTCCCGCCCGGCACGGCGATTCCAGCGGCGTGCGCGGAGCCGCCTGGCTGTGGAGCGCTACGGAAGACCCGGGACCGTGATGGGGCCGCGTTACTGTCGTGCCAAGACGCCGCGACTGCGCATCGATCACCCTATACATGGATTTGCGCAAAGGCCGACAAGTATCGGGGCAAAACCGCCGAACCGGAGATAACCGGTTGCGCCCCGCCGTCCGGGATGCGAACACTGCGCTCCCACCAACCCTCGCCTTGAAAATCCACCAGGGAAAAGAACCGATGTCCATTCAGCGTTTCAAAATCGGCCCGCGCATGAGCCAGGTGGTCGTCCACAACGAGACCGTCTATCTCGCCGGCCAGGTCGCCGAGGACACCACCGCCGACGCCAAGGGCCAGACCGAGCAGATCCTGCGCCAGATCGACGAACTGCTGGCCCTCGTCGGATCCGACAAGAGCAAGCTGCTGTCGGCCACGATCTATCTCAGCGAAATGGCCCATTTCGGCGCGCTGAACGCCGCCTGGGAAGCATGGGTGGATGCCGCCAACCCGCCGGCCCGCGCGACCGTCGAGGCGAAGCTGGCTGCTCCAAAGTACCAGGTCGAGATCGCGGTCATCGCGGCGAAGTGATCGGACCGGGATAGCCCCACATCCGGGCGGCCGGATATATATCGAAGTGAACGGCCCTGGCTGCGGGACAGTTGGACAGCCCGACATCGAGGCTGCGGCCTTCCAGAATCGCGTCCAGGGTTTCCGGAGCCGCGCCATTCCTGATATCGGCGGCGGCGGTCAGCAGATCGACCGCCAGCCGCCGTGCGTCCTCCCACATCGACGCCAGCGTCGCCGCCACCCTTTCCCCCGTTACCGGGTGGCGGTATCCCTGGAAGTCGAACAGGTCTGCCGGCATCCGGTCCGAACGCGTGGGATAGAACAGGGCCAGGAAGGCGCGCGCGCGTCCGTCCGTCCTCCGGTTCGCCAGCGCAACGGCCCTCATCGCGGCAGACGATGCGAACAGCCGCGTCAAAAGCATCTGGACCCGGTAGAACCGCCGGGCATAGCGCCCGACATCGCCATCGGTCCGCCACGCCGCCCGGAAACAGTCCGCGAAGAAATCGAGGCAGGCGAGGTTGGCCGGCCCGTTCCGCCGCACCGCCTCCAACGCTTCGAAATCCGCCAGGCCGGTTCCTTGCCGGCCCAGCATCAGAAGGTCCAGCCAGGACTCCACCATCCGGTGGCGCATCTGGGAGTCGGTCCGCCGCACCGGATCGGGATCGTAATACTGCCCGGTCACCGCATAGACCCAGGGATGGAAGACGATATCCAGCGCCATATGGGTCAGGAAGCCGCAGACGAACGCGAACTTCACGTCGCCCGAAGTGCTCCCTGCCCCTGCCGCGGTACCGTCGCGCAGTCGTCGAAGCATCTCGCGGACCGGCGTGCCGGTGTCCTCCCCCTCCTCCCCGTGGATGATGTCGCCCCATGGGCGAAAATCCCGGTCCAGCAGCGGAAGCGTGACGCCGTAGAAGAGCGTATCGGTTGCGATCGAGCCGAAATGAAGCGTTGCGCGTTCGTGACGCAGCAGGTCCGCCACGCCGGCACAACGGCCGGATTCCAGGTCGCCCGCGACGGCGTCCGCGAACAGGATATGGGTCAACTCCTTCGGCATCGCCGCCTCTCCCATCTTCCATGCTTCGTCGCGGCAGGAACCGGGTGCCGCGCATGTTTGTTCACTCCGGACTACCCTGCAAATCCGGATCGGGAGTTCCCATGGACTTGGACTGGAACAGCATCGAACTGAACTGGGGCAAGTACAAGGAACTTGCGCGGGAAAAATGGCGGCGGATTCCCCAGTGGATCATTGATGATCTCCAGGGTAGCCGTGACCGCCTGATCGAAGCGATCTCGGAAAGCTATGCCATCACGCGTGAGCAGGCTTTCCGCGATGTGAGCGACTGGGCAGCCGAACTGAGGGAGAGGGCCGGAACGCAGGCCGACCGCGCCGCCCGGGCTCGTGCCAAAGCCGCTGCCGCGATTCGGAACCTCGCGGAACAAGCCTCGGGCCAGATCGTCTCCCGGACCGAAGCCGGCCAGCGGCGCGTCGTGGAACTTCGTGAGGAAGCCGACCACCGGGGGCGGCTCGCCATGCGCCGGGCGGGACGGCAGGCCCGCTCCAACCCGGGCGCGGCGCTGCTGATCGCTTTCGGCATCGGAATGCTGCTGGGCGGGATCATCCGGAAACGCAGCTGACCGGCTTGGCGCCGGCGGACGCGCGCTTTCCCGATCCCGCCCCGCCCTTCCTCAGCCCTCCAGGGGCAGCGGCACGAAGCGCAGTTCGCCGCCCCGGCTGAGCAGCATCAGCACGTTCTTCCGGCCTGCCTGACGCGCCTGGTCGATCCTCGACGTCACGTCCTCCGGGCTTTCGACCGGCTCCTGTCCGACCTCGACGATCACGTCCCCCGGTGCGATCCCCTGCCCGGCGGCCGGACTATCCTGCGCCGCTTCGGTCACCACGACGCCTTCGACGGTATCCGGGATGCTGAACGCGTCGCGGGTCGTCGCATCCAGGGTGGAGAGCGTCATGCCGAGCGTCTCCGTGGTCGGCTGGCTCGTGCTTTCGCTGCCCGGCGGCACCTGCTCCGCCCCAAGCGCGGCAGACTGCTGCGCCTCGTCGAGATCGCCGACCGTGACTTTGATCGTGCGGTTGTCGCCGCCGCGCAGTACGACCACATCGGCCTGCTGGCCGATCGGCGTGTCCGCGACAAGGCGCGGCAGCTGGCGCATGGCGTCCACGTCCTGGCCGTTGAAGCGCAGGATCACGTCGCCCTGCCGGATGCCCGCCTGCTCGGCCGGACCGCCGCTGGTCACCGTCGTCACCAGAGCCCCGCGCGGCTCGGGCAGTTGAAGGCTCTCCGCGATTTCCGGGGTGACCGCCTGGATCTGCACGCCGAGCCAGCCGCGGCGCGGCTTGCCGTGATCGCGGATCTGTTCCAGCACCGGCCGGGCCAGGGACGACGGCACGGCGAACCCGATGCCGATGCTGCCGCCGGTCGGGGAAAAGATGGCGGTGTTGATGCCGATCACCTCGCCGGCCATGTTGAACAACGGCCCGCCGGAGTTGCCACGGTTGATCGATGCATCGGTCTGAAGGAACTCGTCGTAAGGGCCCTGGTTGATGTCGCGCGCCCGCGCCGACAGGATGCCGGTGGTCACGGTTCCGCCCAGGCCGAACGGATTGCCGATCGCCATCAGCCAGTCGCCGATGCGCAGGCGGCTGGAGTCGCCCCAGCGTGCCGAGGGCAGCGGCTTGTCGCTCTTAATGCGCAGCAGCGCCAGGTCGGTGAGGGGATCGCTCCCGACCAGTTCGGCATCGAGCACGGTGTCGTCATGGAGCGTGACCTGGATCTCGTCAGCGTCGGCGACCACGTGGTTATTCGTCACCACCAGCCCGTCGGGATCGATGATGAAGCCCGACCCGAGCGCCGTCACCGGCCTCGGCGTCGGCTGCTGCTCGCGAAACTGGCGGAAGAACTCCTCGAACGGCGAGCCCGGCGGGAACTCCGGGATGTCGGGGCCGCCCGGTCCACCTGGGCCGCCTGGGCCACCCGGACCTCCGGGTCCCTGCCCCGGCGGCCGGCCGGGAAGACCCGGCCCGCCGGGACCGCCCGGCCCCCGGGTCTGCGTCGTTGAAATATTCACGACTGTCTTGATCTGCTCTTCCGCGAGTTCCGCGAAACCGGGCGGCCCGCTCTGTGCCCAAGCCGGCACGGGCATGCCGAATCCGGCTGCGCCGATGAACGCGGCAAGCGGCAAAGCCAGCAGTCGCCGACCGACTCCGGCGCGATGCGGGCGATGGTGAGACGGGATCATGAACGGTCCTCCGAAAGAAACTTGGCGATAGAAGCCCGGCGACGGAAACTCGGCCTGCGCATTGCCCGGACTGACGGAATCCTCGACCGTCACAGGAACCGGACGCAGCATCGCGGTGCCATGCGGTCACTCAACACTGCAACACCGATGCACGTTGCGTCATTGTATCGAAGGAAGCATAAACTCCACGGCGAGGCCGTGTCGGGTCCGGGACATTCCTGTGCAGTTCCCATGGTCCGGCTCCTTTAGTGTTCCGGTAGTGCTCCGGGAAATCCGCGAAAACAAGAGTTTCGCGAGCGATTCACCATAATTTATTACTTTAGGCTGCAGTGAAACAGCTTTTTCAATAAATGAATAAGCTGTTCTGCGGATACAAGCAGAGACAATTTTCGTAGTTAGGCGAACGCCACCCCGATTCGTGCGGTGCTCTTCGGCCAATCGTCAGCCCCGCGCCCGATGTCGGGCTCCCGCCGCCTCGATCCGGCTCACCGGTCGCTGATCCTCAACCATCCCCAAAATGCCCGATTCGCGCTTGAAAAGGCTAACAATCCCCGATCTTGACTTCTTTCAACGGCGTGGACTTCTCAAATGCCGCGATGCGGCAGCGCAAAAATTCGCTATTCCGCCGACAAATCTCCTGTACGAGTGAAAACGGTGCTGGTAATTTGATCGCGAATACCCAATATTGTTCTCAACAGACCACATCACCACCGCTGTCATGCGTAAACGTAGCTGCCCTCTGAGAGGAAGCCGCGCTGTTTGCGCAATTTTCTCCGAGCAAAGTCACCGAACCAATGACGCAATCTTCACTCTGGCAACCGAGCGATATCATGAGCGCTGAAGCCGGCAATGAGCCGGAGGCGCCCAAGCGGCGCGGCCGAATTCCACAATCGGCATGGCCGCACATCTTGGAGCGGCACCGGGCGGGCGCGACTTTGTCGGCGATTGCACGCGAGTTCGACTGCACTCCCAGCGCAATCTCCTACATTGTTCGCAAGGCTGAAGCCTCCGGGATGGAGCCCGCAGCCCCCCGCGAGAGCGAGACGGCGAGCCCGGCGGAAGCCGACCAGGCCACCCTGGAGCAGGAGCCGGAGACGGCCACTCCGCCCCAGCAGCAGGTGGAACCGGCAGATGCGGGCGAGACGGCACCCCCCGCGGTGACCGGCGCAGTGGAAGAGCAGCCCGTGGAAGAGCAGCCCGTGGTCGAGCAGCCGGCCCAGCCGGTGGAACCGCGGCCGGCCCCGCGCCGCAGCGCCACTCCGGAAGGGCGGACCCAGTTGCGCGCCTCCGATATAGGCCGTAATGCCGCGCAGTCCGCTGGCCGGGCTGTGGAATCGGCGCCGGCCGCTCCTTCGGCCGAGGTCCGCCCCGCCCCTGTCGCAACGGCTCCGCAGCCCCAGCCCTCCGTTGGCGGGGAAACCGCGCGCGCCGCGTCGCCGTCCGGCCGGCCTGAACCGGCGCCTCCCGTGGATGCCGTCGAAGGACGGCTCCGCGACACAGCCCGGTCGTGCCTCGTGGCCTATCGCGGTTGGAAGCAGGCGCCGAGCGAGGGCAGCATTCAAACTCTGCATGATGCTGTCCATGAACTGCGCAAAGCCTTGGCGCGCATTGAAATCGATATGTCGGCGAGCCGTCGCGACGAACAGGTGAACCGTCCGATCCCGATCCCGGCGCACCGTGCGGCACGTCGCCCGCGCTGATATTTGAAATGGAGGGGAGTTACTTCCCCTTCCATGTCGGGCGGAAGATTTCAGCAGGTTGCCGAGCAAGGTGAATGTTGTTTTTATAGGCCGTTGTCAGCGTGGCACCTGACAACGGCCTTTTTTTGTTTGTCCGTCGCAATCTCTCGCGCCGACACTCACCGCGCGCTGTCGCCCATGAAATTCCCGTCGCGGACCGGCCCACTCCACATCGAAGTCTTAATATCCGAAAACGTGCCCGACCACCGTCCAGCCGTACATTGACGTGACCAGGCCGGCAAAGCCCAGGAACTCGGTAAAGAACTTGTGAGCCGACATCATATCCTCCCTTGCAGGTGACCCAGCAGGCGCTGGCTAAGCGGTAAGAGGATGATATGAGAACATCTGCGGAACATCAAGCATGATGTTCGCACTATGTTCCTATCGGATCATTGCCTGTTCCCTTTCCGCGAGGTGCTTCTCCGATCGTGTGGCGAGGAGGGTGGAACCTTCGGTGACCCTGGACGTTCTCCGGTGTATCGACAAACCAATGTTGGAGAATAAAGTGGGGCGGAACATCTTCTACATCATCGGCGTGATTGTCGTCGTGATCGCGGTTCTCTCGCTCGTCGGCCTGGCGTAAGCGAACGGCGACGCGACCCACGCTTTGGAACGCACGATCCGCCCGGATCGCGAGTGAGATTGTTCGCGATCCGGGCAGGTTGGCCGAAGAACCGATCGACCTCAAACGCTGACCTGCTGTTTTCTTCTGACTGCTTGGCACGTTTCGGCTTTTTCAAGTATTCCCGTCCACGACCGTCCGCCAGAATTCCTGTGCCGCCCGCGTGAGATAGCGTTCACGGTGCCTCATCGCGAAGAAGCGTCGTTTGGGCAGTGCGATGTCGACACTGACCAGCGTTCCCGCCCGCAAGGAACTTTCCGCGACCAGTTTCGAAATCACTGTCGCCCCGGCGCCAGCCTCGACCGCTGCGCGCACCGCTCCATTGGACGGAAGCTCAAGGGAGATCGCCAAGTCCCGCGCATCGACTCCCATACCCGGCAGGACGGCCTCGAAGATCGACCTGGTTCCCGATCCGCGTTCCCGGAATACCCACCGCTTCCTCGGAAAGTCGTGCGACGGCTCCGGCCGCCGGCCAGCCCAGTCATGCCCGGGAGCGACGACGAGGACCAGCTCGTCATCGGCGACGGGGTGGGTCGCCAGGGTGACGGAATCGATCTCCCCCTCGACGAAACCAAGGTCCGCCTCCCCGCGTTGGACTAGACCAGACACCCGCTCCGTGTTCCCGATCGCCAATGTCACGGCGATGCCGGGATAGCGCAGATGATAGTGGTGGATTATTCGCGGCAGCCAGTAGTTCGCGACGGTCTGGCTCGCGGCGAGCCCCAGGGAACCGCGTGTCAATCCGGCAAGGTCGCCAAGAACCGTCTCGGCTGCGGCGGCACGGGCGATCACCGCCTTCGCCTCCGCCAGGAAGATCCGCCCCGTTTCGGTCAGGACGATCCGCCGCCCGACCCGGTCGAACAGCTTGATCGCATAACGCGCTTCCAGCGCCGCGATCGCGGCGCTGGTCGCCGATTGCGTCAGGTTGAGATCGCGCGCTCCCTGGGTGACGTGCTCCCGTTCGGCGACCGCGACGAAGATGCGAAGCTGCTCCAGCGTCATGCAGGCTTCTTTACAGGAACGTCTTGATCAGGCCCAGGCTGAACGCTGCGACGAACAGGGAGGCGGCGCCCCCCAGCACCAGCGGCCGGACGCCCCTGTCGCGCAGCTTGGCGAGATCGGTTTCCAGGCCCATGCCGGCCAGCGCCAGCGCCAGCATGAATGTCGTCGCGGTCGCGATCACCGCCGTCGCCTCCGCCGGGATCGCGAACACGCTGTTGATGCCGACCATCGCGATGAACCCCAGCACGAACCACGGCACCGGCGCTCGGCCCCTGCCGCAGGGGGCGCCGTCGCGGCGCGTCCGGCTCGACGCCATCAGGCTCAGAGCCACCACGACCGGTGCCAGCATCATGACCCGGGACAGTTTCGCGACGCTGCCGAACTCCCCGGCTTCGCTGCCGCCCTGGAAAGCTGCCGCGACCACCTGCGCCACCTCGTGGATCGATGCTCCCGCCCAGATCCCGTAGGCATAGGGACCAAGGCCGGCCGGTCCCGACAGCAGGGGATAGACCACCATCGCGACCGAGCCGAACACCGTGACGCAGGCGACCGCATAAGCGACATCCTCGTCCCGTGCCCGAGTCGCCGTGTTGGCCGCGACGATCGCCGACGCGCCGCAGATCGAGGTGCCGGCTGCGATCAGTTCGGTCAACCCGCGCTCCACGCCCATGATCCGTCCCAGCCGGATCGTGAACGCGAAGGTGCAGACCACCGTCGCCACGATCACGCTCAATCCGGCCGTCCCCACCTCGGCCACCTGCCCCGCCGTAAGCTGAAGGCCGAGCAGGACGATGGCGGACCGGAGCACGACCCGCATCGACAGGGCGACGCCCGGGCGCGCCCGGGTGGGCACCCCAGCTAAGGCGCGGAAGGCGATCCCGATCACGATCGCCAGGATCAGGGGGCTGAAGCCAGACAGGCCCGGGATCTGCGCCAGGGCGAAGGCGGCAAGCGCGACCGCCGTCACCAGCAACAGGCCCGGCCACACGCCAGGATCGCGCGGGCGCCCGGTCCCGATGTCGACCCTGACCTTGGCGATGGCAGTTGCCGGTGACGTTGCGTTCATGATTCGGCTCTCCTTGGTCCGACCCCATGATCGCAGTCTCGAATCGTTCGATCCAACTCATTATATGAGTTGTATCGTTCGCTTGAATCGAATGAATCCCGGAACTCAGGTCCGGATCGGCGCACCTACCGACCAAATGACGCCGAACGGGTCGCGGAGTTGGCCGTAACGGTCTCCCCAGAACATGTCCTCCAGCGGCATCGCCACTTCCGCCCCGGCCTCGACGGCCCGCCGCCACCATGCCTCGACATCGTCGACCTTCATGTGAAGCGTGAAGCCCTGCGGGACCTCCAGCGGCTGGCCGTACTCCGGATAAGGGTCGCTCAGCATCACGGAACCACCGTTCACATGGAGATGAACATGCATCGTCCGCCCCTGGTCGTCGGCCGGCTGGCGCGCGATTTCGACCGCACCGAACGCCCGTTCGTAGAACTGCGCCGCCCTGATCGCCCCATCGACCATGAGATACGGCACCACGCCTCCCAGGACGGGGTCAGCGGCTATGGCTTCGCTCATCGCTGTCACCTCCAGGATCAGGGTTTCAGATCGACGGCAGCCCTGTAGCTGCCGTCCATATAGAACGGAACCGAAGTATGCTCGTGGACGATCAGCCATGACGGGGCGCATCGCCGCAGGACCAAGGTCTGCCTTGTCCAGACCTCGACCTCCTCGCCATCGGTCTTGGTCCCGCTGATTCGCAGGAAGCCGTGGCAGCAGGCGAGGTCGCCTCCCACCATGACTGAGAAGTCCCCGGGATCGTAGCCGACCGGACCGCGCCAGGTGGAGAACCAGTCCTCCAGGCCCGCCCAGTCCAGGGCGTCCGGACCGGCCTTCGCCAGGGGAGGCGCCAGATCATAGGCCACGGCATCGGCCGCATAGGCCGCGAGCGCCCCGCCGGCGTCCTTGGCGCGGATCGCGCCCGCCCGGTCCCGCAACAACCCGCGAATCACACCATCGTCATTGCCGCCCGATTGCATCATCATCGCTCTCCCATGCTCGCGTTGAACTTCTCCAAGGACGCGCGGGAGAGCGCCGTGCCGACATCCCCGGCCGACTATTCTTTCGCCGAAGCCTGCCTCGTCATGAACTGGACCTTGGCAAGGAACGAGTCCATCGGCACCGGCTTGCCGATCAGCCCCGTGTCCGGCCCCAGGATAGGATCGCCATCGGTCGATCGGCCGGCATAGCCGGTCAGGAACAGCACCTTCAGCGCCGGTCTCAGCGCCCGAGCCCTCTCGGCGAGTTGCCGTCCATCGATGCCCGGCAGCCCGATGTCGGTCACAAGGAGGTCGATCGGAACAGGGCTTTCCAGGATCCCCAGCGCCGCTTGCCCCTCGGCAGCTTCCAGGACCGTATAGCCCTGCTCCTCCAGCGTCTCGACAAGGACCATGGACACGATCATCTCGTCTTCCACCACGAGGATGGTGCCCTGGGCGTCCGGGCGCGTTGCGGCGTCGCCGGTGGGCTCGACCGCCCGTTCCGGTGCGCCCCCGTGGCGCGGCAGATAGAGCTTCACGCTCGTTCCCCTTCCTTCCGTGCTGTCGATCCGGGCATGGCCTCCCGACTGCCTCGCGAAACCGTAGAGCTGGCTGAGGCCGAGCCCGGTGCCCTCACCGACCGGCTTGGTCGTGAAGAAGGGTTCGAAGGCTCGGGCCAGGACGTCCGGCGCCATGCCCCTGCCGGTATCCGTGGCCGCCAGCATCACATACTCCCCGGCCTGCACCTCGGTCCCGTCAGGCGAAAACGACCCGTCCAGCAAGGTGTTCGCCGTCTCGATCGTCAGCAGTCCTCCGTCCGGCATGGAGTCGCGCGCGTTGATCGCGAGATTCAGCAGGACGTTCTCGATCTGGTTCACGTCTGCCCAGGTGTACCAGATCTCCGCCTCGAGGGCGGTTTCGACCCTTACGGATTCCCCGACCGAGCGCTGGACGAGGTCCTGCATGCCGGTCACCAGCGCGTTCAGGTCCACGACCTCGGGTTCGAGCGGTTGCCGCCGGGAGAAGGCAAGCAGTCGCTGGGTCAGCGTCGCCGCGCGGTCGACCGACAGGCGGGCGGCTCGGCTGAAATGGCCGATATCGGTCCGACCGGCTTCCAGCCGCCGTTCCACCGCCTCCAGGCTGCCGCCGATCCCCTGCAGGAGGTTGTTGAAATCATGGGCCACCCCACCGGTGAGCTGGCCCAGCGCCTCCATCTTCTGCGCCTGGCGAAGCTGTTCCTCGGCGGCCCGCAGCGCTTCGGTCGCGGCCTTCTCGGCGGTCACGTCGCGACCGACGCCGTGGAGATGTTCGCCGTTCGGGTCGGCCGACAGGACCCAGGCGATCCATTTCCAGGAGCCGTCGGCCGCCCGGATCCGGTTCTCGAACCGCACGGGCTGACCGTCGGACCGCAACGTCTCCAGGCACGCCGAGACGACGGCGAGGTCGTCGGGATGGATGATGTCCGGGTATGGCTGCGCGAGCAGCGCGGCCTCGTCATGGCCGAGCAGCCGCGCCCAGGACGGGCTGACCCGAAGCAGCCGCGCGTCATAGTCCGCCACGACGAGCAGGTCCTCGGTCAATTCCCACAGCCGGTCGCGCTCCCGCGTCCGCTCGGCGACGCGCTCCTCCAGCGTTTCGTTCAGCCGCCGCAACTCCTCCTCGGACTGGGCCTGCTCGACGGCGGCGGAAGCGAGATGGGCGAGCTGGACCAGCATCGCCTCGTCCTCCGCGCCGAACTCCCCCCCGTCCAGCTTGTCGGACACCTGGACCATGCCGAGTTCGCGGCCGCGGCCGGACACCAGCGGCACGGCCAGCGTCGATCTTCCCAAGCGGACAGGCCGCCTGGTCTCCCGCACCGGCGTGGCGAGAGCCTCGTCCCAGCCCTCGTCTCCCGTCAGGTCGACCCTGGCGCGACCGGCGCCGATGATCTCCCGGGCGGCCGCGGCGATTTCCGACAGGGTCGAGTCGAGCGTGAGGGCCGCGGTGACGGCCAGCGACGCGTCGGCAAGCATCTGGAGCTGCTCGGCCCGCCGGTGCTGGTCTTCAACGTCCATCAGCACGGTGACGGCCGCGGCGACGGTCCCGTCGGCGCCGCGGACCGGCGCGCTGCTCACCTGCAGGCGCCGCCGCTTGTGCCCGGAGCGCCCGCCGCGCAGATAGATCATCGGTTCGCGGTCGATGAACTCGCCCCGGGTCAGGGCTCGGACGGTCGGGTAATCCTCGATCGCATAGTGCCTGCCATCGGGATGCACGGCACCGTATGTCCCATAGCGTTCCAGGCCGCCGCCGAGCACGTCGTGACCGAGCAGTTCCTTCGCGTTGTCGTTCAGCGTGACGGCCTGCCCGGTCGGACCGCTCGCGACGGAAATCCCGACCGGAGCGCGCTGGATCAGGGTATCCAGGAATTCCCGCTCCAGCCGCAGCCGCTCTTCGCTTGCCCGCAAAGCCTCCTGGGTCCGCCGGCGCTCCGTGACGTCGCGGAAATAGACCGACAGGCCGCCCGTGGCCGTCGGATGGATATCCACGTCGACCCAGCGGCGGAGGATCGGTGAAACCGTTTCGCGATGGACGTGCCGCCGCAGCCGCATGGCCTCCTGATGGGCCTCGTAGGCCTCGCTGCCTACCGCCTGGGGAAACTCCTCCCAGTACACCTTGCCGATCAGGTCCTCGCGCCTGCGTCCCCACCACTCCTCGGCCTTGCGGTTCACATAGGTGAACCGCCATGCGCCGTCGACCGCATAGAAGGCGTCGCCGATGCTTTCCAGGATCTCCAGCGTGCGGTCGTGCGACCGGTTCAGCCTATCCTCCGCTTTTTGCCGCTCGACCGCAACGCCCAGTAGATTGGCGAACCCCTGCATGAAGGCGATGTCGTCCTCCTCGAACTGGCCGGGGTCCGGGCTGTCGACCTCCAGCACGCCGAACGGGCACTCGGCGACGCCATCGCGGATGACGACGTTTATGGCGCGCTGGACGCCATGCTCGGCCAGCAGACGCGGCGTCCGGAACCGGGTCTCTCCCGCCAGGTGGTTCGAGATCACCGGCCGGCCGGTCTTCAGGGCGAAGCCCGCGGGAGACTCCAGGTCGGCGCCGACGATGGCATGGCCGACCAGTCCCGCAGCCCAGCCGACCCCGGCCCGGACCAGCAGCCGGTCCTCCGACCGTTGCCATTCCAGGACCTTGCACAAATGGGTCGCCATGCCCTCGGCGCACATCTCGGTGGCGCGCTGGAGCAGGGCATCCAGGTCACGGCAGCGCAATGCGTGGAAGCCGAATTCGGCGATGAGGCGTTGCTGACGCAAGCGGTAGGCGAGTGCGTCCTCGCTCGGAGCGGGTTGGGTCACGGATGCTCGTTCAGGAGGAAACCAAACCGCTCGCGCGGACTTGGTCGGGCAGTTCGGACTTGGCCCGGGCGACCCCGGCGAAGCCGTCGCTGCCATGGAGAAAGGCAGGATTCAGCCGGCCGGGGGCTTTGCCGCCCCGATCCATGCCGAAGACGACGCGACAGCACGCGCCCGAGCCATTGACGTTTCCGGTTGCGGCGACGTCGATGTGTCGGATCGGGAAGAAAGTCTTCATGACGACGGGTTCTATGGTTCCATAAGGGTCAATACAGTGACCGTGAACCTATCTGCCACTGCGCGTTCGAGGTACATGCCATCCTTATTTCCCATCGGGATACCGCCTGACTGAGAAATGGATCACAGACTATCGCAACTCGAAGGACGAAGATGGGTTCTGGCTTGTTGAAGGCTGTGACCAAGTTGGGCAAAGCAGGTGAGGAGATGGCGCGGTACGATCTGGACAGCATCCTCAACCAGGACATCCCTGATGACCTGCTGATGGATATCGCCTACCACTGGCAAGCCAACGACAATCGCGTGGCGGAGGCACTCCATTCCGAGTTCGAGCCGATCCAGGCTCCGCCGCAATGGCTGGATTGTCCGGTTCCGGCCGACGACGGCAAGACCTTGACCCTGTCGACCTGTTGACCCCCATATGGCAATCCAACACGGGGTTCTCAGGCCATGCGTCCGATCAGTCTGTTTTTCCTGGCATCGATCCTCGCCGTCCCGCTGTCCGGTTGCGTGCAGTCCGACGAGGAATACTTCGAGTCGACAAGCAATTCCGGCATGACCCAGGATCAGCGCGACCGCCAGTCCCGACGTTCCGCCTACGGTACCTACGACTTCGAGCGGGAGCAGGAGGAAGCTTGGCGGGATCGTTACTGAGGCGCCGCGCGTGACGCATCGCCGGTCCGGGACGTCGCCCCCGCGCATTCCGGCCCGCCCTCGCCCGACAACAGGCCGGCGATCAGCGGATTGGGAAAGCGGCGGCTCTGCGCGATGGCGTAGAAGGTTTCCGTGACCTCGGGGATCCGGCACCATTCGACCAGGACGCCGGCCTGCAGTTCGTCCCGCACGACGATCGGCGGAACCAGGGCCAAGCCGGGGCTCTCGCGCGCCATCAGCCGAAGCATGGCCATGTCGTCCACCTCCGCCAGGATGACCGGCCGGACGCCCGCGACCTCCAGGACCCGGTCGAAGCCTGTCCTGATATCGCTGTCCAGGCTGGGCAGCAGCACCGGCGTGATCGACAGATCCTGCGGAAAGCGGAAATTCGCCGTTTCCGGTCTGGGACGGCCGACCAGGCTGACCGGCTGCACGTCCAGCAGGTGGCTGTGCCAGGGCGTCCGCGCATCGCGCTGAACCGGCCGGTTGGACAGGACGAGGTCTAGTTCATGGGCTTCCAGCCGGGCCAGCAATTCGCCCATCGTCCCGGAGCGCACGACCAGCCCGACATCCCGGCGGGCCATCAGCGGGCGGAGGAACTCGATCTGGAAGTTCCGCGACAGGGTGGTGATGGCTCCGATCCGCAGCACCTGCCTGCTTTGCCCGCCACGTCCCTGCAAGGTGCTCAGAAGCTCGTCCCCGGCCTGGAACACGGTGTCGGCATAGTCCAGCGCGATCCGTCCCGCCTCGGTCAGGACGAGGCGCTTGCCCTGCCGCTCGAAAAGGGGATGGCCGAGCTGCAGTTCGAGCTTCTGAAGCTGCACGGAGAGCGCCGATTGGGACAGGTTCAGGCGCTCCGCCGCGCGCGTCAGGTTCCCTTCATGGGCGACCGCCCGGAAATAGCGGAGATGGCGATAGTTCAGCGCTGGCATGGCGTCCTTTTATAAAAGCGAACGATATCATTCAATCTTTCTATTTTATAGAACTCAGCGTTCAGGATAATCCAGCGGTCGCCTCTCACCGGAGCCGACCATGCCCACACCACTCCTCTGGCTCTGCGCCGCCGGACCGCTCCTGCTGATCGCGGCCGCGATGCCGTCCCTTTCGTCATCGGCCCCCTCCACCGACCGTACCCGCCGCTCCGCAGCCGGGCCCGCGTTCGCCGCCAGCCTCGCGGCTCTCGCCGTCGCCTTGGCGGCCGCGGCGGCCTGGGCCGTCCATGGAACGCTGCGGACCGGGACCGTCGGCATCGCGGGAGTGGGTTTCGGGATCTACCTGGACGGCCTGACCGCGGTGATGCTGGTCCTCGTCGCCTTCGTCGGCGCCGTCGTGACCCGGTACAGCGGCAGGTATCTCGACGGCGATCCGAACCACACCCGCTTCATGGGATGGCTGGGCCTGACGCTCGCCGCCGTCCTGCTGCTGATCGTCTCCGGCAACCTGTTCCAGTTCGCCCTCGCCTGGGTCGCGACCAGCGTCGGCCTGCACCGCCTGCTGGTCTTCTACGGCGAGCGGCCCGCCGCAGTGCTGGCAGCGCGCAAGAAGTTCCTGGCGAGCCGCATCGGCGACATCTGCCTGATCACCGCGATGGTGCTGATCCAGCGGACCTTCGGCAGCCTGGACTACGCCGGGATCTTCGCCGCCGCCGACGCCCTGCGGGCTTCGGGGATGGACCCGGTCCATTCCGCGCCCATCCATGGGATCGCCCTCCTCCTGGTGGTCGCGGCCCTGCTCAAGTCGGCCCAGTTCCCGCTCCATGGCTGGCTGACGGAGGTGATGGAGACGCCCACCCCCGTATCCGCCCTCCTGCATGCCGGGATCATCAATGCCGGGGGGTTCCTGGTGCTGCGCTTGGCGGACGTCATCTCGCTGTCGGCGCCCTCGCTCCACGTCCTGGCCATGGTCGGCGGGCTGACCGCCCTGTTCGGCTCGGTGGTGATGCTGACCCAGACCTCGGTGAAGGTGTCTCTGGCCTATTCCACGATCGCCCAGATGGGCTTCATGATGCTGCAATGCGGGCTCGGGGCCTATTCCGCGGCTCTGCTGCACATCGTCGCCCACTCGCTCTACAAGGCCCATGCTTTCCTGTCCTCCGGCAGCGTCATCGACATCGCGCGGGCGTCCTGGTCGCCCAGTCCGGGCGGCAAGCTGCATCCTGCGCGGATGACGATGGCCGTCGCCGCGGTCCTGGCGACGGTGCTGGTGATCGGAACGCTGTCCGGCGCGAGCCTCGCGGAGAAGCCGGGTGTGTTCGCCCTCGGTGCGATCATGCTCTTCGGTCTCGTCCACCTGATCGCCGGCGCGATCGACGAGCGGCCGACGGGCTATGTCATCGGCCGCGCCGCGGCGCTCGCGGTGCTGGTCGCCGCGGCCTATTTCGCCCTGCAGCTGGGCGCCGAGCGCCTGCTCGCCGGATCGCTCCCGGCGGTCCAGGGGCCGGGAAGCCCGCTCGACTACGCGATCGTCGCGGCGGTCGTTCTCGGTTTCGGCGCGCTGACGGTGTTCCAGAACCTGATGCCCCGCCATGCCGGGGAACCGCGCTGGCAGGCGCTCCATGTCCACATCACCAACGGGTTCTACGTCAACACGATCGCCAACCGGCTCGTCCTGCGCTTCTGGCCCAGCCTCCCGCCGGGCCGATCCACCTCCCAGGCCGCCACTTCCATGAACGGAGCGCAAAGATGAGCATCGCCCTGGCCGTCACGCCCACGATCGAAGCCGAGGCCGGAACCGGGTCCGGCATCCCGGGTCCCGACCGGGCCGCCCTGCTGGCGGCGATATCCACCGCCTGCGGCAGGATAGCACCGCTCTGGCCGCTCAAGCACTTCGTCGCGGTCAATCCGTTCCTCGGCTTTTCCGGCCAGAGCTTCGCGGCGACCTGCGCCACCCTGCGGCGGGTCGCGCGGACCGACATGCTGATGCCCCGGAGCTTCTACCGGAAGGCGCTGGCGGACGGCGAGATGGACGACCGGGACCTGGAAGCGGCGCTCGCCGCGATGCCCGAAGGCGCCGGCCGGCCGAACGATGTCCAGGCCCTGAAGCAGGCCCTCGTCCGGGACCCTGCCGGCACCCGTCCCAGGGCGGTCGTCGCCACTGTCGCGGAGATCCTCGACACGCTCGCGGCCGGCGATCGCCAGGCCTCGCGCACGTCGTTCATGATCGACGAGATTTCCAAATGGTGTGCGGCCTATTTCGACGAGGGGCAGGCTAACTGGCGGCTGCCGTCGCGCCACCTGCGCCCCTATCCGGCATGGCGGGCATCCATGCGCCACGACCGCAATCCAGAGGCGATGGGCATCCGGGGGTTCCGGAAGGCGGTCGCCGGCCTGCCCGACGATCCGGTGGAGGCGATCGCCACCGTCGTCGGAAACCTCGGCATCCCGACGCGCGCCGTCCCGGACTACCTGCACCGGGCGCTGTTCGACATCGGCGGGTGGGCCGCCTATGCGCGGTATCTGGTCTGGAACAGCGAACTCCACGGCCATCAGGACGACACCCTGGTCCATCTCCTGGCGATCAGGGTCGCCTGGGGCTACGCGCTCTTCCTCGAGCGCACCGATGCAGCCTTCACCGATGCCTGGCGGCGGGCGATGGACGAGGCGGCGATCCTGCCGGCGGACGAACGTCCCGGCGACGATCCGGACTTGGCCGTCGACCTGATCCTGCAGGACGCCTACGAGGCCGGCTACGAGCGCCGCCTGCTGACCCGGCTCGCGGCGGGCGGCACCCGGGCCGGCCAAGCCTGCCCGCCGGAAGGCCGCAGAAGGCTCCAGGCGGCGTTCTGCATCGACGTCCGCTCCGAGGTCTACAGGCGCGCGTTGGAAACCGCCTGCCCCGAAGCCGAAACGGTCGGCTTCGCCGGCTTCTTCGGCTTTCCCATCGAATACGTGCCGATCGGCCGCGTCACCGGCGGAGCCCAGTGCCCGGTCCTGCTAAAGCCGGCCTTCGTCGTGTGTGAGGCGGTCAAGCAGGCCTCGGAGGAAGAGGAGACCGAGATCCTGGGCTGCGCCTGCTGCGCCGGCGTGCGGCCAAGGCCTGGAAGTCGTTCAAGACATCGGCGGTGTCGTCCTTCACCTATGTGGAGACGACTGGCCTGCTGTTCGGCGCCAAGATGCTGAGCGACGGCGCGGGACTCACCCGCACCGTCAGCGATCCCGACACCGACGGCCTGGACCGCGGCACCGTCGGCCGGATCGGTCCCCGTCTCGCCCCGCGCACGGTGGCGGGCCGGCAGACCGGCTTCACCGACGAGCAGCGCGTCGCCATGGCCGAGGCCGTGCTGCGGGCCATGTCGCTGACGGAGGGCTTCGCGCGGCTGGTCATGCTGACCGGCCACGGAAGCACGACCGTCAACAACCCTCATGCCTCCGGGCTGGACTGCGGCGCCTGCGGCGGCCACACCGGCGAGGCGAACGCCCGCGTCGCCGCCGCGATCCTCAACGATCCGGGGGTCCGGGCCGGACTGAAGGGGTGCGGCATCGCGGTGCCGGAGGATACCTGGTTCCTCGGCTGCCTGCACGACACCACGACCGACGAGATCACCATCCACGACGCCGACGAGGTGCCGAAATCCCACGCGGAAGACCTGGAGCAGCTGCGCCGGTGGCTCGCCCAAGCCTCCGCCCTCGCCCGGATGGAACGGTCGGCGCTGCTCGGGCTTTCCCCGCAGGCGCCCGGGGTCCACGCCTCCGTGATCGGCCGAAGCCGCGACTGGGCGCAGGTGCGTCCGGAATGGGGCCTCGCCGGCAATGCCGCCTTCATCGCGGCCCCGCGCGCGCGCACCCGCGGCATTGACCTCGGCGGGCGGGCTTTCCTGCACAACTACGATTGGCGGAAGGACACGGATTTCAACGTGCTGACCCTGATCATGACGGCGCCCCTGGTGGTCGCAAGCTGGATCAACCTGCAATATTACGGCTCGACGGTGAACAACAGGGCCTTCGGCAGCGGCAACAAGGTGCTCCACAACGTCACCGGCACCTTGGGCGTGCTGGAAGGGAACGCGGGCGACCTGAAGGTCGGTCTGCCCTGGCAGTCGGTCCACGACGGCACGCGCTTCGTCCACGAACCGCTCCGCCTGAACGCCTTCATCGAAGCGCCTGTCCAGGCGATCGACGAGGTCATCGCCAAGAACGAGACCGTCCGCAACCTCGTCGACAACGCCTGGATCCATCTCTTCGCCATCTCGGAGTCGGGCCGGGTCTCCCACCGCTACCGCGGCGGCCTCACCTGGGAGGCGCTGGTCTGATCCTCCGGCATGGCTCGACTGCGTCATCGGCGTGTCTGTCGCACCGGGCACGATTGCATCGTCTACACTTGCCGGCGGCAGGCGACGAATGGCTGTTCGACGGCGGTGCAGACCGAACGGCCGTGCGGGTACGCGGCAATGTGAAGGCGAAGCAACTCCGAGGTGATACGCCAAGCGGTGTGCCTATCCCGGAGCTTCACCTTCACAAGGTTCGGACGGTGGTCGATTTCCTCGCCGCTGGCTTCCGGACCGATCCGCTTCTGTCGGACGCCGCCCTTACTCCCACTCGATCGTGCCCGGGGGCTTGCTGGTGATGTCGTAGGTGACGCGGTTGATGCCGCGGACCTCGTTGATGATCCGGGTCGCGACGCGGCCCAGGAACTCGTGGTCGAACGGGAAATAATCCGCGGTCATGCCGTCCACCGACGTCACCGCCCGGAGCGCGCAGGCATAGTCGTAGGTCCGCTCGTCTCCCATCACGCCGACGGTACGCACGGGCAGAAGCACGGCGAAGGCCTGCCAGATGGCATCGTAGAGGCCGGCGTTGCGGATCTCCTCCAGGTAGATCGTATCGGCCTTCCGCAGGATCGCCAGCTTCTCCGGCGTGATGTCGCCGGGGATGCGGATCGCCAGGCCGGGTCCGGGGAACGGATGCCGGCCGATGAAGCTCTCGGGAAGGCCCAGCTCCCGCCCCAGCTTCCGGACCTCGTCCTTGAACAGCTCGCGCAGCGGCTCGACCAGCTTCAGCTTCATCCGCTCGGGCAGGCCGCCGACATTGTGGTGCGACTTGATGGTCATGCCGCCGCCGGACAGCGACACGCTCTCGATCACGTCAGGGTACAGCGTGCCCTGCGCCAGGAACTCGGCGCCGCCGATCTTGTGCGCCTCCTCGTCGAACACGTCGATGAAGGTGGCGCCGATGATCTTGCGCTTCCGCTCGGGGTCCGACACCCCGGCCAGCTTGCCCAGGAACAGGTCCGACGCGTCGCGGTGGATCAGCGGGATGTTGTAATGGTCGCGGAACAGGGTGACGACCTGATCGGCCTCGCCGGAGCGCATCAGCCCGGTATCGACGAAGATGCAGGTCAGCTGGTCGCCGATCGCCTCGTGCAGCAGGACCGCCGCGACCGAGCTGTCGACGCCGCCGGACAGGCCGCAGATCACCTTGCCCTTGCCAACCTTGGCGCGGATGCGGGCGATCTCCTCCTCCCGGAAGGCGGCCATGGTCCATTCGCCCCGGCAGCCGGCGACATGGTGGGTGAAGTTCCTCAGCAGCTGGGCGCCGTGCGGGGTGTGGACCACCTCGGGGTGGAACTGCACGCCGTAGAAGTGCCGGTCGTCGTCGGCGATCACGGCGAAAGGCGCGCCGTCGCTTTGGCCCACGGCGCGGAAGCCTTCCGGCAGCCGGGTCACGCGGTCGCCGTGGCTCATCCAGACCTGCTCGCGGGCTCCCAGCTCCCACATGCCCTCGAACAGCGCGCAGGGCTCCTTGACGTCCACATAGGCGCGGCCGTACTCGCGGTGGTCGGACCCGGTCACCTCGCCGCCGAGATGGGCGCACATCACATGCTGGCCGTAGCAGATGCCCAGCACCGGTACCTTCTGTTCGAACACCTCCCGCGGCGGACGCGGCGAGTTCTCCTGCGAGATGAAGGCGGGGCTGCCGGACAGGATGATCGCCTTGGGATCGAACTCCTTGACCTTCTCCGGCGCCATGCTGAACGGGTGGATTTCGCAATAGACCCCGCTCTCGCGCACCCGACGAGCGATCAGCTGGGTCACCTGGGACCCGAAATCCAGGATGAGAACGCGATCGGCGGTCAGGTCGTTCGAAAGGGGGGCGGTCATGTCTACTCGCTTCAAGCGTGGGAAGATCTGGCTTCGTAAAACCGTGTGTTAGCGCACCGGAGGGTCCGCGGACAAGCGCGCCAGAGGGGCGAGGTCCCGCCAGCCATAGGCCGCCTCCGTCAGGTTCGTACCGGCGAAATCGACGATCTTCTCGGCCAGCCGGCAGCCGCCCAGGCGTTCGTAGAACCAGCGGGACGGATTGGTCGCCAGCACCCAGACCACCGCGGAGTTCATCCCATAATTGGTCAGTTCGGTCGCCATCGCGGCCATCAGGTGCCGGCCGATGCCCCGGCCCTGCGCATGGTCGTAAAGATAGAGCGCGTAGAATTCGCCGCCATAGCCTTCGATGGCGGTCCGCTGGGTCCCGCAGGATGCGAACCCCACGACCCCGAGCGGCGGCTCCACGGCGACGAAGCTGCCGTGGATGCGGGACCGGTCCGCCAGGATCCTGCGCCAGCGATGCGTATAGCCCGGGACGGACAGGCCGAGCAGGTAGCTGTCGGGCACCATGCCGGGATATGTCGTTCGCCAGCTGGCGACATGAACCTCGGCGATGCCGGCCGCGTCTTCCGGACAAGCTCGACGGATCAGCGCCATGCCTCCACACTTCGCCGTGCCAGCGGCGTCACGTCGGACCAACCATAGGCCACTTCCATCACCCGCGTGCCGTCGAACATCAGCGGACGCTCGCTCACCAGCACGCCGCCCATTTTCTCATAGAATCGCCGCGCCCGTAAATTGTCGCGCAAGGCCCAGACGGTGCAGGCGGTCATTCCCCTCAGCACGAGGCCCGCCGCCATCGTGGTCATCAGCCGGGTTCCCAGGCCCCGGCCCTGCCCGACCTGAAGGACGTAGAGCGCGTGGAACTCCCCGGAATAATCGGCCAGTCCGACCTGCTCCGGCCCGGTCACGCCGAATCCGACGACCCGGTCCTCGCCGTCCACCGGCATCTCCGAGACGAACACATCGATGCGGTTCCGCTTGTTGTCCAGAACCTGCGCCCAGTAGCGCGTGCGGCTGAACACGTCCATGGCGGCCAGCGTGCTGTCCGGGACGATGCCGGGATAGGTTTCGCGCCAGCCGGCCACGTGGACATAGGCGATCGCGGCGGCATCGTCGAGCCGTGCGCGCCGGACCCGCCCGATCATTCCGCGGCGCTCCCGCGCTCCAGCACGGCGGCGAAGAAACCGTCCGTGCCATGGCGAGCCGGCGACAGGCGCATGAAGAACCCGGTCCCCGGGCCGGCGGTGCCGACGGAATCCTGCCACAGCTCGTCCACCGGCTTGACCGTGAAGTCCGGATGGGCTGCCAGGAAGGTTTCGATCTGCCGCTCGTTCTCCTGGGGCAGCATGGAGCAGGTCGCGTAGATCAGCCGCCCGCCCGGCTTCACCAGCCGCGACGCCGAATCGAGGATGTTGTGCTGGAGCTTCTCCAGTTCCTCCAACCCCGGCCCCAGCAGCCGCCAGCGGCTGTCCGGGTTGCGCCGCCATGTGCCCGTGCCGGTGCAGGGCGCATCCACCAGGACGCGGTCGAACTTGCCCTTGTGGCGCTTGACCCAGGGATCGCGCTCGCTCGACAGTGGCCGGGTCTCGACATTATGGAGCCCGGCGCGGCGAATTCTCTCCGCCGCGCGCTTCAACCGCTTCTCCAGCACGTCGCAGGCGACCAGCCGGCCCTTGTTCTGCATTCCGGCCGCGATGGCGAGCGCCTTGCCCCCGGCCCCGGAGCAGAAATCCACCACCTGATGGCCGGGCTTCGCGTCGGTCAGCAGCCCGATCAGCTGCGAGCCCTCGTCCTGGATCTCGACCATCCCGCTCTTGAAGGCGTCGGTCGAGGCCAGCGGAGGTCGCCCGTGGATCCGGATGCCGAACGGCGACCAGCGGGTCGGCTCGCCCTCGATCCCGGCTGCGGCGAGCGCCGCCAGCGCCGCGTCGCGGTCCGCCTTGACGGGGTTGGCGCGCAGGTCGAGCGGGGCAGGATCGAGCATCGCGGCCAGTTCCGGCACGAATCGGTCGCCGAAGAACTCGCGCAGATGCCCTGCGGCCCAGTCGGGGCATTCGACCGCGACCTCCTCCGGCATGCCGGGATGGTCCAGGGTATGGCCCTCCAGCTTGTTGGCCAGGCGGATCTCCCCCTGGCTGAACTGGGCGGGCGCGAATCGGCCGCCGCTGAACAGCTTGTCCAGGTGGTCCGCCGGCCGTCCCTGGGCCAGGATCTGGTCGGCGATCAGCAGCGTGCGGGCGGTGACGGGGAAGCCGCCGGCATGCTGGAACCACCAGCGAAGCCGCGCGTGCCGGCGCAGCACGCCGTAGACCGTCTCGGCCACGGCGGCGCGGTCCTTGGCGCCGATGAAGCGGCGGGCACGGAAGAAGGCGCTGATCACGGCGTCTGCCGGACGCGGGGTCACCTCCACCTCGTCGAGGAGTTCGATGGCGGCTTGAAGGCGGGCGCCGGGGGTCATCTGGTCTCTGCTGATCGGACGTGGGCACGGGGAAAAGGCGAAGGTGTGACATGGGCGATGGAACGCCGCCACGCAACAGCTTTCATCGTTCCGGCGCCACGGACAAGCCATGAAAAAGTGCCGTCGGCCGGTGCAAGGCTTCCCGCCCTGGATACTGCGGCATGAAGAAGCTTCGATGATGTATTGCCGAGCGGGCGGACTACCTCCATAGTTCTACGCCCGAACGATGGTGCGGCGCACCATCGTTCGGGAGCGAACCGTATAGCGCAGTAACTTCAATGGTGCATCGGCATGTCGCCGGTCGAAATCGTCACTGACATCCTGTTTGCCGGAATGGCGGGCCTGACCGGTTTCTTCGCCGCCCGGCTAGGCGGAGAGATCTGGTCCCGCATGATCCTCAAGAGCGCCGCCGCCGTTCGCGCCCGCGCCAAGCTCAAGCGCTGCGCCCCGCTGATCCCCGCCTTCGAGCAGCGCCGGGCGAAGCTGCGCATCGCCCTGGCGCAGAGCGAGACCCGGCGCCGTGCGGTCGAGCGCCAGATCGACCAGTTCCAGTCCAAGCTCGAGGAGTTGCAGCAGCGGGACGACGAGATGATCAGGATCGTCGGGCGCAAGCGGCCCGGCTGCCGGCTGTTCAAAGCGGTCATGGTCAACCGGCATGTGCAGGCCGCGATCCGCGAAGGACGCCCTCACGGGCTGCTCGACGGCAGCTGGGCCCGCGCACAGCATGTCGAGATATGGGCACAGAACCTGCCGGAAGCCAAGGCCAGCCTGGACAGCCGATTTCCGGTGAGCCTCGGCTTCATCCTGATCGAGATGATCGAACCTGAGGAAGCATCCGGCGCAACGGCGAAAGGCAGCGGAGCGGCCGCATGATCACCACCTACATCCTGTGTTTCTTCACCGGATATCTCGGCGTCCTGATGGGGTTGCGACTGGCGCTGGACAAGGTGGCGGTCGCGCGGCACCGGGTCAACAGCCTTCGGCGGGACCGGGTGCGGCAGGTCGCTGCGATCCGCGAAATGGCCAGGGGTTGCAGGACGGCCAAGCGCAAGGCCGCCGACAGCGACCTGCTGGTCGGCCGCCTGACGGCGGAGGCCGTAAAGTTGGAGGAGAAGCTCAAGACCGTCCGCAAGAGCGACAACCGGCTGGTCGTCCTGGACGAGCGCCGGCTGCCCGAAGATCACCGCTGGATCGTCGTGATCTCCGGCCTGGGCGGGACCCTGCCGGAAGCGACCGGCGAGGAGGGGCACGAGAACTGGAACGGCAATCTCCGCTTCCTGGTCTGGGCGACGACCATGGAGCGTGCCGTCAAGAAGGCCGCCACGCGCTTCCCGCCCAGCCGCGGCTTCAAGATCGAGGTCGCCACCACGCCGAACGGCGCGGCGACCGGCGGCCCCCCCTCCCAGCCCACCGCGGCCTAGTGGTCCTGCACAGTGTTTTTGATGACGTTCGGCGGAGCGGAGTGCCGTAGTGCCGTAGGTCGGCCTTCGCCCGTCAAGGCGAACGCCGACACCTTGCGTCAACGCTCCGGCCACGCTGTCGGCGTCGGCCTTCGGCCGAGGCCGACCTACGATAAATCAATCAAAACCACTGTGCCGAGCCACTAGAGGTCGCGGCGGTAGTTGGGTGCCTCGTTGGTGATCATGATGTCGTGGACATGGCTCTCGCGCAGGCCCGCGTTGGTGATCTTCACGAAGTTGCAGCGGGTCTGCATCTCCGGGATGGTGCTGTTGCCGGTATAGCCCATGGCCGCCTTCAGACCGCCGACCAGCTGGTGGATCACGCCGCCGACCGGACCCTTGTAGGGCACGCGCCCTTCGACGCCCTCCGGCACCAGCTTCATGGTGTCGCGGACTTCCTGCTGGAAATAGCGGTCGGCAGAGCCGCGCGCCATGGCGCCGACCGAACCCATGCCGCGATAGCTCTTGTAGCTGCGGCCCTGGTACAGGATCACCTCGCCGGGGCTCTCGTCGGTGCCGGCGAACAGGCTTCCCAGCATCGCGCAGTCGGCGCCCGCCGCGATCGCCTTGGCGAGGTCGCCGGAATACTTGATGCCGCCGTCGCTGACGACGGGGATGCCCTGGCGGTGGCACTCGTCGACCACGTCCATGACGGCGGTCAGCTGCGGAACGCCGACGCCCGCGACCATCCGGGTCGTGCAGATCGAACCCGGGCCGATGCCGACCTTGACCGCATCGACGCCGGCCCCGATCAGCGCCTTGGCGGCTTCCGAGGTGGCGACGTTGCCGGCGACCACCTGGGTATAGTTGGACAGGCGGCGCACACGCTCGATCTGCTCCATCACCTTGCGGGAATGGCCGTGGGCGGTATCGACCACCAGCACGTCCACCTCGGCGTCGAACAGCGCTTCGGCGCGGGCCAGTCCGTCCTCGCCGGTGCCGGTCGCGGCGGCGGCGCGCAGGCGGCCCTTCTCGTCCTTGCAGGCGTTGGGGTGGAGCTGGGCCTTCTCGATGTCCTTGACCGTGACCAGCCCGATGCAGCGGTAGGCGTCGTCGACCACCAGCAGCTTCTCGATGCGGAACTGGTGGAGCAGCCGCTTGGCCTCCTCCGGGTCGACGCCCTCGCGGACTGTCACCAGCCGTTCGCTGGTCATCAGTTCCGACACCCGCTGCTGCGGGTTGGATGCGAAGCGGACGTCGCGGTTGGTCAGGATGCCGACCAGCTTCCCCGAGGGTTGCTCGACCACCGGAATGCCGGAGATGCGGTAGTTCGCCATCAGGCTCAGCGCGTCGGCCAGGGTCGCCGTCGGTTCGATCGTGATCGGATTGACGACCATCCCGGACTCGAACCGCTTGACCCGCCGGACCTCGTCCGCCTGCCGCTCGATGTCCATGTTGCGGTGAATCACGCCGATGCCGCCCGCCTGTGCCATGGCGATGGCGAGGCTGCTCTCGGTCACCGTGTCCATGGCTGCGGACATCAGGGGAATGCCGAGTTCGATCGTCCTGGTCAGCCGGGTTCGGGTGTCCGTCTGGGCCGGCAGGACCGAGGATTCGGCCGGCACCAGCAGGACGTCGTCGAAGGTGAGGGCTTCGCGAAACTGCACTATCTGGGCCATTAACCGTCTCCTGGCGTAAAATTTGCGGCACTATACACAGGAAACGCGCCCTGTGAAGTCTACGTTGCCCTGCAGCAAACGCAGACCTCACGTCAGATGGGTCTCACACCGATGGGCGGAAAGGCTGTGCCAGGCAGGCCGGCGCCTGGAACCGGCCGCGCCACGGGCCGGCCGAGATGATCGTCAGCACCACGATGGTCGCCAGGTACGGCAGCATGGTGAACACCTGCCCCGGCAGCCCGAATCCCAGTCCGCCGCTTCCCTGCGCGTGGAGCTGAAGGATCGTGACGCCGCCGAAGATATAGGCCCCCAGCAGCACCCGGCCCGGTCGCCACGACCCGAACACGACCAGCGCCAGCGCGATCCAGCCGCGGCCCGACGTCATGTTCTCCGCCCACATGGGCGTGACCGACAGCGACAGGAAAGCGCCGCCCAGCCCCGCCATGGCGCCGCCGAACAGGGTCGCCAGATAGCGGACCCGGATCACCGGATGCCCGATCGAATGGGCCGACTCCGCGGATTCGCCGACCGCCCTCAGCACCATGCCGGCATGGGTCCGCTTCAGGAACCAGCCGACCGCCAGGGTCAGCGCCACGGACAGGTAGACCATGGCGTCGTACTGGAACAGCAGCGGCCCCACGACCGGCAGGTCGCTCACGCCGGGAATGTCCAGCTTGGGCAGGCCGGCGATGGGCATGCCGACGAAGCCGGCGCCGATCAGGGCGCTCAATCCGATGCCGAAGATGGTCAGGGCAAGACCCGTCGCCACCTGGTTCGCCATCAGGGTCAGCACCAGCACGCCGAAGACCAGCGCCAGCGCGGCACCGGCAAGCGCCGCCGAGCCGATCCCCAGGACCGCGCTCCCAGTCGTCATGGTCACGCCGAAACCGACCACCGCACCGATCAGCATCATGCCCTCGACGCCCAGGTTCAGCACGCCGGACCGCTCCACCACCAGTTCGCCCACGGCGGCGAACAGCATCGGCGTCGCGGCGATCACCACGGACACCGCGATCAGGACAAGGAAATCGATCATGTGGCGGCGACCTCCCTGCGGGGCTTGGCGGCTTGGTGCTTGGCCGACCGGAAGCGGATGCGGTAGCGGACCAGGAAGTCCGAGGCCAGCAGGTAGAACAGCAGCATCCCCTGGAAAACGCCCGTCGCCGCCTGCGGCAGTTGGGCATAGACCTGGGCGTTCTCGCCGCCGATATAGGAGATCGCCATCACCAGCCCGGCCAGGATGATCCCCAGCGGGTTGAGCCGCCCCAGGAACGCCACGATGATCGCGGTGAAGCCGTAGCCCGGGGTGAGCTGCGGCGTCAGTTGCCCGATCGGGCCGGCAACCTCGATCATGCCCGCCAGACCCGCCAGCGCCCCGGCCAGCAGCAGGCTGAACCAGACCGTTCCCTTCTGGCTGAACCCGGCGAAGCGGGCCGCCATGGGCGCCTGCCCGACCACCTTGACCTGGAAGCCGGTCACCGTGTGGGTCAGCAGCACCCAGGCCGCCACCGCGGCGAACAGCGCCACGAAGGCGCCGGCATGCAGCCGGGTGCCTTCCAGGACGATGGGGAGGATCGCCGCCTCGGTGAACAGCCGGCTCTGCGGAAAATTGAAGCCTTCCGGGTCGCGCCACGGCCCGTGGACCAGGATGCTCAGGACCAAAGTCGCGACATATGTCAGCATCAGGCTGGTCAGGATCTCGCTGACCTCGAACTTCGTCTTCAGGAACGCCGGGATCGCCGCCCACAGCATGCCTCCGGCGGCGCCCGCCACGAACATCAGCGGCAGGATCCAGAAACCCTCGTCCCCCCAGAAAGCCAGGGCCACGCCGGCCCCGAAGATGGCGCCGATGGTCAACTGCCCCTCGGCGCCGATGTTCCAGACATTGGCGCGGAAGCCAATGGCGAGCCCGGTCGCGATCAGGATCAGAGGTCCGGCCTTGACCGCCAGTTCCGCCAGGCCGAACCGGGTCTCCAGCGGCGACACCAGGAAGATGTACAGGGTCGATCCAGGGTTCAGCCCCAGGAACATGAACAGCAGGTATCCGGAGAGGATAGTCAGCGCGATCGCCAGCAGCGGCGTGCCGTAGACCAGCGATTTCGGGATCTCCCGCCGGGGTTCGAACTTAAGCGACATGCTGGGAGCCCCCCTTGTTCTCCGCCCCATGTGTTGCCGGCACTTCCGCCGACATCCCGTGCAGGCCGCCCATCAGCAGCCCGATCTCCTCCAGGGAGGCATCCGCCGTGTCGATCGCCTTCGACAGGGTGCCGACATTCAGCACCGCCAGCCGGTCGCACAGGGTCAGCAGCTCGTCCAGATCCTGGGAGACGACGGCGATGGCCGCCCCATTCTGCGCCAGGTTGAACAGCGCCTGGTGGATCGCCGCGGCGGCGCCGGCATCGACGCCCCAGGTCGGCTGGGCGATCACCAGCACCTCTGGAGCCTGGAGGATCTCGCGCCCGACGATGTATTTCTGAAGGTTGCCGCCCGACAGGCTGCGCGCCGCCGAATCAGGCCCGCGCGCCTTGACGCCGAACTCCTGGATGATCCGCTCGGCGAATGCCCGCGTCGCGTCCCGCCTGATCCAGCCGCGCAGCGCCAGCTTCATGCGGTTCCGCGCGCTGATCAGCGTATTCGACGCCAAGCTCATGTCGGGCACCGCGGCATGGCCGTTGCGCTCCTCCGGAACGCAGCACAGGCCCAGCGCCCGTCGCCGCTCCACGCCCAGGTCGCCCACCGGCTTGCCGTCCAGCCGGATGCTTTGCGGGTTCGCGACCGTCAGCTCGCCCGACAGCGCCCGCATCAACTCGTTCTGGCCGTTGCCGGCAACGCCGGCGATGCCGAAGATCTCCCCCGCCGCGACCTCGAACCCGACGCGCTTCAGCGTGGTCCCGAACGGCTGGTCGGTCGTCAGGTCCAGCGCCTCGACCGTGAACCGGGTGGCGGCCTTGGGCCGCGTCCCGCGCCGGGCCAGCGTCTTCAGCTCGGCGCCGATCATCATCTGCGCCATGCCGCGGGTGGATTCCACCGCCGGGTCGCACTCCCCGACCACCTTGCCGCCGCGCAGGATCGTCGCGTGGTCGCAGAGATCCTTGATCTCCTGGAGCTTGTGGCTGATGTAGAGGATCGAGCAGCCTTCCGACGCCAGCAGCCGCAGCGTGCCGAACAGCCGCTCGACCTCCTGCGGGGTCAGCACGGAAGTCGGCTCGTCCATGATCAGCAGCTTGGGATCCTGCAGCAGGCAGCGCACGATCTCGACCCGCTGGCGCTCGCCGACCGACAGAGTGTGGATCTCGCGCCTCGGGTCCAGCGGTAGTCCGTAGGCCTGCGACACCTCGACGACCCGCCCGGACAGGCTGCGCATGTCGGGCTTGCCTTCCAGCCCCAGCGCTATGTTCTCCAGCACCGTCATGCCGTCGAACAGCGAGAAGTGCTGGAACACCATGCCGATGCCGAGCCGGCGCGCCGCGTGCGGGTTGGCAAGCTGGACGGCCTGCCCGTTCCACAGCACCTCGCCCTCGTCCGCGTGGAGCACGCCGTAGATGATCTTCACCAGCGTGCTCTTGCCGGCGCCGTTCTCCCCCAGCAGCGCATGGATCTCGCCCGGCCGGACCGCGAAGCTGACGCCGTCGTTGGCGACGACCCCGGGAAATCGCTTGGTTATTCCGCGAAGCTCAAGACGGGGAGGAACCCCGCCGGCATCGTTGGTCATGTTTCACTCTCCCAGTTCGTCGGGACCCCGTTCCCTCTATGCCTCGGCGTTCGCGGGTTCTGATGCCTCTTTGGACGCTTCGGCGGTCGTTATCAAGAGTTCAGCCGCGACCAGCGCCGCGATCACGGCGGGGCGCTTGTCGCGGTGCAGCGCGGACCCGATCGGGCAGGTCAACCTGTCCAGCACGCCCGGTTCCCCCCCGTGGGCGGTGAAGGTCCGCTCGAACCGCCGCCGCTTGGTCGCCGAGCCGATCAGCCCGGCATAGGCGAAGTCCCCGCGCCGCAGCACCGCTTCCGTGATCTGGAAATCCAGCGCGTGCAGATGGGTCAGCACCAGATAGCAGGACCCCGGCGGCGCCTCGGCGATCCTGTCCAGGGGCGAATCCGTCACGACCCGGCGCACGTTCTCCCCCGGCATGGCTTGCGGGAACTCCTCCGCCCGCCCGTCGATCCACAGCACGTCCAGCGGCAGCGGCGCCAGCGCGGAAGCGATCGCCTTGCCCACATGCCCGGCGCCGAACAGCAGCACCCGCGGCAGCCTGGAGGCGGCGGCATTCTCCTCCGTCTCGATCCGATCCAGCAGCGCCGCGTCCGCCAGTTCCAGGCGAAGCGTCACATGGCCGCCGCAGCACTGGCCGATCGCGGGACCCAGCGGAACGTCCACCATCTCCTCGGGTCCAGCCATGGCCCGAGCCCGGGCGATCGCATCCCACTCCAGGCGGCCGCCCCCGATCGTTCCGGCAGTGGCCGCCGGACCGACCAGCATCCGCGCCCCCGGCTCGCGCGGGGTCGATCCCCGCGCTCCAGCCACCGTCACCAGCGCCGCGCGCTCGCCACGCTCCAGCATGGCCTTCAGCACCGGCGCCAGCCCGGTCATGCCGGCCGCTTTCCCGCCCGCAGGGCCTCGATCGCCGCCAGCACCTTCTCCGGCGTGGCCGGAGGATCGATCCTCGGGCATGTCGCGTAGTCGCCGACGCTCGCCACCGCGTCCGAGATCGCGTGGAGCACCGACATGCCGAGCATGAACGGGGGCTCGCCTACCGCCTTGGACCGGTAGACCGTGTCCTTGCGGTTCCGCGCGTTCTCCAGCAGGTGGACGTTGAAGATGCGCGGCCGGTCGCTGCAAGCCGGGATCTTGTAGGTGCTGGGGGCGTGGGTTCGCAGATGCCCGCGCTTGTCCCACCACAGCTCCTCCATGGTCAGCCAGCCCATGCCCTGGACGAAGCCGCCCTCGACCTGCCCGCGGTCCAGCGCCGGGTTCAGCGAATGCCCGACGTCGTGCAGGATGTCGACCCGGTCGACCCTGTACTCCCCGGTCAGCGTGTCGACGGTCACTTCCGCCGCCGCGGCACCGTAGGAGAAATAGTAGAACGGCTTGCCGCGCCCGGCCGCCCGGTCCCAGTGGATCTCCGGCGTCTTGTAGAATCCGGTGGACGAAAGCTGGATGCGCGCCATGTAGGCCGTCCGCACCAGGTCGCCGAACGGGATCTCCTGGTTGCCGATCCGCACCCGGTTGGGCAGGAACACCACCTGCTCGCGCGGCACGCCCCAGTTCTCCACCGCGAAGCCGATCAGCCGCTCCTTGATCGTGGCCGCCGCGTTCTGCGCCGCCTTGCCGTTCAGGTCGGCTCCCGACGACGCGGCGGTGGCCGAGGTATTCGGCACCTTGCCGGTCGTGGTCGCCGTGACCCGGACCTTCTCGATGTCGATCTGGAACTCCTCGGCGACGACCTGGGCGACCTTCACGTAAAGCCCCTGCCCCATCTCCGTCCCGCCATGGTTCAGGTGGACGGTGCCGTCGGTGTAGACATGGACCAACGCTCCGGCTTGGTTGTACTGGGTCGCGGTGAAGGAGATCCCGAACTTGACCGGCGTCAGCGCGATTCCTTTCCGCAGCCAGCCGCCCTTGGCGTTGTGCGCCCGGATCGCGTCGCGCCGAGCCTGGTAGTCCGCCCGCTCCTCCAGCGCCGCGACGATCTCCGGCGCGATGTTGTCCTCCACGGCCTGGTGATAGGGCGTCAGGTCCCGCCCCTCGCCGCCGTAGAAGTTCAGCTTGCGGATCTCCAGCGGGTCCTTGCCCACGGCATAGGCGACCTCTTCGATCACCCGTTCCGCCGCGACCATCCCCTGGGGACCGCCGAACCCGCGGAAAGCCGTGTTGGAGACCGTGTTGGTCTTCAGCGGCAGCGACTTCGCCGTGACCGCCTCGTAGAAATAGGTGTTGTCGCAGTGGAACAGCGCGCGGTCGGTCACCGGCCCCGACAGGTCGGCGGCGAACCCGCAGCGCGCGGCGAACAGGAACTCGACGCCCCTGATCCGCCCGTCGTCGTCGAAACCGACGCGGTAATCCACCTCGAAGTCGTGGCGCTTGCCGGTGATCACCATGTCGTCGTCGCGGTCCGGCCGAAGCTTGGCCGCCCGGCCAGTCTTCTTCGCCACCACGGCGGCCGTCGCCGCGAACAGGTTCGCCTGCGTCTCCTTGCCGCCGAACGCCCCGCCCATGCGCCGGACCTCGACCGCCACGGCGTTGGCCGGCACGTTCAGCACATGGGCGACGATGTGCTGGACCTCGCTCGGATGCTGGGTCGAGCAGTGGACCAGGACCTCGTCGTCCTCTCCGGGGATCGCCATGGCGATCTGGCCCTCCAGGTAGAAATGGTCCTGGCCGCCGATGGAGATCCTGCCCTCCAACTGGTGCTGCGCTTCGGCGATCGCCGCTTCCGACTCGCCCCGCTTCAGGATCATCGGCGGGAACACCACGGTCCCGCGCTCCCGCGCCTGGTCCAGGGTCAGGACCGGCTCCAGGTCCTCGTAGGTCGCGACCGCGAGCCGCGCCGCCCGTCGCGCCTGCTCCCGGGTTTCCGCCGCGACCGCGAACAGCGGCTGGCCCGCATACTCGATCAGGTCGGCGGCGAACAGCGGCTCGTCATGACGACCCATGCAGCTCACGTCGTTGACGCCCGGCACGTCCGCCGCCGTGACCACCTCGACCACGCCCGGCGCCGCTCTCACCGCCGACAGGTCCAGCGACACCAGCCGGGCATGGGGCCGGTCGCTCAGGCCGAGATAGATGTTCAGCAGACCGGCCGGCTCCCGGATGTCGTCCACATAGACGGCCTCGCCGGTAACGTGCTTGTGGGCGCTGTCGTGCCGCCGGTCGGAATGCACGGCGCCGGAAATGCGCTCGCCGAGACCCGCCTCCGTTGAATCAGGCATGGACCAGACTCCGGTCGCCGACCAGACGCGTATCGGCGTCGGGATCGGTGGTTTCCACATAGAGTTTCATGAGCAGGTTGGCGGCCACGGTCATCCGGTAGGACGCGCTCGCCCGCCAGTCGGTCAGCGGGGTGAAGTCCCGCGCCAGCGCCGCCATGGCGTCCCGCACGGTCGCCTCCGTCCACGGCCGCCCGACCAGCGCCTTCTCCGCCTCAGGCGCCCGCTTCGGCGTCGCGGCCATCCCGCCGAAGGCGATCCTGGCCTCCGCCACCGTGCCGCCGTCGATCCTGACCGAGAAGCAGGCGCACACCGCCGAGATGTCCTGGTCGAACCGCTTGGTGATCTTATAGGCACGGAACCGGGTGCCCGGCGCGGGTTTGGGCAGGATGACCGTCTCGACGAACTCGCCCGCCCGCCGGTCCTGCTTGCCGTAGTCGATGAAGAAATCCTCGATCGGCATCAACCGCCGGCCTTCCGCCGACCGCAGGACCAGCGTGGCGCCCGCCGCGATCAGGGCCGGCGGCGTGTCGCCGATCGGCGAGCCGTTGGCGATGTTGCCGCCGATCGTGCCGACGTTCCGGACCTGCACGGCCCCGATCCGCCGGATCAACTCGCCGAAATCCGGATAGAGCGCCGCGACCGGACCCCTGATGTCGGTATAGGTGGCGCCGGCCGCGATCTCCAGCGCGTCACCCGTATCCCGGATTTCCCGGAAGCCCCGGATACGGCCGGTGTAGATCACTATGTCCAGCACCCGCTGGAACTTGGTGATCCAGAGCCCGACGTCGGTCGCCCCCGAGACGATCCGGGCATCCGGATGCTCGGCCAGCAGATCCGCGAACGCCTCCAGGGTCGCCGGCGCATAGAACCGCCGCCCGCCCTTGCCGACGCGCAGCGTCTCGCCGTCCTGCAAGCCTGCCAGACGTTCCGCCGTGGCCGCGGCCTCCGCCGCGAAGCGGTCCGTCGCAGGAGCGCCCAGGCCATACATCCGCTCGCTCGCCGCGACGATCGGGGCATATCCCGTGCAGCGGCACAGGTTGCCGGCCAGCGCATCGTCGATGACCGCCCCGGTCGGCGCCTCATCGCCCTTGTACAGCGCGAACATCGACATGACGAAACCGGGCGTGCAGAAGCCGCACTGCGACCCGTGGCAATCCACCATGGCCTGCTGCACCGGGTGGAGCGCGCCGTCCGCCCCCTTCAGGTGCTCGACCGTCAGCACCTGGCAGCCGTCCAGCGTCGCCACGAAGCGGATGCAGGCGTTCACCGCCTCGTACCGGACCTTGCCGCCCTCCAGCCGGCCGACCACCACCGTGCAGGCGCCGCAGTCGCCTTCCGCGCAGCCTTCCTTGGTGCCGACCTTTCGCTCGCCGAGGCGCAGCCAGTCCAGGACTGTCAGGGTCGGATCGACCTCCCGGATCTCCGTCAGCCGGTCGCCCAGCAGAAACCTTACGCAATCGCGCATGGCGCGTCTCCCCTCGCTTCAGCTTCCGCGATATGTCGAATAGGCGAACGGGCTGACCAGCAGCGGAACATGGTAATGCGCGCTCGCGTCCGCGATCCCGAAACGCAGCGGGATGCTGTCGAGGAAGGGCGGATCGGGCAGATCGACCGCGATCTTCCGGAAATAGGCGTTCACTTCGAACACCAGCTCATAGATCCCTGTCCGCATCCGGTTTCCGGCAAGCAGCGGCGCGTCGCAGCGGCCGTCGCTGTTCGTCTTGGTCTCGGTGATCTTCTCCCTCGCGTCGCCGTCGATCCGGAACAGCGTCACCGCCATTCCCGCCGCCGGCGTTCCGTGCATGGTATCAAGCACATGGGTGGTGAGTCGTCCTCCGCTCGCCGTCCCCCCGCTCTCCGCCGTTCGTGAAGTCGCCACCATGTGTCTCTCCTTGCTCGCCCGTTTTCGACTTGTTATCGGTTTGCGGAGTTTCCTAAATTATTCTTTCACCACTCCATCTCCGCCGTCGACATCCCTTGGGCGGAAAGAGTTTCAAAACTTTCAGGAAGGTCATGCCACGGGGATGGCATTAGTTTGACGCTACGATCCTATTGGTGGAAGGGTGCAAATGTCTCCGGATAGTTCGAAGGGTCTCGCAACCGCCGTGCCAACGGATGCCACGCCGACCGACAAGGCCGCTGCCGATTTCGTCGCCCGCTTCGGCGGCGTGTTCGAACATTCGCCCTGGGTTGCCGAAACCGCCCTCGCCGCCGATCCCGCCATCGCCTTGGCCGACATACCGGCGCTCCATGCCGGAATGTGCGCCGCCGTGCGCGCCGCCGGACGGGACCGCCAGCTGGCCCTTCTCCGGGCTCATCCGGACTTGGCCGGCAAGCTCGCCGTCGCCGGCCGGCTGACGGCGGATTCCGCCTCGGAGCAGGCCGGCGCCGGCCTCGACCGGTGCACGCCGGAGGAGTTCGAGCGCCTTCAGGTGCTTAACGACGCCTATAAGGAAAAGTTCGGCTTTCCCTTCATCATCGCCGTCCGGGGCCTGACCCGCGCCGACATCCTCGACGCCTTCCAGCATCGAATCCACAACACGCCGGAGCAGGAGTTCGAGACCGCTCTGGCCCAGGTCGAACGGATCGCCCTCCTCCGCCTCCATCAGATGGGTCCCTCGCCCGGCAGGACCCTGATGGACCGGCTCGACCGGTTCGCCGCCATCTCCGCGGAGCCCGATGCCCTGACCCGGCTGTTCCTGACGCCCGAGCACCGCGCCGCCGCCGACCGGCTGATGACCTGGATGACCGAAGCCGGCATGACAGCCCGCATCGACCCGGCCGGCAACGTCGTCGGCCGGTACGAGGGCACCCGGCCCGGCCTGCCGGCGCTTCTGATCGGCTCCCACATCGACACCGTGCGCAACGCCGGCAAGTATGACGGCAACCTGGGCGTCCTGGCCGGCGTCGCGGCCGTCGCCGAGCTGCACCGGTCCGGCGAACGCCTCCCCTTCGCCGTCGAGGTGATCGGCTTTGGCGACGAGGAAGGCGTCCGCTTCCCCGTGACCCTGACCGGCAGCCGCGCCCTGGCCGGCCGCTTCGACCCCGCCGCGCTCGGCGCGACCGATGCCGAGGGCGTCGCTTACGCCGACGCCCTGCGCGCCTTCGGCGGCGATCCCGATGCCATCGCCTCCGCCGCACGCGATCCCGCCGACATCCTCGCCTATGTCGAGGCGCATATCGAGCAGGGTCCGGTGTTGGAATCCGAAAACCTCGGCATCGGCATCGTCACCGGCATCAACGGCGCCTCCCGCTACACGGTGACCGTCTCCGGGACCGCCGAGCACGCCGGCACCGTCCCCATGCCGCTTCGCCGCGACGCCCTGGCGGGAGCCGCCGAGATGGTCCTGGCGGTCGAACGCCACGCCCGGGCGGTTCCCGACCTCGTCGCCACGGTCGGCAGGATCGAGGCCAGGCCCGGCGCCGTGAACGTGATCCCGGGCGGCGCGGTCTTCACCATCGACATCCGCTCTCCCGACGATGCCGCCCGTATCGCCGCGATGGAAGCAATCGCCGACGATTTCGCCGCCATCGCCGCCCGCCGCGACCTGACCCACGCGATCGAGAAAACCCACGAAGCCCCCGCGACGGCCTGCGCCGCGGAGCTGATCGAGCAGCTTTCCGCAGCCGTTCGCCGCTGCGGCCTGCCTCCCCGCCGCCTGCCCAGCGGCGCCGGCCACGACGCCATGGCGGTCGCATCCCTCTGCCCGGTCGGCATGCTCTTCACCCGCTGCCGCAGCGGCATCAGCCACAACCCCGCGGAATCCATCACCGTCGAAGACGCAGATTTGACCGTCCGCGTCCTCCTGGACTTCATCCGCCATTTCAGGGATCGATAGCATACTACTTTGATAAAACGCATGAATCAGAAACCAGTAAGTCGAATCGACCTCAAAGAATGGGGTCGGAGTCAATTTTCAGCCCGTTCGATCCCATTCGCCGACGGCATATCAGCAACCCGCCTGGCCCGTGCCTTCCCGCCCGCCGCGTCCTTGAACGGCCGCGGACCCGGTCGATATGTTAGCGTCCTAATAATCAGTTCGCTTGGTTCCGTATCATGACCGCCAAAACCGCCACCCTCAGGGCGACCTTCGGGTTTCGCCTGGCGCGGATCGCGCGCCACTGGCGCCGGGAGATCGACGACGGTCTCCGCCCCTACGGGTTGACCGAGGCCACCTGGCTGCCGCTGCTGCATCTGTCCCACATGGGGAACGAGGCGAAGCAGAAGGATCTCGCCGCCTCGCTCGACATCGAGGGCGCCTCGCTGGTCCGGCTGCTCGACGCGCTGGAGTCCTCGGGCCTGATCGAGCGTTTCGACCACGAGACCGACCGCCGCGCGAAGGTGGTCCGGCTGACCGCGCGCGGCCTCGACCTGCTGGACGGCGTCAACGGCGTCGCCGCCGGGATCCGCCGGCGCCTGCTGCTCGGCGTGCTCGACGACGAGATCGCCTCGACGCTCCGGATCTTCGACCGGATCGAGCAGAGCTACTGCCTCGACCATCCGGACGAAGAGGCTCAGGAAGCCAAGCGGGCGGCTGGCTGAAGCGCCGTCCATGTTCCTTCTCGAACCCCGGAACCTGTTGTTCGCGGCGAAGGCGTACGGCGCCGCGATGCTGGCGCTCTACATCGCCTTCGCGATGGACCTGCCCCACCCGTCCTGGTCGATGCTGACGGTATTCGTCGTGGCGCAGCCGCTGGCGGGGATGGTCCAGTCCAAGGCCGCCTACCGGGTGATCGGCACCATCGTCGGATCGAGCTTCGCGGTCCTGGCGATCACCGCCTTCGACGGCTCGCCGGAGCTGCTGAGCCTCGCGCTGGCGCTGTGGGTCGGCCTCTGCGTCTACGCCACCGTGCTGGAAAGGACGCCGCGCGGCTACGCCTTCATGCTGGCCGGCTACACCGCAGGCTTCGTGGCCTTTCCCATCGTGGATACTCCGGCGATCATCTTCGACACGGCCATCGCCCGCTGCCAGGAGATCATCCTGGGAATCCTGTGCATGGTGGTGGTCAGCCAGGTCGTCTTCCCCCAGCGGGTCGGCCCCCAGCTCATGGAACGGCTGGGCGCCTGGCTGAACGATGCCGGCCGCTGGTCGTCTGACGTGCTGACCGAGCGGGCCGCCGATACCGCGGGAGAGGCCGACCGGCACCGGCTGATCGTCAACGCCGCCGCCCTCGACGCGCTGCGCGTCCACGCCAGCTACGACACTCCCGAGCTTCGGGGAGCGGACGCAGGCATCCGCCGGCTCCAGCGCCGGCTCCAGATGCTGCTGTCCAACGCGGTGTCCATCCAGGACCGGCTCCGCACTCTGCACCGGACCCGTCCCGACCTGGAGGAGGCGTGGCATCCCCTTCTCGCCGACGCGGCATCCTGGATCGACGCGTCCGCCACAGCCGACCGGCTGGACAGGCAGCGGTCCCGCGACGACCTTCTCGCCCGGATCGGTGCCGCCGCTCCGTCCGACATCGAGATCCGCCGCGACGCAGACGCCATGCTGGTGCGCTCGCTGTCGGCACGGATGCGCGACCTGATCCTCTACTGGGATGAAAGCCTGGCGCTCCGCGACGCGATCGCGGCCGGGGAGCGCGTCGCCGCCCGCGAGGACGTGCCCTCCTTGCACCGCGATCACCTGCCCGCCGCCCTGTCCGGCGCCGCGGCATCCGTCGCGGTCCTGCTGTGCACCGGCTTCTGGATCGCCACGGGATGGTCGCACGGGTATCTGGCGGCGATGATGGCCGGCGTCGGCGCCAGCCTGTTCGCGACGCTCGACAATCCGGCCGGCGCGGCCGCCAAGTTCCTCAACCTCGCGATCGTCGCCATGCTGCTCGCCGGCAGCTACCTGCTGTTCGTCCTGCCGGCGGTCACCAGCTTCCCGATGCTGGTGGTGACGCTGGCGCCGGTCTTCATCCCGCTCGCCGCCGCCATAGCCGTGCCAATCCACATGCCGGTGGCCTTGCCGGTCCTCCTGACGACGGCGGCGACCCTGGCGCTCCAGAACACCTACACGATCGACTTCGCCGAGTTCCTGAACGGCGGGATCGCCCAGGTGGTCGGTCTCGGCTCGGCAGTCGTGGCGCTGTCGCTGACCCGCTCGCTCGGCGCGGACTGGACCGTCGGCAGACTGACGGGGGCCGTCCGGCGCGACCTGGCCCGCTTGGCCGGTGACGACGGCAGTCTCGACCGCCGTCGGTTCGAAGGCCGCATGTACGACCGCCTGAGCGGCCTCGTGCCCCGGCTGGCCCTGGTTTCCGCCAGGCCGGAGGGGCAGCACCTGATGCGCGACGCGCTGGCCGGCCTGCGCGTCGGCCTCAACCTGCTGGCGCTCCGCCGCGACCGCGACATGCTCCCGGCCGAGGCTACGGCGGAGCTGTCGCGGGTGCTCGCAGCGGTCCGCGGCCACTTCGCAGGAGCCTGTGGCGACCGGTCGATGGACGACCTCCACATGGCGCTCGACGGCGCCCTGTCGCGCCTGTCCGCGATGGAGACCGGACCGGCCGGCACCGAAGTGCTGCTGTCGCTGTTTGGCATCCGGCAGGCGCTCGTCCATTTCCAACGGCCGGCGTGATCAAGGATACGCCATGAAGGAACTCGACATCGCCGGCATCTATGTCACGCCGATCCTCGGCTGGACGCTGATCGCGCTCGTGGTCTGGACGATGCTGCGTCGCCTGATCGACCGCTTCGGCGCATCGCGCTGGATCTGGCATCGCGGCCTGTTCGACGCGGCACTGTTCGTCATCGTCCTGGGCGGCGTGGCGGCGGTCGCCGGATAACGGAATCATACGAAAATGAAATTCACGATCCCCCTCGCCCGCATCGCCGTCACGCTGGTCACGGTGGCCGTAGCCGCCGTCGTCGGCTGGTACCTATGGGACTACTACATGGCCCAGCCCTGGACCCGGGACGGCCGCGTGCGCGCCGATGTGATCCAGGTCTCCCCGGACGTCTCCGGCGTCGTCGCCCGCGTCCAGGTCCGCGACAACCAGCATGTCCGGCGCGGCGACCAGCTGTTCACGATCGACCAGGACCGCTACCGGCTGGCGGTCGAGCAGGCCCAGGCGCTGGTCGATAGCCGCCGCGCCGACATGGTGCGGCACGAGCGCGACATGGACCGGCAGCACCGACTGAGCGGCGGCGTGGTCTCCGTCGCCGACCGGGAAGCGGCCGAGTCCGCCTTCGCCATCGCCCGGGCGAGTTTCCGCCAGGCCCAGGCGGACCTGGAAATGGCGAGGCTGAACCTGGAACGCACCGACGTGCGGGCAGTCGCCGACGGCTATGTCACCAACCTGGAGCTTCATGCCGGCGACTACGTGCAGTCCGGAAGCCCTGCCCTGGCCCTGGTCGACAGCGGCTCCTTCCATGTCTTGGGATATTTCGAGGAGACGAAGCTGCCGCGCATCCGCGAGGGTGCGCGGGTCTCGGTGGCGCTGATGGGCCACGACCGGACGTTCGAGGGCCACGTGGACAGCATCGCGAGCGGCATCGTGGACCGCGAGCGCAGCCAGAGTCCCGACTTGCTGGCGAACATCAACCCGACCTTCACCTGGGTTCGCCTCGCCCAGCGCATCCCCGTCCGGATCACCCTGGACAATGTCCCGGAGGAATGGCGGCCCAGGGCGGGTTTGACCGCGACCGTGACAATCCTTCCGGACACGGCTCCCGCAGAGCGGTAGGCTTCCTCCGCCATAACCTGCCACGATTATTTGAAGGTGTTTCGGGCAGAAGGCGGATTGTCCGCCTGATCCAACGCACGGACTATTCCCGGGCAAGTTCCACGCGAGGCATGCAAAAGACAACAAGAGCCTCGATCAGAAGCCGGGAGGGAACGTGACAGCCGAAACCCTGAACAAGAGCGAAGAGATCGCCGCCGCCGCCGATCCGGAACGGGGCGACCGCTCCGCCGACATCGACTACATGCCGCCCCTGGCCCAGGCGGTGCCGCTGGGTATCCAGCACGTGCTCGCCATGTTCGTCGGCAACGTGACGGTGCCGATCATCCTGGCCAAGGCCGTGGGCGCCACGCCGGACCAGATCGTGTTCCTGGTCCAGGCGGCCATGTTCGTGGCCGGCGTGGCGACGCTGGTGCAAACCCTCGGCATCGGGCCGGTCGGCGCCAAGCTGCCGATCGTCATGGGCACCAGCTTCGGGTTCGTCCCGGTCATGATCCCGATCGCCCAGGCCTACGGCCTGCCCGCCGTCATGGGCGGCGCGCTGGTCGGCGGCCTGCTGATGGCGGGCGCCGGCCTGTACATCCGCCGGATCAACTTCCTGTTCCCGCCGGTCGTGACCGGAACCTTCGTGGTGATGATCGGCATGATCCTGCTGCCGGTCGGCTTCGCCTATGTCGGCGGCGGCTTCGGCGCCGCCGACTTCGGAGCGCCCCGCCACCTGCTGCTGGCAGCCCTGGTATTCGGCGTGACCCTGGTGTTCCACCAGTTCTTCAAGGGCTTCCTGGCCATGTCGGCCGTGCTGATCGGGCTGCTGGTGGGATACTTCGCCGCCATCCCGCTCGGGCTGGTGGATTTCGCCAAGGTCGGGGATGCCGGCTGGTTCCAGCTGCCGCAACCCTTGGCGATCGGGATCGAATTCCACGCCGCCGCGATCGTCGCCATCGGCCTGATGGCCGTCGTCACGGTGGCCGAGTCCATCGGCGACATCGCGGGCACCGCGATCGGCGGCGCCAACCGCGAGCCGACCCGGCGCGAGCTTTCGGGCGGCGTCATGGCCGACGGGCTGATGAGCAGCTTCGCCGCCGTCTTCAACGCCTTCCCCCAGATCAGCTTCAGCCAGAATGTCGGGCTGGTCGCGCTGACCGGCGTCGCAAGCCGCTTCGTGGTGGCGATCGGCGGCCTCTTCCTGATCGTGGCCGGGTTGCTGCCCAAGCTGGGCGCCCTGGTGTCGACCGTGCCCAACGCCGTGCTGGGCGGGGCCGTCGTGATCATGTTCGGCCTGATCACCAGCGCCGGCATGAAGATGCTGAGCCGGATCGATTTCAACAAGCGCAACATGCTGATCATCGGCGTCTCGCTCGCCGTCGCGATCGGCCTGCCGGCCCAGAAAGGCCTGATCGCCGTGGCGCCGGACGGCTTGCAGACGATCCTGGAATCCGGTCTGATCCCCGGTGCGATCGCCGCGATCCTGCTCAACCTCCTGCTGCCCCAGGGCGGCGGCGAGGACGAAGGCCACTGATCGGCCAGCCCCAGCCCCTGACCATCACGAAAAAGGACCGACCCGATGCGGCTCTGGATCAAGGACCCCCTCGCCATCCTGGCCGATGGCGCTGACCGCGGGATCGTCGTCGAGGAGGGCCGCATCGTCGAACGGGTGGCGGCGGGTCGGGAACCCGCCGTCCCCGCCGATCAGGTGTTCGATGCGGGCGACCATGTCGTCCTCCCCGGCCTGATCAACACCCACCACCATTTCTACCAGACTCTGACGCGAGCCCTGCCCGCCGCCCTGGACAAGGAGCTGTTCCCCTGGCTCAAGGCGCTCTATCCCGTCTGGGCCCGACTCGACGCGCGGGCCCTGGAATCAGCGGTCACGGTGGCGATGGCGGAGCTGATGCTGTCCGGCTGCACCACGACCACCGACCATCACTACGTCTTCCCCGCCGGGCTGGAGAACGCGATCGACATCGAAGTCGGCGTGGCCCGCCGACTGGGCATGCGCGCCGTGCTCACCCGGGGCTCCATGAACCTGTCGGAGCGCGACGGCGGCCTGCCGCCGGACGGCGTTGTCCAGGACGAGGACACCATCCTGGAGGATAGCCGGCGCCTGATCGAGGCACACCACCAGCGGGGCGACGGGGCGATGATCCAGATAGCGCTGGCACCCTGCTCGCCCTTCTCCGTGACCCGATCGCTGATGACCCGGACGGCTGAGCTGGCGGACCGGCATGACGTGCGCCTGCACACCCACCTTGCCGAGACGGAGGACGAGAACGCCTTCTGCCTGGAGACCATGGGCCGTCGCCCGCTCGATTACCTGGAAGACTGCGGCTGGCTCAGCGGCCGCGTCTGGTTGGCGCACGGCATCCATTTCACCCCCGCCGAAATCGACCGGCTGGCCGCCGCCGGTACGGCGGTCACCCACTGCGCATGCAGCAACCAGGTGCTGGCGTCCGGCATGTGCCCGGTCCACGGGATGGAACGCGCAGGCGTGAAGGTCGGTCTCGGCGTGGACGGTTCGGCGTCGGCCGACAGCTCCAACCTGATGCAGGAGGTCCGGGCCGCCTTCCTGCTCCAGCGCCTGCAGTACGGCGTGGCGGCGGTCAGCCACCGCGACGCGCTGCGCTGGGCGACCGCCGGCTCGGCGGCCTGCATCGGCCGGACGGACCTCGGCACCATCGCGGAGGGACTCCAGGCCGACCTCGCCCTGTTCAAGCTGGACGAGCTGCGTTTCGCCGGGCACGGCGACCCTTTGGCGGCACTGGTGCTGTGCGGCGCCCACCGGGCCGACCGCGTCATGATCGCCGGACGCTGGACGGTCGAGGACGGCCGGATCCCGGGTCTCGACGCCGCAGAGCTTGCCCGCACCCATCAGTCCGTCACGCGCCGGATGACGGCCGACGCCTGAACCTCAGTTGTCCAATGCGGCCCCTGTCGGCTCGAACCCCCTGAGCGGCATGTCGGCGGACCGCTGGAGCCAGTTGTCCTCGGGTAGTGGCAGGCGCCGTCGATCACATGGAGGGCATAGGCGCCGCGCGGGCGGGGCGACTTGTTGGCGCCGCTCCGGTGCGGCGTCAGTCCGTGCATCAGGATCATCGTGCCTGCCTCGGCTTCCAGCGGCACGAAATCGGCGGTCGAAAAATCGTCTGGCCCGCCCAGGCGCTCCAGGGCTGCACCACCTTCGGGCCGGCGGCGGAAGCGTGACAACAGCCCGCGCCGCTGCCCTCCCGGCTCGACCCAGATGCAGCCGTTGTCCGTCGTCGCGTCTTCCAGCGCGAACCAGAAACCCAGGACGCTCTGGGGCTCGGTATAGAGCCAGGTCGCATCCTGGTGGTTGACGATCTCGCCGCCGGTATGCGCCTGCTTGAAGATCACCATCGACTGGAGCAGCCGCGGATCGGTCATCCCGAGTTGATGGCAGATGCGTCCCAGGCGCGGATCGCGCGAGAAACCGTCGAACAGCGGGTCCAGGTCGTGGAGGGCATGGCCGATCTTGTCCACGCCCTGCCAGGCCGGATCGTGGGATCCGCCCGACACCGGCTGTTCACGATCGAAGAAGATCCTGATCTTGTCGCCGGAGGTCAGGAAGTACCCCTCGTGTTCGGCGTCACCCAGCTTCGGCAGGAACGCCATCCGCTTCACCTCCCAGGCGAGTTGCGCGGCGAGTGCCCGTGAATAGTCGAGAAGTGCTTGACATTCGGCACGCGGCACGAAGCGGTGCAGCGCCAGATATCCATTCGACCGAAACGCGGCAATCTGTTCCTTACTCAACACCGGATCGTTCCTTGGCTGAGGATCAGGCGACGGCGGTGGAATTGCTCCCGACTTCCGCGGCTCTCGCCCGAGCCATGGCTACATACTAAGTAATATCCCTATCGACAGCTTAAGACCGATGTACAGGCCCTGACAGGCGGATGCTCTTAAACCGGCCATGTATACAAGGGTCCGCCACCCCCTCCCCAAAAACTTCAGAAGCATATTCCTAATTCATTATTTCCAAGCTTGGCAGCGCGGAACTCCATCAAACCATTTTACAATGTCCGACAGTCTCACGCCTTATGTGAAGCTACGAAGTACTTTTGCGAGGTATGACGCCTTTTGTACAGGTTCCTGTCCATAAGTCGCCCCGGTGTTCCGAGGGGTGCCAGCTTCCGCTCCCGTCATTTCCAACCCGTCGGCAAAACAGAATGGTGGATCGGACGCCCCGCCTGGGGATAAACAAGCGCATCCGATTTCCCGTCTCCACGCGGCGGTCAAGACCCACAGGAACCCGATGATGCCGGATTTCAACAAGACGCGATCGCGCCGGAGCTTGCTCGGCGGTCTTCTCCAGTGCGCAGCCGCCCTGGCTCTCGTCACCGCACCCGCCGTCTCCGGCAAGGCCCATGCCGCCGATCCCGTCCGGATCGGCGAGATCAACAGCTACACCGGCCTGCCGGCCTTCACCATCCCCTATCGCCAGGGCTGGGAACTGGCGGTGGAGCAGATCAACGCCGGGGGAGGCGTGCTGGGCGGCCGCATGCTCCAGGTCGTCTCGCGGGACGACGCGGGCAAGCCCGACGACGCAGTTCGAGTCGCCAACGAACTGGTATCGAGCGGGAAGGTCGACGTCCTCGCCGGCACCTTCTTCAGCCATGTCGGCCTGGCGGTCAGCGACTATGCCCTCCGGACCCGGAAGCTTTTCGTCGCGGCGGAACCGCTGACCGACGCCCTGACGTGGGAGAAGGGCAACCGCTACACCTTCCGCCTGCGGCCCTCGACCCACATGCAGGCCGCCATGCTGGTGGAACGGGCGGCGGCCCTGCCGGCCAGGCGCTGGGCCACCGTCGCGCCGAACTACGAATACGGCCAGTCCGCCGTCGCCGTGTTCAAGCAGCTCCTCCTGGAGAAGCGTCCCGACGTCCGGTTCGTCGCCGAGCAGTGGCCCGCCCAGGGCAAGATCGACGCGGGCTCGACCGTCCAGGCGCTGGCCGCCGCCGAGCCGGAAGCCATCTTCAACGTGACCTTCGGTCCCGACCTCGCCCGGTTCGTGCGCGAAGGGACGACCCGCGGGCTGTTCGAGGGCATCTCCGTCGTCAGCCTGCTGACGGGGGAGCCGGAGTATCTCGACCCCATGAAGGGAGAGGCGCCGGAGGGATGGATCGCGACCGGGTACCCCTGGGACCAGATCGAGCAGCCGGCCCACAAGGCTTTCCTGGACGCCTACCGGGCGCGCTTCAACGACTATCCGCGGCTGGGATCGGTGGTGGGATACACCACCATGAAGTCGATCGCCGCGGCCATCGAGAAGGCCGGCTCGACCGATACCGAGGCGCTGGTCGAGGCCATGAAGGGGTTGCAGGTGGACAGCCCCTTCGCGCCGATCACCTTCCGCGCCCTCGACCACCAAGCCACCATGGGCGCCTATGTCGGCACGATCGCGGTCAGGGACGGCAAGGGCACCATGACCGGGTGGCGCTATGCCGACGGCGCCGACTACCTGCCTCCCGACGAGGTCGTGATGCAGCGACGGCCGCGGTAGACTGCCCGGCAGATGGGCTTCTATTTTGTCCAGTTCCTGGGCGGCCTCGCCCAGGCGTCGTCGCTGTTCCTGGTCGCGGCAGGGCTCTCGATCATTTTCGGGGTGACCCGGATCGTCAATTTCGCCCACGGCTCCCTCTACATGCTGGGCGCCTACGCCGCCTACTCCCTGGCCGAGCGGATGAGCGGCCCGATCGGGTTCTGGACCGCCGTCGCCCTGTCCTCCTTCGCGGTGGGGCTGGCCGGGGTGGCGATCGAGGTGCTGGTGTTGCGCCGCCTCTACCGCAGCCCGGAGCTGTTCCAGCTCCTCGCCACCTTCGGCGTCGTCCTGGTGGTCCAGGATCTGGTGCTGGCGGCCTGGGGACCGGAGGACCTGCTGGGTCCCCGAGCGCCGGGCCTTGAAGGCGTGGTGCGGATACTCGGGCGGCCCTTCCCGGAATACGACCTGCTGCTGATCGCGCTCGGTCCGGCCGTGCTGGGCCTGCTCTGGCTGCTGTTCCACCGCACCCGCTGGGGAACGCTCGTCCGCGCCGCCACCCAGGACCGGGAGATGACGGCGGCCCTGGGCATCAACCAGAGCTGGCTGTTCACCTCCGTCCTGTTTCTCGGCTCGGCCCTGGCGGGACTGGGCGGGGCGTTGCAGGTCCCGCGCGAGGCGGCGAACCTGCATATGGACATCAACGTGGTGGTCGAGGCCTTCGTGGTGGTCGTGGTCGGCGGAATGGGCAGCGTCGGCGGGGCGTTCCTGGCGGCCGTGCTGATCGGGCTGATCCAGGCATTCGGTATCCTGGTCTTTCCGCAGATCACCCTGGTCGTGGTCTTCCTGTTCATGGCCGTGGTCCTGGTGGTGCGTCCGCACGGCCTGCTCGGCCGCCCCCAGGCGGCGGCACGCGGCGGCGGCCATGGCGTCGAGACTCCCCTAAGCCCCGCGACGCCTGGCCTGCGGCTCGCGGGAGCGGTTCTGCTGGCGGTGCTGGCCGCCCTTCCCGCCCTGCTCGGCGACTATGCCCTGGCGGTGCTGACCGAGATGACGATCCTGGCGCTGTTCGCCGCCAGCCTGCATTTCATGATGGGTCCGGGCGGCATGGTATCGTTCGGCCATGCCGCCTATTTCGGCCTCGGAGCCTACGGCGCGGGGCTGCTGGTCAAGCACCTGTCGGCCGGCATGGCGGCAGGGCTGGCGGCCGCTCCGCTGCTCGCCGGGATGGGAGCCCTGCTGTTCGGATGGTTCTGCGTGCGGCTGTCGGGGGTCTATCTGGCGATGCTCACCCTGGCTTTCGCCCAGATCGTCTGGTCCGTGGCCTTCCAGTGGTCCGCCGTGACGGGAGGGGACAACGGCATTCTCGGCGTCTGGCCGGCATCGTGGGCGTCACCGCGCTGGGTCTTCTACTACCTGTCGCTGGCCCTGTGTGCCGGCGGCATCCTGATGATGCGCCGGATCATCTTCTCGCCCTTCGGGTTCGCGTTGCGGGCCGGCCGGGATTCGCCTCTCCGGGCCGACGCGGTCGGCATCGACGTGCGCCGCCATCAATGGTTGGCCTTCGCGGTCGCCGGCGCCTTCGCCGGTCTGGCCGGCGGGCTCTACGCCTACTCCAAGGGCAGCGTCTTCCCGACCCTGCTGGCGATCCCCCGCTCGGTCGATGCCCTGGTGATGGTGCTGCTGGGCGGCGTGCAGACGCTGTCCGGGCCGCTGGCCGGGGCCGCGGTGTTCCACGCGCTGAGCACGGAGATGGTCCGCCATACCGACTACTGGAGACTGATGCTGGGCCTCGCGATCATCCTGCTGGTGCTGCTCTTCCCCCAGGGCGTCGTCGGAACCCTGTCCCGTCTCGCGGCCGGGCGGGAGGCCCGGTGACCATGGCGGTACTCGACGTCTCCGGCCTGTCCAAGTCGTTCGGCGGCGTCCATGCCGTCAAGGGCGTGGATTTCTCGGTCGCGGCCGGCGAACTGCTTGCCCTGGTCGGACCCAACGGCGCCGGCAAGACCACCTGCTTCAACATGCTGAACGGCCAGATCCGGCCCGACGCCGGAGACATCCGGCTGAACGGTGCCAGCTTGGTCGGCAAGTCGCCTCGCCGGATCTGGCGCCTGGGCGTCGGCCGGACCTTCCAGATAACCGCCACCTTCGGCTCAATGACCGTGCTGGAGAACATCCAGATGGTGCTGATATCGCACCACCGGCGGCTTTACGACCTATGGGGCCGGGCATCGCGCCGCCATATCGACGCGGCCCTGGCCCTGCTCGATCTCGTCGGCATGGTCCCGCAAGCGGACCGCCCATGCGGCGTGCTGGCCTATGGCGACCTGAAACGGGTCGAACTGGCGATGGCGCTGGCGGGAGAGCCCCGGCTGCTCCTGATGGACGAGCCGACAGCCGGCATGGCCCCCGCGGAGCGCATCGACCTGATGGCCCTGACCGCCGAACTCGTCCGGGAGCGCGGCATCGCCGTTCTGTTCACGGAGCACGACATGGATGTCGTCTTCGCCCACGCCGACCGGATCATCGTGCTGAACCGCGGCGAACTGATCGCGTCCGGCCCGCCGCGGGAGGTGCGCGCCGACCGCCGGGTCCAGGAGATCTATCTCGGCAGCGGCGCCATGTTCGCGAGCGGGTCGCCGTGACCGCCCCGATCCTGCGGGTGGAGCGCCTGAACAGTTTCTACGGCCGTGCCCATATCCTGTCGGACGTCACGCTGTCCGCCTCGCGCGGCGAGGTGGTGGCCCTTCTAGGGCGCAACGGCGCCGGCAAGTCCACGACCCTGCGCTCGATCATGGGACTGGTCGACAGCCGCCGGGGCGACGTGATGTTCGACGGGCACGACGTCTCCCGCCGGGCCCCACACGAGATCGCACGGCTCGGCCTCGGCTACGTGCCGGAGGACCGCCGCATCTTCACCGAACTGACGGTGATGGAAAACCTGGAGGTCGGGCGCCGGCCCCGGCGCAACGGCGCTCCCCACTGGACGCCGGACCGCCTCTTCGCCCTGTTCCCCAACCTCGCGGAGATGCGCTGCCGCCGCGGCGGCAGCATGAGCGGCGGCGAGCAGCAGATGCTCACCATCGCCCGGACCCTGATGGGGAATCCGCTGGCAGTCCTGCTCGACGAGCCCTCGGAAGGGCTCGCCCCGCGCATCGTCGAGATGATGGCCCACGCGATCGTCGGCCTGAAGGCCGAGGGCCTGACCATCATCCTGTCCGAGCAGAACCTGCACTTCGCCAGGCTGGTCGGCGACCGGGCCTACGTGATCGAGAAGGGACGGATCCGCTTCGGCGGCACCCTGGAGGAGCTTGCCGCCGACGAGCAGGTCCGGCGGGCCTACCTTGCGCTGTGACCCCGCTATACGTCCCGGTTGTACGCCGTGACCGCCAGTTCGACCATCCGCTCCAGCACGCGGTCGATGTCTATGTCGGAGCTGGCCTCGTCCACCAGGATCTCCTCAAGGTATGTGCGAAGGCTGAACGCCTCGACCTCGCCGACCTCGTGCTTCGCCGTCAGAGGCATCTCGCCCAGCGCCTTGGCGGCGCGCTTCAGTCTTGCTTCCTGCATTTCCTGTTCCTGTAGTCGGTGCAATCCAATAACGTCCGGTATGGGAGTATGACGCCGGGTGTTCCCCGATTGCGGACGATAAAGGGCCGTACGGGCCAGGAAGGTAAGGAATGTTCCTTTCGACCGTGGAAGGTCGTTACTGGGTCGAATTGATCGACCAGGCGACCGCGGATTGGGAAAGTTTCCGCATGAACCATGCCGTGTCCAAGTATTTCGCCAAGCATGTCGCCGACCGCCGCGCGATGCCGCCCGGCGACTTCGCCGAAGCGCGCTTCTTTTCCCTTCGGAACCGAAACGCCGAGCCGGTATCGACGGCGATGATCCGGCCGAAGCGGATCGATGTCGGCGTCGCCCACGCCAACAAGTCACCGTTCCCCGAATTCATGGAGGACTACTCGCTCCTGGCGCGCCATATGCGCGTGGCGTTCGACACGCGGTGCTATCCGTACGGCCGGTGACGGCGGCCGGGTGACCGGCGGCACGCGGTTTGCTCATGCCTCGGCCTTATCCATGATTCTGTCGGAAACCCGCCAGAATCCCTGCCGAGAGGAGCAATCGATGGTACCGATGCTGACATTGGCCCTGCGTCTCGCCCGCCGGTTTCCCGACGACGCGGCCCTGCTCGCCGAGCTGCGGGAGGACAAGCTGGTCCGCAGGACGATCGACGCCTGCGAGTTCCTGGCCCTGGCCGCGCGTGAACGGCAGACCGTCACCGTCGCCGAGCTGGCCGCCGCGGTGAAGCTGCCGCTTTCCGGCAGTGCGCAGGCGGCCAACGCGAAATCGGTCGCCACCATCCTGGCGGCGCTGACCACGCATGATTTCGAGAATGCCCGTCCCCTGCTGACCGCGCTGGTCCGCCGCCGGGACGGCAAGCGGCCGCCGCCCGCCTTCTTCGCGCTGGTCGACGAGTTCGGCCTGCTCGCCTCCTACGACGACGAGGATGCTTTCCTGGAGGACGAGACCGCCCGGGTCCACCGCGCCTGGACCGCCTGAGGAAAGGCCGCCCGATGGGTAAATCCGGATTAATCCGGGACGGCGCGACTTCCCGATTACCCGACCCGGTCAAAATGGATCATGATACGGCCGACTCTTGGGGGAGCTGCCGATGTTCGACATGACCACGCTCACGGCGGAAGCGTTCGGGCAGGAGATCTCAAAAGCCTACCGGAACACTTTCGGCGTGCGGGAGCCCCAGAGGGCGGATTTCCTGGCATGCGCCGCCCGGCTCGCGGTGGAGCGGATCGCCAACAGCGACGCTCTTTACCACGATGTCCACCACACGATCATGGTGACGCTGGTCGGACAGGATATCCTGCGCGGCCGGATCATCTCGCACCGGGTCACGCCGTCCGACTGGGTGCATTTCCTGCTGGCGCTGATGACGCACGATATCGGCTACGTCCGCGGCGTATGTCCCGGCGACGAGGCGGACACCTGCGTGATCGACGATGCCGGAAATTCGATACGCCTGCCCAGGGGATCGACCGACGCGTTCCTCGCCCCCTACCACATCGAGCGCTCCAAGCTGTTCGTGCGCGCCCGGTTCGGCGACGATCCCGAAATCGACGCGGACCGGGTGACCCGGAGCATCGAGCTGACCCGGTTCCCGGTGCCGGACGACGGCGACCACGACGCGACCGATACCGAGGCCGGCTTGGTCAGGGCCGCCGACCTGGTGGGCCAGCTCGCCGACCCGATGTACATGCGCAAGATCTCGGGCCTCTTTCACGAATTCCGGGAGACCGGAGTGGCGGACCGGCTGGGCTACCAGTCGCCCGCCGATCTGGTCGATTATTACCCGGAGTTCTTCTGGACCCGGATCGAGCCCTATGTCGGGCATGGCCTCCGCTACCTCCAGATGACCAGCTCGGGCAAGCGCTGGATCGCCAACCTGTACAGCCACGTGTTCGCGGTGGAGCACCGCCGCCGCAGCCTCGGCCCGCACATTCCGCAGCAGAGCGAGGATGTGCGGGGCGGAACGCCGCCGGGCCGCCCGGATGCCGGGTAGGCAGGTCCCGGTCTCCCCGACCCGCTGATGGTGCGGCCGATGTCGGCCATGGCCGAAACGGCTCCGCCCGCGGCTTCCTGGATCTGGGCTACCGGAGGCGACCACGGTGAAGCCCTTTGCCGGCCCTCCCGGTGCAGGCGGCATCGATCGTCGCATTCAGGGCCGGCATACTGGTTTGCGACGCGACGGACAGGATCAGCCCGATGCCCTCGCCGATCCGCTGCGCCGCCTCGGATATTGCTTGCCCCGCCTCCCCGCCTCCTATCACCAAACGCTTATGCAGCTAGCCCGATCGTCGCCGGACAGGAGAGCCAAGGTCGTAATGCATTAAACCGCTTTTTCCGATAACTTTATTAAAAGCGGAACTCGACGGGCGGTTCGGAAGAAGCCTGGCCGGTCGCAGTACGCCGCAGGAGCGTTTTTCCCACGGATTTGAATGGTCGCCATGCATGTCGAATCAGCAAACTCCGGCTGGAGCGATTGGAGGCAACCCTTCGTTCTCGTCGTCGACGACGATCCGGTGGCCCGATATCTCTACCGACAGGCTCTGGAGCAGGAAGGCTTCCAGGTCGCGGATGCGAGCGATGGCGGTCCCGCACTCGCGATCTTTCAGGAGCGCGAGCCCGATCTGGTGCTGCTCGATGTTCTCATGCCGGGAATGGACGGCTTCGCGACCTGCGCCGCCCTGCGCCGCCTCCCCATGGGTATCGGCGCCCATGTACCGGTCCTGATGGTCACCGGGCTGGACGATGTCGGGTCGATCCGCACCGCCTACGATGCCGGGGCGACCGACTTCGTCACCAAGCCGATCAACTGGACGATCCTGATACAACGCCTGCGCTACATGCTGCGGGCGAACGAAAGCCTGCGGCGGCTGGGCGAGAGCGAGCGGCGGCTGGCCCAGGCACAGCGCATCGCGGCGTTGGGCAGCTGGGACTGGGACATCCGGTCGGGAGAAATGACATGGTCCCGCGAGATGTTCCGCCTCCTGGGCTACGATGCCGGCCCCGATGCCGTCTATGACGGTGTCGCGGAAGTCCGGCCGAGCCTTTCCGCCGTGATCGACCGCGTGCATCCGGACGACCGCGCACATTTCGAGGCCGCCATCGACCGCATCCTCGCGGCAGGCGCGCCGGTCGAGAAAGGAATCGACGTACGCATCGCCGGAACCGGAGAGCAAGACCTCGACGAAAAGCGGATCATACGCTTCACGGGGCGGACGGTTCTTGACCGTCGCGGGAGAGTGGTGCGCGTCGTCGGCGTGGCGCAGGACATATCCGAACGGCGGCGCGGCGAGGACACGCTGCGCCAGGCGCTGGAGCAGGCCGAGGCCGCGAACCGTGCCAAGTCGGACTTCCTGGCGAACATGAGCCACGAGCTTCGCACGCCCATGAACGCGATCCTGGGCTTCACCGAGATCATGGACATGAAGCTTTACGGACCGCTCGGCAACGATCATTACCAGGACTACGTCCGGATAATCCATGAGAGCGGCGAACACCTTCTGCAGCTGATCAACGCGATCCTTGACCTGTCCAAGGCCGAACAGGGCATGATCGAACTTCGCGAGGACAGAATCGACGTGTGCGGGACCTTGCGAGCCTGCCGCCGGCTGCTCCAGACGCAGGCCGACGCCAAGCACATCGCCTTGTCACTCGACCTGCCCGATCAGCCGCCGCCCATCCTGTGGGCGGACGAGTTCCGGGTCAGGCAGATCCTGCTGAACATCCTGTCGAACGCGCTGAAGTTCACTCCCGAAGGGGGAAAGGTGACGCTCCGGATCCGCTGCGACTCCCCCGGCGGAGACCCCGCAGGGGAACAGTCGGGCGGATTAGTGTTCGAAGTCGCCGACACAGGCATCGGAATGCGGGTCGAGGATATCCCGATCGCCCTGGCCAAGTTCGGGCAGATCGACAGTTCCCTGTCGCGCCGCTACGACGGTACCGGCCTCGGTCTGCCGTTGACGAAACGGCTGATCGAACTTCACGGCGGATCGCTGTGCATCCACAGCGCCGTTGGTGTCGGTACGACGGTCTCGGTGACGTTCCCGCAGAGCCGGCTGCTCGCCGACAAACGGCGGAGGACGGCCGAAGACGAGATGGTTCTTCCGAAAATTAGACCTTTTTTAAACCAAATTGCCGCAAATTAGAATACCTGCGTATATTCCATGGGGTAGCTACCGTGCGACTCAGGCCCGGTCTCAAGGCGCTGCTGTCGGTTATCACCGCGGCTCTCCTGCCGATGGCGTCCAGCGCAATCGCAGCCGAACGGGCCGGTATAGCGGACCTGACGCATCTCAGCCTCGAAGACCTGATGAACCTCCGGGTCGAGGTCACCTCGGCATCGAAGCGGACCGAGACGCTGGGCAAGGTCGCCGCAGCCGTTTCCGTCCTTACCGGTGACGACATCCGGCGCTCCGGCGCCACCAGCATTCCCGACGCGCTTCGCCTGATTTCCGGGGTCCAGGTCGCTCGCATCAACGCCAGCAAGTACGCGATTTCGGCGCGGGGGTTCAACGGGCGGTTCGCCAACAAGCTCCTGGTGCTGATCGACGGGCGCAGCATCTACACGCCCCTGTTCTCCGGCGTCTTCTGGGAACTGCAGGACACGCTCCTGGAAGACGTCGACCGCATCGAGGTCATCCGTGGCCCCGGCGCAACGCTGTGGGGTGCCAACGCGGTCAACGGCGTGATCAACATCATCACCAAGCCGGCCGCGGCAACCCAGGGCCTTCTCGTGACCGGCGCCGCCGGCGTCGAGGAACGGGCATCGGGCGGTATCCGGTTCGGCGACGCCTTCGCCGGCGGGGACGGCCACTACCGGATCCATGCCAAGCACATGCGCCGTGACGGGGGCCTGACAGAGTCGGGAGAAGAGGCGTCCGACGACATGAACCGCAGCCGCTTCGGCTTCCGCGCGGACTGGAACTCCGGCCCGGCGAACAGCTTCACCGCGCAGGGCGGCGTCACCACCGGGCGGGCGGGCGAAAGCTCCACGATGTTCGAACCCACGGCACCTTTCGCCCGCACGGTCGAACAACAGGACAGGCTGCTGAACGCCGACATCCTGGGACGATGGACCCGGACTCTTTCGACTGCCTCGGAGATTTCGCTCCGGGCCTATGTCAGCCGGGAGACCGTCCACCTGCCCCAGGTAAAGGTGACGAATGACACCCTGGACGTGGAGTTCCAGCATCATGTCAAACCGCTGGAACGGCACGATATGGTCTGGGGAGCCGGATACCGGCTGCACTCCGACGATATCGATAGCACCTTCTCCCTTTCGGTCGCACCGGTCCGGCGGACGGAGCAGGTGATCAACGCTTTCGTCCAGGACGAGATCACGCTGATTCCCGACATGCTCCGCTTCACCGTGGGGTCCAAATTCGAACAGAACGGCTACAGCGGCGTCGAACTGCAGCCGAGCGCCCGCCTGCTTTGGACCCCCGCGGCGGATCACACGTTCTGGACCGCCGTATCGCGCGCGGTGCGCACGCCGTCACGGGCCGAGGATGACATCCGGATCGTGCAGACGACCCGGCCCGGGCCGGGCGGACTGCCGGTGACGGTCGAGGCGACGGGACAGCGTGGCTTCGATTCGGAGGATCTGCTGGCGTTCGAAGCCGGCTACCGGACCAACCCGGTCGCCAACCTGTCGCTTGACGTTGCGGCCTTCTACAACATCTACGACAATCTGCTGTCGCTGGAGCCCCAGCCGATCGCCTTCTCCGCCTCTCCGGCGCCGCGGTTCGCGTTGCCGCTCCTGGCCGGCAACCGCCTGAGCGCCAGGACCTGGGGAGCGGAGGTCGCCGCCGAGTGGCAGCCGATCGAAAGCTGGCGGTTTCGCGGCGCCTATACCCTGCTGAAGATGGACGCGGAGTCCGATGCCGGCAGCGGCGACACCGTCTCTGCGGCAGCCGCCAACGGCAGCAGTCCACAGCATCAGCTCGATCTCCAGTCCTCCACCGACTTGACGGACGACATCGAACTCGACGTGATCCTTCGGCATGTCGGTGATCTGCCGGCGCTTGGGATCGACGGCTACACGACCCTGGATGCGCGCATAGGCTGGCGGGTGGCGGAAGGCGTGGAGCTGTCCCTGGTCGGGCAGAACCTCGTCGGCGGCGCCCGCCTCGAATACCGCCCGGAGTTCCTGTCCACCGATCCAACCCGCGTGGAGCGCGGCGTCTATGCCAAAGCGACGCTGCGATTCTGAAGCATGCCTCGCCGCTCCGTCCTGAACCTGACCTTGGAAGCCGTGGCCATTCTGGCCTTGCTGCTCTCGACCGGCGGCCTTGTCCCCAGGGTCTCCGCAGCTCCCAGCGAGTACGAGGTCAAGGCCGCGTTTCTCTACAACTTCGCGAAGTTCACGGATTGGCCCTCCGCGCAGAAAGCGGGTCTGGAGCCGTTCACCATCTGCATACTGGGCGAAGACCCGTTCGGCACGGCGCTGGACATGCTGCAGGGCAAGCCCGTCGACGGGAGACCGGTCGCCATCCGGCGGATGATGAAGCCCGAAGACCTGAAGTGGTGCCGGATCATGTTCGTCGGACGCCCATACGCCGACGGGATGGAACGCCTCGCCGGGTACCTGCAAGGCCAACCCGTCCTGACCGTCGGGGACAATCCCGGGTTCGTCCGCTCGGGCGGCATGATCGGTTTCGTACCCGACGACGGACGCATCCGGTTCGAGATCGATCCCGACCGGATCTCTCCGACCGGCCTGACCGTCAGTTCGCAGCTTCTGAACCTGGCGGTCATCGTCCGCAGCAAGGAGAGTTCGGGATGGTGACGCTGTTCCGCCTGATGCCGCTTCGGCGCAAGCTGATCACCATCATGCTGCTGACCAGCGGCATCAGCCTCCTGATGATCACGGCGGCCCTCATCCTGCACGAGGAAATCCGCTTCCGCGAGAGCGCCGTCAAGCAACTCGCCTCGATCGGCAAAATCATTGCGGCCAATACCACGGCGGCGCTGTCGTTCGACGATCCTGCCGCGGCCGAGGACACCCTCGCGGCATTGGCCGCCCAGCCGGAGATCCGACAGGCGCACATCATACGGCGCAACGGCGCGATGTTCGCGGCCTATCCCGCCGGCCATGATCCGGCGGCTCCGGGTCCCGACGAGGATCATCACCAATACCTGGATTTTCTCGATCGCGCCGTCGAGACGCCCCGTTCAGGAGAAGGCGCGGAATTCTATTCCTTCCGGCCGAACGGGCTGGACGTTTACGTTCCCATCCGCCTGGACGATGAACTGCTGGGCCTTGTCCATCTGACGTCGGACATGGCCGAGCTCAGCAGCAATCTCTCCCGCTACTACGTCATCGTGACGCTTGCCGCGGTCATCTCGCTGCTGGTCACCGTCCTGGTCTCGGCTCGGCTCCAGCGGGTGGTCTCCGCGCCGATCATGGACCTGACCAGGACCATGGCCGGCGTTTCCCAGTCCAACGACTACGCCGTCCGCCTGCCCCGCCGGTACCGGGACGCGCGGTATCCCGCCCGCCGCGGGGACGAGATCGACGCGCTGCTCGACGGCTTCAACGACATGCTGCTTCAGATCGGGCTGCGGGACGAGCGGCTTGCCCGCCAGGGAGAGATCCTCGAATCCCAGGTCGCCGATCGCACCGCCGCCCTCTCGACCGCCAATGACGAACTGGAGCGGACCGTCCGCGAGCTCCGGCACGCGAAGCGGACCGCGGAGGCGGCGAACCGGGCGAAGTCAGAATTCCTGGCGAACATGAGCCATGAGATCCGGACACCCATGAACGGCGTGCTCGGCATGATGGAGCTGCTTCTCGAAACCGATCTGTCGGACCGACAGCGGCGTTACGCCGAGGCTGTGCGGCGCTCCGGAGAAACCCTGGTCAACCTGATCAACTCGATCCTGGACCTGTCGAAGATCGAGGCCGGGAAGATGGAGCTGGAGCTGGGTGCGCTGGATGTCCGGACGCTCGTTCGCGACCTGACCGATTTCTTCCACGGGCAAGCCGCCGCCAAGGGCGTCGACCTGGCCTGCGTCGTGCCGGCTTCGATTCCCGCCGGGCTGATCGGCGATGCCGGACGCCTCCGGCAGATCCTGACCAACCTGATCGGCAACGCGATCAAGTTCACCGGGAACGGCGGCGCGGTGACGGTACGGGTCGGACTCGCCGACATGACGCCGGGACAGGATGCGCCAGCCGGACGGGTGCGGCTGAGGTTCGAGGTGACCGACACCGGAATCGGCATTCAGCCTGACACGCAGGCGGCCATCTTCGAAGCATTCGCCCAGGCCGACGGCTCGACCACCCGGCGTTACGGCGGAACCGGGCTGGGGCTGGCGATCGCCCGCCAGCTCTGCGTCCTGATGGGTGGGGAGATCGGGGTCGCCAGTGCGCCCGGCAGCGGCTCCACCTTCTGGTTCACCGCCCAGTTCCACAACCCTGCCGACGGCGAACCTGCCCCGGCGGCCAGAGCCGCGGCACCGGCGCGCGTGCAGGATCGCGATGGCGCGCGGCGTCTGTCGGGTCGCGTCCTGCTGGTCGAGGACAATCCGGTCAATCGCGAAGTCGCCACGGAAAGGCTCATGCGGCTGGGCTGCACGGTCGATGTGGCAGCCAACGGGATCGAGGCGCTCGACCGCGTGCGCCACCACGGATACGACCTGATCCTGATGGATTGCCAAATGCCCGAGCTGGACGGCTTCGACGCGACCCGGGCGATCCGCCTGGACGAAACTCGGCAGCCGGAAACGAGGGCCAGGCACGTGCCGATCGTCGCCCTGACCGCGAACGCACTTGACGGAGACCGGGAGCGCTGCCTCGCCGCGGGAATGGACGATTACCTCGCGAAACCCTTCAGCCACGGTCAGCTGTCCGCCGTGCTGGAACGCTGGCTGACACCAAGCGGGTGTCCCGCCACCGGGGCGCCCGGCGTTGCGGAGACGGCGGGGTCTCCGGCGCCGCTGGATTCGCGGACTCTCGACGAACTGCGCCGGATGGGCGGCGGCAGGCCGGACGTCCTGGCCAGCGTGGCAAGAATCTATTTGGAAAGCACGCCGGAGCTGCTGGACCGCCTCCGTACGGGAGCGAAGGCCAGCGACTGGCAGCTCCTCGCCGCGACGGCCCACGCGCTGAAATCGAGCAGCGGCAGCATTGGAGCCCTGGAACTGTCGGGACGGTGCCGGGACTTGGAGACGGCGGCCCGCCGGGCCGCCGGCGGGGCGGTCCCGGACGACCTGGCGCCCGGCCGGGCAGTCGACGCCATCGAGGCGGAGTATGGGCAGGTGTGCGCCGCCCTTGCCTCCCTCGCGCCGCCGGCACCGCCCGCCGAAACGGTCAGCTTTTGAAAACGACGCCCAGTTCCGCGACCTGCTCCGGCGTCAGCGGCCGGGTCTGGTGCCCGTGGAGCAGGAAGTGGAGCTTGGCGGTCTCCTCAAGTTCCTCCAGCGCGTAGAGCGCGTCGTTCAGGCTCCTGCCGGCGATCACCGGGCCGTGGTTCGCCAGCAGGACGGCGGCATGCTTGACCGCCATTTCCTTCACCGCCAGGGCCAGCCGCTCGTCGCCCGGGCGATAGTAGGGCACCAGGGCGAGGTCGCCGACTCGCATAACATAGTATGCGGTCAACGGCGGCAGGACCGGCGCGCCGGGCTTGTGGTCCAGGCACGACACCGCGACCGAGTGGGTCGAGTGGGTGTGGACGATGGCGCCCGCGTCCGGCCGCACGTCATAGACGCAAGTGTGCAGGAAGGCTTCCTTGGACGGCGGGTCGCCCCCGACATGCCGCCCGGAGGCGTCCAGCCGGGCCAGCCGCGCCGGGTCGAGCAGGCCCAGCGAGCTGTTGGTCGGCGTCACCAGCCAGCCGTCGTCCAGCCGGACGCTGAGATTGCCCGAGGACCCGTGGACCAGCCCACGCCGATACAGCAGGTCGCCCATCCGGCACAGGACCTCGCGGGCTTCGTTTTCCCTCGTCATCCGGCTTCTCTCCTCCCCTTGTTCAGCCCACCAGGGCGTTGGCGACCAGCAGGGTCACCATGGCGGTGGCCCAGCATAGCGTGGTCGGAACCGACCAGACGAGCATCTGGTGCTTCGCGTTCTTGACGCCCAGCATCCGGTTGATCACCCAGAAGTAGCTGTCGTTGAAATAACCGAACGCCATGGAACCGATCGCCGCCGCCTGGGCCGCGAACACCATGTTGACGTCCGGGATCTGCATCAGGATCGGGGCCGAGATCGAGGCGCCGGTGATCATCGCGACCGTGCCGCTGCCCTGGATCAGCCGCACCAGGGAGGAGATCACGAACGGGATCAGCACGGCCGGCAGCGGCAGTGTCGCCACCAGCTCGCCCATGTACTGGCCGGTGCCGCTGTCGCGCAGCACCGCTCCCAGCGCACCGCCCGCGCCGGTGACCAGCAGGATGATGCCGGCGCTCTCGACGCCCTTCTCCATCTCCATGATGACTTCGTCGCGCGGCCGGCGCGCCGCCAGGCCGTAGACCGCCACGACGACGCCCAATCCCACCGCGATGACCGGGTTGCCGATGAAAGCCGCGATCTGGACCGGCAGGGAGGCAGCCAGGACGGCGTCGCCGCTCGCCTTGACGATACCCGCGACCAGCGTGTTGACGAAGATCAGCACGATCGGGACGACGATCGGCAGGACCGACAGCCACAGCGGCGGCAGCTCGGCCGACCGGGCCTGCTCGGCGTCCTTGAACTGGCGGTAGGCGGCGCTCAGGTCCTCGCCGGTGTCGCGCTGGATCATCGCCTCGATCCGGGGGCCCATGAAGCGGGCGTACCAGATCAGCACGAAGGTGCTGGGCAGGGTCAGCACGACGCCCCAGAAGATCATCAGGCCGATGTCGATGCCGTAGATGCCGGCGACGCCCAGGGGTCCCGGGGTCGGCGGCACCGCGTGGTGGGTCAACATCAGGCCGCCGGCCAGCGAGATGCCGAGCGTCAGCAGCGACTTGCCGGTCTTCTGGGACAGCGCCCGGACCAGCGGGCTCAGGATGACGAAGGCGCTGTCGCAGAAGATCGGGATCGAGACGATGTAGCCGGTGGCCGTCATCGCCCATTCCTCCCGCTTCTCGCCCAGCGTGCGGACGAAGCTGAGCGCCATGCGCTCGGCGGCGCCGGAGATTTCCAGGATACGGCCCATCATGACGCCGAACCCGATGACGAGGCCGATGGTGGAAAGCGTGGCGCCGAAGCCCGTCGTGATCGACTTGACGACCCCTTCCGGCGCCATGCCGGCCGACAGGCCGGAGATCGAGGCGGCGACGACCAGCGCCAGGACGGGGTGGATCTTCGTGCGCAGGACCAGCACGATCAGGATGAAGATGGCGAACGCCAGGCCGAAGATGGCCGTGGGACCGACCGCGGAGACCGCGCCGTTCATTGGGGTGCTTCCTTGAGATTCTTGATTGCTTGATTGCTTGATGGTTAACGGGCGGCGGCCTACAGGCCGTGGTCGCCCAAGTGACTGCGCACCACGGTGTCGAAATCGCCGTCCCGCTCGAATCCGAGGGACAGGCTGCGGGAGACGTCGAAGTCGCCGGGCCAGCTCAGGACGATGTTCTTGATGCGCTCGTCCTCCCGGAAGCTGACGCGGACGCGGGCTTCCGTGCCGCCGACCCGCTCCAGGCTGTCCAGCATTTCGGCGACGGTGACGGACAGGCCGGGCAGGTTGACGGTGCGGTGGTCGTCGAACCGGCCGCCCTCGACCGAGCCGGCGTGGATCAGGTTCGCGATCACGGTGGACGGGGAGGAGATCCACAGGCGGGTGTCGGCCGGCACCGGGCAGACGCTCTCGATCCCGGCCAGCGGCTCGCGGATGATGCCGCTGGCGAAGGACGACGCGGCGGCGTTCGGCTTGCCCGGGCGCACCACGATGGTCGGCAGACGGCAGACCCGGCCGTCCACGAAGCCCTTCCGGGAGAAGTCGTTGACCAGCAGCTCGCCGATCGCCTTCTGCGCGCCGTAGGACGACTGCGGCATCACCGCGATGTCGTCGGGGACCACTTCCGGCAGCTTGCCGCCGAACACAGCCAGCGAGCTGGCGAAGACGAAGCGCGGCGGCTCGGGCAGGCGCCGGCAAGCCTCCAGCAGCGTGCGGGTGCCGTTCAGGTTGACCGCCATGCCGAGGTCGAAGTCGGCCTCCGCCTGCCCGCTGACCACGGCGGCGAGATGGTAGACCGCGGCGACGTCAGGCGTGACGACGCCGTCGATGAAATCCCTGTCGGCGATGTTGCCGATGACCGACCGGACGCGCGGGTCGGTGACCGGACAGGGCGCCAGATCGACCGAGACGATCGAGGAGAAATCCGGGAAGCCGGGTGCGGCGCCCTGCGACAGCAGCGTGCCGATCAGGCGGGCGCCGAGAAAGCCGGCCCCGCCGGTGACGACGAGTTTCATAGGTGCTCATACCCCTGTAGGATTGTACTGGTCTTTTTGTGGTCCGGCACCGTGGCCGGAGCGTTGATGCGCGGTGTCGGCGTTCGCCCTGGCGGGCGAAGGCCGACCTACGACAATCCGCGCCGCAGGCCTTGTCAGAACCATTGTGCAGCACCAGTGGTTTCGGGCGGTCAGACGGCGCCGGACTCAGCTAGCTGGTCCGCGATATGGACGGTTATGCCCATCCTCGCGATGGCGTCACGCACGTTCGGGGCCAGCCTGTCGTCGGTCACGACAGCACCGAGGGCCTCCAGGGGCACGGCGTTGAAGGTCCCGACCTTGCCGTACTTGCTGGAGTCCGTGACCAGCACGGCCTTGACCGCGCTCTGCACGATCGCCTGCTTGACCGGTATCTTGTTCTCCGCCGGCGTCGAGACTCCCCGCATGCCCCAGGACGAGGTCGACAGGAAAGCGATGTCGAAGTTGTAGCGCCGGATCGCCTGGGCCGCCGTGTCGCCGACGCAGGACTGGTTCTCCCGCTCCACCTCGCCGCCGGTATGGTAGAGCCGGCAGGCGGAGTGGCGGGCCAGGTAGCCCGCGACGACGAAGTCGTTGGTGACGACCGTGATGTCGGAACGCTCCGGCAGCCGTCGGGCGATCTCCAGCGTCGTCGTTCCCGCATCCAGGTAGACGACGGCGCCTTCCGGCACGAGGGCCGCCGCGGTGCGGCCGATGGCGGCCTTCTGCTCGTGCTGAAGGCGCGACTTGACCACGTGCGACGGCTCGACCGAGATCCGCTCCGGCAGCCGCACGCCGCCCGGTACCGTCATGACGTGCCCGTCGCGTTCCAGCTGCTGGATGTCTCGGCGGACGGTCATGTGCGACACGCCGAGCAGTTCGGTCAGCTCCGCGATGCTGATGACGCCTCGGCCGGCGAGGCTGGACGTGATGAAGTGCTGCCGCTCGGCCGGGATCATCTGAGCCTTGGCCATGGCGGCAGCCTCAGCCCTGCCGTTCCTGCGCATCGAAGAAGAAGTGCTGCCCGCCGAAGTTGCCCGACTTCAGCGCCAGCGAGATCGGCCGGTCCACCGCCCGCACCCAGGGGACGCCCGGCGCGATCTGCGGACCGATATGGAAGCCGGTCACGCCGAGCGACTGCACGACCACGCCGGAGGTCTCGCCCCCGGCGACGATGAAGGTGTCGGTTCCGTCCTCCGCCAGCAGCTTCGCAAGCCGGCCGAAGGTCCGCTCCACCGCGGCGCTGGCCTGCTCGGCGCCGTACTGCTGCTGGATCCGGCCGAGCGTGTCGGGATCGGTCGTCGCATAGACCAGCGGCGCCAGATCGCCGCCCTGCTGGTCCTTCACCCAGGCGAACAGCTCCTCGGCGTATTCGTCGTCGGTCAGGCAACGGACGACGTCCACCGGGCAGGCCGGCGCCTCTTCCTTGTAGGCCGCCACCTGGGCGTTGGTCATCTGGGAGCAGGAACCGGACAGCACGACCGGCCGCTCGCCCGACGGACGGCCGGCCGCTGCCGCCTGCGCCGGGTCGCTGAGCCGGTCGGTCCAGGCCTTGGCCATGCCGTCGGCCAGGCCGGAACCGCCGGTCACCAGCTTCATGCCGGCGACCGCCTTACCGACCGTCGCCACGTCCTGGGAGTTCAGCACGTCGAGGACGGCATAGCGCATACCCTGGGCGCGCAGGGATTCCAGGGCGGACTTGACCGCCTCGGGGCCGCGGGCGACGTCGTCGCTGCGGACGTTGCCGCATTTCCCCTTGGACTGCGCTTCCATCAGGCGCATCAGGTTGCTGTCGGTCATGGGCGTCACCGGGTGGTGCCGCATGCCGGATTCGGCCAGCGGCACGCCGTTGACGAACAGGTAGCCGTTGTAGATCGTCCGCCCGTTGACCGGCAGCGCCGGGCAGATGACCGTCAGGTCCTCGCCCAGGGCGTCCAGCAGGGCATCGGTCACCGGGCCGATATTGCCGCGCGCGGTGCTGTCGAAGGTCGAGCAGTACTTGAAGAAGAACTGCTCGCAGTTCCGCTCGCGCAGCCAGTCCAGCGCCTGGAGGCTCATGGCGACCGCCTCGCCGGGCGGGTTGGAGCGCGACTTGAGGCTGATCACGACGGCGTCGGCCTGGACCTGGAGATCCTTGTCCGGCACGCCGTTGAGCTGGATGGTGCTGAGCCCGTTGGCGACCAGGAAGCCCGCGATGTCGGTCGCTCCCGTGAAATCGTCGGCGATGATCCCGAGACGCATCACTTGGTCTCCTTTTCCGGCAGGGTGATCCCGGCGAAGGTCTTGATCACGGCGCTGTCGTCCAGCTTGCCGTAGCCGGCGTTGCTGGCGTTGGCGAACATGGTGAAGGCGGTGGAGGCCAGCGGCAGCGGGAACTTGAGCGAGCGGCCGGTCTCGGTCACGAGCCCCAGGTCCTTGACGAAGATGTCCACGGACGAGGTCGGGGTATAGTCGCCGTCGACCACATGCTTCATGCGGTTCTCGAACATCCAGGAATTGCCGGCCGCATGGGTCACGACGTCGTACATGAGGTCGAGCGGGATACCGGCGCGGGCCGCGAGAGCCATCGCTTCGGCCCCGGCCGCGATATGGACGCCTGCCAAGAGCTGGTGGATGATCTTGACGGTGGCGCCCTGCCCGATCTCCGAACCGATCTCGTAGACCTTGCCGGCCACGGCGTCCAGCAGGGGCCTCAGCTTCGCGAAAGCCTCGGTGCTGCCGGAGGCCATCACGGTCATCTCGCCAGCCGCCGCCTTGGCCGCCCCGCCGGAGACGGGAGCGTCCAGCATCAGCAGGCCATGCTCGGCGAGGTCCGCGCCGATCGACCGGGCGTCGTCGGCGGAGATCGTCGCGGAGACCATCACGCCGGTTCCGGGCCGCAGCTTGCCGGCGAGCCCGTCGCCGCCGAACAGGACCGCCCGGCATTGCGCGGCGTTGACGACCAGCAGGAGCACAGCGTCGAGCCGGTCCGCAAAGGCCGAACCGTCCGCGGCGACTTCGGCGGCGCCGGCCTCTTTCAAGTCGGCCCGGGCGGCTTCACTGAGGTCGATGCCGTAGGTCCGCAGGCCGGCGCGGATGCACGACTTCGCCGCCCCCATTCCCATGGAACCGAGCCCGACTACGCAGACGTGGTACGCGTTCGCTGCCGCCACGACGATCCTCCGGATGTTATGTTTTGTGCCTGATTGCTGGCTACCCCACCAAGTATCACAAATCTTAAACCAGTAAAGCTGTTTTTCACATAGTTTCACAGACGTGACCGGGCTGCACCTTCCGCGGATACTCGCGCGCACTTGCCGGAAGAGATTGCTATCGCGACTTATTCGCATTATCACAGGGGCGTTTCAGACCTTGCGCCCCGGTGGAGATTATGATGTCGAGAGTTGGAATGCTGGCCCGGACCCTGGCCGTCTGCGCGACCTTGCTCGGTCCGGCGGCGGCGCTGGCGGCCGGACCGATCACGGTCACGGACGTGGACGGGCGGCAGGTCGTCCTGCAGCAGCCGGCGAAGCGGATCCTGCTCGGGGAGGGCCGTTACCTCAATGCCCTGTCCCTGCTCGCTCCCGATCCGGTCGCCCTGGTCGCCGGCTGGCTGGGCGAGCTGAAGCGGCTGGACTCCGCTGCCTACGCCGCCTATCAGGCGAAGTTCCCGGCCGTGGACGAGATCCCGCTGGTCGGCGTCACCAGCGAGGAGACCTTCTCGATCGAGAAGGCCCTGGCGGTGGAACCCGACCTCGCGGTGTTCGGCACCCAGGGTCACGGCCCGTCGCGCTCCAGCGAGGCGATCCAGCAGCTCACCGCAGCCGGCATCCCCGTCATCTTCCTGGATTTCCGCGCGCAGCCGCTGGAGAACACGCTGCCGAGCCTGATGGCGCTGGGCCAGGCCATCGGGCGGGAGAAGGAGGCGCTGGCCTATGCCGACTTCTACCGGGAGCGGATGGCGCGGATCTCCTCGCGGCTCGACGCGGCGAAGCCGGCCCGCCCCAAGGTGCTGATGGACATGCATGCCGGCGTGCGCGACTGCTGCTCCTCCCCCGGCCAGGGCAACCTGGGCGGCTTCATCGGTTTCGCGGGCGGCCACAATATCGGCGGCGACGTGATCCCCGGACCGCTCGGACCGCTGAACCTCGAATACATCATTGACCAGAACCCTGACGTCTACATCGCGACCGGCGGGACCAACCGATCCAACGCCGGCGGCGTCCTGGTCGGCACCGGCATTCCGGAGGACGACACGCGGGACTCGCTCCGGCGCGTGGCGGAACGGCCGGGCATCGGCAGCCTTGCCGCGGTCGGCATGGGGCAGGTCCATGCCTTGTGGCACAACTTCTACAATTCCCCGCTGAACATCCTGGCCCTGGAGGCTCTCGCCACCTGGATCCATCCCGACCTGTTCAAGGACGTCGATCCCGCGGCGACGCTGGCGGAGATCAATTCCCGGTTCCTGGCGGTTCCCGACGAGGGCACCTACTGGGCGTCCCTGGACTGATGCCGTGAACCAGCCCTTCGCCCCTGCCCTCGCCGCCTCCCCCGGCGCCGCCGATGCGCTCGCCGGTTATGGCCGGATGGTTCGCGTCCGGGCCGCTATCCTGGCCCTGCTCGGTTTGGGCCTCGCGGCGGCCTTCTGCCTCGACCTCGTCACGGGGCCTTCCAGCATGGGCATCGCCGACGTGCTGCGCGGGTTGACGGCACCGGAAAGCCTGAGCCGGCCGGCCGCGGTGATCCTCTGGGACGTGCGGATGCCGCAGGCGCTCATGGCCATCCTGGTCGGCGCCGCGCTGGCCCTGGCCGGCGCCGAGATGCAGACAGTCCTCAACAACCCGCTGGCCAGCCCGTTCACCCTCGGGGTGTCCTCCGCGGCATCGCTCGGCGCCGCCATCGCCATCGTCCTGGGGATCGGCATCGCGGGAGTGCCGCAGAACTGGATCGTCTCCGCCAATGCCTTCGTCTTCGCTTTCGGATCGGTCCTGCTGCTCCAGGCGCTGTCCCGGATGCGCGGCACCGGGGTGGAGACGCTGGTGCTGCTCGGCATCGCCCTGGTCTTCACCTTCAACGCCCTGGTCGCGATCCTTCAGTTCGTCGCGACCGAGGAGGCGTTGCAGCAGCTGGTGTTCTGGAGCATGGGCAGCCTGGCGCGGTCCAGTTGGGACAAGATCAGCGTCCTGGTCCTTGTGCTGGCCTGCTGCGTGCCCTTCTCGTTCGGGGCGGCGTGGCGGATGACCGCGCTCCGGCTGGGCGAGGACCGCGCGCGGAGCTTCGGCATCAATGTCGGCCGGCTGCGCTTCGCCTCGCTGTTCCGGATCAGCGTGCTGGCCGCGACGGCGGTCGCCTTCGTCGGCACCATCGGCTTCATCGGGCTGGTCGGGCCGCATATCGCCCGCCTGCTGATCGGCGAGGACCACCGCTTCTTCCTGCCGGCCAGCGCGCTGGCCGGAGCGCTGGTGATGTCGCTGTCTTCGGTCGTGGGCAAGCTGATCGTGCCGGGCGTTCTGATCCCGATCGGGCTGGTCACGTCGCTGATCGGCGTGCCCGTGTTCCTGGCGCTGATCCTGTCCAGGCGGGAGCGGACATGACTTCCCACTCCTCAATGGACAGCACGGCCGCCATGAAGAGCACGGGGCTGAAGATAACGGGACTTACCGCCGGCTACCGGCGGCGTCCGGTGATCCGCGACCTGTCTCTGCCCACCTTCGAACCGGGGAGCATGGTGGCCCTGGTCGGGCCGAACGCGGCCGGCAAGTCCACCCTGCTGCGAGCCCTCGCCGGCCTGATGAAATCCCGGGGCGACATCCTGCTGAACGGCGGGGATGTCACGGCGATGCCGGCGACGGATCGCGCCGCCGCCATCACCTACATGCCCCAGTCCCTGCCCCAGCGCGTGGCGCTGACCGTGATGGAGGCGGTGCTGAGCGCGCTCCGCGCCTCCCCTTCCCGCGGCGGCGAGGATGCGGAAGCCCAGCGCCGCCGGGCGATCGGGGCGCTGGACCGGCTCGCCATCGGGCATCTGGCCCTGGAGTCCCTGGACGAGCTTTCCGGCGGCCAGCGCCAGATGGCCAGCCTCGCCCAGGCGATCGTCCGCGAGCCGCGGGTGCTGCTGCTGGACGAGCCGACCAGCGCGCTCGACCTGCATTACCAGTACCGGGTGATGAGCCGGGTCCGCGAACTGGCCCGGGAACGCGGCATCATCACGGTCGTGGTCCTGCACGACATCAGCCTGGCCTGCCGCTGGGCGGACCGGGTCGTCGTGCTGTCCCGGGGCGAGATCGCCGCCGTCGGCAGTCCGTCCGAGGCTGTCACGCCGGACATCCTGGCCCGGGTGTACGGGGTGGAAGCACGGGTCGAGACCTGCTCCCGGGGCGTGCTCCAGGTTCTCGTCGACAATCCCCTATTATAAACAGGCCCCTATAGTAAACAGGCAAGAGGGAAAGCCCATGTTCACATCGACCTCCCACGTGGCCACCGACAAGGCGGAGCGGTTCATGACGCAGCTCTGCAAGCACTTCGCCCACAAGATCCCCGCAACGTTGGAGAATGGCAGCGGCCGTATCCAGTTCGAGGCCGGCATTTGCCTTCTGGAGCCCGGACCCGAATTCCTGACCCTGCGGGTCGAAGCCGGGAGCGAGGACCAGCGGAATACCGTCGAGGACGTGGTCAAGAGACACCTGGAACGCTTCATGTGGAAGGAGCCCGCGGAGATCACCTGGAACAGGGAGTGACGCGCCTCTCTTCAAAGATTGAGAATGATTTGCATCCGCATTGCGAACCTGTATCATGACCGGACTTCCGGGATCGATGGATGCGAGGACACATGTGCGAGCAGTGCGAAGCTGGACCGGTGGAACTGCCTGATGCGGCCAAGGGCCGGCGCAAGCTTTGGGAAATCGCCCAACACCTGCACTGTTCGATCGTCGGTACGTGCCTGTCCATGGACGATCTGCGCAAGCTGACCCGCAAGGGCGGCATGCGGGTTTCCGAGGATGCAACCGACTACTGCATCCACAGTTACTATGTCCGGGAGGCCGGGTCGAACGGCAAGCTCGGCCGTCTCCTGCACAAGATGCTGGACGACAGGCATGCGGTCGACATCCGCCGGTTTTCCGCCGCCGGCGGCGATGCCGTCCAGATCGAAGCCCTGTGGAACAAGGCGTTCGACAGCGGCCGTGTGGCCGGCGCCTACTGGGCGATCATGAGCCTCCGGGCGGTGCCGCAGGAACTAGTGACGACCGCCTATGGCCAGGTCCACATGCTCTCCCACGTGCTGGGCAGCTACAATCGCAACGCTATCCAGCGCGTCGCCGCAGCCGAGAAGCAGATCGTCGAGCTTACGCGGCAGCGGGACGCCGCCCAGGCGGCGAAGCTGGAGCTGGAGCGTTCGAAGGAGAAGCAGATCCGCGACCTGGAGTCGGAACTGCTTCGGGTCCGCTGCAATGCCCCGGCGCAGCCGGCTTCATCGGACCCGCGCGAAGCCGCCGCTTTGAAATCGCGGCTCGTCCGGGCCGAACAGCGCCTCTCCGCCGAGCGGGAGCGCCGCCGCGCGGCCGAAGCCCGGATCGCCCGCCTGGAACTGCTGGACGACGGGGAAGCGCCGCAGCAGATGCCCGCCGCTACTGCCCAGCCCGCCGAGGCACCGGCCACCATCGACGTCGCCGGCCAGTGCGTTCTCTATGTCGGCGGACGGCAGGCCCTCGTTCCCCATATCCGCTCCGCGGTCGAGCGGCGGCAAGGACGCCTGCTGCACCACGACGGCGGGTTGGAACAGGCACCCAGGATCCTGGAGAACCTCGTGACGCAGGCCGACATGGTGTTCTGCCCGCTGGACTGCGTCAGCCATGCCGCCTGCCTGCGGGTCAAGCGCCTGTGCCAGCGGCTGGACAAGCCTTTCCTGCTCTTGCGCAGCAGTGGCGCCAGTTCGCTGGTCCGGGCCTTGCGGCCGGACGCCCATCCTTGAATTCTGGAGAACCGTGACGATGACGTCCCATATCGAGCAGCTTTGCATCGAAAAAGGATTGAAGATGACCGACCAGCGCCGGGTCGTCGCCCGCGTGCTGTCGGAAGCCACCGACCATCCCGACGTGGAGCAGGTCCATATCCGGGCGATGCGGATCGACCCGAACATCAGCATCGCCACCGTCTACCGATCCCTGCGTCTCCTTGAGGAAGCGAGCATCATCGAGCGGCTCGATTTCGGCGACGGCCGCGCCCGCTTCGAGGAGGCCTGCGAGCGTCATCACCATCACCTGATCGATATCCAGACCGGCGAGGTGATCGAGTTCATGAACGAGGAGATCGAGGAACTGAAGAAGAAGATCGCCCAAGATTTGAACTACCGCCTGATCGGCCACCGGCTCGAACTGTACGGCATCAAGCGCCGCCCGGACCCGGATGAATCCTGAGGGATTTCACCAGTAATCCCGTTCCCGTCGCGGCAGGTCGGCCGCGGCCGGAGGCCGTCGGATTTCGGTTGCACCGGCCACGTAGTTTGGATATATTGATGCATATGGGGCGATCGCTTCTTCGGAAGTATCGACCTCGCGAGCCGGTCGCCCTCGTGCTGCCCGGCTCCACCCTCCCCGCGAAATGCAGGCATATCGCTCCACTTGCGCCGGGATGGCGTAGGTCTGGACTCAGGCAATTCCGTTCGCGGTGGAAGCGGCCTGGTAGCTGAACGGTTGCATGACGGATCCGATGGTCAGGGAGCCCTGGTAGTTCGCCGGGCCGCCCAAGTTGATGCCGAGCACCACCAGGGTGTTCGGGCCCTGGATGGGGTAGTCGTCCAGCGCAACCACGGCGTCGATGGCCGGATCGCCTTCGGTCCTGCCGTCATAAACCATCAGGCCATTCAAAAAAGCGGTTACCTCGTTGTCGGCGCGGGTGACAGCAAGGATAACTTCGCCATGTCAAACACTCTTTGAAATTTCAGCCCTGGTAGGAAGCTGAATTCTCAATGGAGGGTTAAGAAATCCATTACGTTAAATTATCAGACATGAATCTTCTGAAATATTTCCGAGTAATCATGCATTCATTTCATTGCATGCAAGTCCGATGCGGACCGGGCGCACGGATGCGCCCGGTCCAGTCCCGTCAGACGACGGTCGTCTTCACGTCGATGTTGCCGCGGGTCGCGTTGGAATAGGGGCACACCTGGTGCGCCTTCTCCACGATCGTCTCGGCCTGGGCATGGTCGAGGCCCGGCAGGGACACCCGCAACGCCACGGCGAGCCCGAAGCCGCCTTCCGACCGCGGGCCGATGCCGACCGACGCGGTGACCGAGGTGTCGCCCGGCATCTTCACCTTCTCCTGGCCGGCCACCACCTTCATGGCGCCGATGAAGCAGGCGGCGTAGCCGGCAGCGAACAGCTGCTCGGGGTTGTTGCCCTCGCCACCCGCACCGCCCAGTTCCTTCGGCGTCGCTAGCTTGACTTCGAACGTGCCGTCCGTCGTCGCGGCCCGGCCGTCCCGGCCACCGGTGGCGGTCGCCTCGGCGGTGTATTTCACATCAACTGGCATGTTCATCCCTCCAATTTTTCTTCGAATAAACTGTTCGACGGAGCCGGCATGCTAGCAGCCTAACGGCGTCCCTGTCTCGGCCAAGCTGGCATACAGCAAGCTGGCATACAGGATGTCAGAGTTTTCCCAGGCCTTGTTGTTGCAACAGGAGCCATCGTCAACAGCCATCGGATCAGCGGCATGGGCGCGCGCTGCCCGCAAAACTGCAACAATCTCCGGCGTCGCGGGGGTATGGATGCAGCCTAAGGGCTCCGTCTTTCGTTACTTATGCAATCCTCCGTTTGATAGTTTGGGCCCTTGGCCCAACATCAAGTCCGCGATCCCCCAAGTTGCTGGAAAGCAAAGTGCAGGCCGTTCAAATCGAACAGGCGCTCAGTGTCGTCGATGCGTTCGCCGACCGGGTGCCGACGGAACTCGGGGCGATGACGGCGCATGGCACGCGACCGACGCGGTCAGGTCCGATATCGTTTCCGGCATCCCGTACCTGGCGCTGCGGTCGCTGTTCGCCCGCTGGACCCGGCCCGGCCTGTGGCGCCGGCCGCTCAACCGCTTGATCCGCGCCTCGCGGGAGATGGGCGGCCGGGCGATCACCGGCTTTCATCGAGATCGCCTTCATCTCCATCCTTTCCCGCCGCCTGATGCGCCTTGCAGACCGGGAAGCCCACGTAGACCGGGACGTCCGCGCCTTACCTCTACAAACAGCTTCCAAGACGGCCGGGCAGCGCCGGGGCCGGCTTGACGCTGGCAGGATTTCAGCTTAGCGTTAGTTTGACACGCGAATTAATCAAATCAAAAACATGTCGCGGGCCTGTTGAACAAGCCGGCATTAAGCTGCCGGAAAGAAGAACAGCTTCGGAGGAAACGTTGATGAAGATCAGGGTCGCACTCGCCGCAGTAGTCGCTGCATCCTGCCTGTCCGCCACCTGCCTGGCCGGCTCGGCATACGCCGATACGTCATCGAAGAAAATCGCCCTTTCGAACAATTACGCCGGCAACTCCTGGCGGCAGGCCATGCTGAAGAGTTGGGCGACGGTGACGTCCAAGGCGGTCGCCGACGGAGTCGTCGCCGATGCTGCCGCCTTCACCACGGCCGAAAACCAGGCGACCGAGCAGGCGGCCCAGATCCAGAACCTCATCCTTCAAGGTTACGACGCCATCGTCGTCAATGCCGCCTCGCCCACCGCGCTGAACGGCGCGGTCAAGGAGGCCTGCGACGCGGGCGTTACGGTCGTCTCGTTCGACGGCATCGTGACCGAGCCTTGCGCCTGGCGGGTCGCCGTCGATTTCCGGAGAATGGGGGAGATCCAGGTCGACTACCTGGCCAAGCGCTTCCCGGAGGGCGGCAACCTGCTGGAGATCCGGGGCTTGGCCGGGGTCTTCGTCGACGACGAGATCCACAAGGGCATCGAGGACGGCGTCAAGAAGCACCCGAACTTCAAGATCGTCTCCTCGGTCCACGGCGACTGGGCGCAGGAGGTGGCCCAGAAGGCGGTCGCGGGCGTCCTTCCCACCTTGCCGGAAATCAAGGCCGTGGTGACCCAGGGCGGCGACGGCTACGGGACCGCCCAGGCCTTCAAGGGGGCCGGCCGCGAGGTGCCGACCATCATCATGGGCAACCGGCACGACGAGTTGCTGTGGTGGAAGGACCAGAAGGAGGCGACGGGCTACGAGACCATGTCGGTGTCCATCGCGCCCGGCGTCGGCACCCTCGCATTCTGGGTCGCCCAGCAGATCCTCGACGGGAAGGATGTTCCCAAGGACCTGATCGTCCCCTTCCTGTCGGTCGAGCAGGACACCCTGGACGATCGTCTGGCCCAGACGGAGAAGGGCGGCGTCACCAACGTCGAGTACTCTCTGACCGATGCGCAGGCCGTGATCTCCGGCGTCAAATAGGCTCGGACCGCAAGTCTTGGACACGCTGATGACGACCGGGACCGAAGCGGCCCTGCGGCTCGACGATGTCCGCAAGAGCTTCGGCGCCGTCCGCGCGCTGGCGGGGGTAAGCCTCGCCATCGCGCGGGGCGAGCGCCTGGGCCTGGTGGGCCACAACGGAGCGGGCAAATCGACGCTGATGCATGTGCTGGCCGGGGTGCTGCGGCCCGACGCGGGCACCATCGGCGCCGACGGGCGGGAGATCGCCGACTATGGCACTGCCGTCGCCGGCAGGATGGGCGTGCGCTGCGTCTTCCAGGAGCTTTCCCTCTGCCCCAATCTCAGCGTCGCGGAGAATGTCCGGGTGCTTCACCCGAAGCTCCGCGGCTGGGGCTGGCGCCGCCGGGCGGCCCGGCTGATCCTGGACCGGCTCGACGCGATCTTCCCCGGCCACGGCATCGATCCCGGGACGACCGTCGCCGACCTGACCCTGGGCCGCCGGCAGATGGTGGAGATCGCGCGCGCCTTCACCGTCACCGGCACGCCGCTGCGGCTGGTGATCCTGGACGAGCCGACCTCGTCGCTGGACGCCAGGGCGGCGGAACAGCTTCTGTCCTTCCTGCGCCATGCCGCCCAGCGGGACGTCGCCACCGTCTTCATCTCGCATATCCTTCCGGAGATACTGGTCGCCGCCGAGCGGGTGGTGGTGATGCGCGAAGGGCTGGTCGTGCTCGACCGTCCCGCCTCCGGCCTCACCCGAAAGGCCATCGTCGAGAGCATGGGTGCCGAGGTGCGGCAGCCCCGCGGACCGGGGACGGCCGATCCGGCAAGACCGACCGGACTGCCGCGCGCCGTGCTGGCCAGATCGACCGTTCCCAACGGGATCGACCTGATGGCCGACAAAGGCGACGTCGTGGGTCTCGCCGGACTGGCGGGACACGGGCAAACGGCAATGCTGCTCCGCCTGTTCGACGCCTGGGGCCGGCGGGATGCTTCGACCGTGGTGGAAAGCCCGGTGGCCCTGGTGCCGGGCGACCGGCAGTCAGACGGCGTGTTCCCGCTCTGGTCGATCGCCCGCAACATCTCCATCCGATCGCTGGCGAACCTGCGCCGGGCCGGCCTGATCGACCCGGCGCGCGAAACGGCCCTGGCCCGGACCTGGCGCGACCGGATCGGCATCCGGACGCCCGACCTGGACCTGGGCATCCTGTCGCTGTCCGGCGGCAACCAGCAGAAGGCGCTGTTCGCCCGCGCGCTGGCGTCGGAAGCCGGGATCATCCTGATGGACGATCCCATGCGCGGCGTCGACATCTCGACCAAGTCGGAGGTCTACCGCTTCATCCGGGCGGAGGCCGAGCGCGGCCGGACCTTCCTCTGGTACTCGACCGAAATGGAGGAGCTGTTCCATTGCGACCGCGTCTATGTCTTCCACCAGGGCCGTATCGTCGCCCATCTGCCGCGTGACCGGATGACCGAAGCCTCGATCCTGCGCGCCTCCTACGCCGAGGGGGAGGACGCCGCGTGAGCGCCCTGATCGTTCCCGCCGCCCGCCGCGGCTCCCGGATCGACCCGGTCAGGCTGCTCCGCGCCCTGCTTCCCGCGATAGCGCTGGCGTTGATGCTGACGGTGATCTTCTCCCAGCAGCCCCGCGCCATGAGCTATATCGGCCTGACGCTGCTGCTCAACCTGGCTGTCCCGGTGATCCTGGCGACGCTGGCCCAGCTCTGCATCATCACTGTCGGCGACCTCGACCTGTCGATCGGCAGCTTCGTCGGCCTGTGCGCCTGCATCGCGGCGACGCTGCTCAACCAGGCGCCGCTGCTGGGGGTGCTGGCGCTGGCCGCCGCCGTCGCAGGCTATGGGCTGGTGGGCGCGCTGATCCACTGGCGCAACCTGCCTTCCATCGTCGTGACGCTGGGGCTGTCGTTCATCTGGACCGGCCTCGCCGTCCTGATCCTGCCGACGCCGGGGGGCCGCGCGCCGGAGTACCTGACCGCCATCATGAAGTGGAAGCCCGCTTTCGTCCCGCTGCCGATCCTCTACGCGGCGGCGCTGGGCGTGGCGCTCCACCTGCTGATGCGGTCCTCCTTCGGGACGATCCTGCGCGGAGCCGGCGGCAACCCCAAGGCGCTGGCGAACGCGGGATGGTCGCTGCTGCGGGCGCGGGTGACGCTCTACCTGATCGCGGGCACCCTGGGGGCGTTGTCCGGACTAGCCCTGGTGGGGCTGACCACCTCCGGCGACGCCAACATGGCCCTGCGCTATACGTTGATATCGATCGCCGGCGTGATCCTGGGGGGAGGCGAGTTCACCGGCGGCCGGGTCAACGCGGTCGGAGCCGTGCTGGGCGCCATGACCCTGACGCTTGCCGGATCGTTCCTCACCTTCATGCATATCCCGCCGGACTGGCAGATCGGCGCCCAGGGGGCGATCCTCATCGTCGTGCTGGCGCTCCGCGCCGTGCTGAACCGGGCGGAGGAACGGTCATGACCGACGCCGCGTCGAGGCCCCGCGCAGCGGTGCCGGTCTGGGTCTGGCCGCTCGCGGCGGCCGCGGCGATCCTGGCCGTGACCCTGGTCTATTCCGGCGGACGGGGTGCTGCCGAAATCGCCGCGGCGGCGGTGACCTTCTCCGCCCTGTTCGTCATCGTCGGGCTGGGCCAGATGCTGCTGATCACGTCGGGTCCCGGCAACGTCGACCTGTCGATCCCGGCTGCGATCTCGCTGTCCGGCGCCATCGCCATGAAGGTGATGGACGGCAGCGACGCCATGGTCGCCGCCGGCCTCGCGGCGGCGCTGGGTGCCGCCATGCTGCTGGGAACCGCGAACCACCTGCTGATCCGCCTGCTGCGCATTCCGCCGATCATCGCGACGCTGTCCAGCTCGCTGATCGTCCAGTCCGTCGCTATCGCCTATGGCCGCGGGCTGAAGATCAAGCCGCCGCCCGTGTTCGCTGACTTCTGCACGGGCCGCACCCTAGGCATCCCCAACCTGGCCCTGGTCGCGGCGGTGCTGACCATCCTGGTCCTGCTTGTGCTGTCGCGCACCGTCTACGGCCGCACGCTGCTGGCGCTGGGCCAGAACCCGCGGGCGGCACGGCTGGCCGGCACGCCGGTCGCGCAGGCGCGGCTGACGACCTCCATCGCGTCGGCCACCCTGGCCGGACTGTGCGGCGCCCTGCTGGCCGGGTTCTCCGGCGGATCTTCGCTGAACATGGGAGAGGAATACCTGCTCGCCTCCATCGCGGTCACGGTGATCGGCGGCACGAGCGTGGCAGGGGGACGCGCCGAGCCGCTGGGAATCTGGGGAGCGGCGCTGCTGCTGTTCCTGATCGTGACGATGCTGAACACCTTCGGCCTGAGCGCGGGCGTCAGGCTCGTCGCGACCGGGATCATCATCGTGACCGTCATCGCGATCGGCGGAGGAACGAAGCGGATCTGACCCCGGCGGCATCCTGGCATGAAAAAAAGCGCGGAAAAAAGATTTTCGCGCCTTTTTTCAGTGAACCAAACTTGCGATGACGCGTTTGTGCATTGCGGTAGTGATACCGCATACGCCTTCTTGGGCGTTTCCTCCCTAGACTTCAGGCCGTCCATCAGGACGGCCTTTTTTTTCGCATGTTTTGCGGGAAATTAACACATAGTCTTAAGCATATGCTCTTTGGTTGAAGGCGGTAATGGGAGATCCACCTATCTGACAGGGACAGGCCTGTCGGAGAAAGGAATTTTCCATGCGGAAGACAGTCATTGCCGGTACTGCCCTGATGATGCTCATGGGCATCGGACCCGCCTTCGCCGAACTTTCCATGCAGGAATACCAGGTTCCGTCGGGCTCCCGCCCGCACGACGTGGCGCCCGCTCCGGACGGTGCCGTTTGGTACACCGCGCAGCGGCACGGCGCCCTGGGCCGGCTCGACCCCGCGACCGGCGAGGTGGAGCAGATCCCGCTGGGAGACGGCTCGGCGCCGCACGGCGTCATAGTGGGGCCGGACGGCGCTCCCTGGATCACCGACAGCGGGCTCAACGCGATCGTCAGGGTCGATCCCGCTACCCGCGAGGTGACGCGCCATCCCCTGCCCGCCGATGCGGAGAGTGCCAACCTGAACACCGCCGCGTTCGACGGCAAGGGCGTGCTCTGGTTCACCGGCCAGAACGGCATCTATGGGCGCCTGAACCCGGCAACGCGTGAAATGGAGGTGTTCCGGGCGCCGGAGGGTCGCGGACCCTACGGCATCACAGCGACGCCGGACGGCGACATCTACTACGCCTCGCTCGCCGGCAGCCATATCGCGCGTATCGACACCGAGACCGGCAAGGCGACGGTGATCGAGCCGCCGACGGAGGACCAGGGCGCCCGGCGGGTCTGGTCGGACAGCCGCGGGCATATCTGGGTCAGCGAATGGAACAGCGGGCAGGTCAGCGTCTATGACCCCGCCGCCCGGACCTGGAAGAGCTGGAAGCTGCCCGGCGACGATCCGCTCGCCTATGCTGTCTACGTCGACGAGGACGACAAGGTCTGGCTGAGCGACTTCGGCGGCAACGCCCTGGTGCGGTTCGATCCGGAAACCGAACGGTTCGACGTCCAGCGGCACCCCCGGCCGGAAGCCAATGTCCGCCAGATCCTGGGCCGCAGCGGCGAGATCTGGGCGCCGGAATCCGGCACCGACATGCTGGTGGTTGTCCGCACCGGCCAGGACTGACGCTGGAAAAACCTACGGGGTCGGGTTCCCGCCGGTCACGCCATAGACCTCGCCGGCGACGTGGCTCGACCGCTGGGAGGCGGGGAGGACGTAGGTCGGCGCGTAGTGGGGCAACGGGGCGGGATCGACTGCCGCGCCGTCTGCCTGGCCGCATTGTTCACCAGGATGTCCAGCCCGCCGAGGTGTCGTTTCCCGGATTGCGGATCAAGACCGGACGCGAATAGCGCCCGGCCGGATCCCGGAGTCTTCCGCGTCAGAGAAGGAAGTAATCCTCCCCCAGCAACAGACCGGTCACACCGACCGTCAGCACGGCGTCCGTATCGTCATCCAGGAAGTCGAAGGTCGTGAAATCCGCGCCTTCCGTGATCTTTATCCTGTCCCGTGGAGCCGGCAGCAGCAGTTCGAGCGTGTCCCCTCCTGCCTCGCCGGCCCCTTCGAACCCGATGATCGTCTCCCCGAACATGTCGGGCAGGTAATCGCTGAACACGTCGTCGCCGGACCCGCCGACCATCCAGTCCAGACCGGCGCCCCCGCTGATCAGGTCGTTCCCGGCGCCGCCATACAGTTCGTCGTTGCCGTCGCCGCCGCTGATCATGTCGTCGCCGCCCTTGCCGTACAGCACCTGGTCGCCGGCACCGGCCGCCAGGAAGTCGTCGTGCGAGGTCGCCAGGACGGTGTAGTCGATCTGTTCCTCGCCCCGTGTCTCGATGACAACCGGACCCAGGCTGGAAACTTCGAAACGCTCGATGCCGTCGACCGGGGCGAAGATGTTCGGCGGGTCCTCCGGCGTGGAATTGCCGACCAGCAGGCTCAGGGTCCCCCCTTCGGCGAGGATTCCGACCTCGCCGGCGAACGGGCCGTCCCAACCCCCGTCGAAGTCGTCGACGTAATAGAGCACTTCGCTGTTGATGCGCAGGGTATCCTGGCCGGCGCCGCCATCCAGCACGGGACCGGGAACGAACTGGTCCCGCAGCTCGATCGGTCCGGTATTCCACACCAGGATGTCGTTGCCATCGCCTCCGTAGAGCCTGTCGGCACCTGTACCGCCGTCGAGATAGTCGTTGCCGGACCCGCCGAAGAGCCTGTCGGCCCCGCTTTCCCCGTAAAGGCTGTCGCGCCCGGCCCCTCCCCGGACGGCGTCGTTGCCGGCCCCCGCCCTGACCGTGTCGTTGCCCGAGTCACCGAACACCGAGTCGTTGCCGCCCCCGGCCAGGATGTAGTCGTTGCCGACGCCTCCCCGTATCGCGTCCCTGCCGCTCCCCCCGATCAATATGTCCGACCCGCCCAGGCCGCTGATGGTATCGTTGCCTGCCAGCCCGCTGAGCACGTCGTCGTCGGGCGTCCCGACCAGCGTGTCCCGACCGTTCGTTCCAACTTTCCGCATCGTCGGCTCCCATCTGTTTCTTGCTGGCGTGGCCACGAATCCCGCTGTCTGCCCAAGCCAGGCGGCCGATCAAATATACAAAACTAACATTGCAGTACCGTGTTCCCGGCAAACACAAACCGTCAACTCCATCATTGGAGATTGATGAGATGCGTCCCGTCTGATTACCTATCTTCATCAAAGCTATGCTATTACGTCTAGGATCGCGGAAGCATAGGTATATGGTTCATGCGACCTGTATCTCGGCATTTGTGGAACTTTGCGTTCATCCGCGAAGAGGCGGTGGCACGATCCGAATACCGGCGCAAGGATCGGAGTGCGGCCGGCGAGTGCCTGGCATAGATGTGGCGTCGTCACTTCCGCAACACCGGGACAGGTCCTTATCGATCCGGTCCGGAAAAGGAGATCGGGATGTCCATCCTCGAAGCCGACGCAGCCGTGCCCGACCGTTCCCAAGCCGACCTGCGGTGGACGAAACTGCTCGCGCGCGACAGGTCCGCCGACGGCGCCTTCGTCTATGCCGTGAGGACGACCGGCGTGTTCTGCCGCCCCTCCTGCCCGGCACGCCCGCCGAGACGGGAGAACGTCCAGTTCTTCGCGAGCGCCGCCGAAGCGGAAACGGCAGGTTATCGCGCGTGCCTGCGCTGCCGCCCGCTGGCGGCGGAAGGCAAGGACCCGCTCGCGCTGAAAGTCGGGGAGATCGCCGCCTTCATCCGCGACCATGCCGACGAACCGCTGCCCCTGGCCCGGCTCGCCGGACAGGCGGGCCTCAGCCCGTTCCATCTGCAGCGCAGCTTCACGGCGGTGCTCGGTGTCTCGCCCCGTGCCTTCCAGGCGGCCGAGCGGATGAAGATCCTGAAGGCCCGCCTGCGCGAGGGGGACGATGTGACGGGGGCCATCTTCTCGGCCGGCTACGGCTCGACCAGCCGGGTCTATGAACAGGTGGACGGCGGCCTGGGCATGACCCCCTCGGCCTATCGGGCCGGCGGTGCCGGCGAGACGATCGTCCATGCGGTCAGGGAGACCGCGCTCGGCCCGCTCATGATGGCAGCGACGGATCGGGGTGTCTGCTTCGTTCAGTTCGGGGAGAGCGGCGACGGATTGGAACGCCGGCTCCGGTCGGAGTTTCCCGGTGCGGCGCTCGTGCCCGCGGCCGAGGCGAACGGCCAGCTGGACGACTGGATGACGGCGCTGGACGGACACCTGTCCAGGGGCGGTCCGAGGCCGGACCTGCCGCTCGACCTGCGCGGCACAGCGTTCCAGATCCGCGTCTGGCGGTTTCTCCTGGGCACCGGCGCCGGCGGCGCGGTCAGCTATGCGGAAGTGGCGGTCGGCGCCGGAGCGCCCCGCGCCGTGCGGGCGGCGGCCAGCGCCTGTGCTTCCAACCGCATCGCCGTGCTTGTTCCTTGCCACCGCGCCTTGCGCGCCGATGGCGGCCTCGGCGGTTACCGATGGGGAGCGGACCGCAAGCGGACGTTGCTTGCCGCCGAACGCGCGGCACGCGCGGAATCCTTGCCGACACCGCCTGCCGGCTGATCGGACGACCCTCCGTCGAGCATGGAACCCACTGCTCCTTCCGGCGTTCTCCAGCCGCGTCCCAGTCCAAAGGGCCAACCAGGGGAGGAGAGAAAATGCCTTTGAACTGTCATAAGGAAGTTCGTCGACTGCTTCGGCAAAGGTGACGGGATGTCCGGAACTTACCTGATCCTGGTCGCCGTCGCGGGCATTTCCGCGCTGCTGTACCTCGTCATCAAGGTGCGGCTCCATGCGTTCGTCACGCTGTTGCTGGTCAGCCTTCTGGTCGGCGTGGCGGCGGGGATGCCGCTGGACGCCGTGATCAAGTCGGTCGAAAGGGGCATGGGCGGCACGCTCGGCTTCGTCGCCGTGGTGGTCGGCCTCGGCGCCATGTTCGGGCAGATGCTCGAAGTGTCCGGAGGGGCCGAGCGGCTGGCCCGCACCATGGTCAAGCGCTTCGGCGACGACAAGGTCCAGTGGGCGCTTGGCCTGACCGGCTTCATCGTCTCGATTCCGGTGTTCCTGGACGTGGCGATCGTCATCCTGGTGCCGATCCTCTACAGGCTGGCGCGCGACAGCGGCAGGCCCCTGCTCTACTACGGCATTCCGCTGGTGGCCGGCGGCGCCGTGACCCACGCCTTCATCCCGCCGACGCCGGGTCCGATCGCGGTGGCGGACCTTCTGGGCGCCGATCTGGGATGGGTGATCCTGTTCGGCACGATCTGCGGCCTGCCCGCCATGATTCTCGCCGGACCGATCTGGGGAAGCTACATCTCCCGCCGCATCACCAAGGGCGTGCCCGACTACGTCATCCTGAAGGAGATCGACGAAAGCCGCGAACTGCCCAGCTTCGGCGAGGTGCTGGCGATCATCCTGACGCCGCTGCTCCTGATCCTGCTGAGCACCTCGTCCGCGATCCTGCTGGAGGAAGGCAATGCCCTTCGGTCGTTACTGGGCTTTATCGGCCATCCCTATTCGGCGCTGCTGATCGCAACGCTGCTGGCCATGGTGCTGCTCGGCTCACGCCGCGGCTATGGCAGGGAGGAGATCCAGGACATCGTCAACAAGGCGCTGGAGCCGGCCGGAATCATCATCCTGGTGACAGGGGCCGGCGGCGTGTTCAAGCAGGTCCTGATCGACAGCGGCGTCGGTCAGGTGCTGGGCGACATGATGTCGGCATCCGGCCTGCCCTTCCTGGTCCTGGCCTTCATGGTGTCCGCGCTGATCCGGGTTGCCCAGGGATCCGCGACGGTCGCCATGGTGACGGCGGCCGGCCTTGTCGGGCCGATCCTGCAGCAGAACAATGTCGAGGGACCGCAGCTGGCGCTTGCCACCATCGCCATCGCGGCGGGCGGCACGATCCTCAGCCACGTCAACGACAGCGGCTTCTGGCTGGTCAGCCGCTTCTTCGGCCTGACGGAGAAGGAAACCCTCCAGTCCTGGACCGTCGCGGTAACCATCGTCTCGCTGGTCGGCTTCGTCATGGTCCTGCTGCTCGGCGCCATCGTCGGCTCTCCCGGAACCGGCTGACGGCGTTTTCCGACCCGTCATGTCGCATGCGGTCAGGCGCATGACGGTTCCGGTCAAGCGGACCGGCGCCTTTGCCGCAAACTGAGGGTCCGGGGCGGGATCGATCCCGCCCCGGACCCTCAGCAACGCCGAGCAGCGGTATCCGCCATGGCCAATTCGACAGAGATCAACCGCCGGGTCGTCATCACTTGCGCCGTGACCGGCGCCGGCGACACCGTCGGCAAACATCCCGCCATCCCGGTCACCCCGGAGCAGATCGCGGGTGCCGCGATCGAGGCCGCCGCGGCCGGCGCCGCGGTCGCCCACATCCATGTCCGTGATCCGGAAACCGGCGGCGGCAGCCGCGAGCCGGCCCTTTACCGCGAGGTTATGGAGCGGATCCGGGCCAGCGGAACCGACGTCATCGTCAACCTGACCGCCGGCATGGGCGGCGACCTGATGATCGGGCCGGATCACGACCCGGCGCGCTTCGGCCCCGGCACCGACCTCGTCGGGGCCGAGGCGCGGGCGGCCCATGTGGCCGAACTGCTGCCCGAGATCTGCACGCTGGACTGCGGCTCGCTGAATTTCGGCGACGGCTCGCTGGTCTATGTCTCGACTCCCGACATGCTGCGCCGGCAGGCGTCGATCATCCAGCGCCTGGGCGTCAAGCCGGAGCTGGAGATCTTCGATACCGGGAACCTGTGGTTCGCCAAGCGTATGCTCGACGAAGGGCTGCTCGACGCGCCGCCCCTGTTCCAGTTCTGCCTGGGCATCCCCTGGGGATTGCCGCCCGAGCCGAGGATGATGCTGGCGCTCCGCGACATGCTGCCGGCCGGCAGCGTGTGGGCCGGTTTCGGCATCGGCAGGATGCAGATGCCGATGGCCGCGCAGGCCATCCTGCTCGGCGGCAATATCCGCGTCGGGCTGGAGGACAACCTTTACCTGGACCGGGGCGTGCATGCCAGCAACGGCAGCCTGGTCGAACGTGCCGTGACGATCGTGGAGGCCCTGGGGTCACGCGTGGCCGGCGCGGCCGAAGCCCGCGAGATCCTCGGGCTTCCCGCTCCCCGTCGTTAAGCGATTCTCCAGGAAGAAACCCGAAATGACCAAATCCCTCCCCATCCGTACGCTCGGTCTGGTCGGCGGCGGCGTCATCGGCAGCGGCTGGGCGGCGCGCGCCCTCGCCCACGGGCTGGACGTGGTTGCCTTCGACCCGGCCCCGGGAGCCGAGGCCGCCCTCCGGGCGGCGGTGGACAATGCCTGGCCGGCACTGGAACGGACGGGACTCGCGCAGGGCGCCGACCCGGACCGGCTGCGCTTCGCCGGTTCGATCCCGGAGGCCGCGGCGGAGGCCGACTTCATCCAGGAGAACGCGCCGGAGCGCGAGGATCTGAAGCGCAGGCTCCTGGCGGAGATCGACGCGGGCTGCGGCCCCGGCACCGTCATCGCGTCCAGTTCGTCCGGCCTGCTGCCCTCGCGGATCCAGGCGGATTGCCGGCATCCCGAGCGGGTGGTGATCGGCCATCCCTTCAACCCGGTCTATCTGCTGCCGCTGGTCGAGATCGTGCCCGGCGGCCATACGTCGGCCGATGCCGTGGAGCGGGCCGCAGGCTTCTACCGTTCCATCGGCATGCGCCCGCTGAGAATGCGCAAGGAGATCGAGGGCTACCTGTCCGACCGTCTCCAGGAGGCGATGTGGCGCGAGGCGCTCCACCTGGTCGACCAGGGTATCGCCACCACCGAGGATATCGACGATGCGATCGTCTACGGTCCCGGCCTGCGCTACGCTTTCATGGGGACCTGCCTGACCTTCCACCTGGCCGGCGGCGAGGGCGGCATGGCCCACATGCTGGACCAGTTCGGCCCGGCCTTGAAACTGCCTTGGACGAAGCTGGTAGCTCCCGAGCTGACGCGGGAACTGCGCGACCGCATGGTGGAGGGAACGGCGGCCCAGGCCGACGGCAGGACCGTCAAGGAACTGGAGCGCTGGCGCGACGACTGCCTGATCCGTCTGATCGAAGCGCTGGCCCCGGTGCGGCACGAGCGCCGGGCGGAGCTCGCCGATCCGGTCGCGCCATGAACGGTAAAGGGCCCTTGCGTCTCCACCGCGCCCGCGTTGTCCCGGAATGGATCGATTACAACGGCCACCTCAGCGAAGCCTACTACGTGCTGATCTTCGGCCATGCGACGGACGCGCTGCTAGACGCCATCGGCATGGATGGGGGTTTCCGGAACCGGACCGGACGCTCCGTCTACACGGTGGACGCCCGCATCCTCTATCTGGGCGAGATCGCCTGCGGCGATGAAGTGGAAATCCGCACCTGGGTCGCGGGCGCCGATCCGAAGCGCATGCTGGTCCACCACGCGATGCACCGGACCGGATGCGACCGGCCGGCGGCGCAGACCGAACTTGTGTTGCTTTCGGTGGCCCGGCCCGGCCCGCGCGCGAGCCCGTTCGATCCCGCCGTGTTCCGCATCATCCGGTCGCTCGCCGAGGCCGGCCGGGCCCGCTGCCCCGTCCTGCCGGACCGCTGGATTCCGCCCCCATCCGAATCAGACCGCAAACAGGGAGATTGAACATGACTCTGAGAACCGCCCGCCTGATGGCCGCCGCCGGTATCGCCCTGTGTGGCGTCTCCCTGTGGCCGGTCGCGGCCCCGGCGGCCGAGCCCGACGAATGCAGGACGGTCAGGATGTCCGATCCGGGCTGGACCGATATCACGTCCACGACCACGACGGCCTCGGTCATCCTGTCCGCCCTGGGATATCAGCCGAAGGTCGTCAATCTCTCGGTCGCCGTTTCGATCGAAGGGCTTCGCTCCAAGAACATCGACGCCTTCCTCGGCAACTGGATGCCCGCGCAGGAGGAGATGACACGGAAATACATCGACGGCGGCCAGATCGATGTCGCCGCCGTCAACCTCGAGGGCGCCACCACGACGCTGGCGGTCAACAAGGCTGCGGCCGACGCCGGCGTGAAGACCTTCGCCGACCTCGCGAAGCATGCGGAAAAGTTCGACCGCACCATCAACAGCATCGAGCCGGGATCGTCGGCCAACGCGAAGATCCAGAAGATGATCGATGACGGCGCCTATGGGTTGGGTGACTGGAAACTGGTCGAATCCAGCGAGGCGGCGATGCTTGCCGCGGTCGAACGCGCGGCCCGGCGCGACGAATGGGCGGTGTTCCTGGGCTGGGCTCCCCACCCGATGAACGTGAAGCTGCCGATGGGATACCTGGACGGCGGGGAGGAGTATTTCGGCCCCAACCGTGGCAGCGCCACGGTCCGTACCCTGACCAGGGCCGGGCTCGCCGAGACCTGCCCCAACCTCGGAACGTTCCTGGAGCAGCTGGTGTTTTCCATCCCGATGGAAAACGAGATGATGGTCATGATCCTGAGCGACAGGATGGCCCCCGGAAAGGCCGTGGAGCAGTGGATGCGCGACAACCCGCAGGTGCTGGATGGCTGGCTGGCCGGGGTCACCAGCTTCGACGGAAAGCCCGCCCTGCCCGTCGTCAAGTCGGCTCTCGGCATTGCCTCCTGACCGGTTCGCTCCCGGGGTCGCCGAAGCGCAGCGCATTGCCGCAGGGTGCGCACCTCCCGCGGGCGACGGAATAGCGGGCATGCGCAGCGCCTACGAGAAGGAACGGTCCGGGTGGAACCGCCCGGTCATCGACCTGCATTCCGTGACCGACGCGGTGCTGGATCTGGATGGCGGTCCGTTGGGCATCCGGGTGTACCGCCCGGACGCCGGGGCCTCCCTGCCGGCGCTGGTGTTCCTCCACGGCGGCGGTTTCGTCGTCGGCTCGCTGGACTCCCACGACCGGATCATGCGGCAGCTCTGCCGCCGGTCCGGAGCGGTGGTCGTCGGGGTGGATTACCCGCTCGCCCCCGAAAATCCGCATCCGGCGGCGCTCGACAGGATCGAACAGGCCCTCGTCGCCGTTGCGGACGGCGCGCGTGTCCACGGCATCGATCCCGGCCGGCTGGGGATCGGCGGCGATTCCGCCGGCGCCCATCTGGCGCTCGCCGCAGCGCTCCGCCTGCGCGACAGGCGGCCGGAGGCCGTCAAGTTCATGCTGCTTTATTACGGGCTCTACGGGTTGGAGGAGTCGGAGCCCCGCCGGCGCTTCGCCGACCCGGTCTACGGGCTCTCCCCCGACGAACTGCAGTTCTACCAGGCCAGCTACCTGGGTTCGAAACCGGCTCCCGGCGGGAAAGCCATGGACCTCCTTGCGTCCGACCTGGCTGGCCTGCCGCCCGCCTTGGTCGGGGCCGCGGCGCTGGACCCTCTGCTCGACGACAGCCTCGCCCTTTCCGACGCCCTGCGGAATGCCGGCGGACATGCCGACCTGCGCGTCTACGACGGTGTCCCCCACGGCTTCCTCCACTGGAGCCGGCTGGTCCCGACCGCCGTCCAGGCGCTGGAGGACGGCGCGCGTGCCGTCGCGGCCAGCCTGTTCATGCCCCCATCCTGACCATGGTGGCGGCGACCGCCGGCTGGAGCCGTGCCGAGGCCCTGTCCCGGCTGGGGCTGGCCCCGGCATGGCGCCGGTATGTCCGGGAGAAGCCCTCGTAGCTGCCGAAACCGCAGGCGACCGCGATTTCCGCCAGGGAATGGCCGGAGTACAGCACCAGCGAACGTGCCCTCTCGACCCTCAACCAAAGATAATAGCTGGTGGGAGACTGGCCGAGCGCCGCGTGAAACAACCGCTCCATCTGCCGCAGCGACAGCCCCGCCCGCTCCGCCAGGGCATGGAGGGCGAGGGGTTCCTCCAGGTTCCGCTCCATGATCCGGACCGCGGCGGCCAGCTTGGGATGGCAGACGCCGAGCCGCTGGGGCACCTCGGCCCGCTGGCTGGAACCGGCGTCCCTGATGGCGGGATGGATGAACTGCTCCGAGACGGCCACGGCGACGCGGTGGCCGCAATCGATGCGGATCAGGTGAAGCATCATGTCCAGCGCCGCCGTTCCGCCCGCGCAGGTCAGCCTCCTGCGGTCGATGACGAATATGGACGGTTGCACCTCCACGCGGGGATACTGCTCTGCAAGGCTGTCCAGGCACTCCCAATGGGTGGTGGCCGCATGGCCGTCGAGCAGGCCGGTGCGGGCCAGCAGAAGGCTGCCGCTGTCGATGGCGCCCAGGATGGTGCCCTGCCGGTCGAACCGGCGGAGCGGAGAGGCCAGCGCGTCGCTGAAGGATTGCTGCGGATCGAAGCCGGCGCACAGGATCAGCATGCCGGGCGGCTCGACTTCTTCAAGCCGCCGGTCCGGTACCAGCGTCATGCCGTTGCTCGCCATCACCGTATCGCCTCCCGCCGAAACGGTGGACCAGCGATAGCAGGACCGTCCCAACAACTGGTTGGCGACCCTCAGCGGCTCAACCGCGCAGGTGAAGGCCAGCATCGAGAACTTGGGAAACAGCAGGAAGGCGATGTCCCGGCCGTTCTGCCCCAAAGGTGGCGCACTCTCGACGGACGGCATCGCGTTCAGGCCCGAAGCCGGAGGAAAGGTCGAAGCATCGTCCATTCTGCCGACAAGCCGGGGGCGTCGCGCAAGGGGATTTCAGCGTATCCTACGCCTGCCCAACCTTCCCGGACCGGGGAAGCCGGATCAGGCGCGACGGCCGAAGCAGGTTGTTGCGCTCCAGCAGGGGATGGGCGATCGCCGCGAAATGGGCATCGATGCGCTTCAGGTCGCGCACCGCGTCGAGGTGCAGGCTGCTCGTCTCGGCCTGCGGGCCCGGCTCGGGCGGATGGGCGAACTCGTTCTCGGCCGCCGCGCGTTCCAGTTCGCGGAACCTTTCCTTTCCCTCGACGAGCCTCAGGGCGGACTGCAGATCCTCGGCCATGAAGACGGTCACCGCCAGCCGGAGCTGCGCCAGCAGGTGGTCGTGCATGGCGCCGGCTTCCTCGACCTGCTGTTCGGTCAGGCACAGGCGCCGGCGCATGCGCTTGCCGGCAAGGTCCAGGACCCCCTTGTCGATGATGTCCCCGGCGTGCTCCAGGTTGAGGGCGACGGTCTGCACATGGGCCAGCCTCGAGCATTCCTCGTCGCTGAGTTCCCGCTGGCTGAGTTCGGCCAGGAAACGCTTCAGCGCCCCGTTCAGCCGGTCGAGGATATCGTCCTTGCGGCGCAGCTCGTCCAGCAGCCGGTGATCGTCGCGGCGCAGCAGCTCCCGCGAGCCCTTCAGCATTTCCTCGACGGTGTCGGCCATGCGGAAAGCTTCCCGCGCCGCATTGGCGAGCGCCACCCTCGGCGTGTCGAGCGAGCCGGTATCAAGGTATCGGGGGCTTCCGGCGTCCTCCGGCACCGGGCGGTCCGGCAGGACCCGCTCCAGAAGCCTGGCCTGCAGCGACAACGGCAGGATGAAGACGGCCGCCAGCGCCAGATTGAAGACGAGATGGAATGTCACCGCGAGCCAGGCGGGATCCTGACCCGCCAGAAGCGGATGATCGAGCAGCGCGGGCAGCAAGGGAAGGACGGCGATGCAGCCGATCAAGCGGTTGGCGATGTTGCCGACCGGCAGGCGCAGCGCGCTGCGCTCGCCCGAGGCAGCTGCGAGCAGCGGGTTCAGCGCGCTGCCGAGATTGGCGCCGAGCACCATGACCAGGGAGGCGAAGGGCGTGATCAGCCCGGTGCCGGCCAGCGAAGCGATCACCAGGATGGCGGCGACGCTGGAGTGCATCGCCCAGGCGGTCAGCGCCGCGATTGCCAGCACGGGCAACGGCTCCCTGGTCAGCGCCGCTATCAGTTCCTTCGCCTCGGGGAAACGCCGGTCGGCACGATGGTCTCGACCAGCAGGTGCAGGGACAGAAGGACGAGCCCCAGGCCGATGATGATCCGGCCAAGATTCCGGCTGCGCGTCCTGTTTCCGGTCCTGAAGATCACCAGACCGGCGAATATCAGCACCGGATAGACGACCGTGACGTCGAACGAGAGGGCCCAGGCAACCAGCGCGGTGCCGACATTGGCGCCCAGCATCACGGCCAGCGCCGGGACCAGTTCGATCAGGCCGCCGCCCAGGAAGGAGGTCGTCATGAACGCGGTGGCGGTGCTGCTCTGAAGCGCCAGCGTGACGCCGATCCCGGCGAGGCAGGCGGCCAGCCGGTTCCGCAGGGCCCGGCCGAGCAGACGGCGGAGGTCGCCGCCGAAGGCGCGCAGCACGCCGCTCCGCACCATGTGGACGCCCCAGAGCAGGAGCGCCACTTCGCCCAGAAGCTCAATCAGCGCGTGCGTCGCAGGCATCGCGGGCATTCTGAAACCCCTACCCGTTCCGGATCAGCGGGTTCTTGTTCGTTGCTTGAATGATAATCGGTCACCCGCCCCTGTTGTTCCATTCGTTACGATCCTCGCGGCGCCCCGGTCCGGCCGTCAACAGCCTGTCTCACAGTCCGAACCGGGTCGGGCTCAGGTTCAGCGTCTCGCAGACCCGGCGCGCGGCGGCGACCTGCGCCGGGGCCAGCTCCTCCTCGGGTTCGCAGTCTCCCAGCAGGGTCTCCATTAGTTCCGTCGCCGCCCGGGCGTCGCCCTTGACCGGGTGCAGGGCCTGGAGGGCGGCCATTTCCCCTTTCCGCCGGTTTTCCCGGAGGTGGGCGAGATGCCGATCGAACGCCTCGGCGGTCCCGCTGCCGGCCTTCGCCACCCGCGCGCGGACGGCCCCGGCATCCGCTCCCTCGGCAATCGCCAGCAGTGCCGCCGCCGCGGCCAGCGCGGCACTCCTCTTGTCGTCGTCCATATACCCCCCGTGGAAATCGATCGGCATGCCTGACCCGCCTCCTGCAACATGCCCGCCGGGAAAAAGGCTCATGGTCACACTCCATCCGCCCGTCACGCCGAGACGGCCCGCGGCCTTCGCCTGTTGGGCCCGTGATGGAAGAATTCACGCTCGATCCCTGGCCGACCACCGAGGCCGAGGCGCGCATCGTGCAGGAGGATCTGCGCGGCCGCGTCGTGACCCATGACGATCTCGCCCCGCTCGGCCGCATCGCCGCGGTCGATGCCCATTACAGCGAAGCCGACGGCCTGACCTGGGCGGCCGTGGCGGAAATCGACCCGCGGACGCTGGAACTGACCCGTTCCGTCCTGCTGGCCCGGCCGACGGTCTTCCCTTACGTACCGGGTTTCCTGTCGTTCCGCGAGGTTCCGGCCATGGCTGCCGCAGTCGGCCTGCTGCCGCGGCCGCCGGACCTCCTGATCGTCGACGGACAGGGCCTGGCGCACCCCCGACGCTTCGGGCTTGCCTGCCATCTGGGCGTGATGACCGGCCTTCCGGCCATCGGGGTAGCCAAGTCGCGGCTGGTGGGCCGCTACGAGGAGCCGGGGCGCGAGCGCGGCTCCTCCTCGCCCATGTTCCACCGGCGGGAACTGGTCGGAGTGGCGCTCCGCACCCGCGACGGCACCAACCCGCTCTTCGTTTCCATCGGGCACCGGGTGAGCCTGCCCACCGCCGTGGACCTGGTGCTCCGCTTCACGCCCAAGTGGCGCCTGCCGGAGCCGATCCGCCTCGCGGACGCCCTCTCGCGGATGCACCGATGACATGAGCGATCCGTCCGCGGGCGTGTACCACTTTGAATAACAATGGGAATACCGCTACAAAGAGCGCTTGCGGCGCAGGGGCGATACTTTATCTTGGCACCGGGTTCCTGACAGGGTGCGATTCAGGGTACGGTGATCCAGGCCAGACCTGCCGAAGCGAGGGGCTCTCCGATGGCGCTTATCAAGAAATCGACGTTCGACAACAGGCGCCCCGCCGACCAGGCGGATAACGCGACCGCCCGCGCCGGGACGGCCCAGCCGCTTCCCCATGCGACGCCGCAGCGGGCCCGCGCCCGGACCTATGCACGCCAGCAGAAGATCGCGGAGCGGATCGCCGCCGCCAGTTCCGAGATCGCCTCCTCCACGACCGAAGCCGCTTCGGCCGCGGAAGATCTGCGGCGCAGCATGGAGCAGATCGCGGGCGGCGCACAGCAGGCGTCCAGCGCCGCCCAGGAGTCGCTTTCCGCTGTCAGCAACATCGCGACGCTGCTGGCGAGCGCACGCACCATGGCGACCGCGTCGCGCCAGAAGACCGAGTCGCTGCAGGCGCTGCTGGGAGAGACCGGCGTGCAGATCACCTCCTCGGTAGGCGGCATCGCGGCGGCGGCCCGGCGCCAGACCGCCACCGTCACGCTGATCGAGGAGTTGAAGGAGCTGGCGTCCAGCATCGGCTCCGTCGTCCGCACCGTCGGCTACATCGCCGACCAGACCGACCTGCTGGCGCTCAACGCGGCGATCGAGGCGGCCCGCGCCGGCCAGGCGGGGAACGGCTTCGCGGTGGTGGCGGACGAGGTGCGGGCCCTCGCCGAGGTCGCGGAGAGGAGCGCCCGGGACATCACAGATCTGGTCGGGACGATCCAGGAAGAGATCGGGGCCCTGGCGGCGGCGATTACCGCGACGGCCGACATGTCGATGCTCGAAGTCGAGAACGGCGCCAGGGTGGTCGCCACCATCGAGCAGGTTCGCGCCGACATGGGCGAGCTCGCCGGGAACAGCCTCGACATGGTGGCCGCATCCCAGGAGGCCGAGCGCGCGTCGGTCGAGGTCCAGCGCGGCGCCGAGCAGATCGCCGCGGCTGCCGAGGAACAGTCGGCCGCCACGGAGGAGTCCCTGCGCAGCTTGGCCGAGCAGAGCCTCGCCCTGGAGCAGGCCCAGCTCGCGGCCCAGGAACTGTCCCTGCTGTCCGAAGAGCTGCGCCAGACCAGCGACCTGATCCGCAGCGCCGAGCAGGTCGCGTCGGCGTCGGAGGAACTGTCCGCGACCGTCCAGGAACTGTCGGGAGCCGCCGTCCAGATCATGACGGCGGTCGACCAGATCGGCCGCGGCTCGGCACAGCAGGCCGCCGCGACCCATCAGTCCAGCACGGCGCTTCGTCAGATCGAGGCGGCGACACGCCGCACCCGCGCCAGCACCGCCGGGGCGGTGGAGCGGTCGACCGCCATGTCGGCGCTACTCGCCGAGGGGCGTCGGAACATCACTTCGCTCATCGACGGCGTCGGGCAGGCCGTCGTCCGGACCCGCGACAGCCTCGCCCGCATCGGTTTGCTGGAGCAGATTGTCCGACGGATCGAGAAGATCGTGGACGGCATCAACACGGTGTCGATCCAGACCAACATGCTGGCCATCAGCGGCTCGGTGGAAGCCGCGCGCAGCGGCGACGCGGGACGGGGTTTCGCCCTTGTATCCTCGGACATCCGGAGCCTGGCCCGTGATTCGGCCGAGAACGGCGACCGGATCAAGGATACGGTCCGCGCGATCCAGGACCAGGTCCTGGCGGTCAGGCGCGAACTCGAACTGACCCTGGCGGCGAACGAGGTCGAGGTCCAGAAAAACCGGGACATCATCGCGACGTTCGGCGCGGTCGAGGCCGACATGGCGACCGTCCGGAAGAGCAACGAAGCGATACTCCGGGATGCCGACGTGATCCTGCAGGCGGCGCAACAGGCCTCGCTCGGCACCCAGGAAGTGGCGGCCGCGGCGGAGCAGGCCAGCAGGGCGACCGCCCAGGCGGCGACGGCATCCCGGCAGCAGGCGCGCGGAGCGGAGGATCTGGCGGCGGCGATCGAGGAGATGGCGTCCCTCGCGGACGAGCTCCAGAACTCGGCCGGCTGACGTCAGGCCGGAACGCCCCGATGTCCCCGCTCTCCTCCGCACAGGCGCTCGCAGCCGCACCGGCGGCCCCGGAAACCCGGGACGGCCCGCAGCACCTCGTGTTCCGCATCGGCGACCTCAGCGCCGCCCTGCCGCTCCGGGAGATCCGGGAAATCGTCCGCCGCCCGGACGTCCTGGACGTTCCTTTGAGTCCCCCGGCCGTGGAGGGGCTGATCAACCTGCGCGGCACGGTCACCGTCCTGCTCAACATGCAGCGCATGCTGGGGCAGCCGGCGTCACCCGCGGGCGACGGAGGGCGTGTCATCGTCCTGGATGCCTGCGCGCGCGTCGGGCTTCATGTCGATCAGGTCACCGGCATCGTCGCCCTGGCGCACGGGCAGGTCGAGCAGGCCGACCAGACCGACGAGCTGGACCTGTTCTCCGGCATGGTTCCGGGAAATGGAGACCAGCCGTCGATCTCGGTCCTGGCGCTCGAAAGGGTGCTGCGGCGGGTTTCCGCGGCCGTCGCCCGTCCCGCCTCGCCGGTGGGTTCCAGAACCGCGGCGGCCGGTGCCTCGGCCGGGGCGCATCCCCTTCCGGAACGGGCATCGGAGACGGCGGGGGGCGCCACCCGCATGCTGGTGAGCTTCGAGGCCGACGGCGAGGAATATGCCGTACCGGTGTCCGCAGTGGACGAGATCATTCGCCCGCAGGCGAAGATGACCCGCATGCCGCACCCCGACGGCCACCTGCTGGGCGTCGTCACGGTGCGCGGACGGCTCGTCCCCCTGTTCGACCTGCGCACGCTCCTGGGGCTGCGGCCTACACGCCCCGAGCGGGGAGAAGCCGGCGCGACCAGGATCATCGTCCTGTCGTTCGGCGGACTGCGGGCCGGGCTCCTGGTCGACCGGGCCCGCGAGATCCTGCGCGTGCCCGCCGGCCAGATCGATCCGATACCCCCCCTGTTCCGGCAGGATGCCGGGGAGATCGAGGCGATCTGCAGGCTCGACCAGGGCCGCAGGCTTGTCTCCATCCTCGACCCCGACCGCCTGTTCCGGTCGGAGGCGGCGCGGCGCGGCCTCGCCGCCCATTCCGATCACCCGCACCCCGACACCCTGCCCGACACCCTGGAGAAAGGCATGGCCTACCCTGCGGCCGTCACGGAGTCTTTCGTGATCTTCCGGCTGGGCAATGCCGAATACGGCCTTCCCTCGTCCTGCGTCGAACAGGTGGCGGGCGTGCCGGATCAGTTGACCCCGGTCCCGAAGGCTCCCGACTTCATCGAGGGGGTCATCAACCACCGGGGCAGCGTGCTGCCTGTGATCGACCAGCGGCGCCGCTTCGCCCTGTCCGCGGCGGTTCCGGCGCGCAGCCGGCGCATCGTCGTCGCGACCATGGGTGCGGCGCGCGCCGGCATCCTGGTCGATGCGGTGACCGGCGTCCTGAAGGTACCTGCCGGGGCGATCGAGCCGGCGCCCGATCTTTCCGCGGAGCAGATGGCGCTGATCTCCCGCGTGGCCAACATGGGCGGACGGATGATCCTGCTGCTGGACCCCGGGCACCTGCTCGACCGGCATGAGGCGGACCAGCTCTCGACGCTCGGCGGCGCGGCGTCCGCCGGGGCCGCACTCCCCGGGCAGCCGTCCGACGCGCCGCCATGATCCGTCTGCTCATCATCGACGATTCGGCGCTGATGCGGAAACTCCTGGCCGGCATTTTCGAGCAGGAAGGCGATTTCGAGATCCGGACGGCCCGGAACGGCGCCGAGGCACTGGTTCTCGCCGGGAGCTTCGCTCCCCACGTCGCGACGCTCGACATCAACATGCCGGTGATGGACGGACTGACCTGCCTCAGCCGCCTCATGGTCGAGACGCCGCTTCCGATCGTCGTCGTGTCGTCGCAGACGCCGGAGGGCGCCGAAACCACGCTGGAGGCGCTGGCGCTCGGCGCGGTCGACGTGATCGCCAAGCCGGCAGGCACGGTTTCCCTGGGCATCGACCGGATCCAGCCGATGCTGGTCGAAAAGGTGCGGGCCGCGGCGGGCGCCCGGCTGCGGCCGACGCTGCGGCTCGCCGACCGGATCCGCCATGCGATGAGCCGGACGGCTTCGCCGGACCAGCCGGCGCCCGCCGCCCCGCCCGCAAGGCACCGCGCCGACCAACCAGACCCGACGGCAGGTCTCGTCCTGATCGGCGCCTCGACCGGCGGGCCGCAGGCTCTCGAAACGATCCTGACCGGCTTCCCCGAGGACCTGCCCTGGCCGGTGCTGGTGGCTCAGCACATGCCGGCCAGCTTCACCGGGGCTTTCGCCCAGCGGCTGAACCGGATCTGCCCCCTGCCCGTCTCCGAAGTCCGGCAGCCCACGATCCTGCTGCCCGGCCATATCCATGTCGCGCGGGGCGACGCCGACCTGATCGTCGCCCGGCGGCCGGCCGGACTGATCGCCACGCCGGTCCCCTCCTCGCCGTCCCACCGTTGGCACCCGTCGGTCGATCGGATGGTGACCAGCGCGCTCAACCATGTGCCCGCCGGACTGCTGGTCGGGGTGCTGGTCACCGGCATGGGAGACGACGGCGCCGCCGCCATGGCGCGGCTGAGCGCGGAGGGCGGCCAGACCATCGCCCAGGACGAGGACACCGCGGTGGTCTGGGGAATGCCGGGCGCCCTGGTCAGGCTCGGAGGCGCCGATGACGTCGCCCCGCTGCCGGATATCGCGCAGTCCGTCGCCAGGGCCGTTGCCCGGGCCTGCTCGCATACCAGGGAGGCGACATGCCGCTGATCCGCGGCAGCCCGCCCGACGCCGCGCGGGAAGATTCCAGGTCGCCCGGAGCGGCCCGCGACGACCTGCGGAGCGACGATCCCCTGGTCCGCAGGCGCGCGGTCCGCAGGCTCGGCGACGGTCCGGAAGCCGTGGCTGCCCTGATGACGGCGCTTCGAACCGAAAGGGAGCCGGCCGTGCGCGAGGCGATCCTCACGGCCCTCGCCGCCCTTCCGGACGCCGCCGGGCCGCTGGCATCGCTGCTGCGATCGCAGGATGCCGGGCTGCGCAACGGCGCGATCGAAGCCCTGCAGACCATGCCCGGCCCGGCGCGGCTCCTGCTGCCGGGTCTGCTGTCCGACCGCGATGCCGACGTCCGCCTGCTGTCCGCCGAGATCGCCCGCTGCCTTCCGGCCGGCGAGGCCACGGCGCTGCTGTGCGGCTTGCTGGAACGGGAGAACGACGTGAACGTCTGCACCACCGCCGTCGAGATCCTGGCCGAGATAGGCACTCCGGACGCCGTGCCGGTGCTGCGCGGGCTGACCCGGCGGTTCCCGACGACGCAGGTCTTGGGTTTCGCGGCGGACGTCGCGGTAAAGCGCATCACGGGCGCGCAGAACTGATCGCCATGCCCGCCGACAAACCGGACCGGCCGGACAGCACCGAAATCCGGATCGCGGACCATGAGTTCAGGCGGTTCCGCGACTTCCTCTACCGCCGGACCGGCATCGTCTTCAGCGATGCCCAGCGGGCCTATGTGGAGCGCCGCCTGACCGACCGCATCCTCGCCGCCGGCTCGCGCAGCTTCTCCGAGCATTTCGCCCGCCTGCTGGTCGAACCGGACGAACTGGAGCGCCTGATCTCCGCCTTCACGGTCAACGAGACCTATTTCTACCGGGAAGATTATCAGCTCCGCTGCCTGACCTCCAACCTGCTCGACCGGATCACGGCGCGAAAGCGCCGCGGCCAGCCGATCCGCCTGTGGTCGGTCCCCTGCTCCACCGGGGAGGAACCCTACTCCATCGCCATCTGGCTGCTGGAGAACTGGTCCCGTGTGGACTCCTGGGATATCGAGATCATCGGCTCGGACATCGACGTCAGGGCCCTGGATGCCGCGCAGGACGGCGTCTATTCGGAACGCTCGCTGATGCGCCTGCCCCGTCCTCTGGTCGCCAAGTATTTCACGGCTATGGATGGCGGCCGGTATCGCATCGACGAGGCGTTGCGGGGATCGGTCCAGTTCAGCCAGGTCAACATCATCGATCAGGCGGATACCGGCCGCTGGCGCGACATCGACGTGGTCTTCTGCCGCAACGTGCTGATCTATTTCGACGACATGGCCCGCCGTACCGCCGCCAACAATCTCTACGACTGCCTGGCGCCGGGCGGCTATATTTGCCTGGGCCATACCGAATCCATGAGCCGGATATCGCCCCTGTTCCATGTCTGCCGGTTTCCGGAGGCCATCGTGTACCAGAAGCCCTGGGAGGACAGCCATGCCTGATCGGCCCGCGCGGCCGCGCGTTCTCGTCGTCGACGATGGAGCCTTGATCCGCCTTTTCTATCGCGAGACGCTGGAGGCCGCCGGCTTCGAGGTGGTCGAGGCGCTCAACGGGATCGAGGCGATGGAAAAGGTCCTGTCCGAACCTTTCGACCTGCTGGTCGTGGACATCAACATGCCGAAGATGGACGGCGTGTCGTTCCTCCGGAACCTGCGCGGCGAGACCGGTGCGGCGGCGGCCGTCCCCGCGCTGGTGATCTCCAGCGAATCGGGTGAGCAGGACGCCGAGGATGCGCGGGCGGCCGGGGCGAACTACTATCTGGTCAAGCCGGTCGCCGCAGCCGACCTCGTCCTTCATGTCGCCGTGCTGACCGGAGTTCCGGCATGAGCGCACTTCTCGAACAGTTCCTGTCGGAAGGCCGCGACCTGATCCAGGAGGCGACGAGGGGATTGATCGCGCTTGAACGGGCGCCGACCGGCGACGTGGTCGCGCAGGTGTTCCGCGCCTTCCACACCCTGAAAGGATCGTCCGGCGTTTTCGATGTCCCGGCAATGACCCGGATGCTGCATGCGGCGGAGGATATCCTCTCAGCCGTCCGCGGCGGGCGCGCGGCGATCGACCCGGAGTTGATCGACCTGCTGCTGGAGAGCCTCGACCGGACGGCCATGTGGCTGGAGTCGCTGGAGGTGCAGGGCGCCCTGCCCGGGGACGCGGACGCGGCGGCATCGGACCTGATCGACCGTCTGCGCCGGTGCGCCGTGGGAGAAGCGGACACGGCGGCTCCGGCCGCCCTGGCCCCGGACGGCTCGACCTCGGACGGCCTGGCGGTCTTCACCGAGGCCGAACGGTCCGCCGCCCTGGACCTGCTCCGCCAGGGCGCTGCCGGGACCGGCGCCTTCAGGATCGTCTACGATCCCGATCCCGGCTGCTTCTTCAATGGCGAGGACCCGCTGAAGCTGGTCGGCCGCCTGCCCGGTCTGGCCGCCCTGCGCATCTCTCCGCGCGATGACTGGCCGGCACCGGAGGCGCTCGACCCTTTCCTGTGCAACCTGCGGATCGACCTACTGGCCGTGGGCGAGGAAGCGGCGATACGGCATCCGTTCCGCCTCGCCGCCGACCAGGTCCATATCACTGCGGTCGATCCCGATGCCCTCGGCGCCGAACCCGCTTTCCCCCAGCCGCCCGCCGATATCGTCGGCGCCGTCCTGGCCGAGCAGCGGCGGCTGCTCTCCGCGGAGACGCCGACGGGCGACGTTCCGGGACGCTGGGGGGCGGCGGCGGCCGCCGCCGCCAATGCGCTGCGCCACGGGTCCCGCGGGGATCTCGCGGACGCCGTCATGGCGGCGCTCGCCCGGTCGCTGGAACGGCACGACCGCGCCCCGCTGGCGGAGACCCTGGACCTTGCCATACGCTCCCGGCAACCGGCCGCCCCGCGCGAGCGGGATACCCCCGCCCCGTCCCCGTCCCCTCATCGCGCCTGCTGCGGGTCGACGAGGCGCGCATCGACCGTCTCTTCGCCCTGGTCGGGGAAATGATCGTCGCGAAGAATTCGCTGGGGTGGCTGGCCGGGCGGGCGGCACGGCCGGCCGGGTCCGGGGACGTCGTCCGGCCGCTGCAGGACCTTCACGCCACCATGGACCGGCTGGTGCGGGATATGCACGATGCCGTGGTGCGGATCAGGATGGTGCCGGTCGGCCAGGTCTTCGACCGGTTCCCCCGGTTCGTCCGCGACCTGTCCCTTCGCCTCGGGAAGCCGGTCGACCTGGTGATCGAGGGTGAAGGAACCAGCGCCGACAAGACGGTGGTCGAAGCGCTTTACGAACCGCTGCTGCACCTGGTCCGCAACAGCCTGGACCACGGCATAGAGTCGCCCGAGGAACGCCGCCGCCACGCCAAGCCGGATCGCGCCACCCTGACGCTGCGCGCCTTTCACGCCAACGACCGGATCGTGGTCGAAATCGGAGACGACGGGCGCGGCATCGATATCGCTGGGATCGGGCGCAAGGCGGTGCAGGCCGACGTGATCGGCGAGGCGGATCTGGCGGCGATGGAGGATGCCGAGGCGACCCGCCTGATCTTCACTCCCGGTCTCTCGACGGCGGACGAAACCTCCGACCTGTCGGGGCGCGGCATGGGCATGTTCGCGGTCCGCATGGCGATCGAAAGGCTCGGGGGCGGCATCGCCGTGGAAACCGCGCGCCACCGCGGCACGACCATCCGGCTCGAACTGCCGCTGACCCTGGCGCTGCTGCGGATCGTCACGGTCGAGGCGGGCGGGAGGCGGTTCGGCGTTCCGCTGGACGGTGTCGCGGAAACGATCCGGCTGCCCGACGATCGCGTTCAGCGGATCAAGGCGCAAACGGCATTCGCGTGGCGGGACCAGGTGGTTCCGCTGCATTCCCTCGCCCGTCTGCTGGACCTGGGTGATGACGCCCCGTCACGCCCCGAAGGCAGGATGGTGCTGGTGATCGAGACCGACGGGGGTGTGTTCGGCCTTGAGATCGACGGGATCGGCGAGCGCCTCGAGATGGTGCTCCGCCCGATGGACGGCGTCCTGGCCGATATTCCGGCGTATCTCGGGACCACCCTGCTGGGCGACGGCCGGGTCCTGCTGATCCTGAACCTGAAGGAGATCCTGCCATGAGCGTCCGCGTCGCCGGCGGGATCATCGTTCTGGAAGGCGATTGCCAGGTCGATGAGGCCGAACCGCTGCTGGAGTTCCTGCTGGCGAATCCCGGTGCCGGGGTCGACTGGTCCGGCTGCACGCATCTTCATACCGCCTTGCTTCAGGTGCTTGTTGCCATCCGGCCGAAGATGCTCGGCTCTCCCGATTCGGAGTTCCTTCAGAAGTGGATACTGCAGACACTAAATTAGCATTGAAACGGAATATTCATTCCTCTTGACAAGGATGTGAAGGCAGTTCATTTGCACTGCCACATTCATCTGGAATCCCGCCGGACGGGGTTGCATTATTTGTTATCAATGTGCCGGCCCAGGATACGCTAAGGTCGAATTGGACGACAGGTCCCTCTCTGAAGGGGTGTGCGATCGGAGCGGTGGGCTGGAACGCACGTTTGGAGATTTGAGAGTATGGCGCGTACCGTACTGGTTGTGGATGACAGCAAGCTGGCCCGTATGGTCGTCAAGCGCATCCTCGAGAAGACCCGATCGGACTGGGAGATCGTGGAAGCGGCCAGCGCGCAGGAAGCTCTCGGCCTGCTGGCCGACAAAGGTATCGATATCGCCCTGATCGACTTCAACATGCCGGATCGCGACGGCCTGTCCCTGGCCGAGGAAATGCGCGCCGCCAACCCTGACATGCCCATGGCGATCATTTCGGCCAATGCGCAGGATGCGATCCTCGCCCGCGCGCGGGAACTCGACACCGCCTTCGTCGAGAAGCCGCTGACCGAGGAAAGTTTGGCCGCTTTCCTGTCCGGAGCCGCCCTCAAGCTAAGGCGCGCAGGCAAATGACGCAGGACGACGATGGCGGCAAACTCCTGCTGACCGAGCTGGAACGCGATGCCCTGACCGAGATCATCAATATCGGCGTCAGCCGGGCCGCCAAGAACCTCGGCCGGATGGTCAAGGACCAGGTCCACCTGTCCGTTCCGCGCACCGAGATCATGAGTCGGGACCAGGCCGTCGGCTGGCTTTCGAACCGGGAGAACAGCAGCCTGATCGCCGTCGGGCAGAACTTCCGCGGCTCCTTTTCCGGCCAGGCCCTGCTGATCTTCCCGGAAGCGAAGAGCCTGGAGCTCGTCCGCACCATCCTGGACGATGGGCTGTCCCTCGAAGAGATCGTGGACCTGGAGCAGGAGGCGCTGGCCGAGGTCGGCAACGTGGTGCTGAACGGGTGCCTGGTCGTCATGGCCAACATGCTCAAGCAGGCGCTCGACATGTCACTGCCCCGCGTGATGCGCGGCAGCAGCCAGGTGGTGCTGCTGGGCGCCGATGCGGACGACCCCGGCGAAATGGTCATGTTCCTGACCATCGACTTCGCCGTGCGCGCCCGCAACATCAACGGCTACATCGCCCTCTTCATGGATTTTCCGTCGCTCAGCGCGATCAAGTCGCTGATAGGCGACTATATCGACGGACTTGAAGACAAAGAATGAGCCCGTCGTCCGACTCCCTCCATCACGGCAGCCTCGTGCTGGATGCGCTCGACTCCGGCATCATCATCCTGGGCGGGGATCATCGCGTCGTGACCTGGAACGTCTGGATGGAGCGCGCCACCGACGTTGCCCAGGCGACGCTGGTCGGGCGGTCGATCTGGGAAGCGTTTCCGGCGCTGCTCGACACGCGGTTCGGCGACGCGATCAACGATGCGCTCCAGGCCGGGGCATCCAGCATCCTGACCCACTCGCTGCATGCCAAGTTGCTTCCCCTGCACCTGCCGGACGGACGGCCGCTGCTCCACGACCTTATCATCCGCCCTCTTCCATCCCCGGCCGGCCGGGAATGCCTGATCCAGGTCAAGGACGTCACGGTGACCGTCGAGCGCGAACGCCTGCTGCGCGAAAGGCGGGACGCGCAGTACAGGGCGGTCGTCGACACGGCGCAGGATGCCATCGTCACGACCGATGCCGGGGGGACGCTGCAATGGATGAACTCGGCCGCCCAGCGCATCTTCGGCCTCGGCCCGCATGACGCCGTCGGACAGGACATCGCCCATCTGCTGTCGCCCGGCGGGGATGTCCCCTGGCCACGCAACCAGGATGCCCTGGCGCTTCAGGAGACCTCGGCGCATCCGGTCGAACTGACGGTACGGCGGCACGACGGAGCGGTGCTGAACCTCGAACTGTCGCTGGCGCGCTGGCAGAGCGAGAACCGGAACTTCGTGACCGGCATCCTGCGGGACGTGACGGAACGCCGGCGCGTCCGGGACGCCCTGGAACAGGCCGTGGCGGACAAGACGGTGCTTCTCCGGGAGATCAACCACCGGGTCAAGAACAGCCTGCAGCTCGTGTCCGGGCTGCTGAACCTCCAGATGGCGAGTCTCAGCGACAAGTCCGCCCGCTCGCTGCTCAAGGAGGCATCCGACCGGATCTCCGCGGTGGCCCGCGTACATCATCGCCTCTACCAGGCCGACAGGTTCCGCACCCTGGACTTCGCGGCCTTCCTGCAGGAAATGTGCGACGATCTGGTCCAGGCGTCGGGCGAGCGCGTCTGCACCATCGAACTCGCGGCCGATCCGCTGGAAGTGAACATCGATCACGCCGCTCCACTCGGCCTGATCACGAACGAGTTGATCACCAACGCGATCAAGCATCGCGGCACCGATCCCGCCGTCATCAGCGTCTCGCTGGAATGCTGGGCGGACGGCTACGGGCTGTCCGTGAGCGATCAGGGACCGGGACTGCCCCCTGGTTTCGATGCCGCCAAATCGCGGACCTTGGGCATGCGCATCGTCACGGCGCTGACGCGCCAGATCGGCGGCATGATGGAGATCCTGCCGGTAGCCCGCGGAACAAACTTCCGCATCACCGTGTCCAGCCGCCAGCATTCCTGCACCGATCCGGAGGACGGCGCTCCCTGATCACGGGACCGTCGGGCACGAAGTCCTGATCGTCCGCCGGCGGTTCCACCCGGAGCCGGCACGGCAACGACGGCCACGGCCGACTGTTCATCATGACCGCAACAACGAGACCGTCATGATCGTCCGCAACCGTCCGTCGGCCTTTCAACTGTTCTTCATCATGAAGGGGTCGATCGTCCCGCGCATAAAATGGCAGGTGCTCTCCACCGTCGCCGTGGCCTTCCTCGTGACGCTGGCCCATGGCACCCTATTCGATCACAAGGTGACGCTGACTCCCATTCCGTTCAGCCTGATCGGGCTGGCGCTCGCCATCTTCCTGGGGTTCCGCAACACCGCCACCTATGACCGCTGGTGGGAAGGACGCAAGCTCTGGGGTGAACTGTTGATCGGCGCCCGCTCGGCGACGCGGCTGGTCGTCAGCCATGCGCGGCCGGCGGCGCAGGATGCGGAACGGCCCCGCATCATGGTCCGGCGGCTGATCGCGTTCGCCTACGCCCTCAAACACCATCTGCGCGGGACCTGGGACGACCAGAGCCGACGGTACCTGTCCGAGGCCGACGCAAGGACCATGGCGGCATCGGCCAACGGGCCGGACCACCTGCTGCACCTTCTCAGCCGGGATGCCGCGGCGCTCGGCGCGGGCGGCCGCCTGGACCCCATGCTGCTGGCGCAGCTTGAGCAGAACCTGACCGTCTTGGCGGGAGTCCAGGCGGGCTGCGAGCGCATCCGGCACACGCCGCTGCCGTTCTCCTATTCCCTGCTGCTCCACCGCACCGCATATCTGTACTGTTTCGCCTTGCCCTTCGGACTCCAGGACACCACCGGCTTCATGACGCCCTTCGTCGTCGGGCTGGTCTCCTATACCTTCTTCGGGCTCGACGCCATCGGAGACGAGATCGAGGAGCCGTTCGGCCTTCTGCCGAACAACCTTCCCCTTGAAGCCATGTGCCGGCGCATGGAGATCGACCTTCTGGCCGCCCTGGGCGAAACCGACCTGCCGCCGCCGCTGCAACCGGTCGATTACAGCCTGGCTTGATTCGCCTTCGATGCCGGAACGTTCTTCACCAACGCCGATTGTAGGAGAAGGCGCGCCGTCCGTGGTCTTGCGGAAGGCACCGGATGAGGAGATGGTCCTGCACGATGAACGCGAGGACGGGATCGGACGCCGCCTTCGGCGAGGGCGGGGATGAGCGAAGGGCTTATCGGGGAACAGTGGTCGCAATTCCCACCCTGGCCAGCCGGAGCCGGCACGAAGCGGAAACGGCCGCGCTGATCGCCCGCAAGCTGGCGCAGGTGAAGAACTTCCGTTATGCGGGGATTTCGAGCCATCCGGGCGTTACGCTCCGCCGCTATACTACGTCCCCGACGACACCCTGGTCGGTACGGATATTGCCGACCAGCTTGCCATCGCGACCGAGGACGACCTGTTCGGCGGCATCGTGCCATATGCCTTCGTCGCCACCAAGGCCATCTCCCACCCGACTGTGGAACCTGGCGCCGCGGCACCCGTGGGCTGGTCGCATGAATTCGGGCACCGGATCCGGGACGCTGTTCTGCCCGGTTTCACGGTGTTCAGCGCCGCCGACGCCGATGTGGCGTGCCGCCGCCTGCTGGCCGAGGGACCGGTCCGGGTCAAGCCCGTCCGGGAGAAAGGCGGCAGGGGCCAGACGGTCGTGCGCGACGCCCGCGAGCTGGCTCCCCTGGTTGAAGCCGTCGATCCGCAGGAGCTCGCGACATACGGGCTGGTGCTGGAGGAGAATCTGGAAAAGGTCGAAACCCGCAGCGTCGGCCAGGTCCGCGTCGCCGATCTGGTCATCAGCTATTTCGGGACCCAGCGGCTCACGCCCGACAACCACGGCAACCTGGCCTACGGCGGCACCGACCTGCTGGCGGCGCGAGGCGGCTTCGACAGCCTGCTGTCGCTGCCGTTGCCCGACGGAGCACAGGAGGCGGTCGCCCAGGCTCGAATCTATGACGGCGCGGCGATGAGAAGTTTTCCGGGCATGATCGTCTCGCGCCGGAACTACGACATCGCGATTGGATTGGTCGGCAACGGCAGGCGCCGTACCGGCGTGCTGGAGCAATCGTGGCGCATGGGCGGAGCCAGCGGCGCCGAGCTGGCGGTGGTCGAAGGCTTCCGCGCCGACCCGTCAGCCCGCGCGCTACGCGCCGCGACGATCGAAGTCTACGGCGAAGGCTATTCGCCGCCGCCGGGCGCGACAGTCTATTTCAACGGCATCGACGACCGCACCGGCCCTCTCCTCAAGTACAGCATGTTGGAACCCCATGACGACGACCGATGAAGCGATCGACATCCCTGTCGGCGGCCAGAGCATCGCCGGAACCCTCGTGACGCCGGAAACCTCCTTGCCAGGCGTGCTGTTCGTCCATGGCTGGGGCGGAACCCAGGAACATTATCTGGCGCGGGCGCGAGAGATCGCGACGCTGGGCTGCATCTGCCTGACGATCGATCTGCGCGGGCACGGGCGGACCGAAGGACAGTACGAGACCGTGACGCGCGAAGAAAACCTGAACGACCTGCTGGCCGCCTACGACACGCTCGCACGCCACCCTTCGGTGAATGCATCGGCGATCGCGGTGGTGGGCAGCAGCTACGGCGGCTACCTCGCCACCATCCTCACTTCCCTGCGGCCGGTCCGATGGCTGGCCCTGCGCGCACCCGCTCTCTATCGCGACGAGGACTGGGCCTTGCCCAAGCAGCGGCTGAACCGCGACGAGATAGCCGCCTATCGCCGGAAGCGGGTACGGCCGGAGGACAACCGCGCCCTCGCCGCCTGCGCAGCCTACGAAGGCGATGCGCTGGTCGTCGAATGCGAGCGCGACACCATCATCCCGCACCCCGTCATCGCCAACTACCGCACCGCCTTCGACAGGAGCCGCTCCCTGACATACCGTGTGATCGCGGATGCCGATCATGGACTGACGGAAAAGGCCTGGCAGGCGGCCTATACCTCCCTCCTGGTCACCTGGGCGGCCGAGATGATCCTGGGATCACGCAGCAACGGCGGCGCTCCCCCGGCGCAGGCCCGGACCTGGCCCATCCGCCGATCGGCCTCATAGCGGCGGCTTGAACCCGTCCGTCCCCACGGCCACCATGTCGGCTTCCAAGGAGCCATCGGATCCTTTCTCCGCCGAAGGCACGAAGATCTGGGCACCTTTCCGCAGAAGGTTATGGTCGGCCTGCGCCAGGGCCATCACCGTGGCCTCGGGCGGAATGACGACCGTGGAGCCCCCTTGGGGGTAGGAGAGAGCGACGACCTGCCCGTCCGGCCCGCTCTCGACGCTTCGGACGACGCCGTTCCTCATGGTGCTGTCCGGGGTCAGGTCCCAGGTCAGATAGTCCGAGCTTTCGCCCGTGGCACCCTGCGGATAGACCACCACGACCGCGGCCTTGATCCTCTCCTTCTGCTCGGAGGCGCCGGCAGCCCCGATGAACGCTTCGGTGGCTACCGACTTGGCGTCCGTCGGGGTCAGGGTGAAGACCTTCGCGTCGGGAGCCAGCTTCAGTTCGGTCACGCCGCCGTCGCGGTTCTGAACGGTGACGCGGCCCGCCTCGACGCCGGAGATTTCGCCCCGCACCCGGATGGGCATCGTATCGGTCGAGGACATGGTCTGCGCGGCAAGGCTCCCGCCCGCGAGCACGAGGGCCAGTGCCAGGACGGGCGGAAGCAAGCCGGGACGTTCCAACATGTTCTTTCCCCATTGATTGCGCGGCCCTGCCAAGGGGCCGATGACGGACCTCTCCCCGAGGAGAGGCCCGGCGGCTTTCGAGCACCGCGTGAAGCTGACGTCAGATCGCCCTCAGGTCCTGCCCGCCGATCGGCAGGGTCCGGATGCGCTTGCCCGTCGCCGCGAAGATCGCGTTGCACAGCGCCGGCGCGAAGGGCGGCACCCCCGGTTCGCCGACGCCGCTCGCCGGAACATCGTACCCGTGGGGGATGATGTGCGTGCGCACGTCGAGCGGCGACGTGTCGATGCGGGCGACCTCATAGGTGTCGTAGTTGGCCTGGACCGCCCGGCCCTTCTCGAAGGTGATCTCGCTGAACATGGTCGAACTCATGCCCATCACGGCCGCTCCCTCGATCTGCGACCGGATACGCTCCGGATTGACCGCGAAGCCGCAGTCGATCGCGGTGTCGACCCGAGGGACCGACAGGTTCCCCTGGTCGTCGATCGCGACCTCGATCGCGGTCGCCACGTAGGACAGGAAGCTGCGGTGCGCGGCGATGCCGAGGCCGTGCCCCTTCGGCAGGGTGCGGCCCCACCCGATCCCGTCCGCCGCGACCCTGACGACATTGGCGAGGCGCCCGGTGTCGATCGGATACGTCTCGTAGGGATCGCCGTAGTTCCAGAACTCCTCCACCATCCCCGTCTTGCCGATGTCCAGCTTCCTGGCCGGCCCGATCAGTTCCAGGAGGAAATCCTTCGAGTCCCTGCCGAGGCTGTGGGCGAGCTCGGCCACGAAGGACTGTGCCGCGAAGGCGTGCGGGATGTTGGCGACCGACCGGAACCAGCCGATCCGGGTATGGGCAGCCGCTTCGCCGTTCTCGCACCGGATGTTGGGGATCGCGAAGGGGACGTCGACCACGCCCATGGCGAGTTCGAGCGAGTGCTCGTGCTTCGGGTCCGGCATGAAGGTGGACATGAGGGACGGCGCCACGGTGCGGTGCAGCCAGCCCGTGACCTTGCCCTTCTCGTCGAGCGCCGCCTCCAGGTGGTCGAGCGAGACGGTATGGTAGAAACTGTGCTGGATATCGTCTTCCCGGCTCCAGGCGAGCTTCACCGGCACTCCGCCCAGCGCCTGCGACACCAGGGCCGCCTCCTGCGCGAAGTCGGCCTGCGACTTGCGCCCGAAGCCGCCGCCCAGAAGCGTGACGTTGACCTTCACCTTGTCCATGGGCAGGTTCAGCAGTTTCGCCAAGTCCTCCCGCGCGCCGTAGGGATACTGAAGCGGAGCCCAGACCTCGCATTGGCCGTTGCCGACAACGGCCGTCGCCACCGGCGGCTCCATGGGGGCGCAGGCGAGATGGGGGACGTAGTATTCCGCCGTCACCTTCCTGGCTGCGGCGGAAAACGCCTTTTCCGGATCGCCCTCGTTGCGGACGATCTTCGACGGCTGGCGGGCCGTCTTCTCCATCTCGGCCTTGTAGGCGGCGGAGTCGTAGGACGCGTTCGGTCCGTCGTCCCACTCGATCTTCAGGGCTTCCTTGCCCTTCATGGCGGCGTAGGTGTTGCTCGCCACCACGGCGATGCCGCCAAGCGGCGTGAACTTCACGCGTGGGTCCTGGGTCTGGATTTCGATGACCTTCTCCACCCCGGGAACCTTCAGGGTCTCCGACGCGTCGAAGGACTTGACCTTGCCGCCGACCACCGGCGGATGCGCCACGACCGCGAACTTCATGCCGGGAAGCATGGTGTCGTAGCCGTACTGCGCCTTGCCCGTGATGATGTCGTCCAGGTCGTAGATCGATATGTTGCCCTTTCCCATGTAGCGGAAGGCGGCATCCTTCTTGAGCTTGAGCTGGTCGAGGGGCGGCGTCGGGAGATCCATGGCAGCCTGGGCGAGATCCCCGTAGCCGAGCCTGCGGCCCGAACCGGAATGGACGACCTCGTGGTTAGCCGCCTGGACCTCCGAGACCGGCACCTTCCATTCCCGGGCAGCCGCCTCTTCGAGCATCTGGCGCATGGCGGCGCCGCACTGGCGCATGGGCTGGATGAAGTGCCGCATGCTGCGCGACCCGTCGGTGTCCTGATTGCCGTAGCGCGGCTCGTCGGCCGGCGCCTGGGTCAGCCGGACCCGGGACCAGTCCGCCTCCAGCTCGTCGGCGACGACCATGGGCAGGCTGGTCCGGATGCCGGTGCCCATCTCCGAGCGGTGCGTCACGATCGTGACCGTGCCCGACGGGTCGATGCTGATGAACACGTGGGGATCGTTGACCGTGCCGTGCGGCATCTCGCCGGCCCCGGTTGCGTAGGTTTCCGCCGCGAAGGCGCCCCGCGGCAGGAATTGGAGGGCCACCACGAAACCGGTCGCGGCACCGACGCCCTTGAGGAAGCCGCGGCGGCTGACGTTCTGGATGAGGGCTTGCTTCGGCATGGCGTCATGCTCCCGTGCTGGCCGCTTTCACGGCGGCGTGGATCCGCTGGTAGCAGCCGCACCGGCAGATGTTGCCGGACATCGCCTCGGAGATCTGGCGGTCGTCCGGGTTCCGGGTGGACGCCACGAACGCCGCCGCCTGCATGATCTGGCCGGCCTGACAGTAGCCGCACTGGGGCACGTTGGCATCGCGCCAGGCCCGTTGCACCGGATGGTTGCCTTGCGGGTCGAGGCCTTCGATCGTTGTCACGGGGCCGTCGATATCGCCGACGAAGGTGACGCAGGAGCGGACGGCCTCCGCGCCGACATGGACCGTGCAGGCGCCGCACGCCGCGATGCCGCATCCGTATTTGGTGCCGATCAGTCCGAGCACGTCACGGATGACCCAGAGGAGCGGCGTGTCGGGCGGGACATCCACCTGGTGCCGCTGTCCATTCACGGTGAGATTGACCGCCATGCCGGAGTCTCCTCATTTTCAGGTTATGGGCTTCTGGTTATGAGCTGGAATGAGTGGTTTCAGGCCGGCATCCACCCGGCATCCGGGAGCGGGTGCCCGGCCGCGCCGGCGACCGACACCCTCTCCATCCCATGCGCAATCACTTGGTGCCGGTGGTTCCAGTCGCCGCCTCGCTGCCGATCAGGGGATCGGCGATGGCGCGCGCACGCTCCAGGTGGCGCTTCAGCGCCGGAAGCTGCGCCGTGGCGAAGCCGCGGAGTTCGTCGTCCTGGCTGTTCGCGGCCTGCGCTTCGTAGAGCTTCACCGCATCGTCATGGTCCTTGACCTGCATGACCATGTATTCGCGGTCGAACTCCGCTCCGGACAGCGTCTCAAGGGATTGGGCGGGCTGCAGTGCCGCACCCTGCTCGCCCGTGGTCGGCGGCGAACCCTTGCTGCCTTCCGTCGGGAAGCCGCTGGCTTCGGCGATCTTCTTGAGTTCCGCGTTCGCCGTCTCGTGGTCGCGGACCATCTCCTGGGCGAAAGCCTTCACGTCCGGGCTGGTGGCTTTCTGCGCGGCGATCTTGCTGACCTCGACTTCCGCCAAGCCTGCGGCCGTGGCTTGCTCGACGAACTTGGGATCGGATATCGGCGGCGAATCGGCCCTGGTGGTCACCGGCGTCTGACCATGCGCAAGGGACACGCCCATCGCCAGAAAGACGGAAACCGTCAATGCGGGGATCCTGGTACCCATGTTTTCCTCCCAGTACCTTATGCGTTGCGTGGCGCCGGCTACTTCTTTTCCATCACGTTCGCGAAGACGCCGATCTTCAGGGGCGCCGACGCGCCCGTGATGTCGACCAGCCTGTACTGTCCCGCCTTGATGCGCGGGGTCACCTTGCCGTGGTGGACATCGGTCGCCACGGTCTTGCCGTCGGCCTCGACCGAGAAGCGCACGGCATCGGCCTTATCCCCCTCTATCTTCCAGACCATTTCCACGGTGCGCGGCGGCGGGCTCAGGTCGAACGGCTCGCTGCTGGCCGGCTCCGCGGCGGCCTCGACGGTGACTGTCTGGAGCAGGGTCTCCTTGATCTGGGGATTGTTGTGCGCAAGCGCCGCCGGGCCGAGGGCGACGGAGACGGCCAGGGCCGCGCCGATCCCCCACCTCGGCATCCAGATGCCAGCCCCGGTCATGACGCGGACGCCCGCGTGACTTCGACGGTCACCGAGTCCTCGTAGGCCTTGCCCTCTTGTCCGGGGCCACGGAACAACCTGGTTTCCATCTTCAGGCTGCGCCCGGCGACGGCCTTGCGGCACTCCTGCTTGATGAACATGCCCCGATCTCCGTTTCTCCCGTCTGCCGCGGCAGGTCGGTGCAGGCCCAGCCGTCGGTGCCGTAATGCTCCCGCACCCTGAGCGAGAGCAGGAAAGCCTTCTTCCTGAGGTAAGGGCTGGCTTTCTCGTCGGTCACGATGTGCAGGGCCTCGATCGTGCCGGCATCGCTGACGGCCATGGTCAGGATCACGGGATGGCCGGCGATCTTGGTTCCCTCCCAGCGGTCGGCCATCCGGGCCAGCGTCTTGTTCTCCTGGAATTCAAAGCGCACGCCGCGCAGTCCCCTGGCGTCGGCGGGGCAGCGCCGGTAATCGGACCAGTCCGCAAGCTCGGCGCCGTCGCCGGCGGCACAGGAGAACCCGGCAAGGCCGGCAGCCGACTTATCGTCAAGCGTCGCCCCGACCCTGACCTGGCGGACATCGCTTTCCAGCGGATCGGCCGCGGCGGCGGCAGGGCCGGCCGAGGCCGCAAGGCCCGCCAGGATGCAGGCGCTCCACAGGAACGCGGTCCCTCTCACTTGTAGCTTTGGCATTGTTTTGCCCCCTCTCCCCAGAAGGAAACGCAGTCCGCGCGGTCGGGCTTGTCCTTGCCCTTCTGATTGGCCGTGACGTAGTCGGCGACGCTGGCGATCTCCTCTTCCGACAGGAACTCCGCCGCCTGGGGCGGCATTTCGTCGCCGAGCGTCTTGGGGTCCGTGCCGTAGCACTCCCCGGAAGACCACGCGTTCTTGTCATGGAAGGGCATGCGCGTTCCCGGCCGGCCGCACCGGACCACCTCGACCAGTTGGTCCCGCTCGAGCTGGGTCGTGCGAAGCGACAGGGCGGCACCGCCATAGCCGCCGCCACCGCCGCCGTGCCACTTGTGGCAGCCGACGCAGTTCGCCTTCTCATAGATCGCCTTGCCGTCGGCCGCCGTCGCCGACGGGACTCCGAGCAGCGGCAGAAGAAGGACGGCGGCAGGCAGGACCAGCAGCTTTCGAATGATGGCAGTTCTCATGGGCATCCTGATGCATTCTCCCCTCGGGATCGGAATCCTTCGGGGTCTTCTTGGAAGGGGGCGGCGCAGGGCGCCGCCCGTCCGGTCCGATTGCCCGGGCCGACTACAGCGAGAAGACGTAGAGCATGCTGCTGGGCTGGACCTTCTCCAGTCCCTTGGTGCCGTCGATGAACCATTTCGGCCAAGCGCCCCCGAGGCCGACGAGGATCGCGACATACTGCTTGCCGTCCACCGAGAAGGTCATCGGCGGGGCGTTGACACCCGACCCGGTATTGAACGTCCAGAGCTGTTCCAGCGTCTTCGCGTCGAGCGCGTAGATCTCCCCCGATGGATGGCCGGTGAAGACGACGTTGCCGGCGGTGGCGAGCATGCCGCCGAGCAGCGGATAGTGGGTCTTGAACTTGCCGGCGACTTCGCCGGTCGTGACGTCGATCGCCGTCACGCTCCCGGTGATCTGTTCGTGCTGACGCGGTCCTCCGCCGGTGAACCACTCCCGCGGCTGGTAGCTCTCGCCGGGAATGATCTCCTCGTTCAGCATCTGGTTGCAGCTCTCGATGACCGGAATGTACCAGAGCTTGAGCTGTGGGTTATAGGCGGTCGGCGGCCAGTTCTTGCCGCCCATGTTGCCGGGGCATGACGTGCCGACCGGGTTGTCGCGGCTGGGCGCCGTCCCTTCCGCATATTGCTGAACCTGGGCCGAACTGTCGTAGTTGAGCGGCTTTCCCGTCTTCTCGTCCAGGCCCGGCGTCCAGGTCACCTTGTCGACGAACTTCGCCCCCCAAAGGAAGTCGCCGCTCTCGCGGTCCAGGGCATAGCCGAAGCCGTTGCGGTTGGCATGGAGCGTGAGCTTGCGCGGCGCTCCCCGGATCGTCTCGTCGACCAGCACGTGCTCCGAGACGCCGTCATAGTCGTAGGGGTCGTTCGGCGTGTATTGGTAATGCCACTTGATCTGTCCGGTGGCCGGGTCCAGCGCCAGCGCGCTGTTGGTGTAGAGGTTGTCGCCCGGCCGGTACTGGCTGTCCCAGTCGGGTCCGGGATTGCCGACTCCCCAGTAGATGACGTCGAGCTGAGGATCGTAGGTGCCGGTGACCCAGGTGGAGCCGCCGCCGGTCTTCCAGGCCTCGTAGTCGTCCTTCCAGGTCTCGTGCCCCGGTTCGCCCGGCGCGGGAATGGTGTGCCGCCTCCAGACCTCCTTGCCGTCGTTCAGGTCGGTGGCCGCGATCCAGCCCCGAATCCCGTACTCGCCCCCGCCGACGCCGGTGATCGCCATGTCCTTGACGATCAGAGGCGCGCCCGTGATGGTCTCGGCGACGCCGGGATCGGCGACCTTGCGCTCCCAGGCGACCTCGCCGGTCTCCTTGTCGGTGGAGATCAGCCGCCCGTCGAGGGTATGGGAGATCACCTTGTCCTTCCAGAGCGCCACGCCCCGGTTGTTGACGCCGCAACAGGCGACGGCACCCGACCACTCCTTGTCGGTCTTGGGATCCATCTTCCAGACGAGCTTGCCGGCCCCGCCATGGACATCGAGCTTGTAGACGCTGCCCCATCCGTCGGTGACATACATCATGCCGTCCTCGACGATGGGCGTTCCTTCGAGCCCGCCATGAGGCCAGATACCGCCTTTCTCGATGCCGCCCAGCGCCATGGTCCAGGCAACCTTCATGTTCTTGACGTTGCCCGTGTTGATCTGGTCGAGCTTCGAAAAACGCTGGCCGCTGTAGGACTGGTGATGATGCAGCCAGTTCTGCGGCTCCGCATCGTGAGCCTTCAGCAGGCGGTCCTGCGAAACGTCGCCGGCCTTTGCCGAGCCTGGTGGAAAGATGGCGGTCCCCACCAGAAGGGACAAAGCGACCGCGCTTGCGGCCGACGCGGCGCGTCGGGCAATTCTTGTTGGGCTTCTCATGTTTCCTCCCGAAAAGGCCTTGTGGCCCGCTTCTGTATTGGCCGCCCTTGGTCTCTCCTGCCCGAGGGCCTGTCATGAACCTGGGCGGCTTTTCCGTGACTTTCCTGCCTTCTGTCCTTCAAATCTCCCCGGTGTTCCGATCGCCTGTTTGAGCTCCCGCGAGATCTCCATGCCGGCGCAATACTCGACAGCGACCCGAGCAATGCGGGTCGGAGGACTGGAACGGTCAGGCGCAAATGGCCTGTCCGGCCGAAGGGTTCCTGCTGGTACTCCGGTCAGGAGATTGTACGAAACCAAATGAAACGGTCGTACTGGGTGATTGGACTGAATAGAAGAGTAGATCAGGCTAACTCAGGGCAACACAAGGTAGGACTTCGTGATCCGCCTCTGACTTGACACAACGGGTTTCGAAACAACGGACATTGCCATCGCTCTCCCGGAATTTGACGATAAACTCGTTCGCCGGACAATCATGTTGGGGTTCGACGGGATGCGCCTCATCAATGATCGCGCAGTCTGCCTTGCCCCATTGCGATTGTGTTCAGTTAGGAAACTAAACACGTCTTCCGATGGCATTTCAAGAGAAGATTGTGCACACAATTATTCTTAAACTGCATTGTTGCAATGCACGCACCTCCTGCAATCACCGCAAGGTAGCGGTAGAAGGGCTGCGGAAGTGTAATTGGTCATACCGCTTGAGCTGTTTGTGGTGTACCGGAGGGGCTATCCTTTGGGTGAGCAAATCCGCTTCAGCCCACGGACAAAGCGCTTCGGCAGCCGGATTGAAACATCGTCTGCACAATAATGAGGCTGCTTCAGCCGTCATACCGTTCTCATACGAAATAAAGTAACGCGATAAGCGAAAAACGCATTCCAGGTATGCGCCAATACGGTGAGGACGCTGACTAATGGTATCGCCCTGTCGCAACGCGGTTTCCCCTACGGCCTACGAGGTAGGTTTCGGCACTGCAGCTCCTTATGGCTTCCAACATAATGAAAATGAGATCCGGCGCCGAGGCATAGCCCTCGACCCGCGTCAAAGTATCTCCCGTGAGCTTTTTACAACGATGCCGGAAGTTGGTTTTCGTGAAACCATATGTTGTCTAATTGCCCTTGCAGGCTACTTCCATTCGCGACTGTGGAGCACCGGACCATTTCGCAAGAGGAAGCAGTGAAGAGATCCGTTTATGACTCATCGCCACGGCAGGTTCGTCACGAGCTGGACGCTTTGCCTCCCGAAGAGCGCCTGGCCATCATGCTGGTTTGCGTTGAAGGATTGAGCTACCGGGAAGCGGCGGCGCAGCTCTCCACCTCGGTCGAGGAGATCAGGAACCGCTTGCTACGCGGCCGGCTGGCACTGTTAAGCAAGTTGACGGTGACGGAAGGGAGTTTCCCCCGATCCGGCACTCCCCGCCGGCCTGGACGCGACCCTGGACAGCGCATGTTCGCCGGTTCCGTACCGGACGCCTCCTGAGATGAACCGCATGTACAAGGCGGGCGGGAACCCGCCGTGGTCGCTTTCGCCATCGGCAATCTCCGACCTTCGGTTTGGAATGTCTCCCGGACCTTTCGATCCGGCATGTCGAAAAAGGATACCCGGGAATTTCGCTTCTCCCGGATCGTCATATATACGGACGGGCGGATCAGGGGGAAAGGAACCGGAATGAGTGGCTTGGGGCGACGCGGATGACGGTGGGGCATGGATAGCCATTTGGTTCAGCCGTTTCCCTGACGACCTACCAAGAAAAATCCAGCCTACCGGTGGGATCGTTCAATAGCTACACGATCATGTCCTAGGATAGAGATTGGAGTTCTTCCACAGTTCAATAAAAACAGCAGATTCCGTTTTGCCGGACCTTGGTGGCGTCAGAGTTGGAGTAGATGAACGACCAGACGCTACACCTGCTGGCGAGGTGATACCCAGGGTTTGCAGTACCACGCCCTAGGTGCTCGCTCGCAGAAAACGGTCCATGGAAGACCAGCACCATGACAAATTTTCGTACCAGGCAGGGAAAAAGTTGCATTCCAATTCGTCATAGAGATAGCTATCGGACAACCGACCAGCGTCACCAAGGGGTCTGACTTCATGGTTTGTCTTCATCACGCCTTACCCTGCCGGGGATGGCAAGCCAGTTCCACCACTGCGGCGGTTGTCGGAAGACGCGTCGTCAGAGTCTGGTGTTAGCCGGAACTTCCATGCAGACCATATGTTTGATATGAATCCAGAGAAATGATTGCGGCGCTTGCTACTTGACGACCTCAGACAACTGGCAGCACCCAATCCGCAGGAGAAACTTTATGCACAATCTGCTTGTCGCGGGACAGCTTTACAGCACCGTCGAGGGCAGCCTCGATGAAGGCCTCATCATGGCCTATGTTGACGGTGAGTTGGACCAGGATGGGCGAAACTATGTGGAAACCTTGCTTGCGGGCAACGCGGAAGCAAGAGAATTTGCAGATCTCCTGCAGTTGAGTTCCACTCTGGTCAGGTCCGCCTTCGTCGAAGAACCGGAAACGCCGGCGGTTCGGCTTTCCGTCGTTCCGACACAGGGCTCCGGCGGCACCGCAAGGACTCCGGTACAGCGCAGACGCCTCCGACGAAACGCTTGATGGCAATCCGCGCACGGGTCCCGACCCACGCCGTCCCGGCGGTGCCGTCAAGCCCCTGTGCGCGGGACGATCCCGGCATGGCGGGGGAAGCATTCTGTAAATTCCCCTGGCCCGTGCTTAGCTTTCTACGCAGGGGTTTTTCAATCCCGGGTATCCGGACTGAAGTTGCCGAAATGGAGTTTGGCAATCCGGTCTGACGGCGCTACAGCCTGACCCGCGCTTGCACATACTGTCCACCACTGCCATTAGTAATATTACCTTGTGGTATATTCCGGTGTATCTGCCCTTTGTACATGGCCGATCGCAACTGGCTCACTACCAGCAAGGTACTTGATTCCGAAACCCCAAATGTGTTTTCCATTTTATCAGCTTTTTCTTGAATCGCTGGATGGTGCCGGTGTCACTTCGAGTTCTGCTCTCCTGCAAAAAATGGGTAGCTCTGAAATCACTCGATCAGATTTCCCAAATTTATTATAAAATTTTACCTATTGGCGTTCTCCGGGATCGGAAAGGCCGACTTGCCGCTCCGATCTCCAGTGATAATTCCGACAGGTACTGGAACTGGGTGGCGGGGCCGTGAGAGACAAAATTGTTGCCATACTGCCGAAGTTGCAGCGCTTTGCACGGGTCCTGACGGGTTCGCGCGATGCCGGGGACGACTTGGTGCAACGGGCCTGCGAACGCCTCCTGCGCAAGCCCGAGGCTTACGACGGCATCCTCTGTCTGGAAAGCTGGATGTATCGGGTCATCAACAACGCCTGGATCGACGAGAAGCGCAGCGCGCGGAGCAAGCTTTCCGACCCCATAGAGGCCGGCCTGGAGATCGTCGGGGAGAATGGCGAGGCTACGGTCGATGTCCGTTCTACCCTGGCCCGTGTGCGCTTGGAAATGGCGCGCTTGCCGGCGGAGCAGCGGGCCGCCCTGATGCTTGTCTGCGTCGACGGGCTGAGCTATCAGGAAGCGGCCAACGTGCTCGGGATTCCGATCGGGACGCTGATGAGCCGCCTGGCCCGCGCGCGCCTTGCCCTGGCGGAACGGATGCGGCAAGCCCATTCGGGCCATGTCGGCACCCCGGTCGGCAAAGTTGGCTGACCCCCGAAAGATTTCACCATTCGGTCGGAGCGGATGCCCCACTATCAGTCCTGAGTATCGTCGCCGCGGCGACCATGAAGGGGTAACCGGCTGATCGCCAGGAACCGGCTATCCGATCGACCCGGCTCCCGGCGGTGCCCCTGAGCACGGAACGTAAATGATCGAACTGACAGATGAAATCCTTGTCGCCTATGTCGACGAGGAATTGCCCCTAGAGACACGGCTGGCCGTGGAGGCTGGCATTGCCCGCGACCCCGTTGCCCAGGCCAAGGTCAGGGACATGCGCGACACGGCCGCCTTGCTGCGGTCCGCCTTCCCGGAAGAAGAGCCGAGGAACAACATCGTCCTGCTCAAGCCCAGGCCCAAGGGGCGCATTGTCAAGAACCCGGTCTTCCTGGCCGGCCTTGTCGCCGCCATGGTCGCCCTGGTCGTCGGAGCCGGTCTCTCCGCGTTTCCGTCGCACGGAAGCGGGCGTGAGCACTTCATGGCCGACGTCGCAGCCTATCACTCCGTCTACGCGGCGGAGACCGAACACCTGGCCGAAGTCCCCGCATCGCGGAAAGACCATATCGAGGAATGGCTGGGTGCGCGCATCGGACTGCAGTTCACGGTTCCCGACCTGTCGTCCGAAGGTTGGATATTCGAAGGCGGCAGACTGCTGGCGGAAGCCGACCAGCCGATCGCGCAGCTGCTCTATTCCGCCCCGGACCGGCAGCCGATCGCGCTGTGCATCACGAAGTCCGACCAGACAGCGAGCGCCCCGGTCCAGTACGACCCGGGCAAGGGACTTAAGGTTGCCGCCTGGGACGATAACGGGTACCTGTACATCGTGGTTGGCGCCCTCGCCCCGACGGAACTCGACCGACTTACGCAGGAGGTCCGGGATCACTTCCAGCATGCCTGACGAGCGAATTCGAGTTTCCGGTCTCTTTGGGGGCATCACGGCAGAAATGACCTGTCCGCCGGAATACGCCACCGGCCAGATCGTCATCGGATCGAGGGCACTGCCTTATCAAATGCTGGAGGAAGTCATGGGGAATTCCCGCCAAGAGGCTCATAGCCCGAGAGCCATCCGCCCGATCGCCGGCCGCCGGACGCCTGCCGGCCGGATGAGCCACCGGAAGCGTCCCTCCTCGGCAGCCGGATTTACCCTCCTGGAACTGCTGGTCGTGCTCGTCATCCTGGGGCTGCTGGCCTCGGTCACCGCGCCGGCTGTCGCGCGCTATCTCAGCGGCGCCAAGGTGGACGCGGCCAAGCTGCAGATCCAGAACCTGTCGACCACGCTGGACATGTACCGGCTGGACACGGGAAGCTACCCGTCCCAGCAGGACGGCCTGAAGGCCCTGGTACAGCGTCCTTCGGGCGCGCAACGCTGGAACGGCCCCTATCTACGGAAGGCCGACATGATCAAGGATCCGTGGGGTCAGGAATATCACTACCGCACCCCCGGAGAGCGCGCCGAGGTCGAGGTGTTCACGCTGGGCGCCGACAAGGCTGCCGGAGGCACGGGGGAGAACCAGGACCTGGGCAGCTGGTGATCCGTCACCGCCCCGCGTCCTGATCGAATCATGAAAAGTCACGCCGGCTTCACCTTGCTCGAGCTGCTCGTCGTCATGGCGATAGCCGGGCTGGTGATGCTGGCGGCGCCTCGGCTGGGAGGGTCTTGGGCCGAGGGAGCCAAGGAAAGGGCTGCCGTCCGGGAACTGGGCTCGGCACTGTCCCGCGCCCGCTACATGGCGACCGCGACACGAAGCCCGGTCGAGGTGCAGTTCGACCTGAAGGCCCGGGAATGGCGGATCCAGCCCGGCGGAAAGGGGGGGCGCCTTCCCGGTTCGAGCGTCCGCGTACTCGGGATCGACGGCGGCGTGCCGGGCGACGGCGCCACTGCAGCGATCCGGTTCTATGCCGACGGTGGCTCCTCGGGAGGTACCGTCCTCCTGGATCTGCCCAGCGCCAGCCGCGGACAGGCGCGGATCGCGGCGGATTGGCTGAGCGGCAGGATCCAGGTCGATGACTGACGCGCCGCCCGCCGGCCGGCAGCGCCCCGCCTTGGCCCGCCGTCCCGGATTCAGCCTGATCGAGGTCCTCGTCGCCCTTGCGATCCTGGGCATCGCGCTGGGCGCCATGATGCCCCGCCTCTCCTTCGGAAGCCTGGCGTCCGAGCGCGCCGAACGCACCGAGGAAGCGGTCATGCTGGCGGAGAGGCTTCTGGTAGAAGTGGGGCGTACCATCCCGATGCCTTCCGGAACGCCCGTCGACGGCACGACCCCCGACGGCTTCTCCTGGCGGCTCGAAACCTGTTGCCTGCGGACGATGGAGGACGCCACGGGACGGAGCACCGCGGGCATCGCCGATATCCGGGTGGAGGTGTCCTGGCTGTCCATGCGCGGCAGCCGGAACATCGCCCTGGTCACCCGCCGGATGATCCCGGGAGAGGCGGGATGACCCGGCGCCCCGGATTCACGCTCCTGGAAATGCTGGTGGCGATGACGCTCATCGCCTTCATCATGGTCGCCGGCCAGCAGGTGATCGCGCTCGCGGCCCGCGCGGCCGCACCTCGCGGTGACGGCGGCCATGGTTTTCTGGTCCAGCGCCAGATCGCCGACTGGCTGGAAACCGCCCTGCCGGTCCGGTCGGACCGGCGCGACCGCGCGCCGCTGATCTTCTCCGGTGACCAGGGATCGCTCCGCTTCGTCACGGTCCTGCCCCAGCGCTTCGGCCTCGCCGGTCCCAACGTCGTGACCATGTCCGGGTCGCCCGGCGGCCTGCTGGCGAGATGGCAGCCGCTCCGCCTGACCGGCGAGCAGCAGGTCGGCGAGCGGTTGATCCTGGAAGGGGCGGTTCAGGTCTCGTTCCGCTACTGGGACAACGCCGGCGGTTGGCGGAACGCCTGGCCCGCCGGCCAGCGCCTGCCGGACCTGATCGAGCTGAGCATGAGCGGCGGTCCCGCCGAGGGGTGGCCGCCGATCGTCGTGGCGCCGCGCAACCGCTGACCGGACAGCGGCTGGTCAGCCGCCGATAGCCCGCCAGCCGTACCAGGCGACCGGCTGGCGCATGTCGCCGGTTATCCTGAAAGACGCAGCGCGCGTCAGCCTGACTCCGCTCGGCAGCGCTGCCTCGGCCGTCACCGAGAACATGCGCCGCCGCGAGGGCGCCACTCCGCTGAGCAGCCCGGCGGCCTCGACGGCGCTGCCCAGCCGCTGCAATCCGGGCGGACTCACGACAGGGTCGAACTGCGCCCGCCCGCTATGGACCGTAAGGAACGGGGCCGCCGCCGCGACCAGTTCCGGAGGCATGCCAAGGACCTGCTCCATTTCGCCCACGGTGTCGAACACGCCGTCCTTCGCGCCGGCCGGCCGGCCGGCGGCCACATACTCCGGATCCTCGGCGCCGTTCGCCCGGCGCAGGTTGTCGATGTCGCGGAAGTCGGCGATGCGCTCGGAAAGCGCCACCGGATCCTCGGCGGGAAGGTCCGGGTTGTCGCGCATCAGGGTTTCGAAAAGCAGCGCGAGCAGCTCTGGCTGGGCGCCGTTGAGGTCGACCTTGCCATCCTCGTCCTCGATCTTCACCCGGACCGGGATGTCGTCGATGCGCAGATCCAAGACCTGCACCCCGGCGAGGTCCGTCACCGGCTGCCCCGAGCCGAGGCGCTCGACCATCCGGAACGCCGCCTCCTCCACCGCCCCGTCGGCGGCGGCCCTGACCCTGCCCATGTCGTGCGCCCAGACACTGCGATCGATGTCGAATCCGGTCCGCGACGCCACGATCGCGGTGAACAGCCCGACCACCATGACGATCCAGAATACCGCGATCAGGGCGAAACCGGGTCTGCGCATGGCGATGCCTTGAGGATGCCGACGAGTTCCGGGCGCGGCCGCGCCATTGGAACTCGGCGGCACGCCTGGGTGCCGGCCGTTCATCCGCCGGCAGGCGTGATGATCCGTCCTGGCGACGCTTCCCGTCACTGGACGGGAAGTCCCTGCCGGGTGCCCTGAATCGGTTCCCTGTGAACGACCGGCAGCAGCGCCTGCATGCGCGACCGCAGTTCGTTGGTCATGTCCCGGGCGTCCTGGGTCGTCTGCACGATCCGGGGCCGCAGCAGGATCAGCAGCTCGGTACGCCGAACGTCGGTCGCCCGGGTGCCGAACAGCGGCCCGACGACCGGCAGCCTCGACAGGTAGGGAACGCCATCCATGCCGGCGGTGGCGCCGTCGCGGATCAGGCCGCCCAGACCGATGGTCTCGCCGCTCCGGACCGCCACCGTGCTGGCGATCCGGCGCTGGGCGATGGTCGGCGCGTCGATCTCGGACGTGGTGGTCAAGGTCGCCTCGGAGACGTTCTGCTCGATCTCCATCCGGACCATCCCGCCCTCGTTGACCCGCGGGACCACCTGGAGCGTGACGCCGGTATCGACATACTGGACCGAGTTGACGATCGGCGCGTCCGGATTGACGACGCTGACAGCCTGCTGGACGGGGATCGGCACGCTGTCGCCGACCTGGAGGAGCGCCGTCTGGTTGGTCAGCGCCAGGACCTGGGGCGACGAGATCACCCGCACGTCGGTGACCGATTCCAGCGCGCGCAGCACGACCCGCGCGTCGGGCGTGTTGAAGGCGAGTGCGAAGCCCGGCAGCGCCGGCTGGGGCGTCGCGCTCGCGCTTTGGCTCAGCAAGGCCTGGAAATTGCCGCTGTTGAAGAACCACTGCAACCCGTACTGGAGCGTATCGTTGAGGGTCACCTCGGCGATGGTCGCCTCGATCAGCACCTGGAGCGGCTGGGTATCCAGCTGGCGCAGGGCATTCTCGATGCGCCGGTACTGCTGCCGCGTCCCCTGGACGATCAGGGCGTTCCGGCTGTCGTCGGCTATGATCCGCAGGCCAGGTGCCGCGACGGCCGTGAAGCCGCTGCCCTGCCCCTGCCCGCCCGCGCCGCCGTCGAACCCGCCGCCGAATCCCGAGCCGCCCTGGCCGCCGAAACCGCCGCCGCCCAAGGGATCGCCGCCGAGTCCCCCCCCTCCGCCGCCCTGCCCCAGCCCTCCCTGGCCCAGGCCTCCCTGACCCAGCCCTCCCTGGCCGAGACCGCCCTGACCCAAGCCGCCCTGGCCGGAAGATCCGCCCTGTCCGCGCCGGGTCAGGCTGGATTGGGCGAGCTGGCGCGACTGCAACCCGGGCGCCAACCCGCCGATCTGCTGGCCGGTCGGTTCGGCACCGAAGATCTGGCCCAGCGCCGTGGCGAGGTCGGCGGCCTTGCCGTTCTGGACGGGATAGACGAACAGCTCCGGATCGGACCCGCCGCCCTCCTGGTCCAGCCGCTCGGCCCAGTTCAGCATGCGGTCGATCGCGTCGGCGTTGCGCGTCACGATGACCAGGGCGCTCATGCGCTCGACCGGCACGAATCGCACCTCCTGGTCCCCTTCCTCCGATCCGAAGATCGCCGTCAGTTCCTCGGCCATCGCCGCGGGAGCCGCGTAGCGGAGCGGCTTCAGCGCGAAGGACATGCCCTGCAGCTGGTCCAGGTCGATCGCCTGGACGGTCGCTTCCATCAGGTCGAGCTGCGGCCCCGATCCGGCGAGGACCATGATGTTGCGCTTGGGATCGACCGAGACCACTGCACCCCTGGGCGTCAGCGGAGCCAGCAGTTCGGACGCCTTCGCGGCCTCGATATGCCGCAGCGGCAGGACCCGGACTCCCATTCCCGGTCCCCCGCCCAGGGCGGGGCCGTTGGTAAGGCCCGACTCCGCCGGAACCACCTGGTAACCGTTGGGGAAAGGAACCAGCGACACCCCATGCATCTGGAGCACGCGCTCGACCAGCGGCAGGACGTCGGCCCGCGGGATGGCTCCGCGGGTATCGACGCTTACGGTTCCCTCGATCCTCGAATCGACCGCGTAGGTCAGTCCGAGAATGTCGCCGAGCACGGCGCGCGCGAACTCCCTGATGTCGGTGTCCGGAAAATTCAGCTCCACGCTCTCGCCGGTCGGCGACGGCCGGGTGGAGGTCGCCGGCACCTGGATGCGCAAGCCGCCCCGCTCCACATAGGCCGGCCGCCTCGGCGGCTGCTCCTCCCGGCCGGCGGCACCGCCCGATCCAACCCCTCCGCCCGGAACGAGCGGCGTCGGCTGCCCCGATGTTCCGCCGTCCGTGCGCATCAGTTCGGACATGCGTTCGTCGATGTTGCTCCGCGCGGTACCCTGAGCGCATCCAGCCAGGAGAGCCAGGACAGCACAGGCGGAAATTCCCAGCCGAAATCCGGACGGAGCGGGTGTTCTGCGTGTCGTCATCAATCGTTCACCGACTCAAAGCAACCAGGGTTCAAAGGAAGACCTATGACGAAAACCGAAAAATCCACCGACCGGTGAAACCTGCACTTGCGGATGGAACCGGTTCGTAATCTCTAACACCCAAGTTCCGATTTCGAGAAAAGTGCATCGGAAGGGTAGTAGCGGTAGTTTTCCTCATTCATTTTTGGAAAACCTAATCGGCGAATGGCCACCAAGAATTATCCATCGGCCGAATGGAAGCGAGAAAAAGATGTATCTCTGGACTAAACTCCTGGTTTAAACGTCCTCGGGCCACTTGCTCGGAAAGCTGCCCGAAACTCGTCGGCTCGCTCCGGCGCAGCAATTTTCTCCCACTGAACCTGACTTAAAATTTCCTGGCGGGTCTCCCCCCCGAATCGGTACGCCGACTCCCCGGCCGCTGGAAAATGCATGTCGGCGTACAGCATGACCAGTACATCTTTAGGCACATTTTGTAAGATCCGGTCCGGACGACCCGCCGGGATGCGCAGGCCCGGCAAGGCAAAAGGGCATAAAGCGGGAATAAATTCGACCGATGTCCGTCAACACACGGGTATCATCGCGCCGATGAGGTTCACCGGCACGTCCACGAAAAGGGAACTGAACAGGCAGGTGGAAGGGTTGGAATTGCTCCTGATAGCATCGGCACCGCTGTTCGGCGGCATCGTCGGCATCCTGGTGGACCGTTATCCCGCGCCGCCGGGCGAGGATGACGCGTGCCCGGCCGCCTTGCGCAGCCTCCATCCCGCCATGGAGGCCGCCTGCACCTTGGCGGCCATCCTGGCCGCCGTGCTCCTGCCGATGCCGCTGTCGGCCTTCGCCGCCGTCCTTGGCTGGACCCTGCTCGGCTTGGCGCTGATCGACTTGCGCTACCTGGAGGTTCCGGACGCCGTTTCCCTTCCGCTGATCCCCGCCGGCCTCGCGGCGACCTGGTGGGTCGAGCCGCAGGCGGTCCCGGCTCATGCCGCCGCCGCTGCCCTGGGCGCCGGCGCCATCTGGCTGCTAGGCGCGGCCTACCGCCGGGTCCGCGGGCATGAGGGCATCGGCGGCGGCGACGTCCGGCTGTTCGCCGCGGCCGGTGCCTGGGTCGGGCTGGCGGCCTTGCCGAGCGTCCTGTTCCTGTCCGGCGTCTTCGGCCTGCTCGCCGCGGCATTCCTCCTCCGTGGCGGCTGGGTGGAGCGGGACGGCCGCATTCCCTTCGTCCCTGCATTGTCCGCCGCATTGTGGGTGGTTTTCCTCGTTCCCGAACTGGTGCAGCCATGACGAGCCTCGCCGACAACCCGACCGTCACCTCCTTCCCCGGCGCTCCCGCCGACGCTCTCCAGGACGCGTTCGCGGGCGACCTGCTGGCGTCCGGGCACCTGTCGCAGGCATTGCTGGATCGCGCCCGCCGGGCGGCGTCGGAAAGCGGAATCGGGCTGCCGACCGCGGTCATAAACCTGGGCATCGTCCCGGAGACCATCGTGGCCGAGAGTCTCTGCCGGGCGCTCTCGCTCCCCCAGGTCGAAGCCCACGAATGGCCCGACGAGGCGGTCGGCGAGGCCAGCCCGCGCTGGATGGAGCAGGCCCGCGTCCTCCCGCTCCGGGTGGAGGAGGACCACGTCGTGGTGGCGTCGGCCGACCCGACGGACTCAGCCGCCCTCCAGGCGGCGGGATTGCTGTTCGACCTGCCGGTGAGGATCCGGGTCGCGACCCAGTCCGATATCCGGAAGGCGGTCGCCAAGCTGCGGGACGGCGCCGCCTCGGACACCCATGTGACGACCGTGGCCGGCGACGACGACCTCCAGCGCCTGAAGGACTTGGCGAGCGAGGCGCCGGTCGTCAGGTTCGTCAACCACATGATCGTCCAGGCGGTGGAGAGCCGGGCGTCCGACCTTCATCTGGAAAGCCAGGAAGGCGGGCCGGTGCAGTGGCTCCGCATCGACGGCGATCTAACGCCGATCGAGGCGCCGGCACCTGCCCTTCACCGGGCCGTCGTCTCCCGCATCAAGATCCTGGCCGGCATCGACATCGCCGAGCGCCGCCTTCCCCAGGATGGCCGCATCAAGATGACCGTCGGAGGCCGTCAGGTCGACCTGCGCGTCGGCATCGTTCCGACGCTTCACGGTGAAAGCGTCGCCATCCGCGTGCTCGACCGCAGTTCCGTGGCGCTTGACTTCGTGAAGCTCGGCTTCACCGGCCCCGTGCTCGACAAGTGGCTGGAGGCGGCGAACCGCCCCTACGGGATCGTCCTGGTCACGGGGCCGACCGGCAGCGGCAAGACGACCACGCTCTACAGCTCGCTGCTCCGCGTCTTCGTCCCGTCGCGCAAGTATTTCACCATCGAGGACCCGATCGAGTACCAGCTTCCCGGTGTCAACCAGACCGAGGTCAAGCCCGGGATCAAGCTGACCTTCGCCTCGATCCTGCGCGCGCTGCTGCGGCAGAACCCCAACGTCATCCTGGTCGGCGAAATCCGCGACCGCGAGACCGCGCAGACCGCGATCGAAGCGTCGCTCACCGGCCACCTGATCATGTCGACGCTTCACACCAACGACGCTCCCGGCGCCATCACCCGCATGCTGGAGATGGGTGTCGAGGATTACCTGCTGGCGTCCACCCTCAATGCCGTGCTGGCCCAGCGGCTCGTCCGCACCCTGTGCCCCGACTGCCGCGAGCCCCACCCTTACGCGGACGCGATCGTCCAGCGGTTCGATCTCGGCCGCTTCGCCCCCGACGGACAAGCCCGGCCCATGCATGCGCCCGGATGCCCGTCCTGCCGAGGCACGGGATGGCGCGGGCGGACCATGATCACGGAACTCATGGTCATGACCGACCGGATGCGCGCCGCCGCCATGGCGCGCGGCGAAGCCTCCAGGCTGGCCGAGATCGCGCGGGAGGAGGGCATGGAGACCTTGTTCGAGAGCGGCCTGCGCAAGGTCGCGGACGGCTCCACGACGGTGGAGGAGGTCTTGATGGCGACGCTGCAGGGAGCTTCCTGATGCCGGTCTTCCAGTTCGAGGCGGTCGAGCGCGACGGCAAGATCGCCGTCGGCACTCTCAGCGCCGCGGACACCGAGGCGGTCGCGCGCCAACTCCAGGAGCGGGGCGCCGTGCCCCTCCGCATCGAGACCGGCCAAGCCGCCGCCGGAGGATTCGCCGGCAGCCGCAAGTCGCTGCCGCCCGCCAAGCTGTCGCGTTTCGCCCGCGAACTGGCGCTGCTGCTGGATGCCGGCCTCCGGCTGGACCAGGCGCTGGCTTCGGTCGCCCGGTCGCGCGACCTCAAGACGATGGCGCCGGCGCTGAACGTCGTGCTGGAGCAGGTCCGGGCCGGCATCCCCTTCAGCGAAGCGCTGGAGCAGCGGCCGGAACTGGCGCCGCCCTATGCGATCGGCATGATCCGCGCCGGGGAGGCGGCCGGCGCGCTCGCCACCATCCTGCGCAGCCTGGCCGATCTCGCCGACCGGCGGGCCAGGTCGGCGAAGGCGGTGCGCGCCGCACTGACCTATCCGGCGATCCTGGCGGTCACGGCCGCCGTCTCCATCGGCACCCTGTTCACCGTCGTCCTGCCCCAGCTCGAACCGCTGTTCGACGGTGCCGGCGACCGGCTGCCGACCATGACCATCGTGGTGCTGGAGACCAGCCGCCTGTTCCGCGAATACGGGCTCTACGCGCTGGTCGCCCTGGTCGCCGCCGGAATCGCCGTCCGCGTCTCGGTCAACGCTCCCGAGACGCGCCGCGCCCTGCACGGCCTGCTGTTGCGGGCCCCCCTGGCCGGCGGCCTGATCCGCCGGATCGAGGGCGGCCGGTTCGCCCGACTGTTCTCCACCCTGATCGGCGCCGGCCTGCCGGCCGCCAACGCGCTGGAGCTGGCCCGGGGCGGCGCCACCAACATGGCTTTCGCCGATGCTCTGAAGGATGTCCGCGGAGCCCTGATCGAGGGCCGCGGCATCGCCGAGCCGCTGGCCGCCACCAGGATCTTCCCGGCCGTCCTGCTGGACCTGGCCCGCGTCGGCGAGGAGAGCGGGCGGTTGGGCGAGGTCCTGGGCCACGCCGCCAACATCCTGGAGGAGGAGGCCGAGAGCGAGATCCAGCGCGGCATCGCCCTTTTGGCGCCGCTCCTGACCATCGGCCTGGGCGGCGTGATCGCCTTCATCATCGCGTCCGTCGTGATGGCGATCCTCAGCATGAACTCTATCGCCATGTAGGCGCGCGCGGGACGGCGGGACGGCTTTCGCCACCCGCCGCCCCGCCCGGGATCACGCCGTTTCCGTCCGGCGCCGCCCGGCGACCAGCAGGTAGTCGAGGACGGCCATCACGACCATCGAGATCCCGACCAGGGGGAACAGGACCCCGCCGATCATCAGGATCGCCAGCACGCCGCGCAGGACTCCCCGGTCCGCGGGCATGGGCGGCACGCCAAGCGTACGGCTCGGACGGCGCTTCCACCACATGACTCCGGCGGAGACCGACAGCAGGACGATCGCCAGGCAGACCACAAGCATGACGATCTGGTTCGCGACGCCGAACTCCTGGCCCATGTGGACGTTGATGCCCCATTCCAGCGCCCGGCCGAGCGGGCCGTAGTCGGCATAGCTCATGTCGATCAGCGGCTTGCCCGTGTACTGGTCCATGTGGACAACCCGCTGTTGCGACAGGTCGTCCGGATAGGCGGACGCGCTGTAGACGCCCTTCGGCCCGCCGGGCAGGCTGACCGCATAGCCCGGCGCCATGCCCAGCCGGTCGAACGCCGCGACCGCGCCGTCCAAACCGATCGGACCACCGCCTGCCGGGGCGGATTCAGGCATCCGCGCCTGCTCGAGCGACCAGCTCGTCGGTCCCGACACATGGGCCAGGTGCTCGTCCGACATCGGCACGGCGACCCGGACTCCCGCGGGATAGCCGAAGTTGGAGCCGTTGGCCCACCGGTTGACATAGTCGCCCCAATAGACCGACCACGGCATTCCGGTGACCGCCAGGAACACGATGAAGGCGCCGACGAAGATCCCGGTCACGGCGTGCAGGTCGCGCCAGAACACCCTCTGGCGCCGGGTGCCGCGGACGGTCACGACGCCACCCTCCCGGCCGCGCGGCCACCAGAGATAGATCCCGGTGCCGACCAGCAGGATCGTCCAGCCGCCGACGATCTCGATGACGCCGTTGGCCACCGGACCGAACCAGGCGAGGCTGTGCAGCTGGCGGACCACCCACATCACCGATCCCTTGTCGGGTATGTCGCCGAGCACCCGTCCGGAATAGGGATCGACGAACACCGATAGCTTGCCGGCCGCGGTCTTCACGCCGACCTCGGCGGAGGACAGCGGATCGGCCGGAGGCGTGTACTTCACCGCGGTGCCGGGATATGCCTCGAGCGCCGCTTCTACCAAGGCCGAGGGCGCCGCCCGTTCCCCGGCGCTCGCCTCCACGTATTTCAGGTCGCGATAGACGATATTGTCGATTTCGTCCCGGAACAGGTATGCCGCTCCGGTCACCGCCAGGAGGATGAGGAAGGGCAGCGCCAGCAGGCCGGCATAGAAGTGCCAGCGCCAGACCGCCCGGTAGACACTGGTGGACGAGATCGTCGCCGCCCGCGACGGGGCGGGTCCGAGGGAAGTTTCTGTCATGGCTCGATTCCGATGGCATGAGGCACGCGCGCAGACCGGCGGGCCGCCGGCGCGGCGTCCTCGGTAGGTTTTCGATTCAGCAGGATTGGGATCGAACCATCGGAGGGGGGGCACGCGGATGAACCGCCGTCAGGAAATGCCTTGCCGCCGGCGCTTCTTCGCGCCGGGCATCGTCGATCCTTGCAGGCTGGGGGCAACGCGCAACCACGTGGCTGCCGCCTGCGGGAACCGGCGGAGCGGTTCCCGAGCAGGCTGCGCAAAGGTTGCAGGTCTGCCCGGGCGAACCATGTCCCGGCTTCTCCTTCGGAACAGGCTGCCGGTCGTGTCGATCGTGTCCCGCATGCTGATGCGCCGACGGCGCATGCACCGGCCGGGCGGCGGCATGATGATGGCCGGACGACGCCGCCATCGCCGGTTGCCGTGCCCCCATAGGCACATGGCCGGCCAGGATCAGCTGGGCGACGGCGGCGAACAGCGCCAGCAGGACTACCACGGCGTGCGAGCGATTCCGGCCGGCGGCGGAACGAACTCCGCCACGCCACAGAATTGGCCTGGAAACATCGCTGCGGGGTTTCGCCATGGATCGGTTTGCCTGAGGATCCGCCAATGAAACCGTTTGGATAGGTCCAGGACGAGCGGTCTACCGGATTTATTCCGCATCTACGACCTAAATCGGGGGAACCAACTCTTCCCGGTTCGGGCCTGCTAGGCCGCGTGCGCCGGATGTCCAGGGCCCTAAAGGTGGAGACCCAACCACATGAAGGGACAGCCCCTATAACTGTCGGAAAGAATTCTCCCCTGGAGCGGTACTCCCTGGAATTACGGGAATATGGATTCATCCCGCACGTCATCATCACGAACATGACGCAGAGATGCTGAGGTCGGTATGTCCGGAACTTGGGGAGACATCGACCGCATCAACACGTTTATCCGGAGGTATAAAAAAGTTAAAAACTAGGCTTTCCTTTTTCACGGTAAAGTACAAGTCGCTTCTTATGGCGCATCGATAAGTCAATATCGAAACACCAAAGAATAATCCATTGACGCAGTCCAGACGGATCAAAAGATTTTCTTTTGTCCGATAGTCCGAACGCATGCCGTTCTGAGCAGAATTCAAGGAGTGAGAACTAATGCGCAGGCGCGAATTCCTCAAGTACGGCAGTGCCATGGCGGCGTTTGCCACGGTTTCGACCTCTCTTCCGGCGATCCTTTCAGCGCAAACCTCCGAGGACGCGCCGACGGGTGAGAAGGCCGATTTCGACCTGGAAATCGTCGATGTCGATGTCGAATTGATCGACGGCAGCGTAGTTCCGATGTACGCCTTCGCCCCCACCGGCAAGACGGCGTCCATTCCCGGTCCCATTCTCCGGGTGACCCAGGGCGATACCGTCCGCATCGATATCCGCAACTCCAGCACCCGGCCGCACGGCTTCCAGATCGTCGGCCAGAGCAACGCGGTTGTCTCCGGGCTGGCTCCCGCCGACGGCGACGGCGAGGACAAGACGCGGATCGAGTTCGTTGCGACGAAGCCGGGAACCTACTTCTACGTCGACGGCGACAATTCCCCGATCAACCGCGTGCTCGGCCTGTACGGGGCGCTGATCGTGGAGCCCAAGAATGGCTATGCCGACGGTGCGGCGAAAAAGAAGCCGATGCCATACGCACCGGGTGCCGCCACACCCGCCATGAAGTCGCTGTTCACGGCCCTGGGCGAGGCGACGATCGACGGCAAGCCCGCCCGCTTCCCGGGCAAGCCGTGGCAGAAGGAGCGGGAATATGTCTGGATCTTCAACCAGATCGACCCGGTCATGTGCCGTCGGATCGGCGGCGGGGAGCTTGTCACCCCGGCCGAGTTCGAGAGCCAGTTCCATCCCAGGTACTTCACGATCAACGGCCTGTGCGGGCTGGACTCCGCCCATGACAAGGCGACCTGCCCGACCGGGCGTGCCGGGGAGCCTGCGCTGATCCGCTGCATGAACGCCGGCTTGGCGACCCATAGCCCGCATATCCACGGCAACCATGTCTTCGTGTTGACCGAGAGCAACAAGAATGGTCTGCCGGTGTACCAGACCAGCCTTAACGAGCATGATGTCTGGACCATGCCTCCGATGATGATCAAGGACGTCCTGCTCCCCTTCACGACGCCGCCGGACGTTCCGCCGGCTCCTTGGCGGATGGTCCAGGAGAAGTACCCGCTGCGCTACCCGATGCACTGCCACAACGAGATTTCCCAGACCTCCGCCGGCGGCTCCTATCCGATGGGGTTGGTCACGGACTGGCATATCGACGGACCTGTGGCCACCAGCTGAGTCACCGACCCTGTCGATACGCAAAACCCTGGTTCAACCGACAGCACGGCTGCACGGACATTCCGACACGCTGAGCGGCGAAGTCCCGAGCGCCCTGGAGAGCTGAGAATGACGACCATCTATCGCCCGATATCCGATCCCCTGGAATACGATACCTTCGGCTGCCACCCGTTCGAGAACGACCCCGCGACGCCTGACCGGACCACCCGGCAAGTCTTCCTTCGCCGCCAGGTCGCCGACTGGAACGTGGACATGAAGGACGGCTCCCAGCTTCAGTTCTGGGGCTTCAAGGACCCGGACGTTTCCGGAAGCGACTCCCCCTGGCCGTCCAAGCTCATCCGGGTGAAGCAGGGCCAGGTATTCCATTGCGAGTTCAAGCCGACCAAGGGGGCCCACACCATCCACTGGCACGGCATCGAGCCCACGCCCATGAACGACGGCGTCGGCCACACCTCGTTCGAGGTCAAGAGCAGCTACGTCTATCAGTGGTGCGCGCACCAGGCCGGGACCTACCTGTACCACTGCCACAAGAACACGGTCCTTCATTTCGAGATGGGCATGTACGGCGTGCTCATCGTCGATCCGCTGACCAAGAACCCGGACACCAAGAATCCGAATTACCTCTACGACCCCGTGGCGGGGGACGTTCCTTCCGCCATCACCCCCGGCGCGCCCTACTCGGCCGAATCGATCCTGGTGTTCGACGATGTCGACCCGGTGTGGCACAAGCTCGACCACAATGCCGGCATGTGCGGCGACGATGTCGGCCTGGACAAGTTCAACCCGACCTACTTCCTGATCAACGGCGTCCACAACGGCAGGACCCAGACGGACACGCGGACTGTCACCCGGATGACCGCCGGGCGCCACCTGCTGCTCCGCGTCGCCAACGCCTCCTACAGCCGGCTGCATATCACGCTGCCGTTCAACTGCTATATCGTCGAGGTGGACGGCCGGCCCCTGCGGACCAACCGCCCCAAGGGCTGGTTCTCGGCTCCGGAATACAAGGCGGCCGGCAGCAAGCTCGAGGTCGGCGTGGCCCAGCGCTATGCCATCTGGGCGCCCGAGGTTCCGCGCGGCGACCATCAGATCATCGGCAACTTCCATCACTGGATCACGAACAAGCGGCATTTCGACGGCACCGCCATCGCCAAGATCGTGGCTCTCTGAGCGGAAGGGGTTTCAACCATGCGGATCATCACTTTGCCGAGGGGTGCCGGACGCGCGGCGGTCCTCGCCGGGCTCCTGATGGGCGGTGCCGCCCTCCTGCTCGGCACGGCCCCGATCTCCGCCCGGGCGGAGGGCGGCCACGCGGGCCATTCGGAACCGGGGAAGGCGGACGCTGCCCCGGCCGCCGGAGGCCATGGCGGTTATGGCGCCCACAGCGGCTGGCCGGAGCCGAAGCAGCTGGGCGGCGATTTCAGCCTGACCGACCATACCGGACGCAAGGTGACGCTGGCCGACTTCAAGGGTAGGGCGACCGCCTTCTACTTCGGCTACACCCAGTGCGACGACATCTGCCCGATCATCGGCACCAAGCTGGGCATGGCGGTCGACCTGATGGGCGACAAGGCGGATCAGGTCAACATCGCCATGATCAGCGTCGACGACCGCAACGACGGGCCGGAGCAGCTCGCGACCTTCGTCGCCAAGCAGCACCCGCGCCTGATCGGCCTGTCCGGCAACCGCCGGGAGATCTACGAGGTTGCGGCCAAGTACCGGGTCCGCCGCGACTACGTGATGCAGAACCAAGTGGCCAAGGACGGCGACCAGCCCGCCGGGGAGCATGGCGGCGGCCATGGCGCGGAGGCGGCGCAGGCTTCCCATGGCGACCATGCCGCCCACGGCGACGGGGATCACGGCCAGGAGCAGCACAATGCCACTCCGGTTTCCGCCGAGGTGGCATCCGAAGAAACGACCGAAGAACCTCGGAAGCCGGGACAGCGGGTCAGGATCCGGTCGGCTTCCGACGATGCGACGCGGCTGCACAACATGGCGATGGCGCACACCACGCACATCTACCTTCTGAACAAGGAAGGCCAAGTTGTCCGATATATTTACCCAAGTATGTCGCCAGAACAGCTTGCCAAGCGCCTCACCGACCTGATCAATGAAGGCTGATCGCCGCCGGCAGGAAACGGCGGGTGATCGCGATTGGAGATGCTGTTCATGGCCGCGACGGGCACGCTTACCGAAAACGCACTGAAGGGCTGGCGCTGGTGGACCGGCGAGCTGAGCTCCTGCGTGCCGCGCAGGCTGCGCGCGCTGGTCCAGCCTAAGGATCTGCGCGTCGAGCTGGCCGCCGACGCGATCACCGTCCGCCGGTCGGCCCGCTCGTCCGCGACCTTTCCCCTGCCGCTCGGCGCCGCCGACCGCGAGGTCCTGAAGCGGTTGCTGAAGCGTCGTCGCATCGCGATCGCCTTCGCGGCCGGCCGCGCCGTCACCAGCACGGTCGAACTGCCGCTCGCAGCAGAGCGTTCGGCCCTCCAGGCCCTTCGCTTCGAGGTCGACCGGCGCACCCCGTTCAAGGCCGACCAAGTCCATCTCGGGTATCGCGTCCGGCAGCGCGACAGTGCCGGACGCCGCCTGGTGGTCGACATGATCTGCGTTCCGAAGCGCCTGCTCGATCCGATCCGCGACATCCTGGCCGACGCTGAGGCATCCATCGGTTCCCTGGCCGTCGATCTTCCCCAGGGCAACGTGGATCTCGGCTTCGGCGCCGCCCGCCCTGCCGCCGGCGGTGCCGGCCGGATCGTGGCATTGGGCTGGGCGCTCGGCTTGGGCGCGGCTTTGGCCGGTATCCTGGTTCCCCTGGTCCGCCTCGAGACGACGGCCGAAAGCCTGGAGGCCGAGGTCGCCGACCTGCGCCTCAAGGCCGGAAAGGCCGGCGAACTCGAGCGGCAGATCGCCGAGATCGCCGACCGAGAGAAGGCGCTCGACGCGTTTCTGGCCGACAAGGTTCCCCTGGTCCTGCTGGCGGAACTGGCCCGCATCACCGGTGACGATACCCACCTGACGGGCTTCCGGTTCGATGGCCGTACCGTGCAGATCGACGGCTCGGCCAGATCGGCCGCCGGCGTCGCCGAGGTGATCGAGGGATCGCCCCATTTCCGGAACCCCATCTTCCGAACGGCAGTCGTTCCATCGAGCGATGCGGGCGAGGATTTCTCCCTCGGCTTCGAGCTGGAGCGCGCGGCGCCGGAGGGCCGATGAACACCCTGACCATCTCTCCCCGACTCTCCAAACTGCTGGCGCTGACGATCCTCGTCACGCTGGTGATGGGATCGGTCAACATCGTCGTGCTTCCCTTGCTGGACCGCTTCGAGGCGGCACAGGCCAGGCTGGCCGACGCGGCGGCCTGGCGTGCGCGCCTCACGGCAGCGGTGCAGCGCATTCCCACGCTCGAGCAGACTCTGCAGGAAACCAAGGAGGCCGCCGGCAGCCGGAAGGGCATCCTGCGCATCGAAAACGAGGCTCTCGGGTCCGCCGAGTTCCAGAAGCTCATCCAGAAGCTCGTGGCGGAATCCGGCATCCAGCAGCGCAGCATCCAGCCGGTGCCGGCACGGCGGGAGCATGATGCGGTCCAGCTCGGGATCCGCGTCAGGGCCACCGGCGACGAAGCATCCTTGGCAAGGCTTCTCGGCGCAGTCCAGCAGCACGATCCGTCGCTTGCCGTGCGCAGCCTTCATATCGCCGCCGACTCCGTACGCGGGGACTCGTCGGCACAGGCCCCCCAGATCGACCTGCAGGCGGATTTCGATATCCTGGCCATTGAGGACCGTAAGTAATGAGCCCTTCCTCTCCCCTAATGATGTCGTTGTTCGCCATGGCAGCCGGCGGCATGGTGCTGGCCCAGGGACTGGGCTGGCAGCCTGAAGAGCCGGCGGTGGACATCCCGGCGGCATCCTTCGAGGTGGAGCGGGTCCGGCCCCATGACACGGGCGACCAGGTCGCGGCCGATATCGACGTACTGCTGCAAAGGCCCGCCTTCACGCCCGGCCGGCGTCCTTTCGTCCCGGCGCTCGCCGGGACCGCCACCACGGAGGAGGATCTGGCCGAGGCCGACGTCCCGGTGCCGAAGGTTCTCGGGGTTGCCGTCTCGTCGGCCCGGGCGGTGGCGGTGGTGATGGACGTCGACGGCAGCCGAACCCGCCGGGTATCGACCGGCGACGAACTCGCCGGCTGGCGCGTCGTCGCGATCGACCGCGAAAGGGTGACCTTCGGATCGGATGCGGTGCAAGCCGTAGTCTATCTGAAAAGATCGGGCGACCAGCAACGGGTGGAGGTCACTCCCCTCGTTTCCGAGGTTGCGGAACGGAACCCGCGGGAACCGTCGCAGAAGCCCGAACCCGGTCCCCTTTTCTGACGCCGGGATCGAGCCGCGCCCGACCCGGGAAGAATAGGTTTATCTCCAACGCGTGATCATCGCAGCCGGATAGGGATAAGCCTAATAAAAGGACAAGTCCCGGGAATTTTGCCGCTGTGGAATCGTCATCCCCCTGAACGCGTCCCCGGTCCGGAAACCGGCGCAGACGCACCCGATGAACAGGATTCAGGGAACGTCATCCAATGCGGCTCGGTCCACGCCAATGGCTCTTGTCAGCCTCGACTTGTCTCCTTACCGCTGCGACGGTGACCGGCCTCTGGTCGTCGCTGGCAGTCGCCCAGACCACAACGGAACAGGAGCCGACCACCGAACTCGAGCTCATCGAGGATATCGATGACACCGAGCCCGAAGACGAGGTCATCGACGTGGGCGAACCCGATGACCGTCCCCTGAAATCCCTGAAGGGCTTGGCGCCGCCGCTGCCCGACCTGACCGGCATCGTCAAGAACGCCGCGTGGGCCAAGGCTGCCGGCAAGGCGCTGTTCTGGGACCAGCAGATCGGAAGCGACACGGTGGCGTGCGCCAGCTGCCATTTCCGGGCCGGGGCCGATCCGCGCGTGACCAACCAGCTCAACCCCGGGCTCAATGCAGGGGACAAGATGTTCGGCTCCACGGCGGAAACCGGCCTGACGGCGTCCGGTCAGGCAGCCGGCCCGAACATCACGCTGAAGCCGGAAGATTTCCCGTTCCGCAAGCTGCAGAATCCGAACAACGCGAAGAGCAAGGTGCTGTTCGACACCAACGACGTGGCGGCTTCGGCGGGCACCTTCGCCGGCGACTATGTCGGCACGATCGAACGCCCCAAGCAGCGGCCGCGGGCCACCAACACCGATCGCTGCAAGATGACCACCGACGAGGTGTTCAACGTCCTCGGCCACGGCACGCGCAAGGTCGAACCCCGCAATACGCCGACCGTCATCAACGCCGTGTTCTACCACCGGAACTTCTGGGACGGCCGGGCGAACAACCTGTTCAGCGGCGTCGGCGTTTTCGGCCGCCGGGATATCCGCAACGACCCCGCGGCGCGTCTTCTGGTGATGAAGCCCGACGGCTCCGTCGTCCTTCAGAATGTCCGGCTGGAGAACGCGAGCGCGGCTTCCCAGGCGGTGGGGCCTCTGCTCAGCGATTTCGAAATGTCCTGCACCGCCCGGACCTTCGCCGACATCGGCCGCAAGATGATGGCCCAGCAGGCTCTCAAGCTGCAGACGGTCCATGCGGCCGACAGCCTGTTCGGCACCGGCGGACCGGTGGGCGACATCATCACCGCTTCCAAGATCGGCCTGAAGCATACTTACGGGGAAATGATCCAGAGGGCGTTCGCCAAGCGCTTCTGGGGATCTCCCAACCGCTTCAAGTTCGTGACCGGAACCGATGGCACCGTCAGCTTGGTGCAGGATCCCAACGGCTACACCCAGATGGAGCTGAACTTCCCGCTGTTCTTCGGCCTCTCCGTCATGCTGTACGAGGCCACCCTCATCTCCGACGACAGCCCGTTCGACCGCAATCAGCTCACGGCGCAGCAGAAGCTCGGCAAGGAGATCTTCGAGGGCAAGGGCAAGTGCATCGCCTGCCACGACGGCCCGCTGATGTCGAAGGCCGCCCATGTGTCGGCACAGGGAAAGCAGCCCAAGCTGGTCGAGCGCATGCCCATGAGCGACGGCAACCCTTCGCTCTATGACAACGGCTTCTACAATATCGGCGTCCGGCCGGTGCAGGAGGACCTGGGCGTGGGCGGCACCGATCCCTGGGGCAAGCCGCTCTCCTTCTCCCGCCAGTGGGTCCAGGGGCGCAAGCTCGACTCCTTCCTGATCAACGCCTGCGACTTCGAAGTTCCCTTCCCGGGACAGTCGGCTGTCGGCTGCAATGGTGACGTTGTTCCTCCGGGCATCAACCTGAGGGACGAGCGCCTGGCGGTCAACGGCGCCTTCAAGACCCCGACCCTGCGGAACGTGGCGCTGACCCCTCCCTACTTCCACAACGGCGGGCAAGCCACCCTGCAGCAGGTCATGGCCTTCTATAACCGCGGCGGCGATTTCAGCAGCGCGACCAAGTCCCCCGACGTGACGCCGCTGGGCCTGACCCTGGCCGAGCAGGATGCGCTGGTGGCCTTCATGCAGTCACTGACCGACGAACGGGTCCGCTGCTCGCGCGCGCCGTTCGATCACCCCGAACTCCTGATCCCGGACGGCCACAAGCCGGATACGGTGAAGGCGGACGGTCGCCTGGCCGACCGGCTGCGGGTCCTGAACGCCACGGGCGCCGCGGGTTACCCCTCCGACAAGTGCCCCTCCAACACCGGCAATCTCTTCGACATGGCGCGCAACATCAACGGCATGCCGATCCGGTAAACGAGGCGGGACAAGGCTTCACCGGCGGGAGCCTGGGCCAGGCGGTCATCGCCCGGCCCGGGCTTTCTCTTGTGCGCTCCTCGCCACCGCTCAAGGCGAAGCCGGCGTCACCTGTGGCGGTGAAGCCGGCGCCAGCCTGCTTGTGCGTCGCCTCGGCATTCCGACCAGCGCTGATGGCGTATCGCGCCCCGTGCGGGCGATCCCGTTGCCCGCGTACGCGGACGCCAAGGATCCTGCGCCATCACGGTGACGGTGTCGTATTCCCGCCACCATGCCGCCAGGGTCTGCGCCGGCCGGTAGGACAGCAGGTCGCCGGCTCCTGACATACACTTGGTCGCCTGATTCACTCAAACTGCGGGAGAACCCGCACCAAGGATGCATCTCGCAAGAAAAAGGGGTGCGTTCCGATCGGACCGCACCCCCATAAGTCTACCACTCGATAAGCTGTACTGTTTCCACCGGTTCCCGATCAGCTTCGCTGAAGTATCAGTCGATGCGGATCTCGACGTCGGTAAGCGGAGCCGCGACGGTCTGGCCGTTGACGGTGTACTGGGCGCGCACCTTCGGCGGGCAGCCGAGGGTGGTCGTGATTCGGGCATCGTAGTCATAGACGCCGAAGGTTTCCACGTCGGCGATTGCGGTGGCGACCCCGTATTCGGCCCGCGCCACGCCGTTCAGGGCCGGCTTGAAGATATTGACCGTGCCCGCAGCGCCGTTGATTGCGGATGGATTGTGGATGCTGCCGCGGACTTCAAGATCGATCGAGTTGGCATTGCGCTGCCGGCACTGTGCCCTCTGGATGCTTACGGCAGGCGTAGTGAAATTCACCAGCTCGCCGGCATCGGCCTCGATAGTGAAGGCGAGGAACACCTTCTGGTTATTCACCCAGCCGTAATGCCCCTCGGCCGCGACTAAGGTTCCGGGCAGAATCGACACCGGCTTGATCCGGAAGCCGTAGGCATTCATGATCGGCGACCCCTTGTAGCGTGAGTCGTACAGGGGATGGATCGTCGAGCCGTTCTCGTACACGCCGTTCGGCTTCGGGTAGGCGGGATAGGAATTGGCGGTTTCGCTGCTCGGCAGGAGTATGACCTTACTGCCCTCGATGTCGAACCACCTGTCTTTCGCATTGTTGATGTTCTTCCGCACAGTTCCGAGGAGAACGTTCTCGGCCGTGTCGGCGAAGATGGTGTCGGCCGTGACGATGCCAGTGGGATTGCCGGCGGCATCGGGCGGGCCGGCTACGCTGGTTCCCGTGACGATGCCGGTTCCCCCGATGAAGCCCGGGCCTTTCCTGAAGCCGGGAATAGGTTTCGGGTCCATCAGGTCCGTGGGCGAGATGTCACCGGAAATGCTGGTGATCAGGGTACTGGACTTCAAGTTGACCCAGACGCCCATGATCTTCATGCGGTTGACGCCGTTGACCGTTTCGAATGCCTCGATCTCGCCTTCGATTTCCACGTCCTGCGGCGCGGGCACCGCTTGTGAGAAGGCTGGCGAGGGCGTCGTCACGACCGCGGTCGCGAACAGGGCCGGAGACAGGAGAGCGGTCGTCAGAACCAGAGATTTGGCAAAGCTGCGCATTATCAATTCCTTGATGCCACTCCATTTATTGGAGTGATTTGACGATGTTCTGAATGGCTGCAGCTACGTATTATCTATGCTGCAGGTAGATAGTCGGACTGCATGACAAGAAGACGTGAACTAACTGAAGGTCGACTGCTGAACCTCGGGCCGAGTTGTTAATACCGCAGGCGATGCCGCAGCAAGAACGACTACAATGTGGACATTTCACAAATCGCCAGGATGCAATCAACCCCCATGATAGCTGTCGTTACTTAGACGACGAGCAGGAAAGATCGTTATTCCAGAAAGATTTGAATCTTATGGGAGTACTTCTTAGATGTTGTCGATTATGCCGACCGTGGGTATTGCGCCAAGCCGATATGGTGTCCGGAAGACCGCCGAAATGAAGAAGGCCGGGGCTTGCCCGGCCTTCAAGGAAGTGCTCGATCCGTCACGCGTGTCTCAGTCGATGCGGTTGTCCACGTCGGTGGTAGCCTGGATGTTCACGAGATTGCCGGCAGCGTTGGTGGTCCTTACCGGCTGTCGGGTGGTCGGGTTGAGCAACCGGGCACCGATCGTGGCGGGGCAGCCGTCGCCGGCCTGCGAACCGGTTTGCGCGTTGGTGAGGCGTGCGTCGACCCGGTAGAGGGCGAACCGTCCGTCCTCGGCGTCCGGAACCGACGTCACGGTGATCGGATAGGCGAACCGCGTCAGGCCGTCGCCCGCGACGCGGAAGATCTCGACCCCCGCCGCTGGCGACGGGGTCGTTCCCATGTAGGTGGCGCCCCGGACCTCCAGTTCGATATCGTTCGGAGCGCGCTGCCTGCACTGGGCCCGCAGGATGCTTATCTTGGGCACAGTCGGGTTCGTGATCTCGCCGCCCGACACCTCCAGATCCCAAAGGAAAAGCCTCTTGTCGTCGTCGGACCACCAGCCCTCGGCTGCCACGGGCGTGCCGGGAACGATGCTGTTGCGGGCCAACGGGAAACCGAAGTCGTTCTTCAGCGGATTGCCGGGCACCCGAGGGTCGAAGGGCGACTTGTTCGGGGAAACGAGGCCGCGCCGGAGCGCGGGGGCATCAGGACGATTTCCATGCCGTCGAGCTTGAGGACACCGTTGCTGTTCTGGGTGATGTAGCCGAGAGCCACATTCTCTTCCGGGTTCAGCGACACGTCGGACGCCGTGACCTTGGTTCCATCGCTCTCGCCGATGACGATCGCCGTGCCGTTCCGGAACCCGTCCGGTTTCCCCGGCAGATCGTAGCCCACGACGTCGGCCCAGCTGATGCTGGGGTTCGTCGGCGTGGAGATCCTCGCACTCTCAGGGACCTTGATCACGGTTCCCATCACCGTCAGGGTCCGTCCCTCCGGGTCGATCTCAAGGATCCTGCCCTCGATCTCGACCTCCAGCGGGGCGAACGGCGGGGTCTGCGCTTGGACGGTTGCCGAGAGGGAGAGGGCGCACGCCGAGGCGAGGAGTGCCGTTTTGGTGACCGACGCAAATGAACGACTTGTCAGGCTGCGCATATGCAAATCCTCGGTGTCGCCCCCGCATCGGGGAGCGTTGTGATGAAGGATAATACTTCGGGGAAGACTTCTTGCCGGACCGCGTGTCACGCGACCATTCCGGCGGATACTGTTTCTGCTAAGGCATCTACTACGGTTCAGCCGTATCACCTGTTATCAGAAGCATGCGAAAAGCGTCTCCCCATGGCTGCTGTCGGTTAGATGACGTATTGGAAAATCTATAAATTCCCGAACTCTTGGGTCGCTGAAGGAGTAATTTCTTCTTATAAAGACCTCACGTTGTATGTCCTTGGTTAAGACTGCTCTATATTCTGTTTCTACTGAAACATTCGACGTGAATGGAATAATCGCCGGCAACGATCCATCCCTGCACGGCTCGCCCTTCGAATCCGATGTTTACCTGGATCAAGGCGCACCCTCGCCCGGACGGCTAGGATTTCCCGAAATGTGCCTGCGGACGGCTCCGCAGGTTCCGGGGGAGGGAGACGGCAATGGCTTTTCAGGACATTCTTGCCCATGTGCGCCCCTATGGGTCGATCGAACCCGTGGAGGTGGCCCTGCGGCTCGGCGGGCGGTTCGACGCGCGGGTAACCTGCCTCTACCCGCTGGAGGATGTCGCGCGCATGAGGGCGATCCTGACGGAGAACTCGGCACCTCTGCAGACGCTGATCGATCGCGACTACGCCGCGGCCACCGAGGCGGAGCGGCGGATACGCTCCCTGGGGGAGCGCGAAGGCGTCGATCTGGCCTGGTGCGCGTACGAGGGCGAGGCCGCCGACCTGATCGCCATCGTCAGCCGCCTGCAGGAACTGGTCGTCGTCGGCAAGACCGAACCCGGGGAAAGCTGGGGCGTGGTCGAGCGGATCGTGACGGTGCCGACCGGCCGCCCGATCCTGGTCGTGCCGTCCACCGGCCCCTTCTTCGATACGGGAAAATGTGTCCTCGTCGCCTGGAACGGCAGCGCCCAGGCCGCCGACGCCGTGCTCCGCGGCATGCCCCTCCTCGTCGGGGCGGAGCGCGTCGTCGTGCTTTCTGGAAGCGAGGACCGCGAGAGGCTGCCTCCGGCGACTCCCCGGCCCCAGCTCGACGTCGTGGCGTTCCTGAAGCGTCACGGGATCGAGGCGGAAATGCGCCGCACCGATGCCTCCGGTGCCGACGCGGGAATGGCGATCCTGGATGCGGCCCGCGACGTTTCGGCGGACCTGGTCGTGATGGGAGCGTTCGGCCGATCCCGTCTGCGCGAGTGGGTGCTGGGCGGAGCGACGCGCACCGTGCTGGACTACATGCACATCCCCGTCCTGATGGCACACTGACCCGCCGTTCCGGCGGCGAAGCCTTCGAAGCCGGGCCTTCGAAGCCGCTCGCCGCCGGGTACCGCCACGGGGCAGCCAGTCAGGCGGAATCCCGTGGCTCGCGGCCGAGCCCCTGCTCCAGTTCCACGACGGCGCGCAACGTCTTCAGCACGCTGTCGGGCGTCAGGCTGATCGAATCTATGTCCAGCCGGACCAGGAATTCGGCGATCTCCGGATAGTCCGACGGCGCCTGCCCGCAGATCCCGCAGGGCCGCCCGTTCCGCTTGGCGCCCTCGACCGCCTGCCGCAGGAAGGCGAGCACGCCGGGATCGCGCTCGTCGAAGTCGAAGGCGACCAGCGGGCTGTCCCGATCCACGCCCAGGGTCAGCTGGGTCAGGTCGTTGGAGCCGATGGAGAAGCCGTCGAACAGCTTGGCGAACTCGTCCACCAGAAGCACGTTGTTCGGGATCTCGCACATGACATAGACTTCGAGCCCGTTCACCCCCCGCTTCAGCCCGTGACGGCCCATGGCATCGATCACCCGCTCCGCCTCGGCCAGCCGGCGGCAGAACGGCACCATCACCTTCACGTTGGTCAGCCCCATGCCATCGCGCACGCGGGCGAGCGCCCGGCACTCCAGGGCGAACCCCTCCTCGTAGGCCGGATGGGCATAGCGCGCGGCTCCCCGGAAACCCAGCATCGGGTTCTCCTCGACCGGTTCGAACCACCGTCCGCCGACCAGCGACGCATACTCGTTCGTCTTGAAATCCGAAAGGCGGACGATGACCGGGCGCGGATAGAAAGCCGCGGCGATCGTGCCGATGCCTTCCGACAGACGCTCCACGAAATAGGCGCTGCCGTCGGCGTGGTGGCGGATCAGCCGGTCGATGCGGCCGCGTTCCTCGGCGTCCTCGATGCGCTCGGGATGGATCAGCGCCATGGGGTGCGCCTTGATGGACTCGGCGATGATGAACTCCATCCGGGCCAGCCCGACGCCGTCCACCGGAAGCCGCGCGGTCTGGAACGCCTGGTCGGGGTTGCCCAGGTTCACCATGATGCGCGTCCGCGGCCGCGCCAGCCGGCTCAGGTCGATGCGCTCGACCCGGAACGGCACGATGCCGTCATAGACCATGCCGGTGTCGCCCTCGGCGCAGGACACCGTCACGGTCTGTCCGTCGGTCAGCGCCTCGGTCGCGCGCTCGGCCCCCACGACGGCGGGAAGCCCCAGTTCCCGCGCGACGATCGCGGCATGGCAGGTGCGGCCGCCCCGGTTGGTGACGATCGCGGCGGCGGTCTTCATCACCGGCTCCCAGTCCGGCGTCGTGGTGTCGGCGACAAGCACTTCGCCGGGGCGGAAGGACGACAGGTGATGGGCATCGGTCACCACCCGCACCGGGCCGGCGGCGATGCGCCCGCCGACGGCGCGGCCGGAAGCCAGCAGCCTGCCCTTCCCCTCCGGCACGAAACTCTCCAGTTCCAGCGCGTTGCCGCGGGAGGCTACCGTTTCCGGCCGAGCCTGGACGATGTAAAGGCCGCCGTCGAGTCCGTCCTTGGCCCACTCGATATCCATGGGCTGGCAGTAGTGATCCTCGATCCGGATGGCGAACCCGGCAAGCCGCAGCACCTCGTCGTCGGTCAGGCAGAACCGCTCCCGGTCGGCGTGCGGCGTGGGCACGATCCGCGTCGGCTCACGCGGGCGGCCCGTCCGGTAGACCATCCTCACCTGCTTCTCGCCGAGCCGGCGCCGCAGGACCGCTCGGTAGCCATCCCGGAACTTGGGCTTGTGGACGTAGAACTCGTCGGGATCGACGGCGCCCTGGACCACCGTCTCGCCCAGGCCATAGGCTCCCGTGATGAAGACCGCGTCGCGGAATCCCGACTCAGTGTCGAGCGTGAACATCACCCCCGCCGCCCCCAGGTCGGATCGCACCATCTTCTGAACCCCGACCGAGAGGGCCACCTTGAAATGGTCGAATCCCTGGTCCACGCGGTAGGAGATCGCGCGGTCGGTGAACAGCGAGGCATGGCAGCGCCGCACCGCGTCCAGCAGCATCGCCTCCCCGGCCACGTTCAGATATGTGTCGTGCTGGCCGGCGAAGCTGGCGGTGGGCAGGTCCTCGGCCGTGGCGGAACTGCGTACCGCAGCCGTCAGGCCGTCGCCATACTCGGCCAGCAGCCGGCGCCACGCGTCCCTCACCTCCGCCTCCATGCGCGGGGTCAGCCCTGCGGCGTAGACGATTTCCCGGGCCCGCGCCCCGGCCCGCGCGAGGCCGGCGACATCCGATTTGTCCAGCCCGTCGAGCAGGCCGTGCAGCTCGTCCCACGCCCCCGCCTCGGTCAGGGCGTCGCGAAACGCGGCCGCGGTCAGGGCGAAACCGTCGGGCACTTCGACGCCGAGCGGCTTCAGGTTACGGTACATCTCCCCGAGCGAGGCGTTCTTGCCGCCCACCGACGGAACATCGTCGCGTCCCAGTTGGGAAAACCAGCGGATATAGCTCTCGTCCGGCATGGCAGCCCCTCCCCATCATTATACGCCCCTATGTACCCAGGGAAGGATAGGCGGGGTGGCCGGGGATGCCTTAACCTCGATCAAGGACGTCCACGATCCGGTTTGGTGCCGCCGCCCGGAGCGGCACGGTGAGCGCCGAACGGAGAGAACCGGAGAGACCCCATGATCGACGAATTCACGCGTCGCAGCCGGATCGCCTATTTTTCGATGGAAATAGCGCTCCGCCCGGAAATCCACACCTATGCCGGCGGCCTCGGCATCCTCGCCGGCGACACGGTGCGGTCCTGCGCCGACCTGGAGCTTCCGGTCGTCTTCGTCACCCTGATCAGCCGGATGGGATATATCCGGCAGGAGATCGACGCCGGAGGTCGGCAGGTCGAACACCCCGACCCGTGGGAGCCGGAACGCTGGGCCCGTAAACTGGGCGCCAAGGTCGCCGTCGTCATCGAGGGCCGGGACGTCTGGATCCAGCCCTGGCTGTACCGGCACCGGGGGAGTCTCGGCTACGAAATCCCCGTCCTCCTCCTCGACACCGTCCTGGACGAGAACGCGCCCGAGGACCGGGACATCTGCGCCAGCCTGTACGGCGGCGACGACGCCTACCGCCTGAACCAGGAGATCGTGCTCGGCATCGGCGGCTACCGCCTGCTGCGATCGCTCGGCTTCGACATCGAAACCTACCATATGAACGAAGGGCATTCGGCCTTGCTGGCGATGGAACTGCTGCACGGGCGCAGAAGGCCCAACGGCGGTCCGGCGGAACATGCCGGATACGATCCCGAGGCCGCGCGGCAGCAATGCGTGTTCACCACTCATACGCCGGTGGAGGCGGGGCACGACCGGTTCGCCTACGACCTCGTGACGCGCAAGCTGGACGGCACGCTCGACATCGCGGCGCTCAAGGCGTTCTCGGGACCCGACTGCCTCAACATGACCCGCCTGGCGCTTAACCTCAGCGGCTACGTCAACGGCGTCGCCAAGCGCCACGCGGAGATCTCGCGGAAGCTGTTCCCCGGCTACCGGGTCCACGCCATCACCAACGGCGTCCATGTGGAGACCTGGACCAGCGAAAGCTTCGCGCAACTCTACCAGGACCACTTCCCCCAGTGGCGCCACGAGCCCGAAGCACTGATGCGGGCCGACGGGCTGGATGACGGGGAGGTCTGGAAAGCCCACCGGCAGGCCAAGCTGGCGCTCCTGGATCGCGTCGCCCAGGAGACCGGGACCCGGCTGTCGCCGGACGTCCTGACCCTCGGCTATGCCCGGCGCATGACCGGGTACAAGCGCCTGGACCTCCTGTTCAGCGATCCCGACCGGCTCCGGTCGCTGGCGCGCCGGCACCCCTTCCAGGTCGTCGTCGCGGGCAAGGCTCATCCGCGCGACGAGGGCGGCAAGCGCATCATCGAGGCGCTCCACCGCTGCCGGGACGCCCTGGCCGGCGACATCCCGGTGGTCTTCCTGCCCAACTACGACATGGACCTGGCCCGGCCGCTCACCTCCGGGTCCGACGTGTGGCTGAACACCCCGCTGCCGCCGCTGGAGGCGTCCGGGACCAGCGGCATGAAGGCGGCGCTCAACGGCGTGCTGAACCTGGGGGTTCTGGACGGCTGGTGGATCGAGGCGTGCGTCGACGGCACCACCGGCTGGGCCATCGGCGACGCCAACCTCGGCACCGCCGGCGACGATGCCGAGGACCTGTACCGCAAGCTGGAAACGGACGTCCTGCCGCTGTTCTACACTGACCGCGCACGCTGGATCTGGATGATGAAGCAGTCGATCAGCAAGATCGCCAGCCATTTCAACAGCCAGCGCATGATGCGCAGATACGCGTCCGAGGCGTATCTGCGCTGAGCGAACCAGCGGGACAATTCCGGCCCCTGAATTCTACTTCAGCGGCAGGTTCTCCAACGGCCCCATCCGGCTGGAGGTGGGAATCGTGATGCTCGGGGCCGAGGCGGGATTCAGGAACATGCCGAAGCGAATGCGGGACAAGAAAGGATCAGAGTGATCTTTCCACCCTCGCCCTGCCGGCAGACGGACCCTACCCGCCGCCGCTCCCCCGCCCCTGCGGAATCCCGTATTTCCGCAGCTTGTTCGCGACCATCGTGTGCGACGTCTTCAATCGCGCCGCCAGCTTGCGGCTGGAGGGGAAGCGCGGGAACAGGCGGTCCAGCAGCGAGCGCTCGAACTCGGCGACCGCCTCCTCCCAGCTCCCGGCGCACTCGTCGCCCAGGCCGTCCCCGCTCCGCCCCGGCTCCGCCGCCATGCGCGAATTGGCGATCTCCAGGTCCGGCGCGTCCAGCCAGGGGCCGTCGGTCATGGTCACCGCCCGGAAGATCACGCTTTCCAGCTGCCTCACGTTGCCGCGCCACGGGTTCGCCAGCAGCGCGCCCGCGGCGCCCGCCGTCAGCCGGCAGGGCCTGCGCTGGACCTGGGCGCAGGCGCGCAGGATGAAATGTCGGGCCAGCAGCAGGATGTCGTCGCCGCGTTCCCGCAGCGCCGGGACCTGGAGCGCCAGCACGTTCAGGCGATAATACAGGTCCTCGCGGAAGGCTCTCTCCGCCACCATCTGGTCCAGCTTGCGGTGGGTGGCGCTGATGATCCGCACGTCCACCTTCATCTCGTGGTCGCCGCCGACCCGGCGGAAGCTGCCGTCGTTCAGGAACCGCAGCAGCTTCGCCTGGAGATAGGGCGACAGCTCCCCGACCTCGTCGAGGAACACGGTGCCCTGGTGCGCCAGTTCCAGAAGCCCCGGCTTGCCGCCGCGCTGCGCCCCGGTGAAGGAGCCCGGCGCATAGCCGAACAGCTCGCTTTCCGCCAGGTTCTCCGGCAGGGCCGCGCAGTTCAGCGCCAGGAAGGTCTTGCCCATCCTGCTGCTGGCCCGGTGGCAGGCATGGGCGATCAGCTCCTTGCCGGTGCCCGTCTCGCCCAGGATCAGCAGGGGGGCCTCGACCGCGGCGAGGCGCGCGGCCCGGGCCTTCAGCCCCTTCATGGCGGGGGAGTCGCCCAGGATCGCGTCGAAGCCGCCCTCGTCGAAGTTCCGCAGCGCCTGGAGCCGCTCGCCGATCCGGCTCGGCGCGTGGAGCGTCAAGACGCCGCCCGCCACCTGGGACGGCTGGTCGGCGACCGGACGGACATCGACCTGGAACGGCTGCCCGCGCAGCATCACCTCCCGCGCCGGCACCTGGAACCCGTTGGCGACCATCTCGCGCTGGAAGCCCTCGTCGTCGGTCAGCTCGGCGATCCGCTTACCGGACAGCGCGGCTCCGCCCACGATGTCGTCGGCGGCGGCGTTGGTCAGGATGACCATCCCCCCGGCATCGACCGCCAGCACCGGGTCGGGCATCGCCGCCAGCACCGCCGCCAGATGCAGGCGGCGGCGAACCCCCGGCAGCATGTCCACCGGGGCCACGCCCTCGACGCCCGCGACCTCCAGCAGCGCCTCCCGCAGCCCGTCAAGCGCGTCGCCGGTCAGCTCGGGCGCGTCGATGAAGATATCGGGCGGATCGACCTCCACCGCGACGACGTTAAGCCGCCGGGCGGCGAGGACTGCGAGGACCTCGTGGGCGATGCCGACGCGGTCGGTGAAACTGATGTCGATGCGCACGCCGCAAACCCCGTACAAGATCGCTTACAGTGTAACGAAATCAATACGGACTTCCCATAGGCTTGCTTTCCAGCGGCGATCAACCTGGAAGCCCGCCACATGCCGCCGGCCGTAAACCATCGCGTACACCCCGGCACCCCGGAGAATCCCCGGAGCCCGCCGGCCATCGGCAGTTTCTCGCTTGGCACGACGATTGCTGAATATATCTCTACGAAAACCGGAGAAGGCCCCCATGCTGGACACCCGTGAAGCAAGCGCAGGCGCAGTGCTGACCGTCGATCTCGACGCGATCCGCGCGAACTATCGGCTGCTCCGCGACCGGCTCGGCGGCGTCCCCTGTGCCGGTGTGGTCAAGGCCGACGCCTACGGGCTGGGCGCCGCCAAGGTCGCGCCGGCACTGGCCGCCGAGGGATGCAGGCACTTCTTCGTCGCTCATATTGACGAGGCGATCGCGTTGCGCCCCCACCTTCCCGAAGGTGCCTGCCTGTTCGTCCTTCACGGCGTGATGCCCGGCGCGGAAGCGGACTGCATCGCCCATCGGATCACGCCCGTGCTGAACAGCCTGCCCCAGATCGACGCCTGGACCGGGCTGTCCCGTTCCCTCGGCCGCCGGCTGCCGGCCATCGTCCAGGTCGATACCGGCATGTCCCGCCTGGGATTGTCGGCGCGGGAGATGGAGCTTCTCGCCGCCGATCCGTCCCGGCTGGACGGCATCGACCTGCGCTTCGTGATGAGCCATCTCGCCTGCGCCGAGCAGCAGGGCCACGAACTCAACGCCGAGCAGCTCGCCCGCTTCCGCGCATCCCGCGCGCGGCTGCCTGCGGCGCCGGGCTGCTTCGCCAATTCCTCCGGCATCTTCCTCGGCCCCGACTATCATTTCGACCTGGCCAGGCCCGGCGCGGCACTGTACGGCGTCGCTCCCATCGCGGGAGCGCCCAACCCGATGCAGGGCGTGGTCCGGCTCCAGGGGCGGGTGATCCAGGTGCGCGACATCGAGGCGGGTGCCCGCGTCGGTTATGGCGGCAGATGGACGGCGCCCGGGCCGGCCCGCATCGCGACCGTCTCGGTCGGCTATGCCGACGGTTACCTGCGCAGCCTGGGCAACCGGGGGGCCGCGTGGCGGGGCGCCACCCGCCTGCCCGTCGTCGGCGTGGTGTCCATGGATACCGTCACGCTCGACGTCTCCGCCCTGGGCGACCTCACGCTCGATCCCGGAAGCGTGGTCGACCTGATCGGGGAGCATAATCCGGTGGACGCCGTGGCCGAGGCCGCCGGCACCATCGGCTACGAGATCCTGACCAGCCTCGGCGGACGGTATTTCCGCCGATATGCCGGCGGCTGAGCCCGACCCTTCCTCTCATCCAAGGAGACCGTCTCGTGAAGGTACTGGTTCTCGGCAGCGGCGTCATCGGCGTCACCTCGGCCTATTTCCTCGCCAAGGCCGGCCACGAGGTCACCGTGGTCGATCGCCAGCCCGCGGCGGGGCTGGAGACCAGCTACGGCAACGCGGGCGAGGTTTCCCCCGGCTACTCCTCCCCCTGGGCGGCGCCGGGCCTGCCGTTCAAGGCGGTCAAGTGGCTGTTCATGAAGAACAGGCCGCTGGTGATCTGGCCGAAGCTGGACCCCGCCCAGTGGGCCTGGGGCCTGTCCCTGCTGCGTAACTGCACGGCGGAGCGGTATGAGACCAACAAGGCCCGGATGGTCCGGATCGCCGAGTACAGCCGCGACACGCTCCGCGACCTGCGCGCCGAGGCCGGCATCCGGTACGACGAGCGTGCCAAGGGCACCCTCCAGCTTTTCCGCAAGCAGGAACAGCTCGACGGCACCGCCGCCGACATCGCGATCCTGAAGCGTTTCGGCGTCCCGTTCGAACTGCTCGACCGCGACGGCTGCATCGCGGCGGAGCCGGCGCTGGCCCTGGTCCGCGACAAGTTCGCCGGCGGCCTCCGCCTGACCGGGGACGAGACCGGCGACTGCTTCAAGTTCACCCAGGCGCTGGCCGACCGCGCCAAGGACCTGGGCGTCACCTTCAGGTACGGCGTCGGCATCCGGCATCTGGCCGGCGACGGCCGCCGGATCACCGGCGTGGTCACCGACCAGGACGAGCTGACGGCCGACCGCTATGTCGTGGCGCTGGGCAGCTATTCGCCGCTGCTGCTCAAGCCGCTCGGCATCCGCATTCCGGTCTACCCGGTCAAGGGCTACTCGATCACCGTGCCGATCACCGACCCGGCCGGGGCTCCGGAATCCACCGTGATGGACGAGACCTACAAGGTCGCGGTCACCCGCCTCGGCGACCGCATCCGAGTCGGCGGCACGGCCGAGCTGACCGGCTACGACCTCACCCTCCGCCCGTCGCGCCGGGGACCGCTGGACCATGTGGTGACCGACCTGTTCCCCCGCGGCGGCGACGTGTCGCGAGCCGAGTACTGGACCGGCCTCCGCCCCATGACTCCGGACGGACCGCCGATCATCGGCCCGACGCCCCTGGCCAACCTGTACCTCAACACCGGCCACGGCACGCTGGGCTGGACCATGGCGGCCGGCTCGGGCCGCGTGCTGGCCGACATGGTCTCGGGACGCACCGCCGACATCGACCTGGAAGGCATGACGATCGGGCGTTACGGTGTCGGAACCGGCGGCGGCCTCGCCCCCGCCAAGGGGGCGCACGCCTGACACTGTGGAGAGACGGGGCACATGGGCGGTTTCAAGGATCACTTCTCCGGGCACGCCGCCCTCTATGCGGACTGCCGTCCCAGCTACCCGCCGGCGCTGGCCCAGGCGCTGGCATCCGCCGCCCCGGCCCGCAAGCTGGCCTTGGATTGCGGCTGCGGGTCCGGGCAGCTCTCGGTCCTGCTCGGCGCCGAGTTCGACCGGGTCGAAGCGACCGACGCCAGCGCCGAACAGATCGCGCAGGCGGCATCCCACCCGCGCGTCACCTACCGGGTGGCCAGGGCGGAGGAGAGCGGGCTGCCCGACAGGAGTTGCGACCTCGTCGCGGCGGCCCAGGCCGCCCACTGGTTCGACCTGCCCGCCTACTGGGCGGGAGGTCGCCCGCGTGCTCAAGCCCGGAGGGCTTGCCGCCCTGGTCTCCTACGGCATCCTGCGGATCGATCCCGCCATGGACGCGGTGATCCACGACTTCTACGCGGGAGAGATCGACCCCTTCTGGCCGCCGGAGCGCAGGCTCGTCGAATCCGGCTACCGCGATCTCGATTTTCCCTTCCGCGAGACGCCGGCGCCGCGGATCGACATGACCGTGGAATGGGACCGGGCGAGGCTGATCGGCTATATCGGCACCTGGTCCGCGGTCAAGGCGGCGGAGAGGCACGGCCTCGATCCCATGCCCGCCTTCGCCGACGCGATCGCCCGGCTGTGGCCCGACGCCGGCGAGGTGCGGCAGGTCCGCTGGCCGCTGCTTCTGCGCATCGGCTATTCCTCCTGATCATAGGCGGCAACCGGCAGGCGGTCCGCGGCGTTAAGCCTCTTTCAAGACAGCTTTTCGACAGGAAGAGAGCGTTTCATGCCTTATGATGCCGCCGCCGACCGTTATGGACGGCTCTCCTACCGCCGGTGTGGCCGCAGCGGCCTTGACCTGCCGGCGATCTCGCTCGGCCTGTGGCAGAATTTCGGGGGCAAGGATGTCTTCGAGACGGGCCGCGCCGTGCTGCGCCGGGCCTTCGACCGGGGCGTCACCCACTTCGACCTGGCCAACAACTACGGCCCGCCGCCCGGCTCGGCGGAGGAGAATTTCGGCCGCTGGATGGCATCCGACTTCCGTCCCTACCGTGACGAGCTGGTGATCTCGACCAAGGCCGGTTACGAGATGTGGCCCGGCCCCTACGGCAATTTCGGGTCCCGCAAGTACCTGACCGCCAGCCTGGACCAGAGCCTGAAGCGCATGGGCCTGGACTATGTCGATATCTTCTACTCGCACCGGACCGACCGCGACACGCCGCTGGAGGAGACCATGGCCGCGCTGGCCCAGGCGGTGCGCCAGGGCAAGGCGCTCTATGTCGGCATCTCCTCCTACTCGCCGGAGATGACGCGGAAGGCGACCGAGATCCTGAAGTCGATGGGCACGCCCTGCCTGATCCACCAGCCCTCCTACTCCATGCTGAACCGTTGGATCGAGGACGGGCTGCTCGACACGCTGGAGGAGCTGGGCATCGGCTGCATCGCCTTCTCGGCGCTGGCCCAGGGCATGTTGACGTCCAAGTACCTGGACGGCATCCCGGAAGGCTCCCGCGTCACCCGCGGCGGCTCCCTGAAGGAGGGCTTCCTGTCGGACGACAACATCCAGCGCATCCGCCAGCTCGACGAGATCGCCCGGCGGCGCGGCCAGTCCCTGGCGCAGATGTCGCTGCTCTGGGTGCTGCGCGACCCCCGCGTCACGTCGGCCCTGATCGGCGCCCGCACCGTCGAACAGCTCGACGACAGCCTGGACGCCCTGAACGGATCGCCGCTCACGCCCGAGGAACTGGCCGAGATCGACCGCTTCGCCACGGACGGCGGCATCGACCTCTGGCGCGCCTCCTCGTCGCGCTGATCCCGGGAGGGTGCGCGTCCCGCGCACCCTCCCCGCTCAGCGCTTCTTCCGCCGCCGCAGCTGGTCGAAGAAGACGATCGCGATGATCAGGAAGCCGGTGATGATCCGCTGCCAGAACGGGTTCACGTTCAACAGGTTGGCGCCGTTGTTGATGGTCGTCAGCAGCATCGAGCCGAGCAGCGGCCCGGTGATGCTGCCGACCGCGCCGAACAGGCTGGTCCCGCCGATCACCGACGACGCGATCGACTGAAGCTCCCAGCCCTCGCCGGTGGTCGCGACGCCGATCGCGATCCGGCTGGCGGTCAGCACCCCGGCCAGGCAGGCCAGCGTGGCGGACAGGATATAGGCAAGGTAGATCGTGCGGGCGATGTGGACGCCGCTCAGCCGGGCGGCTTCGGCATTGCTTCCGACCGCGTAGATGTAGCGGCCCCAGCGGCTGTGGTGCAGCAGGATGTAGCTGGGTATCGCGATCAGGATCACGACCCAGAACAGCGACGGGATGCCCAGCAGCTCCAGCCGGGAGAAGCCGGTGAACTCCGGCGGGAAGCCGCTGATCGTGGCGCCGTTGGTCATCAGCAGCCCGATGCCGCGGAACGCGGTCAAAGTCGCCAGCGTCATGATGAAAGGCGGCAGTCCCAGCTTCAGGATGCCGAAGGCGTGGAAGCTGCCGATCACCGGCCCCAGCAGAAGCGTCAGCGTGACCGCCAGCCAGATCGGCACCTCCGCCTTCAGCAGCAGCGCCACCACCGTGCTCGACAGCCCGACCACCGCGCCGACCGACAGGTCGATGCCGCCGGTGATGATCACGAAGGTCTGCCCGATCGCGATGATCGCCCACAGCGACGCCTGGCGCAGCAGGTTGACGATGTTGTTGGTGGTCATGAAACTGTCGGTCGTGACGCTCAGCGCCAGCCACATCAGCAGCAGCAGGCCCAGGAGCGTCAGGTTCAGCAGGAAGCCGAAGCGGATACCCCGCCGGGGCTTGGTCGCGAGTGCCATGTCAGCCATGGTTGTCAGCCATCGTGCGCGGTTCCCCCGATAGTTTCTTGTTCCGCCTCAGGTCCCGATGGCCTCGGCGAGGATGGATTCATGGTCGGTGCCGCGATGGCCGAAGCTGGCCGTCAGCCGCCCCTTGCGGAAGACGTGCAGGGTGTCGGCGAGGTCGTGGACCTCCGGCAGGTATGAGGAGATCAGGATGATCCCGGCGCCGTTCCTCAGCAGCGCCGCCATCAGCTTGTAGATCTCCGCCTTGGTGCCGACATCGACGCCCACGGTCGGCTCGTCGAAGATGAAGAGATCGGCGCCGTGGTTCAGCCACTTGCCGATCACGATCTTCTGCTGGTTGCCGCCCGACAGGGTCAGGGCGTCGACGCTCCTCGACGCGGCGACGATGCGCAGGTCCCTCATCTGCTTCTCCGCGCGGGTGCGTTCCTCGCCCGGCTGGATGAAGCCCGCGACGCTGATCTTGTGGAACACCGGCAGGTTCAGGTTGAAACCCACCGGCAGGTTCAGGCAAAGCCCCTGGTCGCGGCGGCTTTCCGGCAGCAGCACGATGCCGTTGCCGATCGCGTCCGCCTCCCGCCGGAAATCGACCGCCTTGCCGCGCAGCCGCACCTCTCCCGCCGTCTTGTGGGTCCGGCCGAACAGGCACCGCACGAACTCGCTCCGCCCCGCCCCGATCAGGCCGTACAGCCCGACGATCTCGCCGCGCCGGACCGTCAGCGAGACATTCTCGAAGCCGGGGCCGCTCAGGCCGTGCACCTCCAGCAGGGTCTCGCCCAGGGGGATCGCCTCCTTGTGGTGGACCTCGTCCAGCGGCCGGTTCACCATCTCCCGGATCAGGTCGCGTTCGTTGGTCTCGGCCACGACGTGCGTCCCGATCAGCTGCCCGTCGCGCAGCACCGAGACGCGGTCGGCGATCTGGAAGATCTCCTCCATGCGGTGGCTGATATAGATGATCGTGACGCCTTCGGCGTGCAGCCGGCGGATCAGCGCGAAGAGCTGGTCGGTCTCCGCCCGGGTCAGGTAGCCGGTCGGCTCGTCGAATACCAGGAAACGGGTGCCCCGGCTCGCCGCCCGCGCGGTCGCGACCAGCTGCTGCTGCCCGATGGTCAGGTCGCTCAGCATGGCGTCGGCCGGCAGGTGGAAGCCAAGCCCGTCCAGGATCTCCTGCGCGCGGCGGTTCATCTCCCGCTTGCGCAGCAGCCCGAACCGGGTGGTCTCGTCGCCCAGGAAGATGTTGGCCGCGACCGTCAGGTGCGGACACAGCACCACCTCCTGGTGGACCGCGTTGATGCCGAGCGCCAGCGCGTCCTGCGGGCCGGAGAACTCGACCTCCCTGCCCTGCCACAGGATGCTGCCGGAGGTCTTGGGATGGACCCCCGTCAGCAGCTTGATCAGCGTTGACTTCCCGGCCCCGTTCTCGCCGACGATCGCGTGGACCTCGCCGGGCCTGAAGCCGAGGCTGACGGCCTTCAGCGCATGGGTCCCGGCGAAGCGCTTGTCGAGCTTGCGGAGTTCGAGCGTGGCGACTTCGGGAGAGGCCCCGGCAGCCGGCGCTGCCGTCATCACTTGACCTTCGGGTTCAGCAGCTCCTGCGACCGGGCGTCGTCCATGTTGGCCTTGGTGATCACGTTGACGCCGGTGTCCACCTCGGCCGGCACCGCCTCGCCCTTGGAGGCGGCCAGGGCGGTCTTCACCCCGTCATAGCCCATGCGGTACGGGTCCTGAACCACCAGGGCGGCGATCACGCCCTCCTTCAGGAAGCTCACCAGCCGCTCATCGTTGTCGAAGCCGATCAGCTTGATCTTGTCGCCCAGGTTGTTCTCGGCGATGGCCTGGCCCGCGCCCTGCGCCATGATCAGGTTGCTGGCGAAGACGCCCCGCAGGTTCGGGTTCGCGGTGATCAGGTCGGTCATGATGTTGAGGCCGGTGGTCGGCTGCCCGTCGGCGACCCGGTCGGCGGTCAGCTTGAGCTTGGGATACTTGGCGGCCAGCTGTTCCTTGAAGCCCTTTGCCCGCTGGTCGAGCGAACCGACGCCCGGCAGCGACGTGATCAGCGCTACCTCGCCCTCGGCGGCGCCGTACTGCTCGGTGATCGCCGCCGCCAGCGCGTCCGCCGCGGCGCGCCCGCCCTGGACGTTGTCCGTCGTCAGGAAGGAGGTGAAGGCCTTGCTGTCGGCCGCGCTGTCGATGCCGATGATCTTGACCTGCTGCGCCGCCTCGGTGATCGCCGGACCCAGGGCCGCGAACTGGGTGGGGGAGATCACGATCGCCGCCGGATTGCTCGACACGGCGTTCTCCAGGATGCCGATCTGGCCGTTGATGTCGGCCTCGGACTGGGCGCCCAGTTCCTGGACGGTGACGCCAAGGTCCATGCCGGCCTGCCGGGCGCCGGCCAGCACGATCTGCCAGTAGAAGGACGTGGTGTCCTTGACGATGATCGGGATCGTCGGCTTCTGCGCCTGCGCCGGGCTCTGCGAAAAGGCGAGCGCCAGCGCCAGACCGGTGGCGGCCAGGAACTTCTTCATGTGCTTCCTCCCTGTGGATGCCGGCCCTTGTGGGCCTTGGGCTTGTTTCTACCGGTATGTACCGGCCGTAGGTCGGCCTCGGCCGAAGGCCGACGCCGAGATCAGGGCCGGAGCGTCGATGCATCGCGTCGGCGTTCGCCCTGACGGGCGAAGGCCGACCTACGGTACTCCACGCCGCCGGACCGACCGCCATCACGATGCGGACCGTTCTAATTTTGTTAGACAACCAATCAAACCACCGCTCCCGCGGGTCCGTCAAGACACCCCTTTACTCCGCCGGCAGCCCCAGGAAGCCGCCGGACTGGCGCTCCCACAGGCGGGCGTAGAGGCCGCCGCGCCGAACCAGTTCGCGGTGGCTGCCTTCCTCCACGATCCGCCCGCCGTCCATCACGACGAGCCGGTCCAGCGCCGCTATCGTGGACAGGCGGTGCGCGATGGCGATCACGGTCTTGCCCTCCATAAGGGTCTTGAGCTGGCCCTGGATGGCGGCTTCGACCTCCGAGTCCAGGGCGGAGGTCGCCTCGTCCAGTACCAGGATCGGCGCGTCCTTCAGGATCACCCGGGCGATGGCGATCCGCTGGCGCTGTCCGCCCGACAGCTTGACCCCGCGCTCGCCGACCAGCACATCGTAGCCGCCGCGCCCCCGGTGATCGCTCAACCCATCGATGAAGTGGTCGGCCTCGGCCAGCCGCGCCGCCCGCACCATGTCCTCCCGCGTGGCATCCGGCCGGCCGTAGCGGATGTTGTCGGCGATCGAACGGTGCAGAAGGCCCGTATCCTGGCTGACCACGCCGATATGCGCCCGCAGGCTGGCCTGGGTCACGGTCGAGATATCCGTTCCGTCGATCAGGATGCGGCCACCCTCCAGGTCGTAGAAACGCAGCAGCAGGTTCACCAAGGTGGATTTCCCGGCACCGGACCGCCCGACCAGCCCAACCTTCTCGCCCGGACGGATGTCGAGCGACAGGTTCTCGATCACGCCGCCTTCCTTGCCATAGTGGAAGCGCACGTCGTCGAACCGGATCGCCCCCTTTCCGACCACGAGTTCGGGCGCCTTCGGCCCGTCCGTCACCCCGTGGGGCTTGGAAATAGTCTCGATGCCGTTCTCGATCGTGCCGATGTTCTCGAACAGCGTCGTGACGGTGCGCAGGATCCAGCCCGACATCTGGGTCAGGCGGATGATCAGCCCGGTCGCCACCGCGATCGACCCGGCGGTGATCGACCCCGCCAGCCAGAGCTGGATCGCCAGCGCCGTCATGGCGAACAGCAGCAGGCTGTTCAGCACGGTCAGCGCGACGGTCATGTCGAAAATCGCGCGCATCACCTCGCGGTAGGCCGAGAGCTGGCGCACCAGCCCGCTCCGGACGAACTCGTCCTCCCGCTCGGCATGGGCGAACAGCTTGACCGACAGGATGTTGGTGTAGCTGTCCACCACCCGGCCGGACAGCGCCGAGGTCGCCTCCGACAGGGCTTCCGACTTTCGGCGGACCGGCGGCACCATGATCCAGACGACGGCGGAATAGCCGGCGATCCAGGCCAGCACGGGGATCAGCAGCCGCCAGTCCAGGGCGGCGAACAGGGCGATGGCGCCGACGAGGAACGTGACCAGGAACCAGACGCCGTCGATCACGTTGACCACGGCCTCGCGCAGCGCCGGCCCGGTCTGCATAACTTTCTGCGCGACCCGGCCGGCGAAGTCGTTCTGGAAGAAGGTCAGGCTCTGCCGCAGCACCCAGCGATAGTTCCGCCACCGGACCCGGCTGGTCAGCGCGGGGATCAGCGTCAGGTTGATCAACCCGCGCGAGGCGAGCACCAGAAGCGGGCGGATCACGATCGCGACCAGCGCCATGCCGGCCAGCGACCAGCCGTGGACCTGAAGGAACTCCTCCCGGGGAGTCGTCGCCATCCAGTCGACCAGCCAGCCCAGGAAGGCGTAGAGCGCCAGTTCGGAGAAGGACGCGAGCCCGGACACCACCAGGGTGACGGCCAGGAGGCCGCCGATCGGCTTCAGGAAGTAGCTGACGAACGCGCCGGGACGTTGCGGCGGCTGGACGACATCGGCCGGCGCCAAGGCGTCGAGCAGCTTTTCAAAGTATGCGTGCATGGGAGTCCAGATTGGAGGCCGGTTGACTTATCCACAATAACGAGGTAATTTCGAGGCCGAGGTGACGCCATGATCAGTTCACTCAACACCAACACCGGTTCGTATTCTTCGGTCCGCAGCTTCGGCGCGGCGGAGAATGCCGTGCAAGCGTCCCAGAAGCGGATCGCTTCCGGGCGCAAGGTGGCCGATGCCTACGACAACGGCGCCGCCTTCAGCGTCGCCGAGGGTTTGCGCGGCGATACGGCCGCCCTGGGTGCGGCGAACGAGCGTCTTGCCGTGGGCAAGGGCATGATCGACGTCGCGGTGAAGGCCGGACAGTTCATCTCCTCGTCCCTCCAGGATGCCAGGGCCACGCTTATCAAGCTGTCCGACCCTTCGCTCGGCGCGAATGACCGCGCGAACTATCAGGCCCAGTTCAAGAATCAGGTCGGCGACATCGGCGCCTTCGTCAAGGACGCCAAGTACAACGGCGTCAACCTGCTCGACCAAGGCGCCCAGAACCAGAACATCGTGTCGAACGGAAGCGGCGGGTCGGTTTCGGTCAGGGCGCAGGACCTTCAGACCTCCCTGGTGGATGTGTTGTCCAACGCCGACGTGTCCACCGCCGGCGCCGCGGCGTCCCTGCTCCAGCCCGGCGGTCAGTTCGCCCAGGCGGAGGACAACCTCGGCTCCGCCCTCAACACGCTATCGGCCGACGCCAAGAGCGTCGACAATTCCATCAAGTCCAACAACTCGATCATCGACGCCACCAACACCGGATTGGGCGAGATCGTGGACGCCGACCTGGCGAAGGAAGCGGCGGCGCTGTCGGCAGCACAGGCCAGGCAGCAGCTTTCCGGGCAGTCGCTGTCGATCGCCAACCAGGCCCCCCAGGCCCTGCTCGGCCTCTTCCAGTAGGTCTGGATCGGCCGAAGGTCACCCCCCCGACAAACCTCCCGCTTGCGGCGGCGTAAGCCGCAACGACTCCCCTATGCGGGGGTCAGGCCCATGCGTGAAGAAAAAAGGTGCCACGTAGGTCAGGTAGAGCGAAGCGGCACCCGACCTGCATTCTTTCCGTGATTGGAAAATCATTGTTATGCCCCCTTTGGGTAGAGCCCGCGCGTGACGAGAACAGACACGGTCGCCATCCGGGATGCCTTGCATCAAGCTCGAATACCGGATAATGTTCATGGATTGTTCCTATCCGGCCAAGGCGCTCCAGCCATGCTCGACCATCAGTCCCCGACACCGGCCCCAGCCTCTCCGCCCGTGATCGTCCTGCCTCCCCGCCAGGAAGCCTTCTGCCAAGCCATGGCCTGCGGCGTCGGCGGGGCCGAGGCGGCGCGCCGGGCGGGGTACTCGCCCAACGGGGCGAAGCAGCGCGGCGCCGTCCTGATGACCCAGCCGGAAATCCGCGTCCGCGTGGACCAGCTCCGCGCCGACCGGCGGGCCGGCCACCAAGCCGACCTGGACGAGGCGGCATCCCTCGTCAGGACCATCATCGACGAGGCGCTGGAGCGCAAGAGCCTCGGGCTGGCGTTGCGGGCCATCGAGCTTCGGCTGAGGCTGCGCGGCGTCGTGCAGGACAAGCGCATCCCGCATCACTATCTCGGCGACAAGCCGCACCCCGACGCCGACCTGGAGACCCTGGAGTGCGAACCGGAGGAGGAGGCCGGCCTTGCCCCTCCCGCGCAGCCGTCCGCTCCCGCGGGGGGCAAGACAGCCAAAGCGGCCGGGGCATCGAAACCGGCGGCCAAGCGGAACAGTGACCTTTCCGGCCTTCCGGTAGTGACCTCGCCCGCTTTCGCCAGCCTGTTCGGCTCCACGTCGCTGTCCGCCCCGGTGACGCCCATCCGAGTGCCGGCTGCGGCCAGCGCGCGGGTCACCGTTCCGGCAGGGGGATGAACTCCGAATCGTCCGGCACCGCGCCGAAGCGCCCCGCCTTCCAATCGGCCTTGGCCTGCTCGATGCGGTCCTTCGAGCTGGAGACGAAGTTCCACCAGATATGCCGCGGTCCGTCCATCGCCGCTCCGCCCAGAAGCATCAGGCGCGCCGGTTCCAGCGCGGTGATGGTGATCTGGTCGCCGGGGCGGAATACCAGGAGCTGCCCGGGCTCGAACCGGTCGCCGGCGATCTCGATGCGCCCCTGGACCACGTAGACGGCCCGTTCCTCCTGGTCGCCGGGAAGCGGGATGCCGGCCCCGGCATCCAGCGCCGCATCCGCGTAGAAGGTCTCGGTCAGGGTCGCGACCGGCGACGCCGCCCCGTACAGGGAGCCGGCGATCACCCGCACGCGCTTGCCCTCGCCCTCGATCACCGGCAGGTCGTCCGCCGGATGATGGGTGAAGGCGGGATCGGTTTCTTCCGCGAAAGCCGGAAGGGCGACCCAGGACTGGATGCCGAACAGGTTGAACCCTCGCGCCCGCAGTTCCGGCGCCGTGCGCTCGGAATGGGAAATGCCCCTGCCCGCCGTCATCCAGTTCACCGCGCCGGGCTGGATCGGCTGGATCGTGCCCAGGCTGTCGCGGTGAAGGATCTCGCCTTCGAACAGATAGGTGACGGTCGCCAAACCGATATGCGGGTGCGGCCTGACGTCGAGGCCGTGGCCGATGATGAACTCCGCCGGCCCCATCTGGTCGAGGAACACGAACGGGCCGACCATGCGCCGCTTGACCGACGGCAGGGCGCGTCGGACCGCGAACCCGCCGATGTCTCCGGTCCGCGCAACGACGAGCGTCTCCAGCAGATCCATCGTCAACCTCCTTGATGAGTTCTCCCGGACTGTACAGGATCGTCCGGGAAGGCATCACGGCAAAGTCGAGCAGGAGGAAGCCGCATGGCGTCATCGCCAACCATCTGGACCGTGGGCTACGAGCGGGCCTCGTCGGATGCCCTGCTGGCGGCCTTGAAGCAGGCCGGCGTCAAGGTGCTGATGGATGTCCGCGACCTGCCCCTGTCGCGGCGCGCCGGGTTCTCCAAGAGCACGCTGCGCGCCTCCCTCGAAGCGGCCGGGATCGAGTATCTCCACCTCAAGGGGCTGGGCACGCCGAAGGAAGGCCGCCTCGCCGCCCGGCGCGGGGACCATGAGCTGTTCTGGCGGATCGTGGACGAGCGCATGGCGACCCCGGAGGCCGAACTGGACCTGCTGCGCGCCGCCGATGTCGCCGGGACGCGCCCCAGCGCCCTGCTCTGCTTCGAGGCCGATCCGGCAGTCTGCCACCGCCAGCGGGTCGCCGACGCCCTGGCCGACCGCTTCGGTTTCCGGATCGAGCATATCCACCCGACCCATATCAAGCTTACCGGGGAGGCGCCAGCAGGCCCAGGGGACGCGGCGGCGGGGCGTTGAGGGGCTGCGCCCGCCAGGCCGGAGCGATGGTCCGCCCGGGCGGATCGGGGGCGAAGGGACGGTAGGCGATCAGGCCGCCGAGCGTGTCGTCCTCCCCAGCGGCGAGCGCCACCAGCACGGCGTCAGCCGCGTCCGGTCCGGGGAGCGCCACACCATGGGCATCATCTTCCCCGATGCCGCCCGAAGTGGCAGCTGCTATAGGATGTTCGCGGCGGGTTGAATGCAGGGGGCGTTTCCTTTGGGACAGTTTCTGGTCGGATCCCGGTTGTTCACCGGCGACCTCATCCTGGAAGGCCATGGCATCGCGCTGGACGGCGGACGGATCACCGGCGTGATGCCGGAGGCGGACGTGCCCGCGGAGGCCGATATCGTCCGGCTGCCGGCAGGAAGCCTGCTTGCCCCGGGCTTCATCGACGTGCAGGCCAACGGCGCCGGCGGCGTGCTGTTCAATGGCGATCCCAACGAGGATACCGTCCTCCGCATGGCCGCTTCCCTGCGCCGGTTCGGCTGCACCGGGCTGCTGCCCACGCTGATCACCGACGAGCGCTCCCGGATGCGGCCCGCCGCCGAGGCCGTGATCGCCGCGGCGGGTCGGCCGGAGAACGGCATCCTGGGCATCCATTTCGAAGGGCCGTTCATCAGCCCGGACAAGCCTGGCGTCCACGATCCCCGCCACATCCGTCAACCCGACGACGCCGACCTGGACTTCCTCTGCAGGTTGCCGGAGCGATTGCCCCACGGGCGGGTGCTGGTCACTCTGGCGCCGGAGCGGGTGGAGGACGAGGTCGTCGCCCGGCTGGCCGGCGCCGGCGTGGTGGTCTCGGCCGGGCACACGGTCGCGGGGTATGGCCGCACGCTCGACGCCGTCGCGCACGGCCTGACCGGCTTCACGCACCTGTTCAACGCCATGCCTCCCATCTCCGGCCGGGAGCCGGGCGTCGCCGTGGCGGCGCTGGAACGCAACGGCACCTGGTGCGGCATCATCGCGGACGGCATCCATGTCGATCCGGCGACCCTGCGGATGGCGCTGGCCGCCAAGGGACCGGCCGGGCTGTTCCTGGTGACCGACGCCATGCCGCCGGTCGGAACGGACGCGGCCGAGTTCGAGCTGTACGGCAGGCGCATCTTCAGGCGGGACGGCCGGCTGGTCACGGAAGGCGGCACCCTGGCCGGCGCCGACATCGACATGGCGTCGGCCGTGAGGAACTGCGTGGGGCTTCTCGGCCTCCCGCTGGAGGAGAGCCTGCGCATGGCGTCGCTCTACCCGGCGACGTTCCTGGGCATGCAGGACCGGTTCGGCCGGCTGGCGGCCGGACATCGGGCGGACCTGGTCATGCTCGATGCGGAACTGCGCGTTCTGGATACGTGGATCGACGGGGTCCGTTCACCGCTCGGACGCCCCTCCGCGGAAGGATAGCTGCCGGCCCGACATCGTGTTCGGGGAGATCGACCGCTAAGTTCGGCCCTCCCCGGCCGCTCCCCTGACGAAAGGATCCGCCGGGGCCGGGCGGCGCGCGACAGGCACCGCTTCGGGCCTCCGGCGCCGACCCCGTTCGCTCCCGATCTCCAGTCGGTCGCGGCGCAGGATCTCGTGACAGTCGTTGCCGAACCATTCGAGCGAGGCCTCGGCTCCGGGATCGTCGGAAAGCTCGGCCAGGAAGGCCCGGTAATCGACCATGCCGTCGAACAGCGGCACCATCCCGTCGCGCCGACCCGCCGCGGCATAGACGTTCGCGGGTTCGAACACCGTCAGGTCCGCCCGCGAGCGAATGTTCTTCAGGTGGTAGTGGCCGATATGGGGGAGCAGGTCGCGGCGCGCCCCGATCGGGTCGTCGCCGCCTTCCCAGACATGCAGCACGTCGAAATTGATCTTCAAGGCGGGATGATCGACCGCCCGGATCAGGGCGCGCGTCGCCGCCAGACTGTCCGCCAGCGTCCCGGGATGGGTCTCGACCAGGAGGGACAAGCCGTGGTCGGCGACATGCTCGCAGATCATGCGCAGCCGGTCGGCGATAAAGGCCTGCCGTGCGGCCGGCGTCTCCCGGCTTCCGGTGCCGCCGGCGAAAGTGCGGATCTTGCCTGCTCGCCAGCGCTGTGCCAGACGGCAGAGGTCGGTGGTCTTCCGCATCAGGTCGCCGGCGTCCCCGTCGAGCGGCAGGTAGTCGCTCAGCATCGGGACCGACAGGCCGAACCCGGCCAGCCAGGCAGCGTTGCGGCCGGGGTCGTGCGCCATGTTCCGGGCGTGGGCGCCCCAGAGTTCGATGCCCTGGAAGCCGTTGGCCACTGCCCAGACCGCGAGATCCTCCAACGACAGCAGGTGGTGGCGGAACGTGATGGTGCAGAGCGAGATCTTCATCAGGCCACCTCGGCATCACGCTGGCGACGATCGTCGGAAAGTCGGTTCACCGCGCACCAGGACCGGAAGACGGCGCCCAATTCCGCCTTGATGGCGAGTTCGATCCGGTCCAGCCGGTCCAGCCGGTCCAGCCGTTCGAAGATGTCGGCGGCAAGGCCGGTGTCACCGGTCTCGGCGAGCCGCAGGATCGCGTAATGCAGCGCCTTGAAGCCCTGGATCAGCTCCTCGATCCCGTCGCAATGGACGAGGAACGTATCGTCGGGAAGGCCTAGGGCGCGCCAGAAGAACGCGAACCCGTGCTCGTAGGCGTATTTGCGGATCGAGATGACCGGCAATTCCCGCAGCGCCGTCCCAAGGCCCGCCGGGCTCCGGCCGTCCATTCCTTCGAGATGGGTTGCTACGATCCGGCGAACGGCGGTAGTCAGCGGGTTGGCGTCGGGGTGGAAGCAGGCTTCGAAATAGGCCTTCAGGTCCTCGGCCGCCGGCGGATGGATGTCCCGCCGGTCGAACGCGAACCCTCCGCCCACCGTCGGCTGGCAGAAGGCGTGGACGATCTTCTCCCTGGCGATCTCACCTTCCCAGCGGAAATCCGGATCCGAGACGAAGAAGAGCTCCGGGTCGGCCGACCTCTCCAGCATCAGGTAATGGGGAAAGGGGTTCTGGTTGAACTTGTTCTCCCGCTCGGGCAGGTGATGGAGATCCACCATCGCCATGACGCTCAGCGTGTCGGACCTGGTCTCGACAAGATCCAGCAGGGTCGCCAGGTTTTCGGCCTTGCTCCTTGTCCTGTCATACCATTCCCGAACCTCGGGGCCGTAGAGGCGCCGGTACCAGGTGCGGAAGAAATCGTGGCTGATGGACGGGGCGTGGTAGAGCAGCGTCCAGTCCCTGCCCGGCGTTCCGTCGCCGATCGCGAAGTCGGCGTCCCAGACACCGAAGTAGAAAGGCCGGTGGTCGATGCCCGGCGCGCGCTTCAGGGCGTCGCATACGGAGCTGACGAAGCAATGCACCTTGATGTCGACATAGTCCTCGCCATGGACGCTTCCCGGCGGAGGGGCCGGCGGAGCGGCCGGCGGAGCGGCGTCCGCCCCGACGAACAGGCTCGCGAGATCGGCCACGGTCGCCAGTTCCCGCGAGGTCATGACATGGTCCGGCACGGAGAGGTCGAAGGACAGTTCCAGCTGGAGGAAGATCTCCATCATGAGGATGGAATCGATGTAAAGATCCTCGTTCAGCCGGGCCGAAGGGCTGAACAGGTGCAGATGCTGGTTCCGCAGGTGATCCCGCAGGACGGTACGGATGGCCTCTACGACCTCTTCCTGTCTCATCGGCCGATTCCCGCGGCGTAGGACTCCGCCACCTGGCGCCGGCTGATCTTGCCGTTCGCCATGCGCGGCAGGGAATCCGCCTGGAAGATCTCGGTCGGCTGCTGGTGGGCGGCCAGATGCTCCCGGCACCAGGCGCGGATGGAGTGGTGGGGCACCGGCTCGCTGGCGCTGAAGACCAAGCCGACCCGTTCGCCGGCGAACGGATCGGGCTTGCGGAAGGCCACCGCGTCCGTGACGCCGGGCAGCGCCATCACCACGTCCTCGACATCTTTGGGATAGACGTTAAGGCCCGAGACGTTGATCGTGTCGTCCAGCCGCGAGACGAACACCAGCATGCCGTCCGGCCTCCGATAGCCCAGGTCGCGGGTGTGGATCGCCCCTTCCCGGCCCTCGACCACGATCTCCTCCGGCGCGTCCGGACCCGCGCCGGCCCGCAGGCGGTGATGCGGGAGCGGCAGCCCCATGTCGCTGGAGGACGTCATGTCGGGATTGACGGCGATGCAGCCGGCCTCGGAGCAGCCGTACTGCTGGTACATGTGCCGAGTCTTGAGGCGGATCCGCTCGAACCAGGGGTCGGGCAGCAGGGTGCCCGAGGTCATGGCGGCGTGGATCTTCTCTCCGTCCGGCAACAGCTTCGCCAGCGCCTGGAGGATGACCGGGGACGAATAGAGCAGAGGCCGCTCCACCTCCGCCAGTTTCTTCAGGATGTATTTCGGGTTCCCGGTATTCAGGATCATCGGCTCCGCTCCCCGCCGAAGCCCGACCAGAAGCCCGCAGATCAACCCATAGGAATGGGTCGTCGGGCACGCGATCACCGGGGTCATTCCCTCCGGCTCCCGGAAATGGCCGACATAGCTCTCGATCTCCCGGTCGATGTCTGCCCAGCTCCGGGCGATGTACTTCGGAGCGCCCGTGGTCCCCGAGCTCATCTGCACGAGCTGGCCGGTGTTCCCGGAAGCCGTCTCTGGCGCGATCACTTCGGGCGTCATGCCGTCGAGGAAGAGGAAACGACAGCCGCCTTCGAGGGCCATGCGCCGCGCCGCGGCGGGCGGCGTGCTGGGGTGGATCGGCAGCAGGCTTCCGCCAGCGGCCCGGACGGCGAAGAATAGGCCCAGCCACTCGATCGTCCTGCTGAAGCACGCCGCGAACCGGACGCCGAGATGACCGGAGAGGCCGGCCCGCTCCGTGTACCGCGCCGTGAGATCCTCGATCTCCGTGCGGCTGTAATGTCTGTCGTCGATTCGGATCATTGAACGCTCCCCGCCCCTTCAGGCCCGGAAATCGGCGAAGACGTTCCGAACCGGGTGGTGAAGCTCTTCTCTTGCATCGAGCAGTTTTCCTCTCATCAGGGACTCGGTCAGTATTTCCCGCGCCGCGTGCCCGATTTGCCGATGGCGCTCCTCCAGGCCCTGCCGCCGGGCGTAGCGCCCGAGGCAGTCATGGATCTTCCGCCAGAACACCGGTTCGGGCAGGCCGTAATGAAGGTTCAGGAGATGGGACACCTCCGTCAGGTTGTAGATGAACAAGGTGTCCATCACCAGTTCCCGCAGGGCGTCCACGCGATCCGACCAGTAATACCGATCGGGGGAGCGTCGCGGTAGACCGGATTCAGATTGGGGAAGTCCGGCACGCCTTCCCTGTCTTTCAGGAACTCGGGCACATATTCCACGCTCTCGTGGAAATCGCGCAGGATCAGCCGCTCCGGCCAGCCGTTCCGGTGGATCAGGACCATGTTCTGGCCGTGCGCCTCGACCGCGATGCCGTGGCAGACCAGGAGATGCCAGACCGGCAGGATGGCGACCTCGAAGAGCCGTTCGAGCCAGGGAAGAAGGCCGAAGCTTCCGACCCATTCCGAGACGAATGGCTCTCCGTCGGTTTCCACGACCATCAGCATGTTGAAGGGCACCGCCGCCTCGCCCTCGCGCAGGGTCTCGGTGACGCTGCGGCGCCAGAGCACGGCCAGTTGCCCGGCAAGCGGCCCGTCCCGGTCGGCGATGATGCCGGCATATTCCGTCCGCAGGGTGAGAGGGCAGACCTGATCGAAGAAAAGGTCGGACTCCACCACGGCCGTCAGCCAGCGGGAAATCGCCGGTCCGGTGCAGACCGAATGGGGCGTGATGATCCGGCGCGAGGCCGTGTTGACGATGTTCATCGCCAGCTTCACGTCCGCCTTGCGGGGATCGTCGACGTTCATCACCGTCCGGACGGACTGGCTGGCGCGGTACCGGTCGCCCAGCGGCCCCAGGGCGTGCGCGCGTCCGACGGCCAGCCAGGGTGCCAACTCGCGGTCCCGGAGAGCGCGCCATTGCCAGGGATGGACGGGCAGCAAGCCGTAGTCGGCGGCGCTCCTGCCGGCGGCGGTACGGCGCGCATCGAGCGCTTCCCAAGTCGCTTGACCCAGCTCCGCGCGCCAGAACGCTTCCTCGTCGTCTCCCAGGTCCTGGTCGAGCTGCGATCGCTCGATCAGCAGCCAGACCAGCTGGAAGCTCTGCCCCGCCTCCGGTCCGAAGGCGGCGTGGTCCTCCTCGTCGAAGCCGAGGCGGGCCTTGAAGCAGGGATGGTAGGGATGGCCCTCCTCCAGCGCTCCTTCCAGGTCGACATAGGACAGGCTCCGACGCGCCGTGCGAGGCAGGTTGGCGTCGTTCCACCGGCACAGCGCCACGGTGCGGTCCAGTTCGGCCAGCAGGGAGACCTTGTGCGCGGCGGGAGTTGCCAGGCCTTCGACCAGCGGGCGAGGGTCGGCCGGTTCCCACTGCCCGCCCTGCTGCCGCATCCGCACCGATCCCGGGACGATCCGCAACCGCCCGAACGGCCCGGCGGAGCCGCTGCACCGGAACTGCGCACCGCCGGAATCCCATTCGAAACCCGGCGCGCCATCCACCTCGGTGGCCCGGGTGTCCAGCACCCGTTCGAACAGCAGGGCGCCGACGAGCTGTCTCAGGACCCGTTCGTCAGCCCGGCCGGGCAAGTCATGAGGTAAGGGCATGGCATTCCCTTCCGGAACCCTCGACCGCCATCCGGCACAGGGGATTGGGCAGATACGCGTAGAGCGCCGCCTCGTTCGCCGTCTGCAGTTCATCGATGTCGAACAGCCGGGCCGTGAGGTTGAACTTCGCCCCGATCGTCGGGCTGTCGAGCAGGCCGCCGATGAAAGACCGGCCGGCCCGCATCATCTGCGGTGCCAGGTGTTCGAGGCGTCCGCGCAGGATGCGCAACAGGACCTCCTCGCCGATCAGGCCGTCCTTGCCCATGCGGGCGATGACCGAGAAGACCTGGTTGACGATGGCGTAGTAGGAGAAGCGCCGGTTGATCTCATCCTCGTCGTAATAGAGCGCCGGCAAGTTGTCGGCCTCCGGGGCCTGCCGCCTCAGCGACTCGCGGTACGAATTGCACAGGTAGAATCCCTGGTTGTCGCGATAGTGGAAGCGGGTCGGCATCCCCTCCCCGATATCCAGCAATCCGTTTTGCTGGTGGGCCTCCAGGGCGATCCCATGCTCGTCGTACAGCCGCACCAGGGGCTCCAGCGCGCAGGCGAGATACCGGTCGAACCAATGGCGGCACGCTTCCTCCGGCTGCCAGCCATGCGCCGCTGCGACGCGGCGGACCAGCCGTTCCAGCCGCGACACCTGCCCCGGCAGCGGGTCGGCGGTCAGCGCCGCGATCGCGACGACCCCCTGCTGCCGACCGCCTGAGAAGGGGTTTTCCCGGATGATCACCTCGAACCCGCTTTCGTCCCCGCCCAGCGCCTCCAGCGTGATGTAGGCGGGATCCAGCACGAAGCGGAGACGCTGCCCGAGCGTGGGGCCGATGGCGCCGATCAGCTTCGCCATGATGACGCCGGCTTCCAGCTCGTGCCGCCGGTTGACCCGCACGGAGTTGGTGATCCGGACCGGCAGCGAGAACTTGAACATCCAGGGACTGTCGGCGCTGTAGACCGTGCGCACGGAGGAGGTGGCCGTGAAGCACGGGCCGCCCTGCCCCAGCACCCGCAGCACGCCTCGGGCCTGGAGAGCCTGGACGCGCGGATCGAGCAGCAGCGCTTCCGCCTGGAGCGGATGCATGGGAATGATCTGCTCGCGGCCGGCGAGATCGAAGCGTCCGGCGTCAGCCCCGAGGGCGTCGGCGATCATTTCCGGGGCGGATTGCCGGAAGGCGGACCGATGGCTCACATGGTCCGCCGCCACGGCGAAAAGCTGAAGGCGGAACCGCCCGTGAAGTTCGGGGGCGTAGCACGGCTGCTGCCAGTGGGTCATGCCCTGGACGCTCTTGGGCGTCGGGTGAAGCCAATGACCGAAGACGAGCGACTGTTCCGCGGCGATGAAATCGTCGGCCGCCGCCGCGGGACGATCCCTGTGGGCGTCCAGATAGCAGCGCACCGATTGGTAACTCTGGAGAACGCGGAGCAGGAGTTCAAGCTCGTTGCCCCGGAGGTCCGGCGCTCCGCCGCGCCGGACCTGCCCATAGCTTTCGCGCGCCAGCGAGCACAGGGCGGAGAACGGCTCGACCTGCTGCCAGACGCTGTCCGCCAGCGGCCGTGTCCAGAGCCGGCCGAAGCAACTCGGCCCGCAAAGCGACCGGGCAACGATCTCGCTGCGCAGGACGGCCCTCTGGGACGTCAGGGTCCATTCGACGCACTCGACCGCCGGACCGTCCGGCACGGTATGCCGGGCCGGACTTCCGGCATCGATCTCCCGCCAGTAGCAGTTGGCGAAACTCTGGAAGGTGACTTGTTCGGCGATCTGCTGAGTTGAAGGCATGATTTGCCAATCCTGGCGGTGGCATTCAAGAGGGCCGTACTGGCGTCCGCGGGGTCAGAACTTGGCCGAAGCGCTGATCAGGAAAGACCGGCCCGGCTGGTAGAGCGGCGTGACCGTCCCGAATTCCTGGCCATAGGTGGCCCGGTCCGCGTAGGTGGCGTCGAACAGGTTGCGGACGTCGAGCCGGAAGGTCAGGTTCGAGTACCGGGCCGGCCGGTATTCCGCGAAGATGTTGAATACTTCGTAGCCGTCCAGCGGCCGTTGCCCCTCCTGGACGTCGTCGTAGTCCAGCACGATCTCCATATCGGCCCCGACCGTCATGTCCCAGTTCGCGATCAACTGGGCGCCGCCCAGCGTGATGATCCGCCCCATCGGCGTGGCGAGATAGGTTCCGGTGTCCGAATCCGCGGGCTGACCGTCGATCGTGACGTCGATGTCAGCGAACTTGGCGCGGACATACCCTTCGTTCCAAGAATAGCCGCCCCCGAGTTCATAACCCTTCGACTTCACGTCGCGGCTGAGCGTGGCGCTGGCGACGGCGAACCGCGCGGCCCGCGCATCTTCGATATCGGTCCGGAAGACGCGGCCCTCGGCGGTGAAGCCCTGGTAACGCGCCTCCAGGCCGGCGGTCACGTTGTCCGACGTGACGGGTTCCGGCCCGGTGCCGTAACGCCACGCGCTGTTCATGATGAAGTTCTCGGCCAGCGGGATGCCCGCCCAGGAATGGGAGTATCCGGCCTTTGCCGTCAGGAACCGGGGGATGAGATCGAATTCGCCGGAGGCGTTGTGGCTGACGCCGGAGTTGGTCCATTCCTCCCCGGTGGTTCCCTCGAACTTCTGCCGGTCGCCGCGCAGGCCGAAGGACAGGCGCAGGCGCTCCCACGGCTCGACCCGGGCTTGGGCATAAAGGCCGAAGTTGTTCGCCTTCTCGGTGGCGGAGAAAGTTTCGTCCCCGTAGGTGCCCTCGTCCCGGTAGAAATCGGTGCCGGCCGTGATCGAACCGAAGCCGAAGGAGAACCGGTTCTCGATCTTGCCGTTCAGCGAGTCCGTCGTTCCGGTGCCGGGGAAGCTGCCGGGGACCGTGCTGGGCGGCACCGGGCGGAGGAAGATCGGAGTTTCCACGTCGGTTCGGCCATAGGCCAGGACCACCTTCGGGTCCCAAAGATCCGTCGGCTGGGTAGTGGTGTATGTGAAGACCGTATTCTGCCGGTCGAGGGTATAGTCGCGCACCTTCGGTTCCCAGGGCGGACGCCCCGCGATGCTGCCAATATTGGCCCGGAAAGGCCGCGCGGCATCGTCATAGACCCGCTCGTAGCTGATCTGGAACCGGTTGCCGCCATCGGTTTCGATGGCGGCCTTGCCGAGCCCGCTGACGATGTCGGTCCCGGTGCCGGCCACCTCGTCGCCGTTCCCCGCCTTGAACCTGCCGCCCTTGCCGTAGGTGATGAAGCCGAGGGCTTCCAGCCCCTGGTGCAGACCGTAGCCGGCCAGGTTGGTCGTCAGAACCGGTCCGTTGGTGTTGAGAGTGGACTTGCCGAAGGCTCCGACGCCGTCTCCCGACAGGAAGTCGCGCGCATCCTTGGTTTCGTAAGCGATGGACCCCGCCAGCGCTCCCGGCCCGGCATCGGCCGGCGCAACCCCGGCATCCACCCGCACGATCTTCAGGAAGCTGGGATCGATGAGGGTCGTGCCGTTGTGGTGGAAGACCTTGTTGTTCTGGCGGCTTCCGTCGATGCTGACGGCGAGGTTGGTCTCCTCGACACCGTTGACATAGACCTTCTGCGACATCGGCACGGAACTGCCGACCCGGATACCGGGTTCACCGGCGAAAACCTCCTGGATGCTCGTGGGGTTCTTCCGTTCCAGATCCTCCGGCGTGATGGTGGTCCGGCCGACGCCCCAACCGCCGGTGGAGCCGGAAACAGTGACGGGATCCAGCATCATGGCTCCCGCCGGAACGGCCGTTCCCTCCGCAACCGAAGCGGCCGGAGCCTGCGTCGCGACCAGGGAGGCGTTGGACGGGCCGGCCATGCGGAAGCCGACGCCAGTCCCGGCCAGCAGCGTTTCCAGGGCCTGGGCGGGCGCCATGGCGCCGGTGACCGCCCGGGAGGTGCGGCCGGCCGCCAAAGTGCTGGAATAGCCGATCTGCCAGCCGGTCTGGCGGATGAAGCTGTCCAGTGCCGCCTGCAGGGGCTGTGCCGGGATCGCGATATCCACCGGCCGGTCGGCGGCGCCGACCGGCGCCTGCTGCTGGGCCGAGGCTGCCGAGGGGATCGCCAGGGCGCAACCGAGGGCCGTCGATGCCATCAGTGCCAGGATCAAATGCCGGGCGGCCGTCTTCTGTACGCTCGTCGAAACTTCCGGTGTCACACCCGTCCGGCAATCCATTCCCTACAACTCCCGTCTCTTGCTGGCATCGGGGAGCGGCCGCACGTTGCTGTGCACCTCCCCATCCAGCCAGACGTTCGGAGCCGGCGGGTCTCACAAAAAATTCGATCAGGCCAGGATGACGATCCCTCCCGGCAGGACGGCCATGCTCGCCCCCGCGATCCCGGCGAGGGACCGGAGCACACCGACGGGATCGTCCAGCCGGTAGTTCCCGCTCACCAGCTCGTCACCGATCCGGTGGTCGAGCACGAGGATCGTTCCCGCATAGTAGCGGCGCAGATTGTCGATCACCCTCCCGAGCGGCTGCTCGTGGAAGACGTAGCGTCCTTCGCGCCAGGCGAGCGCGACGCCGGGTTCCGTCCGTACGGCGGCGGACAGGCCGAGCGCGGAGGCCGTCACCCGGTCGCCGGGTTCGAGCGTCACGGGCAGCCCGGCGCCGTTCGTCCCGCCGACGGCGATCCGGCCCTTTTCCAGGAAGATCGCATCCTCCTCGCCGTCGGAATGCACGGCGAAGGCGGTTCCGGTGACCTCGACGGTGCTGAAGCCGCCAGTGACCCGGAACGGCCTCGCCCGGTCGGGGACCACATCGAAAAACGCGTCTCCCCGCAGCAGGCGGACGTCCCGCCGGCCGCCGTCGAAATCCAGCGCCACGGCGGAGGCGGCATCAAGCAGCAACCGTGAGCCGTCGGGCAGCGAAACCTCGCGCCGATCCCCCGCCTCGGTCAGGTAATCGGCGTTCCACCGCAGCATCGCGGCCGGCAGAAGGTGGAAACCGGCCGCCAGGACCACCGATGCCGCCACCAGCGAGACCCACCACAGGGCGCGCGGCGCCTTCCGGGCCGGACGGGTCCGGAGCGCGCGGGCTTCGGGGCTGGCGAGGGTCGCGGCGCGCAGTTCCGGCATTCCGGCGACGCCGGCGACGAGGTCGAAGGCGGGACCATGACGCGGGTCGCCGCGGCGCCATTCCTGGTAGGCCGCCAGGGTTTCGGGATCGGCGGTTCCGTCCTGAAGCGCCACGAACCAGGAAAGTGCCGCGTCGGTGATCGAATCGGGGTGCCGGTAGTTCCCGGCACTTCCCGGACGGTCCGCTTCTCTCTGCTCCACTCGGGTCATCCACCGTTCCATTTCCGGGTATGTATATAGCTTAGACGTCCCTGGGGATGCACAACACATTATGCGGAGCAGATTTCTGCACGGAACCGCAGACCTAGCTTGCTTCGGTAATGCGAATAATTATCAGTTGCAGCAGGCCGGCAATTCTGGCAAGGGTTCGTGGCAACGATCCCACAGAACCCCGGGAACGAACAGTCCCGGGAGAGGCAGGCGAACCTCCCGCCCTGACGCGAAAGGTGCGCCTGCACCGCATGATAAGGCTGACCATGCCCGCAAGTTTGAACGCCATCTATCTTGACAACCGCCACTCGCTTCTCGGGCGCGCCATGAGGGTCGTGCGCAATCTTCATACCGCCGAGGATGTGCTTCAGGAAAGCTACCTGCGGGCTCACAAGGCGGCGGAGAACGGGGCGATCGACAATGTGGGTGCCTTCCTTCACCGCACGGTCCAGAACCTGGCACTCGATCATTTGAGAAGGCGAAGGACTCGGGAACGCTTCGAAGTCTGCCCGCCCGAAACGTTCGATGCTCTGGAGATCGCGTCCGACAGCCCCTCGGCGGAGGAGCATCTGCTCCACCGCGAGCGCCTGGACAATCTCAAGGGCGCGCTCGCGACGCTTCCCGAGCGCGCGCGCAAGGTGTGGGTGCTCAACCGGGTCGAGGGCTGGTCCTATCCCAGGATCGCCGACCATCTCGGCGTATCGCAGGGCACCGTCTTCAACGACATGAAGCTGGCGATGGGCCATTTCCTCGACACGATCTCCCGCGCCGAACGGGATTGAGCGTATCGGGGCGGCAGGCCGGAGCCGGGTTGTTTTCGAAGACCGCGCCGCGTCGAACGTCTTAGGATCGGAGCCGCATGCCGCGGCTGCCATGTTCGTGGCCGTTGGCCGGCAGATTTCTTGAGGCCCCATGGTGTTGAAGGATTTCTTTAGCTATTACCGCCCGCACCGGCGGCTGTTCCTGGTGGATTTCGGCGGGGCCATCCTGTCCGGCCTGCTCTCCCTGGGCTTCCCGCTCGCGGTGACGGCCTATGTGGACCACCTGCTGCCCAAAGGCGATTGGGAACTGATCCTGCTGGCGAGCGTCGGCCTGCTGACGGTCTACCTGGTCAACACGGGGCTGATCGTGGTGGTGACCTATTGGGGTCATGTGCTGGGCATCAACATCGAGACCGAGATGCGCCGCCGGGCCTTCGATCACCTGCAGCGGCTGCCGCTGCGCTTCTTCGACGAGAACAAGACCGGCCATCTCGTCGCCCGGCTGACCAAGGACCTGGAAGAGATCGGCGAACTCGCCCATCACGGGCCAGAGGACCTGTTCATCGCCGTCATGACCTTCCTCGGCGCGCTGGCTTTGATGATGACGGTCCATGTGCCGCTGGCGCTGGTCACCCTGCTGATCGTGCCGGTGGTCATGGTGATCGTGCTGCGGTTCGGGCAGGACATGACGGCCAACTGGCATGCCCAGTTCGACCGCGTGGGCGCCTTCAACGCCAGGATCGAAGAGGTGGTCGGCGGGGCGCGGGTCGTGCGCGCCTTCGCCAACGAAGCCCACGAAAGAGCGATGTTCGCCAAGGACAACGGCCAGTACAAGCATGCCAAGCTCAACGGCTACCGCATCATGGCCTTCAGCCTGGGGCTGAATTATCTGGGCATGCGGCTGGTGCAGGTGGTGGTGCTCGTCGCCGGCACCTGGTTCGTCCATGCGGGAGACCTGAGCATCGGCGGGTTCGTAGGGTTCCTGCTGCTGATCAACGTCTTCTACCAGCCGCTGGAGCGGATCGCGGCGGTGATCGAGAACTACCCGAAGGGCATCGCCGGGTTTCGCCGATACCGCGAGTTCCTGGCCACGGAACCGGAGATCACCGATCTTCCCGGCGCCGTCGCCGCACCGCCGTTCAGGGGCGCCATCGCCTTCGAGGAAGTGGGCTTCGGCTACGACCCGGCACGCCCGGTCCTCGACGGCGTGTCGCTCTCGGTCCGCGCCGGGGAGACCGTCGCTTTCGTCGGGCCTTCCGGGGCCGGCAAGACCACCCTGCTGTCGCTGCTGCCTCGCTTCTACGAGGTCGACAGAGGACGGATAACGATCGACGGCCATGACATCCGTGACCTTACACTGGCGTCCCTGCGCCAGCAGATCGGCATCGTGCAGCAGGATGTCTTCCTCTTCGCCGGCACGCTGCGCGACAACATCGCCTATGGCCGCCTGGACGCGACGGAGGCCGAGATCCTGGAGGCCGCCCGCCGCGCCCGCCTGGACGGATTGATAGCCGACTGTCCCGATGGCCTGGACACGATCGTCGGCGAACGCGGCGTGAAGCTTTCGGGCGGACAGAAGCAACGGGTGGCGATCGCCCGCATCTTCCTGAAGAATCCCCCGATCCTGATCCTCGACGAGGCGACCTCCGCCCTGGACACGGAAACGGAGCGGGCGATCCAGGCATCCCTGCAGGAGCTGGCCCGCGGCCGTACATCCCTGATCATCGCCCACCGCCTAGCGACCATCCGCGACGCCGACCGGATCGTCGTGATCAACGGCGGCGGGATCGCGGCGGAGGGAGCGCACGAAAGCCTGATCCGGGCCGGCGGCCTTTACCAGCGCCTGCACGAGGCGCAGGATCTTGCTTTTCCGAACCGGATGAACGGATAGGTCCACGGGGTGACCGGACTTCGATCCGGCCACCCACGCGCGGATCTCGCCACCCGGGATTGCGCGTGGAGGCGATCCGGGGTGACGGTCCGGTCCAGCCCGTTTCCATTCCGGAAGCTGGTCAGGAAGCCTGCAAGGTTGCCATGCCGCCGGTGCCGGAACATTGTGTGGCAGAACATCAGCATCATGGCGATCCGAAGCGACAGCATGAAATCCCACGATTTGAAAACCGACGCCGGGGACGGCGGGTATTGACGCCGCAGGGGCGGAACCTCAGAGATGTCCTGACCGGATTTGCCTGGGCGGCGGTCACGGTGATCATCTTCGCCGGCTGGTTCGTCGTGACCCGGTTCGGCGTCACCCACGAATTGCGGGTCTGGGACATCACGGCGCTCCGGTTCGGGTTCGGCGCGCTGATCCTGCTGCCGGTCCTGTTCGGCCTGACGGGTCGGCTGCCGAAGGGCGCCTGGATCGAGGGACTTCTGTTCTCCGCCCTATGGGGGGCTCCCTTCGTCCTCCTCGTCGCGGTGGGGCTTCAACTGACTTCGGCCGCCCAGGCCTCGTCCGTCACGCCGACCATGATGCCCGTCTTTTCCGGAGCGATCGCTTGGCTGGCCTTGCGGGAGCGGCCGGACCGCAGCCGTCTTGCGGGATATGCCGCGATCATCGCCGGCCTCGTCGGGCTGACGATCGGCGCTTCGCTATCCGGCGCTTCCCCCAGCCCGGCGGGATTCGGCTGCCTGATCCTGGCGTCGGCCATGTGGGCGGTCTACACCTTGCGTTTCCGCCGGAGCGGACTCACCCCGATCCAGGCGGCGGCGCTGATCTGCTTCTGGTCGGCCGTCCTGTTCCTGCCGGCATACCTGCTGTCCGACCTCGCCCGCCTCGGCGACGCCCCGGTTCGGGAAGTGGTGGTCCAGGCCATTTACCAGGGGGTCCTGATGAGCGCGGTCGCCATCGTGACCTTCAACAGAGCGGTCTCCCTTCTCGGCTCGGCAGCGGCGACGGCGATCGTCGCCCTGGTCCCGGTGGTAGCATCGGTGATGGCGATTCCCGTTCTGGGAGAAGTCCCGACCCCTATCGAAGGCGTCGCGATCGCCGTCATCGTGGTCGGAGTGGCGCTGGCGGCGCGCCCGCCGCGGGTTCGGCCGGCGCCGGCTCCATTGCACTGACCCGAGCCGTCGGCTAACGTTTCGGGCATGAGAGCCATCATACTCCTCGCTGCCTCGTTTCCCGGCGAACTCCAGGACCGGATCACCGGGATCCATCCCCGCTACACGGTGACAGGCCCCTTCGACCCTCCGGTCGGGGCCGCCCTCGCGCCCGATGATGCGGCCACCGTGCGCGTGTTGGTGACGATGGGAACCCTGAAGACCGACGCGGCGGTGATGGACCGCCTGCCCTCCCTCGGCTTGATCTGCTGCTACGGCACCGGCTACGAGGGCGTCGATCTGGAGGAGGCGTTCAAGCGCGGGATCATGGTCACGCACAGCCCTGCGGCCAACGCTCCGGCGGTAGCCGACCACGCGATGGCGCTGTTGCTGGCCACCAGCCGGCGGGTTGGCATGGCGGACAGATTCGTGCGCGACGGGCTTTGGAGCGGGCATTCCGCGGCCCGGATGCCGCTTGTGCGAGGGTTGACCGGGCGCAGGATCGGCGTTTTCGGCTTCGGCGCGATCGGCCGCAGGATCGCCGCCCGCGCCGCCGCGTTCGAGGCGGAAGTGGCCTACCATAACCGCTCGCATAAGCCGGATGCGCCATACGCCTTCCACGAGACGCTGGAATCCCTGGCGGAATGGGCCGACGTGTTGATGGTCGCGGCGCGGGCCGATACCGGCAATCGCCATCGCGTCGGCCGGGACGTTATGAAGGCGCTGGGTCCGGACGGCATCGTGGTCAATATCGCGCGCGGGTCGATCATCGACCAGGAAGCCATGATCGAGTTGCTGCGATCGGGCGATCTGGGTGGCGCCGGGCTCGACGTCTTCGAGCACGAACCCACTGTGCCAGATGCCCTCAGGGCAATCCCTCACGCGGTCCTGACGCCGCATATCGGCGGCGGCACCCACGAAGCTCACGAGGCGATGCAAAGCCTCGTCGCCGCGAACATCACGGCGTTCCTGGCCGGCAATCCGGTGAGAACGCCTGTACCCGAGATCGCTTGACGCAACACGGATTCGGGCCGTGGTCCGGCCGCCGCAGCTTAGGTCGGCAGGCGCCGGTCGACGGGCAGATCCCGGATCTGGGCGAGCAGCATCTCACGGAAGGCGATCTCGGCACGGTTGAACCTCGACTGCGGATTCCAGATCAAGTGGACGTCCACCGGTGCCACCCCTTCATAGGGCGGAAGCTCCCACAGTTCGCCATCGGCGATGTCGCGGACTGCGGTGTGCTCCGGCAACGGACCGAGCCCGAGGCCGCAGACTATCATGCGCCGCACCTCCTCCAGGTTGGCGGAGGCACCGACGATTCGGCCGCCGAAACCTTCCCGCGCCCGGAACACCGCCAGCGGCGACAGGGTGCCGTCGATCTGGTCGGTGGTGAAGGACACGAAATCTTCCTTCCGCAGGTCGGCGACATCGAGGCCCTTGCTGCCGTAGAACCGGTGGCCGCGCCCGCAATACAAGCGATAGGTCTGGTGGATCAGCACCTCGCTCCGCAGTCCCGGAATCGGCTCGCGCATCAGGCAGATGCCAAGCGTGCCGATCTTCTGCTGCAGGGCGATGTGGATATCGGTCGAGGGGATGACGTCGATGCGGAACGTCACCTTCGGGTATCGGCCGTGAAACTCCTTCAGCACGCGGTCGAGCAGCACCGTCTGGATCCGGCTGGTCATGAAGATCCTGACATGACCGGAAATCTCCTCGTGTATTTCCCGCACCAGGATGCCGAAGCGGCTGATCGTGCCGTAGATGTCCACGACCTCCCGGTAGATCGTTTCTCCGGCCTCGGTGACGCGGAAACGGCCTTGCCCGCGCTCGATCATCTCCCGGCCCAGGCGCGCCTCGAGCCGTTTCAGCGCCAGGCTCACCGCGGGCTGGGTCAGGAACAGCCGGTTCGCGGCAGCCGTTATGCTGCCTTCCTGCACGATTACCATGAAGGTCCGCAACAGGTTCCAGTCGAGCTGGTTACCAAGCTTGTCCAGTTCGCGCTGCTGCGCCATGCGATGCGGGTCTCCTCACCCAGGCCATAAGTGCGGCTAAGGACGCGACCGGGTCATGACGGCGGAATCGCGGCCCATCCGCCCGGTGTCCGCCCTTCGGCAGTGCCGGAACGACTCCAGGCCCATAATCCAGATTTATGGCCGCAATGAGAATTCCCAATTTGCCCACCGCCGCCTTTCCTCTTCGTAATGGACGGGTCGCGTCGCCGAAGCCGTCGCCCCCGCCCTTCCGACCACCGCACAGGAGTTCTTCATGGCCTCGAGACAGGACAAGGTGTCGCCCGCGGAATGGAAGACCCGCGTCGATCTCGCGGCAGCCTATCGATTGTTTCACCTGCTCGGCATGACCGACCTGATCTACACCCACATGTCGGCCCGCGTGCCCGACCAGGAAGACCGTTTCCTGATCAACCCTTACGGCCTGATGTTCCACGAGGTCACCGCATCCAACCTGATCAAGGTGGACAGCGAGGGAAACCTGGCCGAGGATAGCGAGGGTGAAGCCAATCCGGCCGGCTTCACCATCCACTCGGCGCTGCACATGGCAAGGCCGGACATCGGGTGCGCGATCCACCTGCACACCCACGCCGGCATGGCGGTCAGCGCGCAGGCGGACGGACTCCTGCCGATCACCCAGCACTCGCTCCGCTGGTACAACCGCATCGCCTATCACGACTACGAGGGCATCGCACTGGACCACGCCGAGCGCGAGCGGCTGGCGCGCGATCTGGGGAACCACCATTCCATGATCCTGCGCAACCACGGCCTGCTGACGGTCGGCCGGGACGTGCCGGAGGCGGCGGTGCTGATGTATTACCTGGAGCAAAGCTGCCGCACGCAGATCGCGGCGCTGTCCGGCGGCCGGCGCCTGGTGACGCCCTCGCCGGAGGTCTGCGAGCATACCGCCCTGCAGTACGAGAAAGCCTACCCCCGCGCCGGCGTCCTCGAATGGGGGCCCCTGCTGCGCTGGGTCGACGGCCAGAGCGGCGACGGCTATCGGGCCTGACGCGGCCGGGGCCGACTGAAAAGACCGGTGCAGGAAGCTTCCGGCAGAAAAATCATGAACAGGGAATTGGAGAAGAACATGAGCAACCGACTGGCGTACTTGCGCCGACTAACTGCCTCGGGGGCCGTCGCGGCGGCGCTCCTTGCTCCCGCGGCACTCGTCGCTACCGCCGCGGGGCCGACCCTCGCCCAGGAACAGGTGCAGAAGGGCGGGACGCTCAACGTCATCGTCCAGCCCGAACCTCCGATCCTGGTCCTCGGCCTCAACCAGCAGGGCCCGACCCAGACGGTCGCCGGCAAGATCTATGAGGGCCTGCTGCGGTACGACCACGACCTGAACCCCATGCCGGGACTGGCGGAAAGCTGGGAGGTTTCGCCCGATGGCCTGACCTACACCTTCAAGCTGCGCCAGAACGCGAAGTGGCACGACGGCGCGCCGTTCACGACCAAGGATGTGGTGTTCACCACCTCCAAGTTCCTGCCAGAGGTCCATCCCCGCGCCCGCGCCAACTTCAGCCATGTCGAGAGCGTCGAGGCGCCCGACGACCATACCGTCACGTTCAAGCTGAAGCAGCCCTTCCCGGCCTTCTTGAAGGCCTTCGAGGTTTCCTCGGCCCCGATGATGCCGGCGCACATCTACGAAGGGTCCGACTACAAGCAGAACCCCAAGAACTCGACCCCGATCGGCACCGGGCCGTTCAAGTTCGAGCAGTGGGTCAAGGGCAGCCACATCCACCTGGTCAGGAACGGGGACTATTACCTCGACGGCAAGCCTTATCTGGACGGGATTTATTTCCGGGTGATCCCCGACGCCGCCAGCCGCGCCCTGGCTCTGGAGAGCGGCCAAGTCGACATCAGCCAGTACAACGACGTCGAGCCGTTCGACGTGCCGCGCCTGAAGGAGTTGCCGCATCTCACCATGACCACCAAGGGCTACGAATTCGTCGCCCCGCTGTCCTGGATCGAGATCAACACCCGCACGGCTCCGCTGGACGACAAGCGCTTCCGGCAGGCCCTGGCCCACGGGCTGAACCGCGAATTCATCCGCGACCGGATCTGGTTCGGCCTGGGGCGCGTCGCGACAGGCCCGGTCAATTCGGTCACCCCGTTCCATGAACCGGACGTCCCCGGATACGAGTACGACACCGACAAGGCCGAGGAACTGCTTGACGAGATGGGCCTGGAGCCCAACGGCAGCGGCGTGCGGGCCGAGATCACCCTGACCCCCATGCCCTACGGCGAGACCTGGGCGCGCCTGGGCGAGTACATCAAGCAGTCCTGGGGCAAAATCGGCGTCAAGGTGAACCTGGAGAGCACCGACGTGGCCGGCTGGGTACAGAAGGTGTCCAACTGGGATTATCAGACGACCAACAACTTCGTCTACCAGTACGGCGACCCGTCGCTGGGAGTGGCGCGGACCTACATCTCCGACAATGTCCGCAAGGGTGTGATGTTCTCCAACACCATGGGCTATTCCAATCCCAAGGTCGACGAGCTGTTCGCCAAGGCGGCGGTGGAGAACGATCCCAAGCAGCGCGGCGCGCAGCTCGGCGAGGCCCAGAAGATCCTGGTCGGGGACTTGCCGGTGATATGGCTGCTGGAGATGGAGTTCCCGACCTTCGTCAACAAGCGGGTGCACAACGCGGTGACCACTGCGATCGGCACGTCCGACAACTTCGCCGACACATGGGTCGAGAAGAAGTGACGTCCCCCAGCCAATAGCAGCCAGTAGGGCTCCCAGCGAAAGGGCTGAACGGCAATGGCCGCCATCGCATCGTTCCTGGGAAGGCGGCTGATCAAGTCCGTCTTCATCCTGTTCGCCATCGTGGTGATCAACTTCATGCTCGTGCGCGCCGCTCCCGGCGACCCGGCCATGGTCATGGCCGGCGAGGCCGGGGCCGCCGACCAGCAATATGTCGAGCAGCTTCGCGAGCAGTTCGGCCTGGACCGGCCGCTGTACGAACAGCTCGGAATCTACCTGGCCGACGTGGCGACCGGCGATCTCGGCTTCTCCTACCGGCAGCAGCGCCCGGTGTGGGACCTGATCGCCGACCGGCTGCCGCCGACGCTGATCCTGACCGGCTGCGCCTTCATCCTGGCGCTGACCGCCGGCATCCTGCTCGGCACCCTGGCGGCGATGAATGTCGGCCGCTGGTCGGACACGGCCATAACCGTGCTGGCGCTGCTCAGCTACGCGACGCCGATCTTCTGGGTCGGCCTGATGCTGATCCTGCTGTTCTCGGTCCAGCTCGGCTGGCTGCCCGCCTTCGGTTACGAGACCGTCGGCGGCGGCTACCAGGGGTGGGACCGCGTCACCGATATCGCGACGCACCTGATCCTGCCGGTCGTGACGCTGGGGCTGTTCTACATGGCGGTCTACGCCCGCCTGACCCGCGCCTCGATCCTGGAAGTGAGCGACATGGATTTCGTCAAGACCGCCCGCGCCAAGGGACTGACAGAGACGCGCATCGTCTTCAGGCACGTGCTGCGGAACGCCATCCTGCCGGTCATCACCTTCGCCGGCATCCAGGCCGGCCAGCTGGTCGGCGGCTCGATCCTGGTGGAGACGGTGTTCGCCTGGCCCGGCATCGGCCGTCTGGCCTTCGACGCCGTCCTGCAGCGGGACTACCAGGTCCTGCTCGGCATCTTCTTCGTGACCTCGGTGATGGTGATCGCCTTCAACATCATTACCGACCTGGTCTATTCCCTCGTCGATCCCCGCATCGAGGTGGCCTGACATGAGCCGTGACTTCTGGAAGGCCTTCGCGCGGAACCGCGGCGCCGTCGTCGGCCTGGCGATCCTGGCGCTGGTCGTGCTGTGCGCCATGTTCGCCAACCTGCTCTATCCGGACAGCCCGTGGGACATGGTCGCGATCCCGTTCCAGCCGCCCCTGTCGGAGGACGCGCTGCTCGGCTCGGACACGCTGGGACGCGACATCGCATCGGGCATCGTCCACGGCGCGCGGGTGTCGCTGCTGATCGGCATCGCCTCCACGGCGGTGGCGCTGCTGATCGGCGTCACGCTGGGCGCCACCGCCGGCTATCACGGTGGCGCCATCGACGACGCGATCATGCGCTTCACGGAGCTGTTCCAGACCATTCCCAACTTCGTGCTGGCGGTGGTCCTGGTCGCGATCTTCACGCCCAACATCACCAACATCACCATCGCGATCGCCATCGTGAGCTGGCCGCCGCTGGCCCGCTTGGCGCGGGGCGAGTTCATGGCGCTGCGCTCGCGCGAGTTCGTGCAGGCGGCCGTCACCACCGGCCAGGGCACCGGCACCATCATCCTGCGCCAGATCCTGCCCAACAGCCTGTCGCCGATCATCGTCGCGGCCTCCCTGACGGTGGCGACGGCGATCCTGCTGGAAAGCTCGCTGAGCTTCCTGGGCCTGGGCGACCCCAACGTCATGAGCTGGGGCTATATGATCGGCGCCGCCCGGACCGTGATCCGGCAGGCGTGGTGGATGAGCTTCTTCCCCGGCATCGCCATCCTGCTGACCGTTCTGGCGCTGAACCTCGTCGGCGAGGGGCTGAACGACGCCCTCAACCCGAAACTGGCCCGCAAGGGGAGGGCATGACCATGGCGCCTGGCGAAACAGCCGACGACGTCCTGCTCGACGTCCGCGACCTGACCGTCGCCCTCCCCCAGGGGGCGGAGCGGCCCCACGCGGTCGAGAATGTCAGCCTCCAGATCCGCAAGAACGAGATCCTGTGCGTGGTCGGCGAGTCCGGTTCCGGCAAGTCGATGACGGCCCACGCCATCATGGGCCTGCTGCCCAGGCCGCATGTCAGGGTCGCGGGCGGTCAGGCGGCCTATCTTGGTCGCGACATCCTGACCATGAGCGACGCCGAGCAGCGGTCGCTGCGCGGCGGCCGCATCGCGATGATCTTCCAGGAGCCCATGACGGCGCTCAATCCGCTGATGACCGTCGGCGACCAGATCGAGGAAAGCCTGAAGGCGCACTCCACCATGGACAGGGCGGCCCGGCGCGCCCGCGTCCTCGAACTGCTGGAGGATGTCGGCCTGCCCGACCCGGAACGGCTGCGGCGCAGCTATCCGTTCCGCCTGTCCGGCGGTCAGCGCCAGCGGGTCATGATCGCCATGGCTCTGGCGCTGGAACCCGACCTGCTGATCGCGGACGAACCCACGACAGCGCTCGACGTGACGACCCAGCAGCAGATCCTCGACCTGATCCGCAAGGTCCAGGCCGAGCGCCGGATGGGCGTCATGTTCATTACCCACGATTTCGGCGTCGTGGCCGAGATCGCGACCACGGTCGCGGTCATGCAGCATGGCAAGTGCGTCGAGGTCGGGCCGGCCGAACAGGTGCTGAACCGCCCCCGGCACCCCTACACCTGCGAGCTGATCGCCGCCGTTCCGCACTACATCGAGCACCGCGCCGACTTCACCAAGCGGGGAGACGCTTTGCTGACGGCGGAAAAGGTGCGGAAGGTCTTCCATATCGGCGGCGGCCTGTTCCGCAAGGGCCGGGCACTGGTGGCCGGCGACGACATCAGCCTCACCATCCATCCCGGCGAGACGCTCGGCGTGGTCGGCGAGAGCGGCTCCGGCAAATCGACGCTGGGCCGCTGCATCGTCGGCCTGCACAAGGCCGACGGCGGGCGCATCCTGTTCCAGGGCCAAGACTTGGCGGGGCTGAGCCGGAAGCAGTTCCGGCCGGTCCGCAAGGACATCCAGATGATCTTCCAGGACCCCTACGCCTCGCTCAACCCGCGGCACAAGGTGGCGGACATCATCGCCCAGGGGCCGGTGGCGTTCGGGGAACCGAAGGCCAAGGCGGCGGCGAGGGCGCGCGAACTGCTTCGGCTGGTGGGATTGCCGGAGAGTGCCGCGGACCGATATCCGCACGAGTTCTCCGGCGGGCAGCGCCAGCGCATCTCCATCGCCCGCGCGCTGGCGCTGGAGCCCAAGCTGATCATCGCGGACGAGCCGGTGTCGGCCCTCGACGTGTCGGTGCAGAGGCAGGTGCTCGACCTGCTCGACGAGATCCGCCACCGGCTGGGGCTGGCGATGCTGTTCATCACCCACGACCTGCGGATCGCCGCCCAGGTCTGCGACACGATCGCGGTCATGCAGCGGGGCCGGGTGGTCGAGCTGAACACCGCGCGGGAGGTCTTCCAGAACCCGCAGCATCCCTATACCCGGACCCTGCTCGACGCGATCCCGGGCAAGGCGTGGGAGATCCCGGAGAGCCTCCGGCACCGGCACGGAACTTCCGGCACCGTCGGCCGGGGAGCGTTGGCATGAGGAAGATCGCCGTCGTCGGGGCGGGCGCCGTCGGCTGCCTGCTGGCCGCCCGCCTGACCACGACGCCGGCCGAGGTGATCCTGGTCGCCCGCCCCAGGACCGCCGAGGCGATCGGCCGGAACGGGATCACCCTGGCGACGCCGCTGGGGCGCGTCTCCCGCGTGCCGGTCCGGGTGACCGACGACGCCCTGTCGGCCGGGCGGCAGGACGCGGTTTTCCTGTGCGTGAAGGCCCATGCGCTGGGCGGCGTGCTCGACACGCTGGCCAGCCTCGCCGGGCCGGAGACCGTCGTGGTGCCCATGGTCAACGGCATCCCCTGGTGGTACCCGCTCGGCCAGCCGGAGCCGCTGGGCTCGTACCGGCTGAGATCCGTGGACCCGGACGGCACCCTTTGGCGGTCCATCCCGGCGGACCGGCTGGTCGGATCCGTCACCTGGGTCTCGGTCGAGGGCGGGGACCCCGGCCGCATCGGCCATGTGAACGACCAGCGCTTCATCTTCGGCGACCCGCTCGGCCGCAGGACGGCGGCGGTGGAAGGGGTCGTCGAGCTGTTCAGCCTCGCCGGCTTCCAGGCGCGCGGCAGCCTCGACATCCGCTCCGACATCTGGACCAAGCTGTGGGGCAACCTCGCCTTCAACCCGTTGAGCGCCCTGACCGGCGCCACCATGGGGGCGCTGTGCGTCGATCCCGGGACCCGCACGGTGGCCAGGACGCTGATGGAGGAGGCCCGCGCCGTGGCGGAACGCCTGGGCGTACGGTTCACCGCCGACATCGAGGCGCGCATCGCGGCGGCCGCCGCGGTCGGCGACTTCAGGACCAGCATGCTGCAGGACATGGAAGCCGGCCGGCGGTTGGAGATCGAGGCGATCGTCCGCGCCGTCGCCGAACTTGGAACGCTGGTCGGGGTGCCGACGCCGACCGTGGAGACGGTCGCGGCACTGGTGGATATGCGAGCCCGGCAGCGGGGCAACGGTCCCGCCGGCATGGCGGCCTGAGCGAGGGAAACATCATGTCGGACCGATCCCCCACACCACGCCCTGGCCCCTGCCCCATCGATGGCGAGCGCCTGTGGGGCATGCTGATGGAGATGGCCGCCGTGGGCGCCACCCCCAAGGGCGGCAGCCGCCGGCTGACGCTCACCGACGAGGACGGGGCCGGGCGCGAGCTGTTCCGCTCCTGGGCCGAGAGCGCGGGCTGCACGGCCGTCACCGACGCGATCGGCAACCTGTTCGTCCGGCGGCCGGGCCGCATCCAAGGCCTGCCGCCTGTGGTGATGGGCAGCCATCTCGACACCCAGCCGACCGGCGGGCGCTTCGACGGCGTCCTCGGCGTGTTGGCTGGCCTGGAGGTGCTGAACAGCCTGAACGGCCGCGGCATAAGGACCGACCATCCGGTCGAGGTCGCGGTCTGGATGAACGAGGAGGGCGCCCGCTTCTCGCCGCCGATGATGGGGTCCGGCGTATGGGCCGGCGTCTTCGGCGAGGCGGAGATCCTGGACAAGATCGCGCAGGACGGCGCCCGGCTGGGCGACGAGCTGGAGCGCCTGGGCTGGCGCGGCACGGCTCCCGCCGACCATCGCGCCAATTCCATGGCGGCCTATTTCGAACTGCACATCGAGCAGGGCCCGGTCCTGGAGCATGAGGGGATGGAGATCGGCGTCGTGACCGGCGCCCAAGGTCAGCGCTGGTACGAGGTCACCGTCACCGGGCGGGAGGCCCATGCCGGCCCGACGCCCATGCGCCTGCGCAAGGACGCGCTGGTGGGCGCCGCGGAGATCGTCGGCCTGGTCCGCCGGATCGGCCTGGAAAGCGGAGACGAGGCCTGCGCCACCGTCGGCATCCTCGACGTGCAGCCCCATTCCCGAAACGTGATCCCCGGCCGGGCCTTCCTGACCGTCGACCTGCGGCACCCCGACGATGGCATCCTTGCCGGCCTGGACGCCCGGTTCCGCGAGGAGGCCGCCACCGTCTGCGAGGGGCTCGGCCTCGGCGTCGAGGTCCGGGAGTTCTGGAGATTCCCTTCCACCCCCTTCGCCCCGGAACTGGTCGGGCGGGTGCGGGATGCGGCCTCCCGGCTCGGTTACCGGTGGCGCGACATCGTGTCGGGCGCCGGCCATGATGCGGTTTACGTCGCCGACGTCTGCCCGGCGGCCATGATCTTCGTCCCCTGCGAGGATGGCATCAGTCACAACGAGGCGGAGAACATCAGCCCTGAGGACGCCGAACGCGGCTGCGCGGTCCTGTTCGAGGCCGTCGCCGCCACCGCCATCAACGCCGCCGTCGCCGGCCGGCCGTCACGATAACGGAGAATTCCGATGCTCTGCTTCCACCATCCCGACACCGTGCTGCACCGGCCGCCGCAGTTCCTCGTGCGCGGCCAGCCCAGACCGGTGCCCGAGAAGCCCGAGCGCGTGCAGGCGGTGCTCGACGCCCTCGGCCGGCGCGGCGACCGTCTGGAACAGGCCCCGGACGCGGGCGCGGCACCCCGGGCCGCCGTGCATTCGCCGGAGTACCTGGCCTTCCTCGAAACCGCCCACGCCCGCTGGACGGCCCTGCCCGACGCCTCGCCGGCGGTCATTCCCAACGTCCATCGCGGGCCGGACATGCTCTCCTACCCGTCCAGCGTGGTCGGCCAGGCGGGCTTCCACATGAGCGACACGGCCTGCCCGATCGCCGAGGGAACCTGGGCGGCCACCAAGGCGGCCTCCGATTGCGCCGTGGCTGCGGCAAGAACGGTCGCCTCGGGCGAGGAGGCGGTGGCCTACGCGCTCTGCCGTCCGCCGGGGCACCATGCCGGCCGCGACATGGCGGGCGGCTTCTGCTACCTGAACCATGCCGCCATCGCGGCGCAGGAGGCGCTTCGCCTGCTGACGGCGCGCGGCCTGCCGCCGCGCGTGGCGGTGTTCGACGTGGACGTCCATCATGGCAACGGCACCCAGGCGATCTTCCGGGACAGGGACGACGTGTTCTTCGTGTCCGTCCACGCCGACCCGATGGAATTCTATCCCTTCATGGCCGGCCATGCGCACGAGCGCGGGACCGGCCGCGGCGAGGGCTTCAACCTCAACCTGCCCCTGCCGCTCGGCACCTCCGAGGACGCGTTCCTGGCCTCGGTCGAGGACGGCCTTGCCGCCATCGGACGGTTCGCCCCGTCGCTGCTGGTCCTGTCGCTGGGCTTCGACACCTTCAAGGACGATCCCCTGGCGGCATTCGGCGTGACCACGCCCGGCTTCGGCCGGCTCGGCCGCACCATCGCGGTGGCGAATCTGCCGACGGTGCTGGTCCAGGAAGGCGGCTACGCGGTCGACCACCTCGCCGCGAACCTTGCCAGCTTCCTGGACGGGTTCGAAGCCGTCCACGGCATATCTTCCACCCCCTGACACCGGAAACCGACGCCATGACCGACAATGCCTCCCGCCCCAAGGCGACACCGCAGCAGCACCTCGAGAACGGCCGCACCCGCGTCACCGAATGGCGCTTCGCACCGGGTGCCGAGACGGGCGCCCACACGCACGAATACGACTATGTGATCGTCCCGGTCACCCGCAGCCGCATGCGGCTGGAGATGCCGGACGGCACGGTGAACCATGCCGAGCTGGAGCCCGGCCGGAGCTATTTCCGCTCCGCCGGCGTGTCCCACAACGTGATCAACGAGGGTGACGGCGATCTCGTCTTCGTGGAGGTCGAGTTCCTGGAGCCGCTTGCGGCCCGGGCCTGACTTTCATGAGCCTGCACGCCGCCGCGCCGGCCGCCGCCACCGACCCCGGCATCCGCCAGACCGTCGCGAAGATCGCGCTGATCCTGGCGATCGGGCTGTTCTGGGGCGGCAACTGGCCTGCGGTGAAGACGGTGCTGTTCGAGCTGCCGCCCATCACGCTTCGCGCCATCGGATTCTCCACCGGCGCGCTGGTGCTGCTGGCCTGGGCTTGGGCAAGAGGGCTGCCGCTGAAGGTCTGTGCGGCGGAAATGCCGTGGCTGGCGGCGACGGGCCTGCTCAACATTCTCGCCTTCAATCTCTGCACGGCCTTCGCCCAGTTGATGATGCCGACCTCGCGCGCCGCCATCATCGCCTTCACGATGCCGGTCTGGGCGGCCCTGCTGGCGATGCCCCTGCTGGGCGAGCGGCCGGGCGCGAGGCAGGCGGCCGGTCTGGCGCTCGGGCTGGGCGGGCTCCTGGTGCTGCTCGGGCCGGATGCCTTTCGGGGTGGTGCCGGCGATCTTGCAGGGCCGTTCCTGGTCGTCACGGCGGCCGTGTCCTGGGCCTTGGGAACGGTTCTGATGAAGCGGCGCGGCATCTGGCAGAACCATGCGGCCGTCGTGACCGGCTGGCAGTACGCCCTGTCGGCCCTGCCGGTGATCGTCCTGGCGGCCGTTCTGGAATCCGCGCCGACGCCGGGCTCGTGGCACCTGCCCACGTGGCTGGCCCTGGGATATCACCTCGTCTTCTCCATCTGCGTCGCGCAGATCCTGTGGTTCGTCATCGTCAAGCGGCTCACGGTGGCGCAATCGACCATCGCCACCCTGGTGGTACCGGTGGTGGGTGTCAGCGGCTCCATCCTGGTCCTCGGCGATCCGCTGACGGCGCGCGTGCTGATCGCCCTCGCCCTCGTGGTCTCCGCCATGGCGTGCGTCATGGTGCGGCGGCGCTGAAACGACTGAAAATGGAGGAAAAACTATGGACAAAGGCACTGTTTCCGAAAGTGGTCTCCCGGATGGCGGGCTGCGGCAGGCCGTCATCGACGCGGTGGACGGGCTCCAGGACGCCAACGTGGCGCTGCTGTCCTCCCTGGTGCGGGAGCCGTCCACGCTCGGCAACGAACAGGGGGCCCAGGCCGTGATGGAGTCGGCCTTCGCCGATCTGGGCCTGGAGGTGGACCGCTTCGCGATCGATGAGGACGCGATCCGCGCCCTGCCCGGCTACTCCCCGTCGATCGTGTCCTACGACGGGCGGGAGAACGTCGTGGGTAACCACCGGCCGCGCGAGGCGGCGGGGCGTTCGCTCATCCTGAACGGCCACATCGACGTGGTTCCCGAGGGCCCGGAAGAGGTCTGGAGCAACCCGCCCTATGAGCCCGTTGTGCGCGACGGGCGGCTGTTCGGCCGCGGCTCCGGCGACATGAAGGCCGGCATCGCCGCCTACACCACCGCCTTCCGGGCGCTTCGCGAACTGGGGTTCGCCCCGGCGGCGCCGGTCCATCTCCAGTCAGTGGTGGAGGAGGAATGCACCGGCAACGGCGCACTGGCCTGTCTGCACCGCGGGTACCGCGCCGATGCCGCAGTCATCCCCGAGCCGTTCGACCACACCCTCATGACGGCCCAGCTCGGCGTGATGTGGGCGCGCCTGACCGTCAGCGGCAAGCCGGCCCACGTGCTGGATACTTCGGCCGGAAGCAATGCGATCGAAAGCGCCTTCGCCCTGATGGACCGGCTGCGCCGGCTGGAGGAGCGGTGGAACGAGCCGGGACATCGCCACCCCGCCTATGCGGACCACCGCCATCCGGTCAACTTCAACCTGGGCAGGATCGAGGGCGGCGAATGGACGTCGTCGGTTCCGTCACGCTGCGCCATCGACGTCAGGATCGGCTTCTATCCCGGCATGACCGCGGCCGCGGTGCGGGACGCCATCCTGGAAACCGTGCGCGATGCGCAGCGGGACCTCGGCGGGTCGCGGATCGAGGTGGAGTGGCGGGGTTTCCAGGCCGAGGGCTGCGTCATCGACCGACAACACCCGATGATGCGCATGCTGGCGGACAGCCACCGGATGGTGCGTGGCGGCGAACCGGCCGATCTGGCCGCGACCTGCACCACCGACGCCCGCTTCTTCAATCTTTACGGAAACACGCCGGCCACCTGCTACGGTCCCGAGGCCGACAGCATCCACGGCATCGACGAATCCGTATCGCTCGACAGCCTGCGCGACGTCACGCGCGTCCTCGCCCTGTTCATGGCGGGCTGGTGCGGCCTGGAGCGCCGGTGAGCCCTATGCGCCTGGGGATGAGGCGCCATTGGCAGTTTGAAGAGGTGACTGTTCCCCGGCCGATCGCGGCTCCGTGTCCATGACACGGGCCGCATGGGCTGGCAGCGGACTACCTGGCGTTGCGGCGCAGTGATTCAGACCGGTTGGCCGAACCCATCATGATCAACGAGCAGGACCGCTGGCAGGGAACCCATGGCCCGTTCGATGGTCAATCTCAAACATCTGACTGCGGTTTCATCAGTTTTACCGAACAGTTCGGTCCATAAATGAAGCCGGTACTCTGACATCCTGGAAGACCCTTTGGTCAAACTGTCTGCCGGCGGACCGATGCAAGACCGCTTCTCATGCAATTTCTTGTCCGAACGAGGTCCAATGCTCAGCGTTGAGTCTGTAGAAGACCCGAATAGCTATGCGACTCCTGGTGTGGCCGATGCGAGGACGCAGTCGCAGCGTCCTGCGGTTCATCAGCGTCTTCATCGATCAAATCCACTGGCATATGGTACACTTCAGGCTATCTGGGATGGTATGGACCACTAACAGGAGGAAGCAATGACTGGTGGTAACGTCGCTTATCTTTTGCTCGTCGTCGGCTCATTCCTGGCGTTCAGCGGAGCCCTGTACTACGGCAGCACGCTGACTCTGGAAGCCGAGGCGGACCCGAAGATGCCGACCGGGAAAACCAATCCAGACACCATGAAGGACCATGACTGATTGGGCCTTCCCGTGTGAGGGTCAGTGCCGGCAGCACGTTCCGGCAGCCCACCGGGACCTGCGGCGGGTCGGAAAAGCGGTCCCGCCTGATGGGAATTCAGGCGGGATCGGAAGTTAGTAGCGTGCTCATTGGGCCGGCAGCCGCCGCATTCCGGCTGCCCGAAACATATCATTCCAGCGATTAAGGTGCGGGTTCTCTTCAGAGGCTCTGTTGAGATATCCGAAAGCGGACCTGAACGGCGGCGTCAATTCCGATGGGGTGCGATTATCCATGTTGTGATCTCGATCCGGCGACGACGCCATCGGCAGCGCGCTTGACGCTCACAATAGAAGCGACCTGCTCAAACCCATAAGGGCCAGCTGTGGCAATCGATACGCCACCATGGACCAGCAGGCCGAAGTCGCCGCTTTCGGCATGTGGAACTTCCTGGCGACCGAGGTGCGGCTCTTCGGCATTATGCTGTTCTCCTACACGGCCTATCGCGGAGTCTACCCGGAAGGCTTCGCGGAGGCAGGCCGTCATACCAGGATCGTGATCGGGACGGTCAACACGGTGATCCTGCTGCCCGGCAGCTTCGTCGTCGCCTCGACGGTGCATCCGGCGGAGCGGGACCGCGGTCCTGCCCCGCGACGGTCACACCGGGAACGAGATGCGTGCAGTTCCACCCGGAAGCGGAATTCCGCCGGTTGGCCATGTTTCCTTCTGCGCGGGTCAGGGAACCGACACTTGAAGGGCTGCGCAATGGCTTGATCAGATGAACGTCGCGGCCGGCGTGCATCGGCTCTCCCGATGCGATCATGACCGACTACCGGGGCTGCTCCCCAGGCTGGTTCGCGTCCGGTACCTTGGCGCGGTCCTCGATGCTTTCAGCGGATTCAGGAGGCTGCGGCGGCTCGCTGCTGTCACGACTCCGGCGCTCCACGTCGCGGCCCTGAACGTCGACCGGGTCCTCCTTCAGGCGCTCGATGGCTCCCTGAAGCCCGCTCTCCTCGTCTGTCTCGTCGATCGTGTCAGGCGAGCGCGTGCCCTGGGGAGTGGGGTTCGGCTCGAGACTCCGCACGACGCCGGGGTCGTTCGTCAGTGTCTCCTTGGTCCCCTGAGCCCCTGCCTGAACGGCGGCCACGGCCAGTAGGGCTGATCCAACGATGATCGGTATCGCATGCAAATGCCGGTACTCCTGTCTTTCCTGTCTGGCGGTCAACAGCGCGGCTGCGAGTTCGTTTCCCGGCGGGTCGCCGATACCGTCAGGCGGCGACCGTCGGTAGAACGCCCCCGGACAGGAAGGCGATCAGACCCGCGAGGGTGACGAGATGGATCTCGAACTCCAGAAAAGGGACCTCGGCATCCAGGCTCCGCGTCCCGAATGTCTGCTGATGGGCGTCCGGTTCCGGGAGTACGTGGAGGAAGACATAGGCGACAGCCACTCGGTCGGCATTGGAATGCCGGCGGCTTCGGGGAACGCCATACAGGAAACGGAGACGCCCGACGAAAACATGCACCACGACGAAGACGAGCAGGACCACGAAGGTCGGGATCGCCATGTCAGCCCGCATCCTTTCCATCTGCCGCGGATTGCCGTGCGTCCCCCAGGCGGAGCGGCTGGCGCAGCAGGATCAGGATGCCGGCCAGGAAGTTTTGGAGAATGTCCTTGAACGCGAAGCCGATGGCCACGCTGCTGATGCCCAACAGCGAGAACAGATCGACCGGCCGGACCGAGGGAAACATTGCGGTCACCGCGACCAGCAAGCCCGGCAGGGTCAACCCCCACTGGGCCGGCCGCCCGAGCACGAGGCCGACATTGCGGGCAGCGCCACCTGCGGTTCCCCGCCGCGCGGCCATGGGGACGCCTTTGCCGATCAGCCAGAACAGGACGAAAACGACGCCGCCGATGGCGACTTTGGCAGGAAGGAGATCGACCCGTCGATCATCTGGTCGATCGTTGCCCGGGCCGTCGAGAGTTCCGCGTCCACGGTGGCCTGCAGATCGGTGGCCTGCAGATCGGTGGCCTGCAGATCGGTGGCCTGCAGATCGGTATCCTGCATGATGGCCCCTGCGGTTGAGATGACGCGACTGTTCGATCCCGTCACGCCGCGTCGGACGACCGCACCGCCGGGCCCGGCTTCGGGACGTTGGCCAGTGCGGAGGTGGATCCGTCGGAGGAAGGGCCGACGACGCTGAAGCTTCCATCGGTTTCCAGCACAACGGCCTCGACCTGTTCCATGCTCGCGAACCCGCTCGAGCGGACGGCAGCCATGACCTCCTCGGGCGCCACCCGTGCGTCGAGCAGGGCCTTGTCAAGGATGGCTCCCTTGTGCAGAAGCAATGTCGGTTCAGCCTTAACCAGGTCCCGAACCCCTTGCCAGCGGGCAGACGCCCAGGCGACGATCATCTGAAGGAAGATCAGGACGGCGAAGCCGAGAATACCCTCCGCCAAGGCCACGCTCTGGGACAGCAGAACCGTCGCCAGCGTCGAGCCCAGGGCCACCGTCACGATCATGTCGAACGCATTCATCTTCGACAGGGTGCGTTTCCCGGTGATGCGCAGCAGCAATATGATGGCGATATAGGCCAGCACGCCGACCACGAGGGTCCGCAGCAGGCCGGTCCAGTCGTCAAAAAACATGAACGTTCCTTAAGTCTTTGAAAATTCCGGCTCCGGCGTCGGCCAGGCATGGCCGACGCGCCGACGCTCCCGATGCAACACTTTAGGCCGAAGAAACTCTCACAGCCCAATCGCACCTCCTGAAAACACCTCTCGTCGGCAAAACCGGGTGCAACTGTAAGGATGCGCAGTATGATGCGGGACAACGCCATTCGGGCGCGGTCAAAGCGGAAATACAAAGCAACGACCGACAGCAATCACTGCGTACCGGCGCAGGCGTTTCATCACCATCAGGCACCTCACTGTACTTCGATCAGCATGTTGCGCAGGTTGCGCCCAAGTGAGATCGCCGTTTCAGGATTGTTCCAGATGAATGAGAGACAGTGCTCCGCCTCGTCGTCGCTCCGGTAAAAAAGTCCTCCGTTCGCGCGCCGGCAAAGGCCGGCCAGAGACGGGTTTCCTTCAGGCACCAAGAGTGGTTTGCCGCGCCGCATCGCCTCGTACAGCAGCGGCAGGGTATCGTCCGTGCCGGAGACCCAGACGGCATCAACCTTCTCCCAGTCCCTCTCGGAAATCCAGTCGGGGCACACGAAGCGGTAGAGAAAGTCGGTTGATCCCACGGCAGTCCGGGAGGCTATGGATGCGGCGGCCTGCGAGACCGCCTCCCCGCCGCCGCAGATGACCAGACGCTCAATGTCGGCAGCGGTGTCCGGCGCGCCGGCGTAAATATCGCTGATCCGCGCCGCGTAACCGTCCAGGGTGTTGCGCCGGACGCTCTTCTGCGCGGCGCGCCCGAACTCCTGGATCTGGTCCGGCTGCGTCGCTATTTCCGTCATCCGCCGGGCCAGGTCGGTAGCGTTTCCTGGATCGAAGAACCACCCCGAAACCCCATCTGTGACCAGATGAATGGATCCGCCGAGGCGCGATGCGAGGACTGGGATGCCGGCCGACTTCGCCTCCAGGATACTGACAGGCTCGTTCTCCGGCCATATCGAAGGGGTGACCAGCACGTCGGTCTGTGAGTAGACATCCTCGATCTCGGCATTGGGAACCTTCCCCCAGAGCTTCACCGAGTTGCCCAGCCCATGATCCACGATGAAATGGCGGATCTCGGACTCCAGGTGGCCGCCGCCGACCAGGTTGACCGTGCATCGCTGACCCAGGATTCGTCGTTCCGCCAGGATCCGGAGAGCATCCAGCAGGATGTGGACACCCTTGTGACGGCCAAAATATCCTATGAACGTGAACCGGGTTCGCTCGTCCCCTTTCTCCCTGCGCACTTGGGAGAAGCGGCCGACATCGACGCCGTTCGAAATCACGTGCATCTTGGCCGGCGGAATCCCGATCCGCTCATAAGCATCCGCGAGATAACGGCTCGGCGAGACCACGGCATCAAGCTCGGAGAACCGGTACAGGATGAAGTCCCTGCGCATCCTGAGCGAGAGAGGACGTCCGTGCTCATCGCGGGCCGTGCCGAGGCAGGTCCCGCAGGTTACGGTGTCCCGGCACACCGTCTCGTCGTCCAGAAGCAGCGTGTTGCGTGTGCAGAAGCCCCAGTGGTCGTGGACCGTCAGGACAGTCCGCATCCCTCTGCTCTTCGCGCACCCGATGATGCCCAGGGACAGGCCGTTTATGTTGTGGAAATGCGCCACTTCCGGCCTGACGACGTCGCAGACGGACTCGAACAGACGGTCGATCTCGGGATGGGAGAAGTTGCTGCCGGTATGGAAATCCGCATCGTGCAGGGCCACCCGGTAGACCTCCAGGCCGTCGTAAACCTCCCGCTCCATATGGTAGCGCGGCCGGTCCGGAGCCTGGATGCCGCAGAATACCGTAACCTCGTAGCCCGCCTTCTTCAGAAGGCGGGCTTGGTAATGGGCTATCAGTTCTGCTCCACCGATGAAAAACGGCGGATACACGTTGGAGCAGAACAGGACACGTCTTGCCATTCGTACCTAAAGCCTCTTGCCGTTCATGCGGTCAGGTGGTGTGGAAGGATGCAGCCCGCGATTTCTCGAAGAACTGTCTGGCTGTCTGGTGTACGTCGACGCGTCCTTGGCGCGGCGTCGGCTGAAGCATGGCCACGGCAAGACCGCCCCACATCTGCCCAGCTGCCGCATTGCCCTCCCCCTCCACGATACGGCCGGGAACGAAATCCACGTCCACCCAATGGGCATAGGGAGATGACTCCCAATCAGCCGATACGATGCCGGCCCGGCAGTCCGGATTGAAAGAGTCGTGCATGGCGATCAGCAGAGGTTTCCGAGGTACGTATTTCAGAACGATTTCGATGTCCCGGCGAACTCCCTCAGCCGAATGGTCGGCATCGATCAGGATGAAGTCGACATCGATACCCTCATCCTCCAGGGCCCTGAACAGACGAGGCACCACCTCCGTCGAGGGGCCGATCAGGAAGCTGACATTGTCATAATCCGGAACCCTGTCGAGCACCGCGGCATCGATGTCGACGGAGAAGACGACCTTCGAGTACTGGGCGATCAGGGAAAGGCTGCCGCCGAAATAGGTGCCGATCTCCAGGCTGCAGGCCGGCTTGTGGCGTGCCAGCAGACCTGTCAGGGCCATGCGTTCGGAATCATGCATCTGCCAGTTATCCATCAGGCAGCTCGGGTACAGCATATCTTGGAAACTCATGGGACCTACCTTGCTCGGAGCAGGTGCTTCATTGGCGGGGACCGGTGCTGCGTGTCCGGGTGCCGAGCCGAAACCGACAGTCAACACAGCCCCCTGTGTTCCCCGCGGAGGGGACAGGGATCCGAGGAATTCGCGTGCATAATCGTCCCAGTTCTTGACCGGCCGGGAGACGGCTTCCCGCGTCAGTCGCTCCCTCAAGCTCTGGTCCTGGCACAGGCGGGCGATCGCGTCGGCGAAAGCATCGGGATCTTCTACATCGACGGTGAGACAGCCGCCTTCGGCCGCCAGTTCAGCCATGACACCCGTTTCGTTGCACAAGCACGGGCGGCAGTGCCAGATGCTCTCCAGCACGGGCATGCCGAAGCCCTCGACGATCGAGGGATAGATCGTGAAGCTCGACTGGTCATAGAGACGGCTCAAAGTCGCGTCGTCGACCACGCCAAGCCATCGGATCCGCGCATCCCGGGCTGTTGCGTCGCGAACCGCATCGGCGATCTCGTGCTCTTCCGCGTAAAGATTGCCGACGAGGGTAAGCTCCCAATCGATCTCCGGGTGCCGCTCGGCCATGATCCGGACCGCCTTGAGCAGGTTCCTGTGGTTCTTGCGCTTTTCCAGCGTCGACACGCACAGGATACGCACCGGGCCGGCCGTGTTCGCCGGCGGTGCTGCACCCCGCGGGTGCCCACCGAACTCGCCGGGAAGCTGCACCGCCGAAACGGTTCCGTGTCGCATTCCGTGCAGACGGCAGTGCTCGGTGAAGCTGTCCGCGGAGAACTGCGATATCGGAATGATGACGTCGCACGAGGCGACGAGCCCCAGGTAGGCTTTGAAAGGTGTCCGGACGTTGTGGCTGCAGAATTCGGGATAGAGGAGCGGAATCAGGTCATACAGTATGGCGACGCTCTTCCAGCCACGGGACCTGATGAATTGCTGGATGCCATCGACGCGGTCGCCTAGTACCGTCTCCGGCAGGAAGAATACGGGATCGACGCCGCCGTTCCCGGGCAGTCTTTCGAGGAACTCGTTGAGCGTGACAGGGGTGGCGCGGTTCAGGTAAGGAATGGCCTGGTCCGGCATCCGAGGCCCGTTGTACTGCGAGAGCAGCTCGTAACCGGCCACGGACGGAAGCGTGTAGGTCCGGAGTTCCTCGTTCCAGACGACGAACACGGGATCGAGCCAGTCCTGCAGACTGTGGCACAGCCGCCTGGTCACCCGGATCACGCCGCTGTTGGCGGTATCCCTGCACGAGTTCGTGACGTCGACGATGAGCAGGGGCGGCACCACCGGGTCCGCCGGAAGCCGCTTGCCCAGATCTTCCAGAAAGCGGCAGTAGCGATCGAGCACATTGGACCAGCGGAAATCCTGCCGCCACCTGTCCAGGTTGGCGCTCGATGCGGCCTCGGCCGGGGTGGCACCCGATAGGACGTCTGTTATCCGGGCCACCATGTCGGCTTCGTCGCGACACAGGAACCAGGGATGCGCGATAACCTCAGGGTGAGCCCCGATGTCGAAGGCCACCGCGGGCTGACCTTGCCATTGCATCTCGGCCAATGGCAGGTTGAAGCCCTCCCACAGGGAAACCGAGATTCCTAGGTCGGATGCAGCCATGATCGCCTGCAGCTCGGCGTCGTCGGGAAAGCCGATGCAGTGGATGGCGCCGGCCAGGTCAGGCGGGAGATCGATGCTGCCGGGCGGTGAAAGCACCAGCAGGACTGCGTCCGGCACCGTGCGCCGCACCTCGCGCATGATCTGGAGACAGGCGGCGGAGTTCTTGTAGTTTCCGGTCTCCCAGCGCCCCAGATTCAAGATGACCCGCCGGCCCCCGGCCTTGAGGCGCTCGACGGCCGCCAGGGTTTCCCCCCGCCCCGAGCCGCTCACGTGTTCGGACTGCCAGAGGTTCATCTCCATGTGGTCGGCGCCCAGGCGGATCGTCGTGATACCTTCCGGGGTGCCTCTGTCCGAAATGCTCTGGGTGCGCGAGATGAAGTCGCTGATGGGCAGGATGGCCGTGGCGTTTGGCAGATGCTGACGCCGCAGTGTCCGGAGTTTTTCCTGGATGAACAGCGCTCCACCCGACATCCCGTCGAGCGGCACGGCGCCGGGATCCAGGAACGCCACCGCCCCGGTGCGGGCGGCGAACAGATCGATGGCCTCGAAGAACGGCCAACCGCCGATCACCACGGCATCCGGCTCCTCACCGGGCGGGAAGATCTTCGCGAAGTTGGCGGCGAGCCACTCGGCGGTGAAGGAGTCCGAGCGGGCGTAATCGTCGGGGGCTTCCGGAACCTGGACGAACCGGTGGGCGATGGTGTCGACGATGGCCTTGTCGGCCCGGGTGCCGAGCAGGGTCACCTGGTGCCCGCGGTCGGCCAGCCCCTTGGCCATCAGGATGAGAACCCGGTCCAGGCCGAAGCGGAACAGGAAACGTTCGTTGCAGATGCAGATGTTCATGATGGTCCTCGACAATTGCCGACGGTTCAGGGCTTGCGCCCGATCGCCCCGTAGTCCTGCGGACCGAACAGAAGATTTTTAAGGAATAGGTTCGTGATGCCGTGATCAAATTCCTGGGCGTGCAGAGGATGTATCTCCACCGATGTGAACCCGGCATTTTCCATCAGGAACTTGGTCGTAGCCGGAGGAAGCGGGTTGCGGTGGGTTGGATCGAGGTAGAAATTGCACGCCCCGGTGATCAGGTTCTCCGGGTTCGGGGTCTCGAAGATGGCGATCCCGTTCGGCCGCAGGACGCGCCGGACCTCCTGCATAAAGTCGGCGAGTTCCCTCATCCCGAGATGCTCGATGACATGGAAGGCCGTGACCACTTCCAGGCTGGAATCCGGGAGGGTCTGGAGATGCTCGACCGCCATGCCTTCGGTCACGGACAGGCCGGCCTCGACGCTCCGCCGCACCATGGCCCGGTTCATGTCGATGCCGCAGGCCTTGATATCGTGCTCCTTCAGCAGTTCCAGCCACTCGCCGCGTCCGCACCCGATATCCAGGACGCCGCCGCCGTGCGAGTCGACGGTTTGGCGGACGAAGGGGAGATAGAAGCGCTGACGCTCCTTGATTTCCGCCCGGGTGCCGCGGAACTGATCCTCGAATTCGAGATAGGCGGTATCGTCGGCATCGTCCTTGTCCCGGACCATGCGCTCGATCTGGTCGGCGCCGAGCGGCTCGCCCGGCAGCCGCGCCCGGGCCTCGGCCAGGAAGCGGTTGACGCGCCGCTCCTGATCCAGAACGATGTTGCGCAGCTGCGCCATCTTCATCTGGATCTGCAAGACCTTCTCCCGCACTTCGCCAACGGCCGTGTCCGACAGTGTCGCGGAGCCGTCGACCAGCTCCCTCAACTGCCTGTTCAGTTCCTCGACTTCGGTGCGGCGGACCAGCCCCTCGCTCAGGGCATTGAAGCGGACTTCGAGTTGCTCGTGCAGTTCTGCCAGGTCAGGGCGCCTGACGGTTTCGCTTTCCAGGACACCCAGGCGGCTGGCGTACTGATCCAGCACGGCCAGGCGATGCACCATTTCGGTCTCCCTGGCCAGGAAGGATGTGCGCACAGTCGCGATTTCGGAGGAGAGACCTTTCAGGGACTCGAGGTTGGATACCCGCTCCCTCAGCTGAGTCACTTCGGCAGCCATCGCCCGGCTGCTGTCGAGAAGCTTCGCGGTGACGTGCGGCGTACCGGAGCTCGTTCCCTCGATCCTGGCGAGCCTGTCCTGCAGCGACCGCAGGCCGTCTTCCATACGCCCGAAGCTCTGGGTCAGGTGGGGCAGCTGATTGACCTTGCGCGCGGCCCGGAACAGCCGGCCGACCACCGGGGCCTTGAGCGCCCGGTAGTACGCGGTTCGCCAGCCGAGACCGGATAACCGGACCCCCCGGTGCCTGCCTTCGGCACTCCTGCTGAGCAGCCACAGCATTTCCGGCTTGGTGACACGACCGGAGCCAAGCCCTTCGAGCCAGGTGCTTTCACCTTCCGGATCGGGCTCGCGGCCGAGGAATACGCGATATGCCATCTGGACGAACCGGGGGCCGTCGTATCCCAACAGCTCGCCGTAGTGGTAAGAGCTGCGCCCCACATCAACGCCAAGCAGCGCGGAGTGTCCCCGGTCATCCCGCGCAATCGGAGGTAGGCTGACAGAGGGAGCAGGAGCAGGAGGCGTGACAGGAACACTGAACGCGCTCGATGCCGGCCGGGCCATTCTGGGTGACTGCCGCTGCACCTCCTTGCGGATCTGCTCCATGAGGCTGTCAACGCAAATCTGCTCATTCCGAGCGTTTGATTTCGAGGTCATGCAGCACCACTATGTTCTTGGCATGTCATATCGGGGAAGTTGCCTTGAAAGAAGAAAATCGCTTTGAAACAGGTCCCAAGTTGCGGCACACCGTAGTCGTCCCGGCGCGGCTTTCGCAAGATTTTTCGATATCCAGAGGTGTTACGCAAAGGAACCCTCTACTTCGATAGGTGGAGTTCTCTGAACTAGGGAGCTTTGATGATGTAATCCTATCTTATGTGGATTTCTCGATGAATTGGGCACCTCTTTTGGATATTTAATCTGTTACGCATAGAGTCATAGCAATTTTTAGGTATGACCTTTTGAACGGAAGTATGCGTCTGCCGTTCTCTCGGCAAAACGAGACGCGTTCAATAGCAAAACGGAATGCTCGGGGTTGCTTCGTCGAAAGACGGTCGATTACATTGCCGTACTCAGAAGCCCTTCGGCCGCCTTGATGCAACGATTGATTGAAGCAGACATGACTGCAACCCATCCCTCGCGACAGGACCGCCTCACGAACCCGCAGAGGCGCGCGGAGACCAGCCTTACCACGCTCGCAGCCCGAGACATCCTGGGAGGCCTTTCCTCCTGGCGCCTTTGGTCAATGCTCGGCTGGCTGGATATCCGGCAGCGGTACCGGCGATCCGTGCTGGGCGCCTTCTGGCTCACGATCAGCATGGGTATCATGGTGATGGCGCTCGGCACCCTGTATGCTTCGCTGTTCAGGATGGATACGTCCGACTTTATCCCGTTCATCGCGGGGGCCTGATCGTCTGGGCCTTCCTGTCAACGACGATCAGTGACTCGACGACGGTCTTTATCTCAGCCGATGGGATCATAAAGGGCGGGGGCATTCCCCTGACTGTCCATATCCTGAGAGTCATCTGGCGCAACATCATCATCCTGGCGCACAACTTGACCGTCATCCCGCTGGTGTATCTGTGGTTTGGCATCGTGCCAACCTGGCATCTCCTTCTGATCGTCCCCGGAATGATCCTGGTGATCGCGAACCTGTTCTGGATAACGCTAATCGTCGGCCCGCTGTGCACCCGGTTCAGGGACCTGCCACCGGTCGTCCAGAACGCGCTGCAGATTTTCTTCTTTCTGAGCCCGATCATTTACAAGCCGGAGCTTCTCGCCGAAAGATTTGGATTTTTCCTAGACTGGAACCCGTTCCACCACCTGATAGAAGTCGTCCGGGCCCCCCTGCTGGGACAGCTTCCAGAGACACTGAGCTACTACGTCCTCGCCGGCATGCTGCTGGTCGGCGGCACGGTCTCCTGGATGTTCTTCAGGCGGTTCCGCAGCCGCATCGCCTACTGGCTGTAAGGACCCCGCCCCTCGTCGGCGGAGCGGATCATGCGAAGGAATGGTAATGTCTGACGTTCATATCGACCTCAACAACGTCTCGGTCGAATTCCCGGTCTATAACGCTCACGGCCGGTCGCTGAAGCGATCGCTGATGAACATGACCACCGGCGGCCACCTGGGCCTCGGCAAGAACGACCGGATCGTCGTCCGGGCCCTGCAGAACATCACGCTCAGCTTCGAGCACGGCGACCGCGTCGCCCTGATCGGACACAACGGCGCCGGAAAGACAACGATGCTGCGCGTTCTGGCCGGAGCTTATGAGCCGACAGCCGGACAGATCGTCTCGAGCGGCAGGATCGCCGCCCTGTCCGACATCATGCTCGGCATAGACGCGGAATCCACCGGCCATGAAAACATCTCGATCCGCGGGCGCTTGCTCGGCCTCGACCACAGGCAGATCGAGCGGTTGCGGCCGGAGATCGCGGAGTTCTCCGGCCTCGGGGATTATCTGGACATACCGGTCCGCACCTACTCTAGCGGCATGATCCTGAGACTGGCCTTCGCGGTGTCGACGAGCGTGGTTCCCGATATCCTGTTGCTCGACGAGTGGATCGGAGCCGGCGACGCGACTTTCCTCAGCAAAGCGGAGGAGCGGCTCGACCACCTTGTCGGGAATTCGGGCATCCTGGTGCTGGCCACTCACTCGCTGGCACTTACGCGCCGCGTCTGCAACCGCGCCGTCTGGATGGAGCACGGCTCCGTCAGGGCCGAAGGTCCCATCGAAGAGGTGATCCGGGCCTATGAGACTTCCCTGGGCATCCCCCAGGGCGAGGTCTTCTCGCTACGGCAGACCGCAGTCGGCCGGTAGCGGAAAACCCATGCTCCCCGCATACTCCCACCAGAGGACATCATGCGCCGACATTGATGCAGAATTCGTCTGTAGGGCGGACTTCGTCCTTGGAATGTGTCGCTCAAGCGATCCGTGAGGTCAAAAGTCGTTACGGTACCCAACTTTCGGAAGAAGTCCGGAGGCACCGGGTGTGTTATGAGGAACGATGATGAGAAGTTGACTGACAACAATGAGGATTTCAGTGCAGATCGACAATGGCGACAATGGCAATGCCATAGGAACTCGACTCGCCCGGTTGATTGCATCGGGCCTTCGGTGCCCTGCCTGCCGGAAGCCTGAAATGCAAGCTGCATCCAGTTGTCGCTTACTCTGCACCTCATGCGGGTTTACAAGAGAAGAAGAGGACTGGATTCTCGATCTTACGACTCCGGAAACACCACCTCCAGTTTCTGTTAAGGGCGAGACGGCTGAATGCGGAATCATCTCCTCTCTCGGCCTTCCCGACGATCCTGATACACGTGAACTGGTGCGCCAGGCAATCCGTCCGGTGGCACCCAGCGGCAATGCATTTTTCGATGCGGAGGAGGAGGTTCTCTTTGATCGCTTCGGACTGGACAATTTTCGTCCGGACATTGAAGTCGGACCTGCTTATGCACCTGCTTCCGCTACAATAGAAAAGCACTTCTATGTAGCTTTACGAATTCGCAACGATGGGCCGTTCCGCATCGTTACAGCCGGTTTGAACCCTGTGACATTGAGCTATCACTGGCTTGATGAAGAAGGGGAAATCGTGGAGTTCGAAGGCCTTCGCTCCGCTCTGCCAGTGGCCCTGCCGCCGGGACGCGCCGCAACGGCTCACGTTGAAGTACGCCCCCCCAAACTGCCGGGTCGGTACACATTAAGATTGGCTGCGGTTCAAGAAGGCGTTGCATGGCTGAGGCACATCGACGTGCCGATGGACATAACGCGGGAGCTTGGCTGCCTGCCGGATGATATGTCGGAAAGCCAACCTTTCACTGAAGATCTTGACGGCAAACTAGGCGCCGCATTCATACGCCGTCACATGCCCGAGCGGGCGAATCTGATAATAGAAGTCGGCAGCGGTCTCAGACCATCTTTTCTCGACGCGTTCCCGACGCCACCAGGGCTTTTAGTAAATCTAGACGCATCTCTCCGCCTGCTCCGCCTGGGCAGGTTCATTCGACGATGGGACAAGACGTGGTCCTCGTGGATGATTCGTGTCAACGCCGAAGCGATGCCGTTCGAAGACAACAGCGCAGATGCAATTGTCTTTTGCCGGTCTCTTCATCATTTTCCCGACCTGCACACGCAGTTGAACGAATGTCAACGTGTACTTAGAAAAGACGGTATTTTGTTCCTGATTTGCGAACCTGTTGGCACTGGATACGACGAATTTACGAAGCGATTGATCGAACAAGGCATCAACGAACAGACGTTTCCGCAAGGAGCATATGAACGAATGGCATGGTTCAATGGCTTCCGAGTTGTAGCCACGCAACTGGATTGGGCCATGTCATTCAAGGGGCTTTTGCCAAACGCGCTTGAGAGAGTTGGCTCTGGCAATCTGGAGAGCGGGATCATTGGAGTTTCTGCCGGAAAGTGAACCTCGCCGAGTTTTCCGGAGGCTGGTTTGGTTGAGTCACGCCGCCAAGGCGACATCGTCGGTTTGAGCATGGTAGCGTGCTTCGGCCTCGGCGGGCGGAATGTTGCCGATGGGTTCGAGCACGGGCTGGTTGTTGAACCAGTCCACCCATTCCAGGGCGGCGAACTCGACGGCATCCCGGTTGCGTCATGGCCCGCGGCGGGGATTACTTCGGTCTTGTGGAGGCTATCCGATACGGGTTCCTATCCCATCAGTGCGTTGGGCAGGAACAGGACGATCTGGGGGAAAAAGCTGATCAGCAACAGCACGGCGATCAAGGTGAGGATGAGAGGCATTCCCTCGACGGTGAAACGCTGCAAGCGGACATTGAGTATCGAGCAGGTCGTGTACATCAAGGTTCCGACCGGCGGCGTGACGCCCCGATCGTCAGGTTCACCACCATCACCAGGCCGAAATGCACCGGGTCGATGCCCACCTTGGTGATCACCGGCACCAGGATCGGGGCCAGCAGGATCAGCGCGGCCGTCCCTTCGATCAGCATCCCGACGGCGAGCAGCATCACGTTGATCAGCAGGAGCAGCAGGTAAGGATCCTGGGTCAGGGCCACCAGCTGCGCCGCCACCGTGAACGGGATCCTCTCCCACGCCATGTAGAAGCCGAAGGCCGAGGCGGCGCAGATGATCAGCATGACGGTGCTCGTCGCGAGCACCGCCTCCGTCAGGATCGACGGCAGGTCGGCGATCCGAAGCTCGCGATGCACCGCGAAACCGATGATCGTCGCGTACAGCACGGTCATCGCTCCGGCTTCGGTCGGCGTGAAGATCCCGTACCGGATGCCGACCAGGATGAAAAGGGGGATGGTCAGCGCCCAGATCGCCTGGGTGAAGGCGCTCCACAGCTCCGCCCCGGAGACGAAGCGCTGCCGGCTCGGCCGATAGCCCCGGCGCTTCGAGATCGCCGCCGTGACGAGCATCAGCGCGCCGCACAGCAGCAGGCCCGGGACCACGCCGCCGATGAACAGGCGGCCGATCGAGACGTCGGCCAGGAAACCGTAGATGATCAGTCCGATGCCCGGCGGGATGATCGGCGTGATCACCGCGGCGCAGGCGGTCAGGGCCGCCACGAAACCGGGTGCGTAGCCGCGGCGGATCATCTCCGGCCCGAGCATCTTGGCCTGCATGGCCGCGTCGGCGTTGGCCGAAGCCGAGAGGCCGCCCATCATCGCCGCCAGGATGATGTTCGCCTGCGCCAACCCGCCGACCCAGTGGCCGACGAGCGCATCGGCCAATCCCATCAGCCGCCGGGTGATACCGGCATGGTTCATGATCGAGCCCGCAAGGATGAAGAACGGGACCGCGAGCAAAGGGAAGGACTCGGTGGCGCTCACCAGGCGCTGCACGAAGATGTTGATGGGAAGGCCGCCGGCGAACAGGAAGAAGCTGAGCGCCGCCATGGCGATGGCGAACGCCACCGGCACGTTGAGGGCCAGCATTCCGAACATGATGGAAACCGGGAGAAGATTCATGGCGCCTGCTCCGGAAGCGGGCCGCGCAAGGCGCCGATCGCGCGTTGCACGATGCGCATCGCCATCAGGCCGAAGCCGACCGGCACCGCCGCGTAGACGATCGACGAGGACAGCCGCAACACCGAGGTCGGGTTCTCCCAGTTGGCGATGACGAAGGTGATGCCCAACCAGACCATGTAAAGGCAGAACGCCACGAGCAGGATTTCAACACCCAGGTCGAGGATACGGCGCGCCCGTGCGGGAAGCAATGACACGACCATGTCGATGGAGACGTGCAATCCCCGCTTGAAGCCGGCGGCGGCGCCCAGGAAGACCACCCAGGCGAAGGCTATGGCGGCGACCTCTCCCGACCATGCCGCCGGTTGCTGGGTCACGTACCGGCTGAGCACTCCCCAGCAGACCGACAACACGACGATGACGAGGGCTGCGCTTGCGGCGGTTTCCTCCAGATTGGCGATCGCGCGACGCAGCCAGCCAGCCTGCGCCTGCCCGACCGTGCGGCCATCGGCCGCCCCGACCAGTTCAACCATGGCCTCTCCCCTGGTCCGTTCCATGTTCGGATCGCACTCGGCGATCGTCCGCTTCAGTAGTTGAGGATCTCCTGAACCTGCTCATGAAGCCCGGGTGTCCACTTCGGGAAAGCGGAATAGACACTCTCCGTCGCTTTGGCGAAGGCATCGAGATCGACGTCGTCCACCACGGTCACGCCGGCCTCCTTGAACTTGGCGATGTAGTCCGCCTCCCGCTCCAGGGTGAGTCTGGTCATGTACTCGCCGGCCTTCTCTCCCTCCTCGAGCAGGACCTGCTGGATATCCTTGGGCAACATTTTGAAGTACTGCTCGCTCATCACGAACGTGATCCACGAGATGAAATGGCTGTCCAGCGACAGCGTCTTGCGGGTCTCGTGCAGTTTCGATCCGTAGAGGGATCCCAGCGGCGCCTCTACGGCGGAGACGACGTTCTGCTGAAGCGCCGTATAGACTTCCGACCAGTTCACCGTGGTCGGCCGCGCGCCCATGGCCCTGAAGGTTTCGATCCACATCTGGTTGGGCGGGACACGGATCGTCACGCCCTGCATGTCGGCCGGTGAGCGGACCGGCTTGTCCGACAGGATATGCCGGGGGCCGAACAGCCCGTTGAAGGAAACGACGCGGAACCCCGCCTCCTGCAGGCTCGCGTCGATCCCGTCGTACCAGTCGCTGGCCAGGATCTTCTTGAAGTCCTCGGGCTCCTTCAGCAGGTAGGGTCCGTTCAACACCCCGACGTCCGGCACGAAGTCGGAAAGGTAGCCGGGATCGGTGATGTTCATGACCGGCGCGCCCTGCCGGATCATCTCGTTGACATCCTTTCCCGATCCCAGCTGCTCGCTCGGGAAGACGCTGATCGAAACCTGCCCGCCGGTGCGCTCCCCGACATTCTTGGCGAAATACTCCGCCGCGAGGTGAGCCGGCTCCGTGTTCGAGAGCGAATGGGCGAACTTGATCACGTAGCTCTGCGCCATGGCCGGAGCAGCACCGGCCCAGAAGGCCGCCAGCGCGGCGGCGGCGAACAACCGTTTCATGTTTCCTCCCTCCTTCAGGCTTTCCTGCTTCTTGTTATGCGTCTTGTTTTATGCGTCTTGTTATGGATCGGCCCCTCGGTGCTCAGCCGCGGACGGACGGCTGCTCGAAGTGCCTGACCTCGGACGCGCCGGCGTACAGGATCTGTTCCGATCGTTCGAGCATGGCCGCGTGGAATGCAACCGCCGCCGGATCGAAATCGCTTTCCGGCACCGGCTCCGGATCGAAGTTCCCGTACTGGTCCGTGCCGCAGACAAGGGTGGCGCTGTCGCGGATCCCGGCGGTCTGGCGGATGTAGGTGGGGATGTACCGGATGGCGAACCCGATGCGCGGCTGGTCGGAACGGTTCGGCTCCGACCCGTGGATCAGGCGGACGTGGTGGATGGACATCTCGCCCGGCCGGAGGACCACGTCGACCGCGTCGCGCTCGTCCACCTCGACGGCGACTTCCTGGCCGCGCGACAGCAGGTTGGTTTCGGCGAAGGTGTCCTTGTGCGGGAGCTGGTCCTTGTGGTGGCTTCCGGGCACGACGCGCATGCAGCCGCTCTCGGCCGTACTGGGCGTGAAGGCGATCCAGGCCGTCACGATATCCGGAGCCGAGAGCCCCCAGTAGGTGGAATCCTGGTGCCAGGAGATGAACGCGGGATCCTTGGGCGGCTTCCAGAAGAATCCGGATCCCCAGCACAGGATGTCGGGACCGAGCACCGCGGAAACGGGATCGAGGATACGCGGATCCCGGATCATGCGGTTCAGCCACGGCAGGAGCAGGTGCGGCTTCTGGTTGGTCGAGCGGGACAGCTTGCCCCCTTCCCGCTTCGCGAGATCCTCGAGCTTCGCGCGGTATCCGGCGATTTCCTCCTCGCCGAAGACGGGGATGGGAAAAAGAATGCCCTCGTTCCTGAGAAGATCGACGGAGTCGCTCGACAGGGTCGTGGTCATGGCATTTCCTCCTGGCCTGATCTTTTCGGCATCGGGTCTTTGAGGTGACCTGATGCGTCGTGTTGTCGCAGCCTTGCCTAAGAGGTTTTCATATTCGATAGTGATCGAGCAAGGGTAAAACTCCGATGCCTGAAAAAATGGTTTGCGATGAGTGACGCACAGATCCAGTTCGAGCGCGGGGCCGGCTACAGCGCACCGGCGCTGGAAAAGGGGCTGGACATTCTCGAACTCCTGGCCGGCGAGTGCGAACCGCTGTCCCAAAGCAATATCGCCTCCCGCCTGGACCGGTCGATCGGCGAGATCTTCAGGATGCTCGTGGCCCTGGAGCGGCGTGGCTATGTCCGCCGGTACGGCGCCGATGGAGGCTATGTCCTGACGCTCAAGCTTTTCGATCTGTCCACCCGGCACCCGGCCCTGGAGCGCCTGCTCTCCGCCGCGAGGGCGGACATGCGGGTGCTCGCGGAGCAGACCGGGCAGTCGTGTCACCTCTCGGTCTGGGACTTGGACCGCATCATGATCGTGGCGAAGGACGAGGGATCGACCGCCCGCACCTTCTCGGTCAAGGCCGGTGCAACCTTCTCCGCCATCGAAACGGCGTCGGGCCGGGTCCTCATGGCGTTCCAGAGTCCCGGCGAGCGTGCCGCCCGGATCGAGTGTGCCCTCGCCCATACCGGGGAAACGAAGGCCGCGGCGGAACTGGAGCGCCGCCTGGACGGGATAGGGCGGAACGGCTACGAGGAAAGCGGCAGCGATGCGGTCATGGGCGTGGTCGATCTTTCCTGCCCCATCCTCAGCCATTCCCGGACCGCCCTCGCCGCCCTGACCATTCCTTTCCTGCATATGAAGGGCAACAAGGTCAGCCAGGTCGAAGCGGTTGGCGCGCTGAAGACTTGCGCGGAGCGGATCTCGACCCGTCTGGGCAGTGCGGGCTGACACCTCGACTTGCCCAAGCGATGGCAGCACCGAGATCCGGCGGGCTCACAGCGCTTTCCGGACGCAGGTCGCGGCGATCCTGACATACGGGATCACACCCCTCAGCAAGCGCGACCTGATCGATCGCCGGATCGCTCCCGACGATCGGCGCATGAAGCTGGCGACGCTCACCGACGCCGGCCGGCTGACATTGGAACGGCTGGCAGAGGGGTGGGCCGGGCTCATTTGCGCACCATCGATGCCCTGCAGCCTCAGGAGCGGCAGGCATTCATCGACACCATGAAGCGTTTGATCGACGCCAACCTGCGGTGCCGAGTACCGTGATGAGATATCGGAGCCCGTGGGAACGGGATCCTGCCTTCCAGCGTCGCGGCATCGTACGGGATCGAGCGGCGCGCGCAGCTTGGGCGGGAGATTTCGACGGTCCGTGAAATAGAGGCACTGCTCTGGCCCGTCCCGCGGCGCCAAGATGGGACAGGGCGGACGCGATCCACAGCTGCCAGCGGAGCCGGTCCCACGTCGCGTGAACGCACGAACGGAGAGGGCCCATGTGACGGGTCGCTGCTCGCCCCATCTATTCCCAGGGGAAGTGGGTTCCAGAGGAAGCGGAGAGGCAGCATGCGGTTCTTGTCGTCGGCTCAGTTCATCGAGCGGTCCCGGGTGGCCGACGAGTTCATTGCGCCCTCGGCGGCGCTGGCCAACCGCTTGTTGGCTGACAAGGGCCTGGGCCGCCTGCCGCCGTGCAACGTCTCCTACTTCATCGAGGAGCTTCACCGGCCGGACGCCGCAATCGGCCTGCACACCGAGGGCACAGCCAACATCCGGCTGAACCTGGCTTGGCTCGCCCATCTGGCGCAGTGCGGCACCGACCCCGAGTGGGAGGTCGCCTTTGTCGTCCTGCACGAATACGCCCACTTCGTCCTTCATCTTCTCGAGGTCCGGGAGGCTGGCGCCGGCGTCGTGCGCCATCGTATCGAGGCAGAACACACCGACTTCCTGCGCCGCATGCAGCGCCTCGGCTGGCTCGCCGATCCGGTGTTGCGGAAGCTCCTGTCCAACCACAACTCCATTGCCGAGGAGTGGTACTGTGACGCCTTCGCCTATTGGGCGGCGGGTACCCTGCCGGAGCCGCACGCCGCGTTGTTTGACGAACTCCTGGCAGAGGTGCGCGTCTTTCCGGTCGCCTGAATCCGACGAAGCGACGCAAACGTCCGGTGGCCTTGCGATCAGGCTGGACGAAGACCTGCCGGGCGGCGGTTGAGACGACTGTCTGCTGGCTTTCAGGCACGTAAGCGAGCCGTGATCTCGTGAAATGAACATAGCATCGCGGCCGCCCCAATCGACCGCCACCGCCACCAAAACCGCCTGGGTGCCGACGCTGCCGCCCTCGCGCACCTTCATGGCGCGCACCCGGGATCAGGTAGGAGCGTCGTCTGAACCATTGACTGGATCATCGACTGGACCATCGTCCGGAGATACTCGGGGTTGGGATGACGTCAGACATCACCCGCATACCGTGGCCGCTCGCCTGAGCTGAGCCCTTCTGCAGAAACTCCCGCACCCTATCACATGGCTGCACTCTTTCAGGAGTCGGAGGCTCCGGCAATCCCGGGGGCAGGGTCGGGCGTCTTCGACACTTGAACGGGCTTTCCGCCTTCGACGAAAAAGCAGCCTCCAGCACCACGAATTTCCAGCAACTCCATTGTCAGCGCGATCATTTTATGGATAAGTTTATGGAACAAGGCTGCCTTGGCGTCCGGTTGGCGGTTCAATAAAACTGATGAGGGAGGTTGCTGATGAGGAACAATCTTGACACTCAGGCGCAGCAATACTGGCGCGCCAATATCCGAACAGTCCTGGGATGCCTGCTTGTATGGTTCCTGGTATCCTTCGGCGCCGGAATAATATTCGCCGAAGCCCTCAACGGCATCATGGTCGGCGGTTTTCCTCTAGGATTCTGGTTCGCCCAACAGGGCTCGATCGTCGTCTTCCTGCTTCTCATCATTTTCTACGCTTGGCGGATGAACCGGCTCGACCGGCAGTTCAACGTCGACGAGATCTAGGCGGCTGTACGGAAGGTTGAAATAATGGAACTCCAGACCCTGACCTATCTCGTCGTCGGAGCCACGTTCGCCCTGTATATCGGGATCGCCATCTGGACGCGGGCGGCGACGACGGGTGACTTCTATGTCGCCGGCAAGGGCGTCCACCCCATCGCCAACGGCATGGCGACCGGCGCCGACTGGATGTCGGCGGCCTCGTTCATCTCCATGGCGGGGTTGATCGCGTTTCTGGGCTACGGCGGCTCAGTCTACCTGATGGGATGGACCGGCGGCTATGTTCTGCTGGCCATGCTTCTTGCGCCGTACTTGCGGAAATACGGCAAGTTCACCGTGCCCGAGTTCATCGGCGACCGCTATTACAGCGACTCCGCGCGGGTCGTGGCGGTGGTCTGCCTGATCTTCATTTCATTCGTTTATGTCGCGGGGCAGATGCGCGGCGTCGGCATCGTCTTCTCCCGCTTCCTTGAGGTCAGCATCGAGGTTGGGCTGGTCGTCGGCATGGGCATCGTTTTCATCTATGCCGTGCTGGGCGGGATGAAAGGGATCACTTACACCCAAGTCGCCCAATACGTCGTCCTGATCACCGCCTACATCGTGCCGGCGATCTTCATTTCCCTCCAACTGACCGGCAATCCGGTCCCGCCGCTTGGCCTTGGCAGCAGCCTCGTGGACACCCCGGGCGTCAGCGCGGACGGAGTGTATCTTCTGGAACGGTTGAACGCCGTTGTCACCGAGCTTGGCTTCGCTGCCTACACCGACGGGCAGAAGAGTGTCATCGACCTGTTCGCCATCACTGCTGCCCTCATGGTCGGTACCGCGGGCCTGCCGCACGTGATCGTCCGTTTCTTCACCGTACCGCGCGTGCGCGACGCCCGCTCGTCGGCCGGCTGGGCGTTGTTCTTCATCGCCCTGCTGTATCTCTGCGCACCGGCCGTCGGCGCCATGGCCCGCTACAATCTTATGGACACTCTGCAGGTCGGTGCGGTCGGTGCACCGGACGGCAACCTGCTTTACGAGGAGCGTCCGGCCTGGATGCAGCGGTGGGAACAGACGGGCCTTCTGAAGTTCGAGGACAAGAACGGCGACGGTCGTATCCAGTACTACAACCCGACGGGAATGAGCGACGCGTTGGAGCAGCAGTATGGCTGGGCCGGCAACGAGCTGACCGTGGATCGCGACATCATGGTGCTCGCCAATCCCGAGATCGCGGGACTGCCCAACTGGGTCATAGCACTGGTCGCGGCGGGCGGCATCGCGGCGGCCCTGTCCACCGCCGCGGGCCTGTTGCTGGTGATCTCGTCGTCGATTTCCCACGACTTGATGAAGAGCACCTTCGCCAGGAACATCACGGAGAAACAAGAACTGTTGGCGGGCCGCATCGCCGCCGGCTTCGCCATCCTGATCGCCGGGTACCTGGGATACAATCCACCCGGTTTCGTGGCGGAGGTGGTCGCTTTCGCCTTCGGCCTCGCGGCCAGTTCGCTTTTCCCTGCGATCATGATGGGCATTTTCGCGAAGAGGGTGAACCGTGAAGGGGCGATCGCCGGCATGCTTGCCGGGCTGATCTTCACCATGGGCTACATCGTCTACTTCAAGGGTATCTTCATCGATCCCATCGGCGTCAACACGCCTGAGAACTGGCTGTTGGGAATTTCGCCGGAAGGAATCGGCTTCGTGGGCATGCTCCTCAACTTCGCGCTCGCTTTCGCGATCAGCAAGATGACGGCCGCGCCGCCGCGCGAAATCCAGGAACTCGTCGACTATATCCGGTCGCCGCGTGGCGCCAAGGCCGCGGTCGACCACTGAGCCCTGGTGATTGAGCATTGCGCCTACAGGTCCATCGGAGGGGGCCCTGAACATGCCGGTCGAGCTTGCGGGAGTCCGGGAATTCGTCGCTGCCCAGCCGGCCTTCAACCTTCTGCCGAAGGACGAGCTGGATGCCCTCGCCGCTCTGGTGACTCCGGTCGACCTGGGCAGGGGTGAGGTTCTGATGCGCCCGGGCGACCCTGTCACCAGGGTCAGCATGGTAAGGAGCGGCGTGCTCGAGGCCCGGACCGGTGCCGGCGATCTGATCGCCCATCTGGCGGAAGGCGATCTGGCGGGGGCGTGGTCCTCGATGGCGGATGGAACCGCCCTCTGCCAGGTCACCGCCCTGGAGGATACTGTTCTCTACCAGATGCCGGCGGAGCTGATCCTCCGGCTTCGGGAAAGCCATCCCGAATTCGACCGCCTCGTCGATCCGCAGGCGGGCCAACGGCTGCGCGGCGTCCGTGACCGGATGGCCCCGGCGAGCCGGCGGTTGGTGGGAGATCTGATCCGGCGCCCGCCGGAGTTGATCTCTCCCGGGGCCAGCATCGGAGACGCCGCCCGGCGGATGCGCCAGGCCGGTGTCTCCTGCCTGCCAGTGGTCGAGAACGGCCATCTTCTGGGCATCGTGACCGACCGCGACCTGCGCAACCGTGTCCTGGCGGCGGACCGGGATCCCGCCGAACCGGTGGCGTCGGTGATGACTCCGGACCCGCATCGCATCGAAGATACGGCCCTGATCTTCCAGGCGGAGATCCTGATGGCCCGCCACGGCATCAATCATCTGCCCGTCATGCGTGGAACGGCGCTGGCCGGGGTGGTGACCAGCACCGACATGCTGCGGACCCATGTGCGGTCGGTCGTGTTCATGGCGGGCGACATCGCCGGGCGGAGCGACGCCGCAGGAGTCGCCGAGGCCGTGAAGCCGCTACGCGACATGGTTCACGACTTGGTGGAGGGCGGCAGCAGCGCATATGGCATCGGCCATGCCGTCTCGGCCATCACCGACGCGGCAACGGAACGGCTGCTGCAGTTGGCGGAGCACCGGTTGGGGCCGCCGCCGGTGGCTTATCTCTGGATGGCGCTCGGCTCCCAGGCACGCAACGAGCAGACCGCCTGTTCGGACCAGGACAACGCGCTCATCCTCTCCGACGACTATGAGGATGCGGCCAACGGCGACTATTTCAAAGCATTGGCGGAGTTCGTCTGCGAGGGACTGGACCATGCCGGATATACTCTCTGCCCGGGCGACATAATGGCCCGCAATCCGCGCTGGCGGATGCCGATTTCAGGTTGGAGCCGCACCTTCGCCCGCTGGGTGGGAGAGCCTTTGCCGGAGGCGCTGATGAACGCCAGCGTCTTCTTCGACATGCGCCCGGTCGCCGGCCAGTCGTCGCTGTTCCATGATCTCCAGCAGGAGGTCCTGAAGCTGACCCGGAGCAACGGACTGTTTCTCGGTCATCTCGTCCGCAACGCGCTGACCCACCAGCCACCGCTGGGATTTTTCCGGAACTTCGTCCTGATTTCCGGCGGGGAGCATCATCGCTCACTGGACCTCAAGCACTCCGTCCTGGCGCCCATCGTTGATCTGGCGCGGGTCTATGCCCTGGATGCCGGATCGCCCCTGGTCAATACCCATGACCGGCTGATCGCCGCCGGCGAGACCGGCAAGGTGAGTCGGGACGGCGCCCGCGATCTGGTGGACGCCCTGGACTTCCTGAGCCTGGTCAGGGTGCGGCACCAAGTCCGGCTGTTGAAGGCAGGCAAGACGCCGGACAATTACCTTTCTCCCCAGGAACTCTCGCCGTTCGAGCGCGGCCACCTCAAGGATGCCTTCGCCGTGGTGAAGCTGATGCAATCGGCGGCTGTCGCCGCCTACCGCGGCGGCATGGCCTGAATGGCATGCTCCGGACGGGGACGGACCATGGATATCATAGATGCTTCTTGATGTGCTGATCGCGGCTTGTGCAGCACTCGCCGCCCTTGGCGTGATGCTGATCGGCTTCAAGCTGTTGCGTACCGTGCCGCCGCGCTGGCTCGGCCCGGTGGTCGCCGCCGTGGCGGTCGTCGCGGTCACCGCGACGTTGCGTTACCAGTGGGCCTACCGCGTGGAAGCGATGCTGCCGCCGGAGATGGTGGTCATCGAGCGTCTCGGCACCCGGTCGCCATTCGAGCCTTGGTCCTACCTGAAACCGGTCACAACCACGCTGGTCGTAGCCGACAGAGGCACCTTGCGAACCAATCCCGCCCATGCCGACCTTGTCCTCATCAACGTGCTGGTCGTAGGACGTGCCCGCGATACCCTGTTCACGCGCCATCTGGTCGATTGCGCCGGTCGCCGCGAGGCGACGTTTCCGCCCAACGTCACCTTCACATCGGAGGGGCTGCCCGATGGCCTGATCTGGGCGGCTGATGCCCCGCCCGCCCTTCTCAACACGGCTTGCGCAGTCAGTTCATGAGCCTGGGCGCCCTGAACTGACGCAATATGCTTTAAATATGGAAGGGAGTGCAGTACGCCGATGAATTCCACCACCCATAAACGGGGAGAGTGGCGGATAGGGTGGGATTCGAACCCACGGTGAGGTTTCCCCCACGCAGCTTTAGCAAAGCTGTGCCTTCAGCCTCTCGGCCACCTATCCGGCGCGGCGCTCTGTATAGCGAGCGGGACCTTGTTCGGCAAGCCCCTATCGTGCGCGTTCCGCTACCTTTTTACCGCGACGCCTCAGACCGCCGAACGGCTCTTCTCGATCGCCTGGATCAGGTCGCGGATCAAGTCCTCGGCATCCTCGATGCCGACCGACAGGCGCAGCAAGTCGTCCGGAACCGGCGTGTCCGCGCCCTCGATGCTGGCGCGGTGTTCGATCAGGCTCTCGACCCCGCCCAGCGAGGTGGCGCGGGTGAACACTTCGGTATTGGCGGCCACCGCGATCGCCGCGGCGGCACCGCCGCTCATGCGGATCGACAGCATCCCGCCGAACCCGTCGGTCATCTGGCGGCGGGCGATGTCGTGCTGGGGATGGCTCTGGAGGCCGGGATACAGCACCTCCGTGACGCCGGGATGCCCCTCGAAGTACCGGGCGATGTCCAGCGCGTTGGCCGAGGCGGTCCGCACCCGCGGATAGAGCGTGCGCATGCCGCGCAGCAGCAGCCAGCTCTCGAACGGTCCCAGCACCGCTCCCAATCCCTTGCGAACACCCTTGATCCGGTTCCAGTGATCGTCGGCGGCGGCGGTGACCAGCGCGCCGGCGATCACGTCGCTGTGCCCGTTAAGATACTTGGTGCCGGCATGCATCACATAGTCGGCGCCGAACGCCAGCGGGCGGGTGATCACCGGGCTGGCCGAGGTGCTGTCCACGGCAAGCCGCGCCCCGGCGGCATGGGCGATGTCGGAGGCGGCCTGGATGTCGGTCACGTCCCACATGGGATTGCTCGGCGACTCGACCCAGACCAGCGCCGTCCGGCCCGGCCGCACCGCGCGCCCGAGAGCCTCCATGTCGGCACTGGGCACGAACTCGACGTCCAGTCCCCAGGGCTTGGCGAAGTCGATCAGCCAATTGCGCAGGGACCAATACATGACGCTGGGCGCCACGACGTGGTCGCCCGGCTTCAGCGCCATGAACAGCGCGGTCGCCGCCGCCATGCCGGAGGAGAACACCAGCGCCCCCTGCCCGCCTTCCAGCCGGTTCAGCAGCGCCTCGACCTGGTCGTAGGTCGGGTTGTCGGCCCGGCTGTAGACGCGCCCGTGGGTGCCGTAGCTGTTGTCGGCGTCCCGGAGATATGTCGTGCTGGGATGGATCGGCGGAACGATCGCGCCGGTGTTTGGATCGATCCAGCCCAGGGCGTTGGCGGCAAGGGTTTCGGGCTTCAGGCTGTCGGGCTTGCCGGCCATCGCGCTGTCTCCTGGAACTGTTTTTCTTCATGGATGAGAAAGGATGCCGGAACCGAAGGCCCGGCATCCGCGCCGTGCCGCGTCAGCCGTTCAGCTTCCCGGTCAGGATCTCGTTGACCAGGGCCGGGTTGGCCTTGCCCTGGGTCTGCTTCATGACCTGGCCGACGAAGAAGCCGAACAGCTTTTCCTTGCCGCCCTTGTACTCGGCGACCTTGTCCGGGTTGGCCGCCAGCACGCCTTCGATCGCGCTGTCGATGGCGCCCGTGTCGGTCACCTGGCGCAGCCCCTTCTCCTCGACGATCAGGGCCGCCGGCTTGCCGGTCGCGACCATCTCGGCGAACACGTCCTTGGCGATGCGGCCGCTGATCGTGTTGTCGGAGATCAGGTCGATCAGCCCGCCCAGGTTCTCGGCGGAGACCGGCGACTGCTCGATCCCCTTGCCCTGCTTGTTCAGCGCGCCGAACAGCTCGCCCATGGTCCAGTTGGCGGCCAGCTTCGGGTCGCGGCCCTTGGCGACCGTCTCGTAGAAATCGGCGCTCGCCCGTTCCGCGACCAGCACGCCGGCGTCATAGTTCGACAGCTTGTAGTCGCTGATGAAGCGCGCCTTCTTGTCGTCGGGCAGTTCCGGCAGGGTCGCCTTGATCGCGTCCACCCAGGACTGCTCCAGTTCCAGCGGCAGCAGGTCGGGATCGGGGAAGTAGCGGTAGTCGTGCGCCTCCTCCTTGCTGCGCATCGACCGGGTCACGAACTTGGTCGTGTCCCACAGCCGCGTCTCCTGCACGATCGTCCCGCCGCCCTCGATCACCTCGATCTGGCGCTGCACCTCGTAGTCTATCGCCATCTGGACGTAGCGGATCGAGTTGACGTTCTTCGTCTCGGTCCGCGTGCCGTAGGGCTCGCCCGGCCGGCGCACCGACACGTTGACGTCGCAGCGCATGGAGCCCTCCTCCATGTTGCCGTCGCAGGTGCCGAGATAGCGCAGGATCGCCCGCAGCTTCCGGACATAGGCCGCGGCCTCCTCCGAGGTGCGCATGTCCGGCTCCGAAACGATCTCCATCAGGGCCACGCCGGACCGGTTCAGGTCGACATAGGTGCGGCTCGGATGCAGGTCGTGGACGCTCTTGCCGGCGTCCATCTCCAGGTGCAGGCGGGTGACGCCGACGGTGCGGCTGGTCCCGTCCGGCATGTCCAGCACGATCTCGCCCTTGCCCACGATCGGCTGCTGGAACTGGCTGATCTGGTAGCCCGACGGCAGGTCGGCGTAGAAGTAGTTCTTGCGGTCGAACACCGAGAACAGGTTGATCTGCGCCTTCAGTCCCAGCCCCGTGCGGACCGCCTGCTCGACGCAGTGCTCGTTGATGACGGGCAGCATGCCGGGGAACGCGGCATCGACGAAGCTGACCTGCGTGTTCGGTTCGGCACCGAAAAGGGTCGAGGCTCCCGAGAACAGTTTCGCGTTCGAAATGACCTGGGCATGGACTTCCAGCCCGATTACAACTTCCCAGTCGCCGGTCTCGCCCTTGATCAAACCAGTCCCGTTGATCACACTAGTCATTGTCCAACTTCCTCAAGATCAGGGTCGGCCTCAGCCGCGGGCGGCGACGAAGGGCGGCAGGGCGTCGAAGCCGGCGGCATTCTCCAGCACGCCGGCCACCCGCAGCACGGTCGACTCGTCGAACGGCCGGCCGAGGATCTGCAGTCCCAGCGGCAGCCCGTCGGACGCCAGCCCCGCCGGCACCGAGATGCCGGGCAGTCCCGCCAGCGACGCCGGCACCGTGAACACGTCGTTCAGGTACATGGCGATCGGATCGTCCATCTTCTCGCCGATAGCGAACGCGGTGCTGGGCGCCGTCGGCGTCAGGATCACGTCGCACTGCCTGTAGGCCTGCTCGAAGTCCTCCGCGATCCGGGTCCGGACCTGCTGCGCCTTGCGGTAATAAGCTTCGTAGTAGCCCGCCGACAGCACATAGGTGCCGATCATGATGCGGCGCTTGACCTCTGCCCCGAAACCCTCGGCGCGGGTGTTCTCGTACATGTCCTTCAGATCCTTGCCCTCGACCCGCAAGCCGAAGCGGACGCCGTCGTAGCGCGCCAGGTTGGACGAGCACTCCGCCGGCGCCACGATGTAATAGGTCGCCAGGGCGTATTTGGTGTGCGGCAGGCTGATCTCGACCGGCTCGGCGCCGGCCGCCTTCAGCCAGTCGATGCCCTGCTGCCACAGCTTCTCGATCTCGGCGGGCATTCCGTCGACGCGGTATTCCTTGGGGATGCCGACCTTGAGTCCCCGGATATCGCCGGTCAGCGCGGCACGGAAGTCCGGCACGGGCATGTCCACGCTGGTCGAATCCTTGGGATCGAACCCGCACATGGAACCCAGCATCAGGGCCGCGTCCCCGACCGTGCGGGTCATCGGACCGGCCTGGTCGAGCGACGAGGCGAAGGCGACGATGCCCCAGCGCGAGCAGCGGCCATAGGTCGGCTTGATGCCGACGATGCCGACGAACGAGGCCGGCTGGCGGATCGATCCGCCCGTGTCGGTTCCGGTCGCGGCCATGGCGCAGCGCGCCGCCACGGCGGCGGCCGAGCCGCCCGACGATCCGCCGGGCACCAGCTTGCGGGTCCACTGCCATTCCTGCACCGGGCGCGGCTGGCGCACGGCGGCGGTCAGCTCGGACAGGAAGCCGCCCTCCTCCGCCATGTCTCGCTGCACCAGGGTGCCCTCGCTCCAGGGGCTGACGACGGGGCCGTAATGGCTGGTCACGTTGGAGGAGCCCATGGCGAACTCGTCCAGGTTGACCTTGCCGAGCATCACCGCGCCGTCCCGCCACAGGTTGGACGTGACGGTGGACTCATAAGGCGGCTTGAAGCCTTCCAGGATATGGCTGCCGGCGGTGGTCTGGAATCCCGCCGTGCAGAACAGGTCCTTGACCGCGATCGGCAGACCGTTCATCGGCCCGGCCTCGCCTTTGGCCCGCCGCGCGTCGGCCCGTTCGGCCATGGCGATCGCCTGGTCCGGCGTCTCGGTGATGAAGGCGTTCAGGGCGCGCGACGCCTCGACCGCGCGGACATGCGCCTCGGTCAGCTCGACGCTGGTGAATTCGCCCTTGGCCATCCCGGCCAGGGCTTCGGTCATGGTCAGCTTTGTCAGATCCGTCATCACTCGACAACCTTCGGCACGACGAAGAAGCCCTCGGCACTGTCCGGGGCGTTGAGCAGCACGGCGTCGCGGACGCCGCCATCGGTGACGGCGTCGGGACGGCGGCGCAGCTTGTGGGGTGCCACGCTGGTCATCGGTTGCACGCCGACGGTATCGACCTCGTTCAATTGCTCGACGAAGTTCAGGATGTTGCTGAGTTCGCCGGCCAGGTGGTCCTGGTCGGCCTCGGGCACCTTGATGCGGGCCAAGTGGGCGATCTTCGCCACGGTGGCCTTATCGAGCGACATGGGGTAAGTCTCTCCGTCCGCGAACGCCTCGTGCCGGAGCACTGCCCCGGCCGACGGCAGAAATGGAAATTTTCCGGCTGTGTGCCTTTATGACTGTGTGCCGAAAGTAACACCCGATATGGCGATCCGCAAGCTCACGGACCTTCTCGACATCGTACCCCGCGGCAAGCGGCTGCTGGGGCTCGACCTGGGCACCAAGACCGTCGGCATGGCGATCTCCGACCCCGGATTCTCCGTGGCGTCGCCGATCGGCACGATCAAGCGCACCAAGTTCACGGTGGATGCGCGCGAGCTGGCCCGGATCATCAAGGACCGGGAGGTGGGCGCGGTGGTGATCGGGCTGCCGGTCAACATGGACGGCAGCGAGGGACCCTCGGCCGAGCGCGCCCGGCAGTTCGGCGCCAGCATGCTGGAGCACAGGGACATCCTCGGCGGGGAGCAGGAGATCGCGTTCTGGGACGAGCGGCTGTCCACCAGCGCGGTCCAGCGCATGATGATCGACGCCGATATGACCCGGAAGCGCCGCGCCGAGGTCGTGGACAAGATGGCCGCCGCCTACATCCTCCAGGGAGCGCTCGACGCTCTGGCGGGAATACGCGCGGCGGCGCGGCTGGCCGAGGAGGAGCGCCGGGAACAGGAACAGGACGAGAAGGAAGGGACCGAAGACGGCAATTCCTGAATGTCCCAGCTCTTCATCGTCTTCACCGCCCTCACGCCGATCTTCATCCTGATCCTGCTGGGATACGTGCTGCGCCGGCGCCGGATCGTCCCGGACGATTTCTGGATTCCGGTGGAGAAGCTCACCTATTACCTCTTCTTCCCGCTCCTGCTGCTGGACAACCTGTCCAAGGCCAGCCTCGGCGACCTCGCCGTCGTGCCCATGGGGCTCGCCCTGGTATCGGCGATCCTGACGGCCACCCTCGTCCTTCTGCTGCTGCGCAGGCGGATCAATCCCGACGGTCCGGCCTTCACCTCCGTCTTCCAGGGATCGGTCAGGCCGAACACGTTCGTGGGCCTGGCGGCCGCCGCGGCCCTGTTCGGCCGTCCGGGCGTCACGCTGTTCGCGATCGGCCTGGCGACGGTCGTGCCGCTGGTCAACGTGCTGTGCGTGGTCGTGCTGTCCCGGTACGGCTCCGGCAACGGAACCTCGGTGCGGGCGATCGTCTCGGGCATCCTGCGCAACCCGATCATCATCGGCGTGGCGGGCGGAGCCGCCCTCAACCTCAGCGGGATCGGCCGCCCGCCCCTGGTCGGGCCCGTCTTCGAGATCCTGGGGGACGCCGCACTTCCGCTGGGCCTGCTGGCGGTCGGCGCGGGCCTGGACGTCGCGGCCGCGCGCGCGGCGGGGGGCGCGGTGCTCCAGTCGTCGCTGATGAAGCTGATGGTCGTGCCCGGGCTGACCGCTCTGTACGGCGCCGTCTTCGGGTCCACGGGCTGACCTTGACCGTCGCAGTGCTGTTCAACAGCCTGCCGGCCGCCGCGTCGGCCTACGTCCTGGCGCGCCAGATGGGGGGCGACTCGCGGCTGATGGCCGGAACGATCACCCTTCAGACGGTTCTTGCCCTGCCGTCGATTCCGCTCGCATTGCTGTTGTTCGGATGAAACCTCAATCGGCTCCCGACTGTTTCACAGCTGGACGGATCATCTGGAGCGGAATGGGTCGGGGGTGGTACAGAGGTTGGACTGCGAAACGCAACAGAGTCGGCAGCTGCCGCCGCTCAGCGCCGTACGGGCGTTCGAGGCGGCCGGACGGCATGGCAGCTTCACAGGCGCGGCCCAGGAACTGGGGGTGACCCCGGCGGCGATCAGCCATCACGTCAAGATGCTCGAAAGCTGGCTTGGGGTCGTCCTGTTCCGGCGCTTTGCCCGGGGCCTGGAACTGACCGACGACGGGCGCCGCTATCTGCCGCGCCTGACCAGCGCGCTGGACGAGATCGCCTCGGTCACCGACGATCTGATGGGCGAACGGGCCGACCGCGACTGAGCCGGCCCGAAGCTGGACGGACAGCCGTCAGGCGCGCCAGAACGGCTTGGCCGCTTCGTGCTCCAGGTCGGCGCGGGACAGGCCGATGTCGCGCAGCAGGTGATCGTCCATCTCGCCCAGGCGATGGCGCTGGCGCGCCCGGTCCTGCCAATCCAGCAGGGCGTCGAAGGCGCTCACCAGGAGGCGGTTGAGGCCCTTCAGGCTGAGGTCCGGACCGAACTGCGCGGACTTCCTGATGCCGACAGTCATCTTAGCTCTCCTTATGCGAAGCCGGAGCCGAAGCTGTTCCGGCTTCGGCGGTCATCATCGAAAAACATCATCGTGATGAGCCGATACTTGCGCGACCCGGTTCTTGCGCGCAAACGACGCTTTCTCATAAACTCCATTAGCAAAACTAATCGATGAGGCGATCATGGGACGCCGCTTGCCACCTCTGAACGCCATACGCGCCTTCGAGGCCGCCGCGCGCCATCTCAGCTTCACCCGCGCGGCGGAGGAGCTTAGTGTGACCCAGGCCGCCATCAGCCACCAGATCAAGGGGCTCGAGGAGGTCCTGGGCGTGCCGCTGTTCCGGCGGCTCAACCGGGCGCTGGTGCTGACCGAAGCCGGACAGGGCTACCTGCCGCCGCTGCGGGACGCCCTGGACCAGATCGCCGACGCGACGGCGAAGCTCAAGGCCGCCGACGGCGGCGGTTCGCTCACCGTCAGCACCATCGCCTCCTTCGCCGCCAAATGGCTCGTGCCCCGGCTGCCGCACTTCCAGGAACGGCATCCCCACCTGGACGTCCTGCTGTCGACCACGCCGCAGATGGTCGACTTCACCCAGCAGGACGTCGACGCGGCGATCCGGTTCGGGCGCGGCGGCTGGGACGGGGTGCGGGCCGAAAAGCTGCTGACCGAGGACATTTTCCCGGTCTGCTCGCCCTCCCTGCTCGAAGGCCTCAAACCCCTTCGCACGCCGGAGGATCTGGCCGGGTTCATCCTGCTGCACGACGATTTCCTGATCGGCTGGACCATGTGGCTCCAGTCGGCCGGCGTGCGCGGCGTGGACGCGGCCCGCGGTCCCCGCTTCACGGATTCGGCGCTTGTGCTCCAGGCGGCGGTGGCCGGCCAGGGCATTGCCCTGGCGCGGCGCGTGCTGGCGGCCGACGACCTGGATGCCGGCCGACTGGTGGCCCCCTTCGGCATCACCCTACCGACCGAGCTGGCCTATTACTTCGTGGCGCCGCCCCGCTACTTCGACCGCCCCAAGGTGGCGGCGTTCTATGAATGGGTGTGCGGCGAAGCCAAGGAATACAGGAAGGCGGAGGAGCGGGCGGGCGTGCCGGCCGCGCTTGTCAACGCTGCCGGCCAGTCCCTATAACCGGACGGCGACCCGCCGTTTCCCAGCCCCGACAATTTTCCTTTCCGCTGCCGGATGCATCGTCCATGACATCGACCACACGTCCCGCCCCCTCCGGTCCGCTTGCCGGACTGAAGGTCTTCGACATGAGCCGCGTCCTGGCGGGCCCCAGCGCCACCCAGGTGCTGGGAGACCTGGGCGCCGACGTGGTCAAGGTCGAACGGCCGGGCCAGGGCGACGACACGCGGAAATGGGGACCTCCCTATGTGCGCGACGCCGACGGCAACGACACGACGGAGAGCGCCTATTACCTGTCGGCCAACCGGAACAAGCGGTCGATCACCCTCGACTTCACCAAGCCGGAGGGGCAGGCCCTGGCCCGCCGCATGATCGCCCGAAGCGACATCCTGATGGAGAACTACAAGGTTGGGACGCTGAGCCGGTACAATCTCGGCTACGACCAGCTGAAGGACGAGTTTCCGGGGCTGATCTATTGCTCCGTCACGGGATTCGGCCAGACCGGCCCCTATGCCCCGCGGGCGGGCTACGATTTCCTGGTCCAGGCCATGGGCGGGATCATGAGCGTGACCGGCGAGCCGGACGGCGACCCGCAGAAGCTGGGCGTCGGCATCGCGGACCTGATGACCGGGATGTACGGCCTCGTCGCGATCCTGGCGGCGCTGCACCATCGCACCCGGACCGGCAAGGGCCAGCATATCGACATGGCGCTGCTGGACACCCAGGTGGCTTGGCTGTCCTATGCCGGCCAGTACTTCCTGACCAGCGGGGAGGCGCCCCCACGCATGGGCAACGCCCACCCGACGATCGTTCCCTACGAAGCCTTCCCGGCCTCCGACGGCTACATCATCCTGGGTGTCGGCAACGACGGGCAGTATGCCAGGTTCTGCCAGTTCGCCGGCCATCCCGAACTGGCGACCGACCCGCGCTTCACCACCAACGAGCAGCGGGTGCGCAACCGGCATGACCTGATCCCGACCCTGCGCCAGGTGATCTCGTGCAAGCCGCGGGACCACTGGCTGAAGGGCCTGGAACCCCTGGGAGTTCCATGCAGCCCGATCAACCGGATCGACCAGGTCTTCGGCGACCCGCAGGTGAAGGCCAGGGGCATGGAGATCGCCCTGCCCCATCCGCTGGCACCCGAACCGGTCCATTTGCTCGCCAGCCCGATGCGGTTCTCGGACACGCCGGTCGACTACAGGCATGCCCCGCCGACGCTGGGCCAGCACACCGACGAGGTTTTCCGCGACTGGCTCGGACTGGACGAAGCCGAAGTCCGGCGGATGCGGGAGTCCGGCATCGTCTGAGCGTCCGGATTCGCCGCATCCACGTCCGCCGGGTCACTGCGTCTGCACGCCCGTGTCCTGGATTGCGCGGGCCACCTGGTCGGTGTGGCCCGCGACCAGGTCCCAGTCTCGGTAGCGTTCGCGGGCTCCTGTCACCTTGACCAGGTAGCGCCGGGTTTCCTCATAAGGCAGTTGCTCGCTCAGATGATCGAACACTTTCTCCGGCGGGAGGCGGTTGATCAGGGAAGCCGCACTGCTGATGTTCGTCGTGCTGTTGAATGCCCGCGCCACATTGCCTGCTCCGGTGTTGTAGGCGGCGATGGAACTGTAGAGCCGGCTTTCCGGATGGTCGACGGCCCTCAGATAGCGCGTATCCAGCAGCTTCAGGTAGGCGGTGCCGAGCTTGATGTTGGTATCCGGGTCGTACAGCGATTCCGGGCTCAGCATGGGGGCGGATTCGCCGTTGACGAACCGGTGGGCGTCCAGCCCGCCGCTGGTCGGCACCAGCTGCATCAGGCCGAAGGCCGGGACCGGCGACCGGGCCCGGGGATTGAAGGCGCTTTCGGTTTCCATGACCGCAAGGACGAGGGACGGTGGAATGTCGAACTCGCCGGACTCCCTGAACACCGCCTCCGCGTAACGCTCGGCCAGCTTGGCATAGGCTCCTTCCGTGAAGGGGACGCGGTAGCTCAGCATCGTACGCTGCCGGCCGTCCTCGCCGACGATCGGAGCCTTCGTCACCGTTTCAGGCGACAGGCGCTCGACGGCGTCGGCAGGCAGGATCTCGGCCAGGACGGGCCGGGTGTCGCTGGCTTCCGGTTCGCCCGCCGACCAGTCGGGGGGCAAGGGCATGCCCTGCTCCGCCATCCTGCCAACGGCTTCCTTCATGACCCGGTCGCGGCCCGCCAGGTCGGCCGGCGTGTCGGCGAGGGCCGTCTCCACGATGGCATGCAGACGGCCCATGCCGGCAGTCTCGTCTTGCCCGTCGTCCTGCGCGTCTACAAGGACCTGGGCCGTGAACTCCGCGTGCTCGAAGTCCGCGACACCGCGGCTGTGCCAGTCGTCCTCGTAGAAGACCCATTCCTTGCGGGTCGGGAGCAACGCGTTCTCGAAGCCCCAGAAGACTGCGCATTTCTCCATCAGATCATGGTTCGTCTCGGCTACCGCGTCGGCCAGCGCCATCATCGCGTGCCGCTCGGCCGCGGCCACCCCGATGGGAGTCGGGGCGCCGTCGCGGTGATCGGATAAACCACCTGGGCGGCCGGAACGACGCGCGTGGCGACGGCGACCTCCGGACGCGCCGGACCGCTTCCATCGCCGGCCAGTCCGGTCACGCATCCGGTCAGGAACATCGCCGTCATGCAGGCGGACAGCATCGGGGCGAGATGCCGCGCGTCGCGGCCGGGACCATCATGGCGAACGGTAGTGCAGGTGAGGTTATGGAACCTGGGCATCGCTGCTTCCTCCGGTTCGATGGCCGGTGGGCCGGGCGCCGCGTTTCGCGGGCGCCCGATCGTCACCGGCGGAAGTCAAAGCCAGCCGGCGTCACTCCGCAGCGCAGGCGGCCATGCGGGATCGGCCCAATTGGGCACGCAGGTCGGCCAGTTCGGCGCGGAGCTGCTCGACCGTCCTGCTCAGGTCGTCGTTCGCGACTGCCGGCCGCACCGACACGTCGCGCCCGCGGAGTTGAGCCAATCCGTCGAGGATCAGCGTTCGGTGGACGTACAGCACGTAGCCCAGCTCACCGCCGGTCCGGTATGCCGCCGAAGCCTCGGAGCGGCGGCGCACCGCCAGCCAGATGCCGGCACCGACATACAATGCCGTGAGCAGCACCACGGCGAAGACCATCGCCGCGACCACGAATCCGAGCGTCGCCAGGGTCTGCTTGAGCGGACCGAACCAGCCGGTCGCGGTATCGACCAGGACGCCCACCGGCTCGCCGAGCTTCTTCACCTCGCCGAGCGCCTTGCCGATCTCGCCCTGGGCCGCCTGGACGGCACGTCCGATCGGCCCGCCCGGCCCCAGAGGGGCGAACGCCTCGCGCAGCGGACCGATCGGAATCGTCACTGGCCGGTCGGGGATGCGGATTGCCGGAAGCGTCTCGTTCAGCAGCTTTCCCGTTTCCACGTCGATCTTAGCGAAGCCGGAGCCGAACGAAACGGTCCGTGACGGCACCTGGATCTGGCGCGCGCCGGCGAAGCCAAGCTGCCCGGCGTCGATCCGCAGGTCCTGGATGTTGCCGAGCTTCAAGAAGACGCCGTCGATCTGACCGTTGAGCCGCTCCAGGGTATCGGCCACCCCGCCATAGGTCCGCCCGATCGTCTCCAGCCGCGGGACGATCTCCCCGTTGACCGTCCGGACGACCGCATCGATCTTCTCCCGCGTTGCCTGGCCCGCATCGAGCACCAGCTTGCCGGCGAACAGCATCCCGCCCAGGATGACGGCGGGTGGCGCCAAGGCAAGCGTCAGCAGCGAAACTCCCTTGAGTCTTACGATGATGCCTCGCATTTCAGTGCCTCCTCTGTCTTGAGGAGCGCACCAAAGCACAATAAACGAGGTAGATTCAGTGAAGCACTTCACGCTAGTCTACAGTACCTGATGATATCAACTTTAACTCTTCTCACATATATATGCGAGTATTGACCATATCGGAGGAGGTATTTCAGCAGGGCGGTGCCGGCCCGAAACCCGGAAAAATCCGCTCACCGCCGTCCGCCAGCCCTATATGAAACGAATTGGCAGTCCTGCACCGGGAGGTCCCGATGACCCTATCAAGATCATGCATGACGCTGGGGGCGGTCGCGGCCCTAGGCGTCCTGGCCGCTGCCCCGGCGGCCCTGGCGCACCATGGCTGGGGCAGTTACGACAGCACGGCGCTGACGACCCTGGACGGCACCGTCCAGTCCGTGTCGTTCAGCAATCCCCACGCCTCCATCCAGCTGGAGGCGCAGGGCAAGACCTGGTACATCGTGCTGGCGCCACCGTCGCGCATGACCACCCGGGGACTGCCCGACGGCACGTTCCGCCAGGGACAGACCATCAGCCTCGACGGTTATGTCCATAAGAACGATCCGGCGGAGCTGCGGGCGGAGCGGATCCGGGTCGACGGCAAGTCGGTCGAGCTACGCTGATGGAGCACGCCGGCGCCGGGCCGGCCTGGGCGCTCGCCCTGGAGCATTCCGCGCTGGGCGAGACGTTGCGCCAGGCCCTCTGGCTCTATCCCGCCGCCAACGTCCTGCACGTGCTGGCGGTCGTCGCCATGGTCGGCAGCATCTTCGCTTTCGACCTGCGGATCATGGGGGTCGCGCGATCGCTGCCCGTGGCGGCCCTGGCGCGGCTCCTGCTGCCGATCGCCGCGGGCGGATTCGCGGTCGCGGTCGTGACCGGCGCGCTGCTGTTCACCGCGGACGCCACGGCCGTCTGGAACAACCCGGTCTTCGTCTACAAGCTGGTGCTGATCGGCCTGGGTCTGGCCAACATCGTCGTCTTCCACCTGATACCCTGGCGCAGGGTGGCACGTTGGGACGCGGACGTGCCGTCGCCCGCTCCCGCGGTGGCGGGGGCTTTCGTATCGGCCGGGGTCTGGACGGCCACAGCGACCCTGGGGCGGCTGATCGCCTATTTCTAGGTGATTGCGGGGCGGGAACCACGTCCTTATAGTCCCGCCCATCATGACCATCCCGCCGCGCGCTCCCGGTCGCCCCCGTCACCTGCTGGCTCTGCAAGGCATGCCGGCTGCGGAGCTGACAATCCTGCTCGACCGTGCCGACGATCCGCCCACGGATCGGCCGCTCGCCGGGCGCCGCGTCGGCGGCCTTTTCCCCGCCGGTGCCGAACCCCTGCGCGCGGCCTTCGAGACGGCTGTGCGCCGGCTCGGCGGCGACCCTGCCGAGGACCTGCCGGGCTGCGCCGCGGCACTCGTGCGGCATGCCCGGGCCGGCGGAGTCTCGTGGGTGGCGAGCGGCGCCCCCTGCGCGATCGTCAATGCCGGGGACGGCGGCCACGAGGATCCCGTCCGGGCGCTCGCCGACGCCGTGGAGATGCGTCGCCGCCTGGGCGACCTGCGGGGCCGCGTGGTGGCGCTCGCGGGCGACATCCTGCACCACGGCGCGGCCTTCTCGTCGATCCACATGCTGAACGCGCTGGGCGCTTTCGTCCGCGTGATCGCTCCGCCGACCCTGCTTCCGCCCGAAATCGACCGGCTGGGCGCGGAGGTTTACCATTCCCCGGCAGACGGTCTGCGCGGGGCCGACGCGGTGATCCGCTATCCGCTCGACGCCGGGCGATCGCTGGGCGCCCTCGTCCCGTCGCAGCGGGAATTCGACGAGGTCTTCGAGATCGGCGGCATCGCGCCCCTCGTCCGGACCGACCAGGCCACCCTGGCGTCGGCGATCGCCGCCTGCCTCGACCATGTCACCCGCGAGGCTGATTAATGGCGCGGCGCATAGCGTACCGGAATGCAAGGCTGCTGGACCCCGCCACCGGCCTCGACGCGACAGGGACATTGCTGACCGACGGCGAAGCGATCGCCGATCTCGGCCCGGGGCTGTTCGCCGACGGCGTGCCGGACGGGATCGAGGTGATCGACCTCGGCGGCCAATGCCTGGCGCCGGGCCTGATCGACATGCGGGTCACCGCCGGAAGCCGGGAGGAGGCGACTCGCGAGGCCGCTGCCGCCGGCGGCGTCACCGCCATGGTCTGCCTGCCGCCGGGTGCCGACGAATTTGGCCACCCCGTCCGCGTCCTCCACTATGGCCGCGCCACCGACGGGGCGGGCGGGCTTGCTGAGATGGCGCTGGCCGCCCGGTCCGGCGCCTTGGCCTTCACCGACGGCGAAGTCGCGATCGCCGACGCGGCCGTGATGCTCCGCGTGCTGCGCTACGCAACCGGTCTCGGACGCCCCGTGATTCAGCACCCGGAAGAACCCAGCCTCGCGGCGGGCGGCCAGGTGAACGCCGGCGAAGTGGCGACCCGCATGGGTCTGCCGGGCATCCCGGCCCAGGCCGAGGTCATCCTGATCGAACGCGACCTGCGACTGGTCGAACTGACGGGTGCCCGCTACCACGTCGCCCACGTTTCGACCGGCGCCTCCGTGGAGGTGATCCGCGACGCCAAGCGGCGCGGGCTGCCGGTCAGCTGCGACACCGCGCCGGCCTATTTCGCCCTGACCGAGACCGACGTCATCGGCTACCGCACCGTCGCCAAGCTGTCGCCGCCGCTGCGCGGGGAGATGGACCGGCGCGCCATCGTGGAAGGCTTGGCGGACGGCACGATCGACGCCGTCGCCAGCGATCACCGCCCCCAACCGGACGACCGCAAGGACGTGCCGTTCGCGGACGCCGCCTGCGGCATCGTCGGCCTGGAAACCCTGCTGCCGCTGGTGCTGGAACTGGTCCACAACGGCAAGCTGCCGCTGCTGCGGGCGTTGGCGGCCCTGACCTGCAACCCGGCCGACCTGGTGGGCCTGCCGCTCGGGCGCCTCGCCCCGGGGAACGCGGCCGACCTCACCGTCTTCGATCCCGACCGGCTGTGGCGGGTGGATGTCGCCCGCTTCCGAAGCCGCGCCCGCAACTCGCCGTTCGACCGCCGCCCCGTCACCGGCCGCGCGACCCGCACCGTCGTCAGTGGTAACACCGTCTTCAACCTGGACGCATGATCCCCTCGATCCACCGGAATTCAGCAGCATGCCCGACCCGATAAGCTGGGGTTTCTCCTGGCCCTACCTGCTCGCCGCCGCCGTCGCGGGATATCTCCTGGGTTCGATCCCGTTCGGCCTGGTGCTGTCCCGGATCGCCGGCTACGGCGACATCCGGAAGATCGGCTCCGGCAATATCGGCGCAACCAACGTCCTGCGCACCGGCAACAAGCCGCTCGCCGCGCTTACGCTGGTCCTAGACAGCGGCAAGGGCGCATTCGCCGTGCTGATCGCGAAGCAGTTCGGTCCCGACGCCGCCGTGCTGGCGGGAGCCGGATCGATGCTCGGGCACACGTTTCCGGTCTGGCTCGGCTTCAACGGCGGCAAGGGAGTCGCCACGGCGCTGGGCGTTCTGCTGGCCATCTCCTGGCCGGTCGGGGTGATCGCCTGCCTCACCTGGCTGCTGGTCGCTTTCGGCCTCCGCTACTCGTCCCTGTCGGCCCTGGTGGCGCTCGGCATCAGCCCGCTGACCGGCTGGTACTTCGCCGGGCCGCAGGTCGGCCAGCTCTGCGCCTTCATCGCGCTGCTGGTCTATATCCGCCATCACGCCAACATACGCCGCCTGCTCAAGGGCGAGGAGCCCAGGATCGGGTCGAAGAAGAAGGCGGAATCCCCTTCCTGACAGGCGGGAGTTGCCACCCCTCGGCACGGGGGGCTATCGTTGCCGTCGAAAATGACTCCGGGGAGAAGCGTCCAGCCATGCCGATCAAATCCATCCTGCTCCACATGGCCAATGACGAGCAGCACGCCGATCGCCTCCACCGGGGAATCGAGCTGGCCAAGCGCTTCGACGCCTATCTGGAGATCCTGTACATCGCGACGCCCGTCACGATGCCCGCCGGGATCACCGGCCGGGGCGCCTCCTACGCCTATCTGGCCGAGGCGACCGCCATCGCTCACGAGAAAGCGGAAGAGGTCGAGCACGAGGTCAGGAGGCACTGCGCCGACGTGACCTATTCCTTCAGGGTCGAGGAAGGGGACCACGTGGCCTTGCTGGCCCGGCGAACCCCGTTCGTCGATCTGGCCGTGGTCAGCCAGTCACACCCGGCGAACCTGGAAGACCGCGTCCGCCTGCAGATTCCCGACCAGCTGCCGATGCAGGCGGTCTGCCCGACGATAATCCTGCCGTGGGAACGGCGGACCCCGACGTCCGGCAAGCACACGCTGATCGCCTGGAAGAACACGCGCGAGGCGGGGCGCGCCGTTCGCGACGCGATCCCCTTCCTGTCGGATGCCGAAGCCGTGACCGTCCTGACCATCGAGCGGCCCGGCAAGCCGGACCCGTCGGGCGCAGAGATCTGCGAATACCTGACCAAGCACGACATCAACGTCACCTTGCGCAACAACATCAACGACAACGACTCGAGCGTCGGCGAGATCATCCTGCAGGTCGCCGAGGAGTTGGACTGCGACGCCCTGGTGATGGGTGCCTACGGGCACTCCCGCCTTCGGGAACTGATCATCGGCGGGGTGACCCGGCACATCCTGGGCCACATGGACCTACCCGTCCTGATGTCGCACTGACCCCGGGGCGCCCGGGCCGGAAGCCGGTCAGGACTGCCCGGGTCCGGCCTTGCGCCCTTCGGCGCCCTTCGACTTGTTGTCCTGGCCCTTCCGTTCGGCCTCGATCCTGTTGCGTGCGTGCGGACCGGTTCCGATCGGCTGCTCGTTCCCATGGGTCGGCTTGCCCAAGGGATCTGTCTCTTCGTTATGCGTGCCCTTCGTCATGGCATTTCTCCGGCTTGGTTTGATGGGACTGCCGATCCTCGCCGTCACGGCGGGGCGGCACGATTCCCAACAGGTCCCGGCGGTCCCTGTCACACCCCTACAGGAAGAACACCACCGTCGTCAGCGCGAACAGCGGGACCAGGATCAGCCCCGACCAGGCCATGTAGCCGAAGAAGCTGGGCATTTTGACGCCGCGCTCCTCGGCGATCGCCTTGACCATGAAGTTCGGCGCGTTGCCGATATAGGTGTTGGCGCCCATGAACACCGCACCGGCCGAGATCGCCAGCAGCGTGTTGGGCAGGTCGTGCATCAGGTGCATCGGGTCGCCGCCCGCCGTGTTGAAGAACACCAGGTATGTCGGCGCATTGTCCAGGAAGCTCGACAGGATGCCGGTCGCCCAGAAATACATGTAGTTGACCGGCTGCCCGTCCGGCGTCGTGACGGCGGTGACGATGCCGCTGAGCGCGCCGTCGGTTCCTGCGCGGAGGATCGCGATGGCCGGGATGATCGTCAGGAAGATGCCGGCGAACAGCTTGGCGACCTCCAGGATCGGGAACCAGCTGAAGGCGTTCAGGCGCCGGCTCTCGTTGCTGGTCAGCTTCAGCGACAGCAGCGCGATCCCGATCAGCAGGACGTCCCGCGCGACGTTCTGGATGTCCACGCGCACATGGAACACGTCGAGGCCGATACCCGGCTTCCACACGCCGCTGAGCAGCACCGCGGCGATCACGCCTCCCAGCAGCAGGATGTTGATCCCGCCCTCGATCCCCAGCTTCTCGGCATCCCGGGGTTTCTCCTTCCGGGGCGGCTCCTTGGTATAGAGGAAGCTGTCCATCGCGAAGAAGATCACCAGCAGGATCGCGGAGATCAGCGCCATGGGCAGCAGCATTTGCCGCGTCGTCCAGAAGAAGTCGACGCCCTTCAGGAAGCCCAGGAACAGCGGCGGGTCCCCAGGGGCGTCAGCGATCCGCCGATGTTGGCGACCAGGAAGATGAAGAAGACGACCACGTGGACTTTGTGGCGCCGCCCGTCGTTGGCCTTCAGCAAGGGGCGGATCAGCAGCATGGCGGCCCCGGTCGTGCCCATCCAGCTCGCGATCACGGTGCCGAGCAGCAGCATGCCGGTATTTACGATCGGCGTGCCGGTCAGGCTCCCCGTCACCCTGACGCCGCCGGCCACCGTGAACAGGGCCAGCAGCAGCACGATGAAGGGGATGTATTCCAGCAGGACCGTATGAAGGACCTCGTAAAGGGCGAGGTCAAATCCATATGTCAGGGCGAACGGAACCAGGAAGGAGAGCGCCCAGAAGGCCGATATCTTGCCGAAATGATGGTGCCAGATATTTGGCGCCAGCAGCGGGAACAGCGCGATGGAGAGCAGGATCCCCGCGAACGGCAGGACCCAGAGCAGCCCCAGCGAGGCTCCGTCCAGATGGGGCGCGCCGCCATGCTCCCCCGCCGCTTCGGCCGCTGCCGCCAGCACGGGGAAAGTGAGCACGAGGCAGGAGATGAACAGCGCAGCGAGGGCGCCGGGCGCACCCACGATGCGGCGAAGGGGTGCTGTCACGTCGCTTTCCATGAATCTCGGCAATTTTCGATAAGCCATTCGGTCAAGGCGGCGGAGTATGCCGCCGGATAAGGTACAAGCCAAGCTGAAAGCCCGCCCTCACCGGGCCGGGCAGGCGAAAAGCGTCAAGGGCCGGTCCGCGACCCCCGTGACGGCTGCCAGATCGCGGCAGCCGTCTGCGGAGCAGATCCGGTAGTCGGCGGTGAAGCCGGAGTTGGCGAGGTCCAGACGGTCGAGCGGCGGAACCCCGGGCCGATAGACCCACGAACCGTCCATCAGCCTCGCCCCGTCCGGCACCTCCATCCCGGCGCCGCTGCCGCGCACGTGCGCCTCCTCGATCAGGAGACGCCCATCCGTGATCCGCCAGTCCTCCCGCCACTCGATCTTCTCGACCGAATGGGTCCAACTCAGGGAGAACGCTTCGACCGGAAGACGCGCCAGCGGCGCCTCCACGGCCGAAGCGCCGGCCAGCGCGATGCACAGGGCCGCCGCCGAAGCCGCCATCGCTCAGACGGCGCGGTCGACCTGCGGCGCCTCCGCGACCTTGCGCGTCCGCCACCAATGGAACGCGACGAAGCCGGCGGACAGGGCGAGCCCCAGCTCGTCGGTGATCGGCAGGGCCACCACGAGCAGGAACGCGGCCGCCGTTGCCCAGATCCGTTCGAGCACGTTGAGCCGCGCCCGCAGATAGCCGATCGACGCGGCGCCCCACAACCCGACCGAAACGAATGCCTTCACGACGATATAGACCGTGGCGAACGGATCGTCGGTCTGAAGCATCAGGGCCGGGGCATAGACCGCCATGAACGGCACGACGAAGCCGGCGACCGCGATCCGCATGCATTGCAGGCCGATCTGCAATCCGCCGGCCCGCGCGATCGGGGCGGCGGCGAAGGCCGCCAGCGCCACCGGCGGGGTCAGGTCGGCCATGATGCCGAAATAGAACACGAACATGTGGCTGACGATCAGCGGAACCCCGAGATCGAGCAGGGCCGGTCCCACCAGCGAACTGGTGATGATGTAGTTGGGGATGGTCGGGATGCCCATTCCCAGCACCAGGCAGGTCAGCATGGTCAGCACGAGGCTGAGGAACAGGCTGCCTTCGCCGACCGACACGATCACGCGGACGAAGTTCGATCCCAGGCCGGTCAGGGTCATGGTCCCGATGATCACGCCGACCAGCGCGCAGGCGACGCCCACGCTCAGCGCGTTGCGGGCACCCTCGGCCAGGCTTTCCACCGCGAGGTTCAAGGTTTCCCGCCCGCCCCTGGTCGCCAGGTTGACCGCGATCAGCGCCAGGATCAGCAGGTAGACGGCCGTGATTCCGTACTGGAAGAAGGCCGATGCCGCGAAGCCGAGCACGACCCAGAACACCAGGCGCAGGGCTATCGGTCCGAGCAGCGTGGCGATCGAGGTCCCTAGGATGATCAGCACGGTCAAGCCCAGCCCGACGGTGCCGGCGAACAGCGGCGTATACCCGGAGAACAGCAGGTAGACCAGCACGGCCAGCGGCAGGATCAGGTACCATTTCTCGCGGATCGCCGCCAGGGGGCTGGGGCAATCCTCCTTCGGCAGCCCCATCAGGCTCAGGCGCCCGGCCTCCAGGTGGACCATCCACAGCACGGTCGCGAAGTACAGGATCGCCGGGATGATCGCCGCCTTGACGACCTCCACATAAGGGACGTTGATCGTCTCGGCCATGATGAAGGCGACGGCGCCCATGACCGGCGGCATGATCTGGCCGCCCATGCTGGCGGTCGCCTCGACCGCTCCGGCGAAGGCCGGGCGGTAGCCGAAACGCTTCATCAGCGGAATGGTGAACTGCCCCGTCGTCACCACGTTGGCGACGCCGGACCCGTTGATCGTCCCCATCAGCGCCGACGACACCACGGCCACCTTCGCGGGACCGCCCCGCTGGTGCCCCACCGTGCCCATGGCGACGTCGGTGAACAGCCTGATCATCCCGGCGCGTTCCAGGAAGCTGCCGAACAGGATGAACAGGAAGATGTAGGTCGAGGACACGAAGATCGGCGTGCCGTAGATGCCCTCGGTGCCCAGGAACATCTGGTCGATCACCTGGTCGAAGCCGAAGCCGCGATGGTCGAGCGGCGCCGGCAGGTACTCGCCGAACAGCGCATAGCCCAGAAAGACGGCGCAGACGATCGGCAGGGCGATGCCCATGATCCGCCGCGCCGCCTCGAACACCAGCGCTATGCCGATGAACCCGATCACGATGTCGGTGGTACTGGGATCGCCGGCCCGCAGCAGTAGGTCGTTCTCGTAATACCAGTGGTAGAGCCCGATGACGAAACCCAGGATTCCGATCGCCCAGTCCGACCAGAACGCGCCGCCGCGTCCCCGACGGAGCGAGGCGCACAGGGCGAAGGTCAGCAGCAGCAGGAAGCCCACATGGAGCGACCGCACCACCAGGCTGGACAGCGGCGTATAGGATGCGGTGTAGACCTGGAACAGCGAGAAGACCACCGCGATGGCGAAGATCACCTTGCCGGTGGACGTGGACCTGTCTGTCGGCCCGGCATGCAGCGGGCTGGAGGTCTCCGCCGGCCCCTGGCCAGGCTGAAGGATCTCGGCTTCGGTATTGGCCGCCATGCGGCTTTACCTCCGGAAGGCGTCGGAAAACAACAGGACGGACGCCGCCCCGGATTTCCTCCGGGAACGGCGCTCCACTTCGGCATCGTCACTTCAGGATGCCGGCTTCACGGAAGTACTTCTCGGCACCGGGATGGAGCGGGATCGGCATGCCCGTGACGCCCTCCTCGGCCTTGATGTCCGTGGCCGTCGCATGGGCCGAGGCCAGCGCACCCAGGTTGTCGTACATCGACTTCGTCATCTGGTAGACCAAGTCGTCGCTGACGCCGGAGTGGGTCACCAGGAAATTGACCACGGCCGCCGTCGGTACGTCCTCGGTCTGGCCGTCATAGGTGCCGGCCGGGATGATCTCCGCCACGTAGACTGGGTTGCCCACGCCGGAAACCACGTCGGCCGGGATGGGAACGATGGTGATCGGATTGGTCGCGGCCAGGTCGCGGATCGAGGCGACGCCGAGGCCGGCGGACTGGAGCGTGGCGTCGATTTGCCGGTTCTTGACCAGCTCGACCGATTCCGCGAACGGCAGGTACTCGACCTTGCCGAAATCCTCGTAGGTCATCCCGGCGGCCTTGAAGATGGCGCGGGCGTTCAGCTCGGTGCCGGAGCGCGGCGCCCCGACCGAAACCCGCTTGCCCTTCAGGTCGGCCAGGGTCTTGATCCCGCTGTCGCCGCGGGCGACGATCTGGATGTAGTTCGGATAGATGGCGGCCATGCCGCGGATCTTGGAAAGCTTGCTCTTGAAGCCGGCCTCCTCGTCGCCTTCCCAGGCAGCGGCGACCGAATCGCCCAGCGAGAAGCCCACCTCGCCGCGGCCCTGCTGGAGCAGGTTCAGGTTCTCCACCGACGCCTTGGTCGACTGGACGGACGTGCGCGCCTCGGTGATATTGTCGGCATAGATCTTGGAGAGTGCCACGCCGAGCGGGTAATAGACGCCGCTGGTGCCGCCCGTCAGGACATTGACGAACTCGGCGGCTCTCGCTCCGCCTGTCCCCGGAGCGGCCACGCCGACCGCCATGAATGCTGCCGTCGCGGCGGCAAGGAGCATCCTCTTCATCATCAACCTCCCGGTCTTTTGAATTTTTCTCGCGCGCAATTGCGAGGTTAATCGTCGCACCGGCGATTTGCCACATAGAACAACAGCGCGCAACGGTGCTTGTCCGCCGCGCGCCCTCGGATTACCGTCCCTCGGCCCAGCTTTTTGCGCGACGCGAGGAACGACATCATGGACATGACCGGAGAGTACAGAATCTCCGCGCCCCGTTCGCGGGTATGGGAAGCGCTCAACGATCCCGAGATCCTGAAGCAGTGCATCCCAGGCTGCGAGGAGATCCAGAAGCAGTCCGACACCGAAATGACTGCGAAGGTGACCGCCAAGGTCGGCCCGGTCAAAGCCAAGTTCTCGGGCAAGGTGACGCTCAGCGACATCGATCCGCCCAACGGCTACACCATCACCGGCGAGGGCAGCGGCGGCGCCGCCGGCTTCGGCAAAGGCGGCGCCAAGGTCAGCCTCGCCGACGACGGTCCGGACACGGTCCTCAACTACACCGCCCACGCCCAGGTCGGCGGCAAGCTGGCCCAGATCGGCTCGCGGCTGATCGACGGGACGGCGCGCAAGATGGCCGACGACTTCTTCGCCAAGTTCACCGAAGTGGTCGGCCGCCCGGCCGACGCGCCCGCCCCGGTCCAGGAACCCGCCGTGATCGACGCCGCCAGGGCCGAGGCCGCACCGGCCGTCGAGTCCCCGGCGGCTTCTGCTTCCCCTGCGGTCGAGGACACCCTGGTGCAGCCGGCCGCCGCACTGAGCAGCGAGACGGCAGCCGTCCCGCCGCCGGCACCCGCCCGGACGGAGGCGACGCCGCCCGTCTCGACCGAGCAGAGCCGCGGGTTGCAGCCGATGATCTGGATCCCGCTGGTCATCGTCCTGGTCGGCGCGCTTCTCTGGGTTTTCACCTGATCCGCGCCCACCCAAAGGCCCGACGCATCGCGGCGGGAAAAGCATCAGGCCGCATGAACGTGCCGCCTCAACCCTGTTGAGCTGCACTCAAAACCATTGCCCGAGAAAGTCGCATACCCAGCCTAAGGTTGTCCAAATCATACCGAGACCACCCCGGAAGCCGCCCCCGCCTAGGCACCCACCGCGGAACTGCCGCCGGGATCGCTTGACCTGCCCAAGCCCCTCTCATAGCCTGTCGTGCATGATTGTTGCCGGTGGAACAAGGCAGTGGGACAAGCTGCCGCCCGGCAGGCGGAGCGATCGTCGGACCGGGTAATAAGGGGGAGAGAACACATGCCAACCGTTTCACTGCAGGTTAACGGCAAGTCCGTGACGCGCGAGGTAGAGGGGCGCACGCTGCTGGTGCAGCTGCTGCGCGAGCATCTCGGCCTGACCGGCACCCATGTCGGCTGCGACACCAGCCAGTGCGGCGCCTGCGTCGTCCACGTGGACGGCTGCTCGGTCAAGAGCTGCACCATGCTGGCGGTCCAGGCCGAGGGCACCGAGGTCACCACGATCGAGGGACTGGCCGCGGCCGACGGCACGCTGCACCCGATGCAGGCGGCGTTCCGCGAGCACCACGGCCTGCAGTGCGGCTACTGCACCCCCGGCATGGTCATGAGCGCCGTGGACCTGGCGCAAACCCACGGGCACCTGGACGAGAAGACCGTCCGCGAGGGGCTGGAGGGCAACATCTGCCGCTGCACCGGATACCACAACATCGTCAAGGCCGTGCTGGCGGGGGCGGAGGCGATGCGCGCCGGCGTTCCCAAGGCCGCCGAATAAGCGGCGGGGAGGAAAGCAGCATGTACGCATTCGAGTATCACCGCCCGACGACCCTGGCCGAAGCCGCCCGGCTCGCTTCCGGCAACGAGGACGCCAAGATCCTGGCGGGCGGCCAGACGCTGATCCCGACGCTGAAGCAGCGCCTGGCCCAGCCGAGCGACGTGGTCGACCTGGGGGCCGTGGCCGAGCTGCGCGGCATCTGCGAGGACGGCGACACCCTGGTGATCGGCGCCACGACGCCGCACGCCGAGGTCGCGGCGAGCGCGGTGGTCCAGCGGCTGATCCCGGCGCTGGCGAAGCTGGCGGAGGGGATCGGCGACGCCCAGGTGCGCAACCGCGGCACCCTCGGCGGGTCGATCTGCAACAACGACCCGTCGGCCGACTACCCCGCGGCGCTGGTCGTGCTCGGCGCCACCGTCCACACCACGACGCGGAAGATCGCCGCGGAGGACTTCTTCACCGGCATGTTCGAGACGGCGCTGGAGCCCGACGAGATCGTGACGGCGGTGGCCTTCCCGAAGCCGGGCAAGGCGGCCTACGTCAAGTTCCCCAACCCGGCCAGCCGCTACGCCACGGTCGGCGTGTTCGTCGCGGAGGTCGGCGGGCAGGTCCGGGTGGCGGTCACCGGCGCCGCGCCGTCCGTGTACCGCTGGACCGAAGCCGAGCAGGCCCTGGCCGGCGGCCTCGACCCGGCGGCGCTGGACGGGCTGACGGTCGATCCCGATGGGCTGAACGCCGATATCCACGCCAGCGGCGAGTACCGGGCCAGCCTGGTCAAGGTCATGGCAAAGCGGGCGGTCGCTGCCTGCGTCTGAACTCGACGCGATGCAAAGCGGAAAGGATCACGGATGAACACGGATAGGCACGGATCAGCACGGATGTTTCGTGCGGAACTCCTGCCGGCAGGATCCGTGTCCATCCGTGCCTATCCGTGTTCATCCGTGATCCGCAGACGTCCGTCGGACCCGACATTCCATTGAAATCACCGAGATCATGACAAATCCCCTGCCCGCCTCCGTCGACGAAACACTGGAGCTGCTTCAGCGTGGCGACTATATCGCCGAGCGGTCGCTGGCGACGGCCCTCTATCTCGCCCTCAAGCTGAACCGCCCGCTGTTCCTCGAAGGGGAGGCCGGCACCGGCAAGACCGAGATCGCCAAGGTGCTGAGCGCCACGCTCGGCCGCCGGCTGGTCCGGCTGCAATGCTACGAGGGCCTGGACGTCGCCTCCGCGGTATACGAGTGGAACTACGCGCGCCAGATGATCGAGATCCGCCTCGCCGAGGCGACCGGCGAGAAGAGCCGCGAGAACCTGGGCGGCGACATCTTCTCTCCCGAATTCCTGATCAAGCGTCCGCTGCTCCAGGCGCTGGAGTCCGATGCCGCCGGCCCGCCCGTCCTGCTGATCGACGAGCTGGATCGTACCGACGAGCCCTTCGAGGCCTACCTCCTCGAAGTCCTGTCCGACTTCCAGATCACCATCCCGGAGATCGGAACCATCAAGGCGGAGCAGCCGCCGACCGTCATCATCACCTCGAACCGCACGCGCGAGATCCACGACGCGCTGAAGCGCCGCTGCTTCTACCATTGGGTCGATTACCCCGACGCGGCGCGCGAGCAGGATATCCTGCGGGTCAAGGCCCCGAACGTGCCCGAGCACCTGTCCCGCCAGGTCGTGGGCTTCGTCCAGCGGCTCCGGGGCATGGACCTGTTCAAGCTGCCCGGCGTCGCCGAGACCCTGGACTGGGCGCAGGCCCTGACCCAGCTCGACCGCCTCGAACTTGATCCGGAGACGATCAACGACACGCTGGGCACCCTGCTGAAGTACCAGGACGATATCGCCAAGATCCAGGGCAGCGAGGCCAACCGTATCCTGACGCAGGTCAAGGCCGAGCTGTCCGCCGCCCACTCGGCCTGAGGCCGTCGGCAATGGTCCAGGACACTCCGCATAGTCGGCCAGACATCCAGATCGACGGCGGACGCCTCTCCGCCAACATCATGCATTTCGCCCGCTGCCTGCGCGCCGCCGGGCTGCCGATCGGCCCGGGCAAGGTGCTCCAGGCGCTGGAGGCGGTCGAGGCCGTCGGCATCGGCAATCGCCGCGACTTCTATTGGACGCTGCACGCCGTCTTCGTCAACCGCCGCGACCAGCGCGAGCTGTTCGACCAGGCGTTCCACGTCTTCTGGCGCAACCCGGACATCCTCAAGCGCATGATGGCCCTGCTCCTGCCCGCCCTGAAGGCGGACCTGAAGCAGGAAGGGCCCGAGATGTCGCGCCGCCTCGCCGAGGCGCTCCAGACCGGCAAGCCGAAGCCCGGCGAAAGCCAGGGGGGCGAGGAGGACCAGGAGATCGAAATCGACGCCTCGCTGACCTGGTCCGACCGCGAGCTGATCCAGACCATGGATTTCGAGAAGATGTCGGCGGCCGAGATCGCCATGGCGAAGTCGGTCATCAAGCGCATGTCGCTGCCGATCATGACGGTCCCGACCCGCCGGTTCCAGCTCAGCCACCTGGGCCACCGCGCCGACCTGCGCGCGACTCTGCGCCAGACCCTGCGCTCCGGCGGGGATGTGATCGACCTGGCGACCAAGCGGCGGCGGGAACGTCATCCGCCGCTGGTCGTCCTGTGCGACATCTCCGGCTCCATGAGCCGCTATTCGCGCATGCTGCTCCACTTCCTGCATGCGGTGACCAATGACCGCGACCGGGTCCACACCTTCCTGTTCGGCACCCGGCTGACCAACGTCACGCGCTACCTGCGCTACAAGGACATCGACGTGTCGCTGGAGAAGGTCTCCGGCGCGGTGCAGGACTGGTCCGGCGGCACCCGCATCGGGCGGAGCCTGCACGAGTTCAACCGGGTCTGGTCGCGCCGGGTCCTCGGCCAGGGCGCCGTCGTCATCCTGATCACCGACGGCCTCGACCGCGACGCGGCGGAAGGGCTGGGCGAGGAGATCGAGCGGCTCCACAAGAGCTGTCGGCGGCTCATCTGGCTGAACCCCCTCTTGCGCTATGACGGGTTCGAGCCGAAATCCAGTGGCATCAGGGCCATCATGCCCCATGTCGACGATTTTCGACCTGTTCACAATCTGGCCAGCCTCGCAGATCTGGCGAAGGTGCTCGACCATGTCGGACCCCGGCGCCACGGCGGCATGGCGCGATGGCTAGCGGAGGTGGCTTCAGCATGACGTACGAGAACAACATCCCCGAGATCGCGGCCGCGCTGCGGGCCGAGGGCAAGCGCGTCGCGCTGGCGACCGTCGTCTCGACCTGGGGCTCCTCTCCCCGGCCGGTCGGCAGCCAACTCGTGGTGGACGAGACCGGCGCCATGCAGGGCTCCGTGTCGGGCGGCTGCATCGAGGGGGCCGTGGTCCACGAGGCCATGCAGGCCATGCAGGACGGCGAGCCGCGCATGCTGAGCTTCGGCATCGCCGACGAGCAGGCCTGGGAAGTCGGGCTGGCCTGCGGCGGCAAGGTCCAGGTCTATGTCGAGGCGGTGGAATGAAGACCGAGATCCTTCAGCGCCTGGTCCGAGCGCGCGCGGAGAAATGCCCGGTGGCCCTGGTCACGGACCTGGGCTCCGGCCTCCAGACGCTGGTCCACGAGGACGTCGCCCACGGCGGCTTCGGCCTCGACCGGGAGGAACTGGCCGAAGTCCGCCGCTTCCTCCGCGAGGACCGCAGCGGCATCGTGGAGATCGGCGACGCCCGGCTGTTCATCCACTCGTACAACCCGCCGCTCCGGATCATCATCATCGGCGCCGTCCACATCGCGCAGGCACTGGCGCCCATGGCCTCGCTGGCCGGCTACGACGTGGTCGTGGTCGATCCCCGCCGGGCCTTCGCGACCGACGCGCGTTTTCCCGGCATCGCCATGAACGGCGAATGGCCGGACGACGCGCTGAAGCAGCTTGCGGTCGACAGCCGTACCGCCATCGTCACCCTGACCCACGATCCCAAGCTGGACGACCCGGCGCTCCATGTGGCGCTGCGCTCCCCGGCCTTCTATGTCGGGTCGCTGGGCAGCCGCAAGACCCACGGCAAGCGGGTGGACCGCCTGCGTGAAGCCGGCTACACCGAAGCCGAGATCGCCCGCATCCACGCCCCCGTGGGACTCGCCATCGACGCCGTCACGCCGGCCGAGATCGCCCTGGCGATCATGGCCCAGATCACCCAGGTGCTGCGCCGGGAACCGTCCTCCGCCGCGGCGGCGGCCTGACCGGGCATGCGCTTCGGTCAGGTCTCCCCCGCGGATGCCGTCGGCGCCATCCTGGTGCATTCCGTCCGGACCGGCGGCATCGCCTTCAAGAAGGGACGATTGCTCACCGCCGAGGACGCCGCGGCGCTCGACCGCGCCGGCATCCACCGGGTGACGGCGGCCCGCCTGGAGGACGGCGACATCGGCGAGGACGCCGCGGCGTCCCGCATCGCCCGGGCTGCGGCCGGTCCCGGCCTGGACGTGGCCGCCGCCTTCACCGGACGGGTCAACCTGTTCGCCACGGCCCCGGGGATCTGCGTCATCGACGTGGACCGGCTGAACCGGCTGAACCTCCTGGACGAATCGGTCACCGTCGCCACCCTGCCCGCGTCGGCGCCGGTCGAGGCGGCCCAGATGGTCGCGACCATCAAGATCATCCCTTTCGCGGCCCCCGAAGCCGTCGTCGCCCAGGCCGAAGCCGTCGCCGCCGAGGGTGGGCCGCTGATCCGCGTCGCCGCGTTCCGCCCCCTGCGCGCCGCCCTGATCCAGACCCGCCTGGCCGGCATGAAGGAGTCCGTCCTGGACAAGACCGTCGGCGTCACCCGCGGCCGGCTGACCGCGATCGGCTCCGATCTGGCGGGCGATATCCGCGTGGACCATGCCGAGACCGCGGTCGCCGCCGCCGTCGCCGCTGCGGCGTCCTCCGGCATCGACCTGCTGCTGATCGCCGGCGCTTCCGCCATCACCGACCGGCGCGACGTCCTGCCCGCCGGCATCGAGCGGGCCGGCGGCACCGTCGAGCATTTCGGCATGCCCGTGGACCCCGGCAACCTGCTGCTTCTGGCGCGCGTCGGCGGGATGCCCGTCCTGGGCCTTCCCGGCTGCGCCCGATCGCCCAAGCTCAACGGCTTCGACTGGGTGCTCCAGCGGATGGCGGCCGGCATCCCGGTGACCCGGCGGGACATCATGATGATGGGAGCCGGCGGCCTGCTGACCGAAATTCCGACCCGCCCCCTGCCCCGCGCCTCGACTCCCGCGGCCGAGCCGCAGGCGGCCCGCGCGCCGCGCATTGCGGCACTGATCCTGGCGGGCGGCCAGTCGCGCCGGATGGGAGCCCTCAACAAGATGATCGCCCAGGTCGACGGCAAGCCGATGGTGGCCCATGTGCTGGATGCCGTCACCGCCTCCCAGGCCGGCCCCATCACCGTCGTGACGGGCCACGACCCGGACGCGGTCCGGGCCGCGCTGGCCGGCCACGAGATCCGCTTCGCCCACAATCCCCGCTACGCCGAGGGGCTCAGCACCTCGCTGCGCGCCGGCATCGCGGCCCTGCCCGACGACATCGACGGCGTGCTGGTCTGCCTGGGCGACATGCCGCGCGTCGGCCCGGAGACCCTGAACCGCCTGATCGCCGCCTACAGTCCGCTGGAAGGCCGCGCCATCTGCGTTCCGACCGTCGGCGGCAAGCGCGGCAACCCCGTCCTCTGGGACCGCCGCTTCTTCGCCGAGATGCGCGACCTCGCCGGCGACGTGGGCGCCAAGCACCTGATCGGCCTCCATGCGGAACAGGTCTGCGAGGTCGCCATGGACGGCGACGGCGTCCTTGTCGACATCGATACGCCGGAAGCGCTCCATGCCCTGAATTCTTGAGGGTCATGAAGGTCGGTGGGGCGGAAAACCGTCCCCGGCCGTTCCATCCGGGACAGGCAGAGCAGGGAGAACCCAGATGCAGAACCAGCCCCCCCAAATGGACGAAGAGACCCTCGCCTTCCTCCTCCAGGTCTTCCAGACGGTCAGGGCGGGCCAGGCGGCGGAACTGCACGAATATCTCGTCCGCGGCTTGCCGCCCAACCTGCGCAACGAGAAGGGCGACAGCCTCCTGATGATCGCCAGCTATCACGGACATGCCGATGTGGTGAGGGAACTTCTCGACCATGGCGCCGACATGGAGATGGCGAACGACCGCGGGCAGACCCCGCTGGCCGCGGCCGCCTTCAAGGGTGACATCGACATCGTGCGCATGCTGCTGGAAGCCGGCGCCGACGTGGACGGTTGTGGCAACAGCGGCAGGACGGCGCTGATGACCGCGGCGATGTTCAACCGGACCGAGATCGTCGACCTGCTGCTGGAGCGCGGCGCCACCATCGACCGGGTCGACGCCGGCGGTCACACGGCACAGGCCGCCGCCGAGGCCATGAACGCACCCGACACGCCCGGACAGCTTGCCCGCGCCGCGGCGCGTGGCTAGACGACCGTCCCGATTTTTCCTACATCTTCTCGCGCGCAGGCCCGACCCATGACCAGCATTCCCTACATCGACGAAGCCCGCCTCTGGAAACGCCACATGGCGATGGCCAGGATCGGCGCGCTTCCGGGCGGCGGCGTCAACCGCCCGGCACTCTCGCCCGGCGACGCGCAGTCGCGCAGCCTGCTGGCCCGGTGGGCCGGAGAACTCGGATTCTCCGTCGCGACCGACCCCATCGGCAACCTGTTCGTCCGCCGCCCGGGCACGGACGACACTTTGCCGCCCGTGATGAGCGGTTCCCACCTCGACACCCAGCCGACCGGCGGCAAGTTCGACGGAGCATTCGGCGTACTTGCGGCGTTCGAGGCGCTTCAGGCGATCCACGAGGCGGGCATCGTCACCAAGCGCCCAATCGAGGTGGTGTCCTGGACCAACGAGGAAGGCTCCCGTTTCCAGCCCGGCTGCTCCGGCTCGTCCGCCTTCACCGGCGCGGTGCCGCTCGACCGTATCCTGACGGCGGTCGACCGCGACGGCATCTCGGCGCGAGATGCCTTGGCCGCCGTCCTGGCAAGCGAGCGCGGCATGGCGGTGCGTCCCCTCGGCTTCCCGGTGGCGGCATTCCTGGAGTGCCACATCGAACAGGGCCCGCGGCTGGAGGAGGCGGGATTGCCGGTCGGCATCGTCACGGGCATCCAGGGCTCCCGCTGGTTCGCGGTGGAAGTGCTGGGCGAAGAGGCCCATGCGGGAACCACGCCCCGGCGCAACCGCCGCGACGCGCTGGTGGCGGCCATCGGCATGGTCTCGGCGCTGGAGCGGCTGATGCACGACGAGGAGGACCGGGTCCGCTTCACGGTCGGCCGGTTCGAGGTCCAGCCCGGCTCGCCCAACACCATCCCCGGCCGCGTCTTCTTCACGATCGATTTCCGCCACCCCGAGGCATCGACCCTGAAGCGCCTCGGCGACCAGGTGGACGCGGTCTGCCGGGCCCATGCCGGTCCCTGCGCGGTGACCATCGAGGAAACCTTCCACAGCCTGCCGACCGAATTCGACCCGACCGTGGTCGCCGCCATGCGCGGCGCCGCCGAACGCCTGGGTATCCGGACGCTGGACCTCTCGTCCGGCGCGCTGCACGACGCCAAGTTCCTCCAGGACGTCTGCCCCAGCGGAATGCTCTTCGTGCCCTGCGAGCGCGGCATCAGCCATAACGAGGCGGAGAACGCCCAACCCTCCGACTTGGCGGCCGGCGCGCGGGTCCTGGCCGAAGCCCTGGTCACGCTCGCGAACGCCTGACGGCCTGGAGGCGAGGTGCGACGCATCGCCCAGGGGGCGGCGCGGTATGCGGCGGTGCACAATGCCCGCCGCATACCGCACATCTCATCCGGAGAACCGCCCCATGGCCGAAGTCCTGTTCTACGCCAAGCCCGGCTGCCCCGCCAACGCCAAGCAGAAGACCCAGCTCGAAGCCGCCGGTCACACGGTCGTCGCCCGGGACCTGCTGTCCGAACCCTGGACGCCGGAGACGCTGCGTCCCTATTTCAACGACCGCCCCGTAGAGGAATGGTTCAATCGCTTCGCCCCGGCGGTCCGCAGCAAGGAAGTCGTGCCGGCCGACCTGGACGAGGCGGCGGCGCTCGAAGCCCTGATCAAGGACCCCGAGCTGATCCGCCGCCCGCTCATCCAGGTCGGCGACCGCCGCGAAGTCGGCTACGATCCGACCACCCTGAACGCCTGGATCAGCCTGATCCCGGTCTCCGACGGCCTCTCCTGCGACGAGAAGCACGCCCAGGGCCGCTGCGACCACGGCCACGGGCATCATCATCATTGAAATCGCCAAGCCTTGCAGGTCGGGTAGAGCGAAGCGGCAGCCGACACCATCGGGCCGGCTTCGTCGGGTGCCGCTTCGCTCTACCCGACCTACGGTTTCAACGATTTCAATCGGTTGGAGACGTTGGAGCGCCGGTGCTCAGGGGACCTGGGCGCCGCGGGTGTTGACGTAGACCGCGTAGAGCGACGTGCTGCCGGTCATGAACAGGCGGTTGCTCCTGGGACCGCCGAAGCAGACGTTCGAGCAGATCTCCGGAAGGTGGATCTTGCCGATCAGCGTGCCCTGTGGATTGAAGACGTGGACGCCGTCATACCCTTCCCCACCCCAGCCGGCGGACGCCCACAGGTTCCCGTCCACATCGGTACGCATGCCGTCGGCGGCGCCTGCGCCCATGTCGGCGAAGACACGGCCGTTGGTCAGGCGCGTGCCGTCCGCCACGTCGAACACCCGGATGTGCTTCGGCCCGTCGTCCCCCGTGTCGGCGATGTAGAGCTTCGTCTCGTCGGGTGAGAAGCACAGGCCGTTCGGCCGCCGGAAGTCGCCGACCGGCACGGTCGCCTGACCAGTGGCGGGGTCAAGGCGATAGACGTTGGTCGGCAGTTCGAACTCGGCCTTCCCGCCCTCGTAGTCGCCCAGGATGCCGTACCCGGGATCGGTGAACCAGATGCCGCCGTCGGAATGCACGACCGCGTCGTTCGGGGCGTTGAGCCGTTTCCCCTCGAACCGGTCGATCAGCACCGTGACGGTGCCGTCGTACTCGGTCCGCGTGACGCGCCTGGAACCGTGTTCGCAGCTGATCAGCCGGCCCTGGCGGTCGCGGGTGTTGCCGTTGGCGTGGTTCGAGACCGGGCGGAAGACGCTGACCGCTCCCGTCTCCTCCGTCCACCGCATCAGCCGGTTGTTGGGAATGTCGCTCCACACCAGGTACCCGCCGTCCCGGAAGTAAACCGGCCCTTCCGCCCAGCGCAATCCGGTGGCCAAACGCTCGACGTTGGCGTTGCCGATCCGGTACTTGGCGAAGCTTTGGTCCACGACCTCGATGGCCGGGTCGGGATAACGCACTGGTTGTGGATGGCCCCAATCCCGGGCCAGGGCCGGACCTGCGGCGAGGACCCCCGCCGATGCCGCACCCGCTTTCAGAATCGTTCGCCTGTCCATATTCATGGTGTTCCCTCCCGTGTGGGCAGCCGATTTACACGCTGCATTCTTTGGTTGACCTCCGTAGGATCGCACCCGATCGTGGCCCTGGCGATATGCAAAGTCAGTCTATACCCGTTCGAACTCTCCCCGACCTTGCGAGGGAACTAGTCGCATCCTTGCTGGTTGTAAGGCAGCGCGGGCGTGACCCGCGACCTTCAATTGCCGACGAGAGTGTGATGTCATGCCAATAACGTCCGAAGTGCGGGGATTGGGCAGGCTATGCCTCGTGGCCGGTGCTGCCCTGGCGCTGGCCGCCTGCGCCAACAATATCCCGGCTCCAACCGAACAAGTGACGCTGTCGGACAACATCATCCGGAATGCCGAAACTGCCGGCGCGGTCGAGTACTCCCCCGTGGAACTCAACATGGCGCGCGAGAAGTTGGAAGCCGCCCGACGCCAGATGCAGGACGAGAACAACGCGGAGGCCCGGCGGCTTGCCGAGCAGGCGGAGGTCGATGCCCGTCTCGCCGAACTTCGCTCTCGTACCCAGACCACCAAGGAAGCGGTCGCCGCGGTCCAGGCCAGCATCGACACGCTGCGGCGTGAGCTGAACGCACGGCCGACCAGTTGAGGGAGATGCGACCCATGGGAAATCAGATGACCGTCATTCGCCGTTTGGCGCTGGGCGCCTCGGCGTGCGCGCTGCTTGCCGCCTGCGCCAATGCCCCGACCGAAACGGCCAGCGTCAGCCAGGCGAACTCGGCCTATCAGTCGGCCCGCAACAATCCGCAGGTGGTCAACACGGCCGCGCTGGAATTGCAGCGCGCCGAGCAGGCGCTGCGCGCAGCACAGGACGCCCAGCAGGCCGGGGAGGACGTCGGCGTGGTCGACCACGAGGCCTATCTGGCGTCGCGCCGGGCCGAGATCGCGGTCCAGACCGCCGAATTGAAGTCGGCGCAGCAGCAGATCGAGCAGGCCAACCAGAGCCGCGACCAGGTACTTCTCAATGCCCGCTCAGGGCAGGTCCAGAACCTTCAGCGCGAGCTTGCCGAACTGCAGGCCAAGCAGACCGAACGCGGCATGGTCCTGACGCTCGGCGACGTCCTGTTCGAGGTCGGAAAGTCCGAGCTGCGCCCGGGAGCCCAGCGGACCATAACCGATCTCGCGGCCTTCATGCGGCAGCACCCGGAACGGACGGTGGAAGTCACCGGCTTCACCGACAGCACCGGCAGCGTCGAACTGAACCAGGAGCTGTCCGAGAACCGGGCCGAAGCCGTACGCCGGGCGCTGGTTTCGCAGGGCATCGACCCGCAACGGATCGTCAGCCGTGGCCTGGGTCCGGCGCTTCCGGTCGCCAGCAACAACACCTCGGGCGGGCGCCAGCAGAACCGCCGCGTCGAGATCACCATCTCCGACGAAAGAGGCTCGATCCCGCCGAGGGCTTGACCGGGAACCATCCGCCGCGCGTCCGGTTGGCCAAGGGATGGTACGCGCGGACAGGCGGCGGAGGGCCCAAGCCCCATGAAACCATCGGGAATCGGGATTGCCGCACAGGTGCTCGGGATCGTCGCGACGGCGACGCTGGCCATCGCCGTCGCGGCAGGCCAGGCTCCTTCGGCCGCCCGGCAGGTCTCGGAAGGGTCGGTTCCCACCCGGGTGATCGACGGCGATACCGTGCAGGCCGGGATGGAAGTCCAGCAGCTCGCGGGTATCGATGCGCCGGAACTCGGACAGCGGTGCCTCAACAATGGCTCCCTGTACGCCTGCGGACTGGAGTCGAGCTTCGCGCTCCGGAAGATGATCGGCATCACGCCGGTGTCCTGCACGCGCCAACCCGAGGGCGACGGTGTGGAGTGCACGGGCAGCGGCGGCAATCTCGGCCTCCTGCTGGTGCAGCAGGGTTTCGCCGTGGCCCAGCCGGGAGCCCCGCCGGCATATCTGGAAGCGCAGCGGGTCGCCAAGGACAGCAAGCTCGGGATCTGGCGGGGCGATTTCATCCCATCGGTCCGCTGGCGGCAGGGCGACAGGCTTGAGGCGGAGCGGCAGTCCCCGGTCCCCTGCCCGGTTAAGGCCGCCGTCGAGCAGTCCGGCCGCAAGATCTACCTGGTGCCGACCGACGGCGTCTACGACAAGGTCACGCCCGATCCGGAAACCGGGGGTCGCCTGTTCTGCAGCGACGAGGACGCCCGTGCCGCAGGTTTCGAGCGGCCGTTATCCTGATCCCGACTCCTCGGCCCCGGGAACTCCGACGCCTTTAAATGGTTTGCGACATGCTGGACGGCGGTTCGGACGTCGAAATGCGCGCATGTGGTAGCGGGAGTGGAAGATGCAGGAAAACCGGACGGTTGACATGCCCCTGAGCGGCCTATTCGCCAATCTGCGGCAGGAAGCGACGTTGCTGGTCAAGCGCGAGATCGAGCTGGCCCGCGTCGAAGCCGGGCAGAAGGTCGGGCAGATCACCCGCGGCGCGGTGGCCCTGGCGGTCGGGGGCGCCGTGCTGTTCATCGGCATGCTGTTCCTGATGCTGGCGGGCACCTGGGGCCTGTCGAAGGTGGTCGATCCATGGCTGGCGGCCCTGATCGTCGGCGGCGTCGTGCTGCTGGTCGGCGTCGTCATGCTGCTGAAGGGCATCAGCAACATGAAGAAGCTGAACCTGACGCCGGAGCGGACGCTGGAAACCCTCAAGAGCGACGCCAGCCTGGTCCGGGGCCGCACGCCATGACCGGCTACGGCCGCTCACCGGACGAGATCCAGCGCGAGATCGGCGAGACCCAGGCGAACCTGGCGCGGGCGATCTCGCAGCTGGAGCGCAAGTTCAAGCCGAGCGAGTGGCTGGAGGATGTCACGGGAACGCTGCGCTCCCGTGGCGGCCACCGGCTGGCGGACGCGATCCGGGACAATCCGGTGCCTGCCGGACTGATCGCCCTCGGGATCGCTTGGCTGGCGGTTTCCGTCGCCTCGACCACGCCCCAGCCGGACCGCTTCGTCGCCGATGCCAAGGGGTGGCGGCGGCGTGCGGTCCTGTCGGCGCAATCGCTGATCGGCGACGAGGTCCGCAACCTGGAGAACCAGGGACTGGGCCGGATCGAAGACATCATGATCGACGTCCCGACGGGGCGCGTCGCCTATGCCGTGCTGTCGTTCGGCGGCATGATGGGGATGGGGGGCAAGCTCTTCGCCCTGCCCTGGCAGGCGCTGCGCGTCGACGAGCGGCGTCGGCAGATCTGGATCGACATCGACAGGGGGCGGCTGCGCGGGGCTCCGGGCTTCGACAAGGACGACTGGCCGGACATGGCCGACCTGTCCTGGGGGCACCGTGTCCACGGCTTCTGGATGGGACGCGACGGCGACGTGCTGCACAGGCGCGTCATGTCGGCCGGGAGCCTTGCCGGCGACACCGTGCGCAACCGGGCCGGCCAGGAACTGGGGACAATCGAGGCCACCATGGTGGACCTGGCCGACGGCAGGGTCGTCTATGCGGTCCTGGCGTTCGGCGGCACCCTGGGCTTCGGGGAAAAGCTGTTCGCCGTTCCCTGGCGCGTGCTCAGGCTGAACGAGCAGGAGAAACGCTTCATCCTGGACGCCGATCCGGAGCGGCTGAAGCAGATGCAGGGTTTCGACAAGGACAAATGGCCCGATATGGCCGATCCCGCCTGGAGCAGCCGCATCGAGATGCAGTTCGCCCGGTGAAGGCCCGACCGCCCTCAGTGGCCGGGCAGGACGAGGATCTGGCGGTACGGGAGGGTCTGGCGGGACAGGGTCACCGTGGCGTCGTCCGATGTCCTGACTTCGTACGTACCGCCCATCCGCTGGAGGAAGCCCGCGAGCGTCGAGGCGTTGAAGTAGTGCATCGGGACCACCAGCGGCGGCTGGATCTGAGCGATCACCTCGACCATGTAGTCCTGCGCCATGGTGTATGAACCGTCCACCGGCACCAGCAGCACGTCGATGACGCCCAGTTCCGCCAAGTGCATGTCGGTCAGGGTGTGGTGCAGGTGACCCAGGTGGGCGACGCACAGGCCGCCGGCCTCGAACACGAAGATCGAGTTGCCGCTCACCCGCGTGCCGCCGTAATCCCTCACGTTGGTCGGGACGTTCCGCACCCGCATGTCGCGCAGGGTCACGTCGTGGACGGCCATGCCGTCCTCGTCGCCCCAGCCGCGCAGCACGTGCCGGATGCCGGGGTCCGGTCGGTCGGTGTAGTGGGTCGAATGCGCGTTGTTCATCGTCACGATGTCGGGAAGCCGGTCCGGCCGCAGATAGCCGTTGTAGTCGGTCACCGCCGACACGTCTTCCGGGCTCTCGATCAGGAAACTGGAATGGCCGAGGAAGGTCAGCCGCAGCGATCCCGCGGCCGGCGCCGCCGTTTGCCTGATCGCCGCGGGGTGGTGCAGCGTGCCGGGGTCGGACGCCACCGGCTGGCACATGGCCATGACGGCGGAGGGGCCGGCCAAGCCGGCGAGGAACGTGAGGATGCCCGCGATCGTGCGGCGGAACGTGGTCTGGAACGGCATCGAAGCGACCTCCCCGATTGGTCCGGTCCCGTTGGGTCCGGGAAGCCCCATCAAGCTTGAAGCGGAAGCGCCCTCGATCAAGCCTCTTCGGGTGAACTACAGTGCCTCCTGTACTGTTTTCCAAGAAACAATATGAAGCCTGGACATCGGGCCGGGACATCGGAAAGGAGCGTGAGGTGAGGGGATCTTCGTCGATCAGGACCATGCTTGTGCTGGGTGCCGCCGCGGCGGCATTGGCATCCTGCGCAAATCCCAATGCGGACAGGGCCGCCGACGCGCGGCGGACGCTCGTGGGCATGCCGAAGGAGACTCTGCTGTCCTGCGCGGGCGTGCCCCAGCGCTCCGCGCAGGTCGACAGCACCGAGTTCATGACCTACACCAGCCGTGAATTCGGCGGCGGCGGGCCGAGCACGTCGTTCGGCGTGGCCGGCGGCAGCGGCGGCTCCGGTGTCGGCTTCGGCATCGGCATCCCGTTGTTCGGCGGGGGCGGCGGCTATTCCAACAGCTGCGACGCGACCTTCACCGTGAGGAACGGGGTTGTCGAACAACTGTCCTACACCGGTTCCGCCGGCGCGTCGGCCTCCATGGGCCAGTGCTACCGGATCGTGGAGAACTGCCTGGAACTCGTGCCGGGCGGCACCCTGCCGCCGGGCTGATGCCGGGGGCACCCTTCAGCGCGCGGTGTCCCGCAGGTTGGCGCTGAAGACGCGGATCGCGTCGACCAGGTCGGGCACGGCCCGCTCGGTCGCGGCGGCGCCCTCCTCGATGGCGTCGGACGCGCGGTCGAACTCCAGCAACCCGACATGGCCGAGCCGGGGCGCTATCTGGACGTCGGGCGGATCGGTCGCCAGCCGGGCCCGCCCGATCCGGTCGGTGATGATCCCCAGGGAGGACACCATCACGCCGAACAGGCTCGGCCCCTCGTAGTCGCGGCTGAAGACGCGCCGGGTCAGGGCGTCCAGCCGCGACGGCGGCGGGGTTTCGGGAGTGTTCTGCGTTTCCTCGAGCACCTGGAGCAGGTCGAAACCGGCGGCGGTCGCGATGCTGGCGCCGGGCTTGCGCGCCTTGCCCAGGATGTCGGCGTTGAGGTTGACCGCGATCACCATCTCGGCGCCTAGCGCCCGGCAGGCCGCCACCGGGACGGGATCCACCAGGGCGCCGTCCACCAGCCAGCGCTGGTCGATGCAGACGGGCGGGAAGACTCCGGGCAGCGAGAAGGACGCGCGCAACCCCTCCGCCAGTCCGCCCGTCCTCAGCCATACCTCGTGGCCGGTCACCAGGTCGGTCGCGACGGCGGCGAAAGGGGTCGGCAGATCCTCGATCTGCTGGTTGCCCAGATGCTTTTTCATCTCGGCCATCAAGCGGCCGCCGCCGATCAGGCCGCCGCTGCGCACCCGCAGGTCCAGGTAGCTGACGATCTTCATGCGGCTGAGGTTTCGCGCCCATTCCTCCAGCGTATCGAGATGGCCGGCGAGGTAGGAGCCGCCGACCAGGGCGCCGACCGAGGTTCCGGTGACGATGTCCGGCTCGATGCCGAAACTTTTGAGGCCACGGATAACGCCGATATGGGCCCACCCGCGCGCCACGCCGGCGCCGAGCGCCAGGCCGATGCGGGGGCGGGTGCGGATCAGGCTGGCTTCGTCGGGCATGCGAGCACCTGGCTGATGCTTTGAAAGGACCACCGTGTGACAAAAGGCTACACGGTCATAGTTAATGCTTGGTCAAAGGATATGGCTTCAGCCACCCTGTGGCTGCGGCGCCATTCACCCTATCTATTTTCCCGCACCGACCTCCGGCCGGCGGCGGACCGTTCCCATGGGACAAGTCACCACTGGCTAAATGCCTCCGGATCGGTCAAGTTCTGATCGATCCCCGGGCTCGCCGGCTTCCGACGGGCGAGCATCCGCGTCCTGTTCCGCGCCTCATGAAAACCAATCCATCCTCATCCGTGACAAAATCCTTCGACCTGCCGACGACCCGCCACACGGCTACCTGGCCGCTGCTGAAGCGCCTGATCCTGACCTATCTGAAGCCCTACCGCTGGATCCTGGCGCAGGCTCTGCTGTGGATGGCCGTCGCGGCGGCGACTACCGGTATGATGGCCAAGCTGATGGAACCGATCATCGACGAGGTGTTCCAGAACCGCAACCAGGCCATGCTGCTTCCGGTCGCCGCCGGTGTGCTTATCGCGTTTGGGTTGCGGGGAATATCGACCTACTTCCACAGCGTCCAGATGAACAAAATCGGCCAGCGGATCGTGGCCGACGTCCAGGGCGACATGTATGCCCACCTGCTGCGCTCCGACCTGTCGTTCTTCCACGGCACCTCGGCCGGCCAGCTCATCTCGCGCATGGTCAACGATGTCGGTCTGATGCGGCTGGCCGTCGCGGAATGCTTGACGGGACTGGGCAAGAGCGTGCTGACCCTGGTGATCCTGGTCGGCGTGATGTTCCACCAGGACTGGGTGCTGGCGACCGGGGCGTTCGTGGCATTCCCGCTGGCGGCCTACTTCGTTGCGCGGATCGGCAAGCGGCTGCGCAAGGTCTCGGCGAACACCCAGGCGGAGCTGGGCCATTTCTCGACCATCCTGAACCAGACGCTCCAGGGCGCCCGCCACGTCAAGGCGTACGGAATGGAGACGTACGAGCAGAAGCGGGTCGGCGGTATCATCGAGAACCTGTATGAGCTGGTCCACAAGGGCTTCAGGGTGTCGGCCATGTCGGGACCGGTGACGGAGATCCTCAGCGGCATGGCGATCGTCACGGTGATCGTCTACGGCGGCTACCAGGTGATCAGCGGGGAGCGCACCCCCGGCGCCCTGTTCTCCTTCATCACCGCGTTCCTGCTGGCCTACGAGCCGATGAAGCGCATGGCGAAGCTGAACGGTCAGCTCCAGGGCGGCCTCGCCGCGGCCGACCGGGTCTTCGCGCTGCTCGACACGGCGCCCGCCATCGTGGACCGGGCCGGCGCCCGTACGCTCGACGTTGCCCGGTACGATGTCCGCTTCGACGACGTCCATTTCTCGTACGGTGACGAGAAGCAGGCGCTCCACGGGATCACGCTCGACGTGCCGGATGGTCAGACGGTGGCGCTGGTCGGCCCTTCGGGGGCCGGCAAGTCGACGCTTCTGAACTTGATCCCGCGCTTCTACGACGTCACCGGCGGCGCCGTCAGGATCGGCGGCGTCGATGTGCGCGACGTGACGCTGGCCAGCCTGCGGAGCCGCATCGCCCTGGTCAGCCAGGAAGTGGCGCTGTTCGACGACTCGATCCGGGCCAACATCGCCTATGGCAGGATCGGGGCTACCGAGGACGAGATCGTCGCCGCCGCCAAGGCGGCGGCCGCCCATGATTTCATTCTGGGCCTGCCCGACGGCTACGACACGCTGGTCGGCGAGTTCGGCGTCAAGCTGTCCGGCGGGCAGCGCCAGCGGATCTCGATCGCGCGCGCGATGCTGCGGAACGCCCCGATCCTGCTGCTCGACGAGGCGACCTCGGCCCTCGACACGGAATCGGAACGCGCCGTCCAGGGTGCCCTGAGGGCGCTTCAGCAGGGGCGGACGACGCTTGTGGTGGCGCACCGGCTGTCTACGATCGTCGATGCCGACCGGGTCTACGTGATCGACGGGGGACGGGTCGCCGAGACCGGAACCCATGCCGAACTCCTGCGGCGCAACGGGATCTATGCCCGCCTTTGGGGCATGCAGAGCGGCACGGCTTCCGCCAACTCGGACCATGTCATGCAGGCGAGGATGGTCTGACGACCACTTTTTTGTCACGGAAGGGGGATTGCGTCGGGTGCCCCATCCGTTAATGTTAGGGCGATGCGATGAGAGCAAGACCTCCCGCATATGTTTCCCCGCCATTTTCTGTTCTCCAACACGGTAGGTCGCCGTGCCTGATATCGTCATTTCCGAACCCATGCACGAAGCCGCGGTCCATGACCTGGGCCGCAGTTTCGAAGTCCGATACGACCATGCGCTGGCACGCGACGGCGCCGCCCTGAGCGGAGCCGTGGCCGATGCCCGTGCGCTCATCGTACGCGACCGCACGATCATCGACGCCGACCTGCTCGACGCCGCACCCCGCCTGCGGGTGATCGGCTGCCTCGGCGCCTGCGCGGAGCAGGTCGACTTGGAGGCCTGCCGCGCCCGCGGGATCGAGATCCACGCCTACGAGGCGGGGGCCGAGCAGACGCCGGCCGACCGCGTCGTCGCCGGACTGGTTCGCCTGCTCGGCCGTTCCGGATGGACGCCCGGCGGCGGCGACCGGACGCTGGGTCTCGTCGGGTTCAACCCGGTCGCGCGCGAGATCGCCGGCCGGGCCCGCGCGCTTGGCCTGACCGTCTGGGCCCACGACCCGCTGGTCGATAGCGAAAGTCCCCTGTGGGCCGACCTGGGCGTCCATCCCACCGGCCTGCTCCACCTGCTGGAAAGCTGCGACGCGGTCAGCCTGCATCTTCGCCTGACCGACGAGACCCACGAGCTGATCGACTGGGAAACCATCACCGAAATGCGACCGGGCGCGGTCCTGATCAACGCGTCCCATCCGGGCCTTGTCGACAACGGCGCCGTCATCGGCGCGGTCCGTTCCGGGCGTCTGTCCGGCGCGTTGCTCGACCTGGAAGAGGGCGATTCCGAACCCGAGCTGGACACCCGCAACGCGGCCGACGCGCGGATCGGCGCCTTGATCGCCCACAAGGTTCGGACCACACTGGAGCGGCGCGAGGAAGCCTGACCGAGCGCCGCCAGGCCAGGAACATGAGACGGACGGGAGGAAGGCCGATGCGTGTCGTCATCGCGCTGTTGAAGCACGAAACGAACACCTTTTCTCCCGTGCCCACACCGTTGGAGCGGTTCGGCAACGGCGGGCCGGCGTGGGGAGCGGACGCGTTCCGCGCATATCGCGGGACCGCCACGCCCATGGGCGCCTTCATCGACTTGGCCGAGGCCGAGGGGGCCGACATCGTGACGCCGGTCGCGGCGGAGGCCTGGCCCAGCGGTCCGGTCGGCGACGATGCCTACGCAAGGCTGACCGACTCGATCCTGGAGGAGGTCACCCGGGGCTGCGATTGCGTGCTGCTCGACCTGCACGGCGCCATGGTGACCCGCAGCTTCGAGGACGGCGAAGGCGAACTGCTGGCCCGCGTCCGCGCCGCGGCACCCCGCGTGCCGATCGGCGTGGCCCTCGACCTGCACGGCAACCTGTCGGAAAAGATCGTCTCCAACGCGACCGCCATCGCCGGGTTCAAGACCTATCCCCATGTCGACATGTACGAGACCGGGGACCGCGTCGGCCGGATCACGCTGGGCGCCTTGAAGGGGACCTGCCGGCCGGCCATGGCCTGGGGCAACCGGCCGATGCTGCCGCACGTCATGCGCATGGGCACTGATGAGGCTCCCATGCGCGACCTTGTGCAGGAGGCGCGGCGGCTGGAGCGGAACGGCGCGCTGGCGGTCAGCGTGTTCGGCGGCTTCCCCCATGCCGACATCCGCGACGCCGGGATCAGCGTGGTCACCGTGACCGAAGGCGACCAAGCCGGCGCCGAAGCGATCCGCGACGGCCTCCTCGACGAAGCCTGGCGCCGCCGGGAGGAGTTCGTCTACCACGCCGAGCCGCTTTCCAAGTCGGTCGCCCGGGCCCGCGACCTCGCCGGCGGCCCGGTGCTCCTGCTCGATCATTCCGACAATTGCGGCTCCGGCGGCACCCAGGACGTGACCGCCGTGCTGGCGGAAATCATGCGCCAGGGCCTCACGGACGTCGTCGCCTTCGCGATCCACGACCCGGCTTCGGTGGCCCGGCTGATCGATGCCGGAGTCGGCGCCCGGGTCACGCTCGACATCGGCGGCCGGCTGCCGATGCCCGCCATCGGGCTGGAAGGGCGCCCGCTCACCGTCACCGGGACCGTTCGGATCATCACCGACGGCGAGTACACGATCCGGGGGCCGATGTATACGGGGGTGCGCGTCGGCATGGGCCGCACCGTGGTGCTCGACACCGGGACGGTCGAGATCGTGCTGATCGAGCGCCACCACGAGCCCTGGGACCTGGGCTGCCTGCTCAGTCTCGGCATCGATCCCGCGGCGAAGAAATACATCATGCTGAAGTCGCGGATCCATTATCGTGCCGGCTTCCAGCCCATCGCCCGGCACATCGTGGAATGCGCCGGCGAGGGGGTGACCACCTCGGATTACGGCCGGCTCGGCTTCGAGCGGGTCCGCCGTCCGGTCTTTCCACTCGACAAGATGTGAAGCCCTGCCATCGTGCGTATCCTCGTGGTCCAGAACAGCCGGCGCGCGCCCGCCGGACTGCTCGGCGAATACCTCTCCGACCTCGGCGCCGAACTCGTCGCCGTCACTCCGCCCGAAGGTGAGGCCCTGCCCCTCGGCATCGACGGCTTCGACGGCGCGCTGGTGCTCGGCGGTCCGCAGTTCGCGGGCGACGACCGGGAGAACCCCTACCTGCCCGAACTGCTGGACCTGATGCGCCGCTTCGCCGAGGCGGACCGGCCCCTGCTGGGCGTCTGCCTGGGCGCGCAGCTGCTGGCCCGGGCGCATGGCGAACGGGTCTACAAGCACAGCCGGGTGGAGCGCGGCTTCCGCCCGGTCACCCGGACGGATGCCGGAGCCGCCGACCCCGTGCTGAGCCCGCTTGGACCTGTTCGGCACATCATGCAGTGGCACTACGACACGTTCGACCTGCCGCAGGACGCCGTCCTGCTGGCGACCGGACCGGACTGCGCCAACCAGGCTTTCCGGCTGGGCGGGACCCAGTACGGCCTCCAGTTCCACCCGGAAGTCACGCCGGGGATCGTCCGCGACTGGGTCGCCATGTTCCGGACCGAAGCCGGCCCGGACGAGGATTACGACTCGATCGCCCGCGAGATGGAGGCCGGTCTCGCCGAACACCTCCCCGAAGCAGCATCCTTCGCCCGCGACCTGGCCCGCAACTGGCTCGACCTGGTGGCACACCGGACGGATCGGTAGTTCATGCGGGAGGGTGTGCGTCCCGCCGCCCAAGGTGCGCGGGACGCACACCCTCCACCGGTAATCTACCGCTGTGCCGCCCGAACAGCCTCCAGCAGGGCTGAGTCCGGTTCCGCTCCGGCAGCGATCGCATGATCGTGCCTGAACGCCGCGATGGCCCCGTGGGTCTTTGGTCCCATCAGGCCGTCGGCAGGACCCGGATCGTAGCCGGCGGCCTTCAGCAGCGTCTGGATTTCCCGCAGTTCCGCCCGGGTCACCGGCCGCAGCCGTTCCGGCAGCGTCATGGCCGGCGGCGCAGCCGGCAGGTTCGGCGCGGAAACCGCCGCCTGGGGCGGTGCCACGGCTGGCTGGGCCGGGGCCGCCGCGACGGGCCGTTGCGGTCGGACGATGCCGGGATTGTTCAGGGCCGCCAGAAAGAACAGGCCGAACAGCGATGCCGACAGCACGCCGATGACGATGACGGGAGCGGGCCCGATGCGCGGCATTCTCAAGGCGCCCGGAAGCCTGAACTGGGCAAGATCGATCGCCATGGAAGCACCCCGGCCGCCGGTGATGTGGAAGTGCCCCGGATTTTATCAGCTTCCCTGCCTGGAGGTGACGGAAATCTCACGCCATTCGCCGGGTGACAGCCCTTCGACTGTCCAATCGCCCACGGCGCGCCGGATCAGGCGCAGCGTCGGAAAACCGACCGCGGCGGTCATCCGGCGGACCTGCCTGTTGCGCCCCTCGCGGAGCGTCAATTCGATCCAGGAGGTCGGGATGCTGGCCCGGTACCGGATCGGCGGATCGCGGGGCCAGAGATCCGCCGGCTCGTCGATCAGCCGCGCGCCGGCCGGCAGCGTCGGGCCGTCGTTGAGCGTGACGCCGCGCCGCAGCGACTCCAGCGCCGACTCGTCCGGAACACCCTCGACCTGGGCCCAGTAGGTCTTCGGCCGCTTGTGGCGCGGGTCGGCGATCCGGGCGTTCAGGGCGCCGTCGTCGGTCAGGACCAGCAGCCCCTCGCTGTCGCGGTCAAGGCGGCCCGCGACATAGACGCCGGGGATCTTGACGTAGTCGGCCAGGGTCGCCCGGCCATGCTCCCGGTCGGTGAACTGCGAGAGAACGTCGTAGGGCTTGTTGAACAGGATGATCCCGCTCCGCCGCCCTGCCCTCACGTGCATGGCCCTATATGTGGCACGAAGCCATGCCGCGGCGCTCCAGGTAGCGCTGGTGATAGTCCTCAGCCCGCCAGAAGGTGGACGCCGGGGTGATCTCGGTCACGATCGGCCGCACGAACCGGCCGGAGGCCTGGGCGCGCTCCTTGGAGGCCCGCGCAGCCGCCTCCTGCTCCGGCGAATGGGTGAAGATTGCCGAGCGGTACTGGGCGCCGACATCCGGCCCCTGGCAGTTCAGCGTGGTCGGATCATGGATCTGCCAGAACACTTCGAGAAGCTGCGCGTAGGATACCCGCGCCGGGTCGTACTCGATCTGGACGACCTCCGCATGGCCGGTCTCGCCGGCGCAGACATCGTCATAACTCGGGTTTTCCCGGGTTCCGCCGAGATATCCGACCGCCGTGTCCGTCACGCCGTCCACGTGGCGGAACGCCGCCTCCACTCCCCAGAAGCAGCCGGCACCGAATGTCGCTTTCTCCATGATCCGCCTCCAGTCGGGATGTCGCCTCCAGCAGGCAACAGCCGTTTGCGAGTATGTTGAGGCGCCCGGCCCGTCCGTCCAGTGCTCCGGTCCTGCTAACGCAGATACAGGCCCAGGAAATCGAAGGTGCGCTGCTCGGCCAGCTTGCCTGCCGCGGCCTCCGCTCCCGCGGCGCCGGGCCGGGCGAAGCCGTGTCCGACACCAGGATAAGTATGAATGGCGACCCCTGCAACGGGGCACAGGCGTTCCACCAGGCGCTTGCGCGTTTCGGGCGGAATGAAGGGATCCTCTGCGCCCAGGTGCATCATGAACGGGCGGGTAAGCTTCACGGCCTCGCCGAGATGCTTTTCGATCCGGGTGCCGTAATAGGCGACGTTGGCCTGAGTGTCGCCGCGGCATGCCATCAGATAGGCGATCCGCCCGCCCATGCAGTAGCCGACGGTCGCGACGCGCTCGTTGCAGGGTCCCATTTCCCGCAGGTGGAGGACAGCGGCCCTGACATCGTCCAGCATCTGGTCGTCGCTGAGTTCCGACATCCGGCGCCGGCCTTCCTCGAGCGCCTGGTCGGTTCCCGGCTCCAGCTCCGGCAGGCTGCCCTGCCGCCACGTCAGATCGGGGCAGACGGCCAGGAACCCGGCCTTGGCGAACCGGTCGGCCGTTTCGCGCATCGACCTGTTGAGCCCGAAGATCTCGTGGATCAGCACGACCCCGCCGACGTGCTCGCGCTCGGGCGCGGCCAGGTAAGCCGGCATCTGCTGGTCATGCACGTCGATCATTATGTCCGGCATTTGTCTTCCCCCTGCGACTACGGCCCTCGTTGATTCGGGAAACCGTGTTTTAACCAAACGATGCTACACGGCTGGGTGACGCGTGGGGAGACTCCCGAACGCCATAGCCAACCTAAAGATGATCCACCCATGACGCCCAGGCTTCCGGCCCTCCTGCTTGCCGTCGGAGTGACCCTCTGCACGGGGCTTTCCACCGGGGCTCAGCCAAGCAGAACGGGAGATTGGGGCAAGGTCGCGGCGCCCGCGCCCGGTCCGCCCAGGATCTTCGGATCATACACGAACGGGTGTATCGCCGGGGCGCGGTCCCTGCCGCCCGAGGGTCCGGGTCATCAGGCCGTCCGCCTGTCGCGCAATCGCTATTTCGGCCACTCGGAAACCGTCGATTACCTGCTGAACCTGGGGCGGCGCGTCGCGGGCGCCGGCCTGGGGATCGCGCTGATCGGCGACATGTCCCAGCCGCGCGGCGGGCCGATGGCATTCGGCCATGCCAGCCACGAAATCGGCCTCGATGCCGACATCTGGTTCCGCCTCGACCTGCCGCCCCTGCCCCGCAGCGGGCGCGAAGACCTCGACCTGCCCAGCATGGTCGACTTCACGGCGAGACGGGTCGATCCCAAGCGTTTCACCGCCCGGCAGGCCGATCTGGTCCGGTTCGCGGCGATGGACCCCCGCGTCGCCCGGATCTTCGTCAATCCCGCCATCAAGCAGGCGCTGTGCGAGCGCCCCTGGAGCGACCGGTCCTGGCTGCGGCTGGTCCGCCCCTGGCACGGACATGACGCCCATTTCCATGTCAGGCTGAACTGCCCCGCCGACCAGCCGGATTGCGTCTCCCAGGATGCGCCGCCCGACGGCGACGGCTGCGGCGCGGAACTGGCGGACTGGCTGGCCAGGCTGACGCCTCCGGCCAAGGCGCCGGTCAAGCAGAAGACCACGCCGGCTAGTCCGGCCCTTGCCCCGGTACCGGCCGCCTGCACCGCCGTCCTCGCTATGCCGCCGCGTTAGGCAAGCCGCTGTTCAGAACATCGGCAAAGCGCCCTGCGATTAATCATTAAGTTTCGGTTAACAAACTGCTTGCGCAATTTTCCACCCTCTGCGTATTATCGTTATCGATAACGATAGTGGCGAGGGCGGTATGGCGCGGCTCGGCGAAGCGGGAGCGATTCAGTTCAGCAAGGGGCGCAAGGGCAGCGTGCTCTACGACGATCTTCGTCGCCAGATCGTCAAGGGCGGGCTGAAGCCCGGCGAGCCGATGCTGGAGATCACCGTCGCCCGGGAATACGGATGCAGCCAGGGCACCGTGCGCGAAGCGCTGATGCGGCTCCAGGAGGACGGCCTCGTGGTCCGCAGCGGCTACCGGGGAACGACGGTCTCCGTCACCGGCCCGGCCGAGGCGCGGGAGATGCAGTTCCTGCGCCTCCACCTGGAGACTCGGGGCATCCGCCAGGCCGCACCGCTCGCCGACGACAGTCTTCTGGCCCGGCTGTCCAGGGTGGTCGAGGAAATGGAAAGGATGGCCGAAGCCGGGGATGAATACGCTCTGACCGAGCTGGACTGCGAGTTCCACCTCGCGATCTTCGCCCGGGCCGGAATGCCGGCGCTCGACGCGATCCTCAGCCGCTGCCTTCTCCATCTGCACCGGCTGACGCTGGCCGAACCGGGCCGCACCCGCCCGCTGCTGACCTCCGCGCGGCGCCATTGGGACGTGGTCGAAGCGCTGCGCACCTGCGATCCCGAGACCGCGGTGACCGCGATCACCCATCACATCAACACCGTTCTGGAAACCGGCCTCGCCGGAGAGGAGGGCTGATGGCTCTTCAAGGAGCCGACACCGTACCGGCCGCCAAGACGGCGGATGGGATGGAGACCGCCGGGACGCCGGTCGCCGAGATTCGCGACCTCCAGGTGGGATTCCACACCGACGACGGCAGCTTCAACGTGCTTGACGGCGTGTCCTTCATGGTGCGCGGCGGGCGCACCCTGTGCCTGGTCGGCGAGTCCGGCTGCGGCAAGAGCGTCACCGCCCTGTCGATCATGGGCCTCCTGGCGCCGACCGCCGTGGTCGGCCGGGGCGAGGTCCTGCTGGACGGCACCGACCTGCTCAAGCTGAACCGCAACGAACTCAACGAGCGGCGCGGCGACCGGATGGCGATGATCTTCCAGGAGCCGATGACCTCGCTCAACCCGGTTTTCACCGTCGGCGACCAGATCGTCGAGGGCATCCGGCGCCACCGCCCGGTCGGCCAGGCGGCGGCCGAGAGGCACGCGGTCGAGATGCTGAAGCGGGTGCGCATCCCCGCCGCCGAACAGCGGATGAAGGACTACCCGCACCAGCTCTCGGGCGGCATGCGCCAGCGGGTGATGATCGCCATGGCGCTCGCCAACGACCCCCGGCTGCTGATCGCGGACGAGCCGACCACCGCGCTCGACGTCACGATCCAGGCGCAGATCCTGGACCTGATCCGGACCCTCCAGGACGAGACCGGCACCGCGGTCCTCCTGATCACGCACGACCTGGGCGTGGTGGCGGAAGTCGGCGACGACGTGGCCGTGATGTATGCCGGCCGGATCGTGGAACAGGCGTCCGTGGCCGACCTGTTCGCCGATCCGCAGCACCCCTACACCCTGGGCCTGCTCAGCTCGATCCCGCGCCTGGATGCCGACATCGGGCGCCTGCCGACGATCCGCGGCTCGGTGCCCTCCCCTGCCGACATGCCGCAGGGATGCCGCTTCTCCACCCGCTGCCCGTTCGTCGTGGAGAAGTGCAGGACCGAGGAGCCGCCGCTGGCCGACCTGTCCCCCGGCCACGCCGTCGCCTGCTGGAGGGCCCCGCTGGAAGAGCGCGCCGCTTGACATAGGAGGACCGCCATGCAGACGGCACCTGCCGAGACCATCCTCGAAATCGAGAACCTGACCAAACATTTCGCGACCTCCAGGTCGCTGCTGCCCGGTGGAGGGCGTTCCGTCAAGGCGGTGGACGGCGTCAGCTTCACCGTCCGCAAGGGAGAGACGCTGGCGATCGTCGGCGAGAGCGGCTGCGGCAAGTCCACCCTGGCCCGGCTGATCCTGCGCCTGATCGACCCGACCGGCGGCACCGTCCGCTTCCATGGCCAGGACATCGCGACCATTCCCGAACGCAGCATGCGCCCGCTCCGCGCCCGCATGCAGATGATCTTCCAGGACCCCTTCGCCTCGCTCAACCCGCGCATGACCGTCGCGGAGATCCTGACCGAGCCGATGCAGGTCCACAAGCTCGGCACCCGCCGGGAGCAGCGCGAGCGCATGGCCGAGCTCCTGGAACTGGTCGGACTGAACGCCCGGCACGCCGACCGCTACCCGCACGAGTTCAGCGGCGGCCAGCGCCAGCGCATCGGCATCGCCCGCGCCCTGGCGGCCGGCCCGGAGCTGGTGATCGGCGACGAGCCGGTCTCGGCCCTGGACGTGTCGGTCCAGGCGCAGGTGATCAACCTGCTGGAGGACCTGAAGCGGCGGCTGGGCCTGACGCTGGTGATCATCTCCCACGACCTCGCCGTGGTCCGGCACATGTCTGACCGGGTCGGCGTGATGTATCTGGGCAAGATGGTGGAGCTTGCGGACACCCGGGCCCTCTTCTCCTCGCCCCGCCATCCCTACACGCGGGCGCTGATGTCGGCGGTGCCGTTGCCCGACCCCGGCGCCCGGTCGGACCGGCAGTTGCTGGAAGGCGACGTGCCGAGCCCCCTCAATCCCCCGAGCGGCTGCCGGTTCCATACCCGCTGCCCGTACGTCCGGGAGCGCTGCCGGACGGAGGAGCCGGTGATGGGCACGAACGACGACGAGCACGGCGTCGCCTGCCATTTCTGGCAGGAGATCGGCGCCCTGCCCCGCCCGGACACGGCGGCCCATCCGATCAGCGCGGCCTATGCCAAGCGCCGCGCCCTCTACATGGAGCGCAGGGCGCTCCAGGAAGATGCGCCCGCCCCGTAAGGCGCCGGCGCACCAATCAAAAACAGGGAGCTTCGAGACCAATGACCATGAAGAACTGGCATGCCGGCCTGCTGGCCGCGGGCTTCATCGCCCTGACCGCTTCCGCAGCGGGCGCGCAGACCCTGCGCGTCGGCCTCCAGGAGGACCCCGACCTGCTCGACCCGGACCTCGCCCGGTCCTTCGTCGGCCGCATCGTCTTCACAAGCCTGTGCGACAAGCTGGTGGACCTGGGTCCCGACCTGGAGTTCGTGCCCCAGCTCGCGACGGAATGGTCGTGGTCGCCCGACAACAAGGCGCTGACCATGAAGCTGCGCCAGGGCGTCACCTTCCATGACGGCGAGCCGTTCAACGCCGAGGCGGTGAAGTTCAACGTCGAACGCTCGCTCACCCTGCCCGGCTCGACCCGGCGGAGCGAGATCGCGGCGGTGGCCTCGGTCGACGTGGTCGATCCTTACACCGTGCGCCTCGACCTGTCGGAGCCGTTCGCCCCGCTGCTGGCAGCCTTGTCGGACCGCGCCGGCATGATGATCTCGCCCAAGGCAGCCCGCGAGACCGGCGAGAACTTCAGCCGCACCCCCGTCTGCTCCGGCCCCTATAAATTCGTCGAGAGGGTCGCCCAGGACCGGATCGTGCTGGAGAAGTTCCCGCAGCACTGGAACGCCGACGCCTATCCGCTGGCGCAGGTGAGCTACCTGCCGATCCCCGACACCACGGTCCGGCTGGCGAACCTCCAGTCCGGCGGCCTCGACATCATCGAGCGGACGGCACCGGCCGACCTGCCGACCGTCCGCGGCGACAGCTCCCTCAAGCTGGAGCAGGCAACCAGCCTCGGCTACCAGGGCATCACCCTGAACGTCGGCAACGGCCCCCGCGCCGACCAGCCGCTCGGCAAGGACCCGAAGGTGCGCGAGGCGTTCGAGCTGGCGATCGACCGCACCATCGTCAACCAGGTCGGCTTCGAGGGCGAGCACACCGTCGGCAACCAGCCGGTGGCTCCAACCAATCCGTACTACGCCAAGAACGTGCCGGTGCCGGAGCGCGACGTCGAGCGGGCGAAGAAGCTGCTTGAGGAAGCCGGCCACGGCCGGGTGAAGGTCGAGCTGATGACCCCCAACGCCCCCGACAGCCTGCGCGTCGCCGAAGTGATCCAGGCGCTGGCGGGCGAGGCCGGCTTCGACGTGTCGGTCAACGCGACCGAGTTCGCGACCGGCCTGGACCGCCAGACCCGCGGCGACTTCGAGGCGTTCCTGATCGGCTGGAGCGGCCGGGCCGACCCTGACGGCAACATCCACACCTTCATCTCGTGCAAGGGCGGCCTGAACGACGGCAAATACTGCAATCCCCAGGTCGATGAACACCTCAACGCCGCGCGGACCACGACCGACACCGCGGCGCGCAAGGCCGAGTACGCCAAGGCGGCGGAGCTCTACCTGGCCGACCGGCAGCGCATCTACATGTACCACCAGAACTGGTTCTGGGCGATGACGGCCGGCCTGGAAGGCTTCAAGCCCCACCCCGACGGCATGATCCGCCTGGAAGGCGTCTCGCTCAAGAAGTAACCCGCGACACTCCCGGACCCCGAGACACCCTTGGACCCTGTCCCCTCGCCCTTTCAGGGGGCCGAGGGCGAGGATACGCAAAGGAACGTCCCTTGCTGGCTTACATGGCGCGGCGCCTCGCCGTCAGCATTCCGACCCTGCTGCTGATCTCTATGCTCGTCTTCTCGCTCCAGCTCCTCCTGCCCGGCGACCCGGCGCTCGCCATCGCCGGGGAGGAGCGCAGCCCGGAGGTGGTGGAGGCGATCCGCGAGCGGTACCACCTGAACGACCCTGTGCCGGTCCAGTACTGGTACTGGCTGACCGGCGTCCTGTCCGGCGACATGGGTGAGTCGATCCGCAGCCGCATGCCGGTGACCGAACTGATCCTGAGCAAGCTGCCGGTCACCATCCAGCTCGCCGTCATGGCGATGATCATAGCGTTGGCGATCGGCATCCCGGCCGGCATCGTGTCCGCCGTCCGCAAGGGCTCCGGCTGGGATGTCGGGGCCAACGTGGTGGCCCTTTCCGGCATCTCGATCCCCAATTTCTGGCTCGGCATCATGCTGATAATGCTGGTGTCGGTCCAGTGGGGCCTGCTGCCGGCGTCCGGCTACGCCAACCCGCTGGAAGACCCCATCCGCAACATCCAGACCATGATCATGCCGGCCTTCGTGCTGGGCACCGGCATCGCGGCGATCATGATGCGGCACACCCGCAGCGCGATGCTCTCGTCGCTGCGCGCCGACTATGTCCGCACCGCCCGCGCCAAGGGTCTGTCGGAGCGGGTCGTCGTGCTCCGCCACGCGCTGCGCAACGCGCTGATCCCGGTCGTCACCCTGGGCACGCTCCAGCTCGGCGAACTGCTGTCCGGCGCCGTGCTGACCGAGCAGATCTTCACCATCCCCGGCTTCGGCAAGCTGATCGTGGATGCGGTGTTCAACCGCGACTACGCGGTCGTCCAGGGCGTCGTCCTGTTCACCGGCACCGCCTTCATCCTGATGAACCTGCTGGCCGACATGCTGTACTTCCTGCTGAACCCGCGGCTTCGCGCCTGAGGGAGGGCACCCGTCATGAGCATCACCAACGCGGTCGCGACCGCACCCCCCGCCGCCTGGTACCGGTCGCGCGTCTGGCGGAAGCTGGGCCGCAACCGGACGGCGCTGGCCGGCGGCATTATCGTGCTGCTGTTCGTCCTGATGGCGATCGCGGCCCCGCTGATCGCCCCCTACGAACCCAACGTGTCGAGCTGGCTGACCGTCCGCAAGCCGCCGACCGCAGCCCACTGGATGGGCACCGACGATGTCGGCCGGGACGTCATGTCCCGGCTGATCCACGGCAGCCGGGCCTCGCTCTCCGCCGGCATCATATCGGTCGTCATAGCCCTGGTGATCGGCGTGCCGCTGGGCGTCCTATCCGGCTATTACGGAGGCTGGCTGGACGCGGTGATCTCCCGCGTGACGGAGGCGGTGCTGGCCTGCCCGTTCCTGATCCTGGCGATCGCGCTGGCGGCCTTCCTCGGCCCCAGCCTGACCAACGCCATGATCGCGATCGGCATCTCCGCCGCCCCGATCTTCGCCAGGCTGGCGCGCGGCCAGGTGCTGTCGGTCAAGACCGAGGACTATGTCCAGGGCGCCCGCGCGGTCGGCTGCTCCGACCTGAGGATCATCCGCCGCTACATCCTGCCCAACATCTTCCCGCCGCTGCTGGTCCAGTCCACCCTGACCATCGCCACCGCGATCATCGCGGAGGCCAGCCTGTCTTTCCTCGGCCTCGGCCAGCAGCCGCCCGACCCGAGCTGGGGCAGCATGCTCAACACCGCCAAGAACTTCATCACCCAGGCGCCCTGGATGGCGATCTGGCCGGGCATCGCGATCTTCGTGGTGGTCTTCGGCTTCAACATCCTGGGTGACGGCCTGCGCGACGCTCTCGACCCGCGCGACAGCCGCTGAACGAAGAAAACTGAAGGGAATCGCTCAACATGTTCACCACCCGTCCGGAAATCCTCGGCACCTTCGGCGCCGTCACCTCGACCCACTGGCTGGCGTCGGCCGCCGGCATGGCGGTGCTGGAGAAGGGCGGCAACGCCTTCGACGCCGCCGTGGCCACGGGCTTCGTGCTCCAGATCGTCGAGCCGCACCTGAACGGGCCGGCCGGCGAGGCGCCGATCCTGATCTACAACGCGTCGGAGGACCGGGTCCGCGTGATCTGCGGCCAGGGCACCGCGCCGGGCGCCGCGACGATCCAGGCCTATCGCGACCAGGGCTTGTCGCTGATCCCCGGCACTGGCCTGCTCGCCGCCGTGGTCCCCGGCGCGTTCGACGCCTGGCTGACCATGCTGCGCGACCACGGCACCATGGAGCTGGCCGACGTGCTGGAGCCGGCGATCTACTACGCCGAGACCGGCCATCCCATGCTGGCGCGCGTCTCCCAGTCGATCGACACGGTCAGCGACATGTTCCGGGAGGATTGGCCGACCTCCGCCGCGACCTGGCTGCCGAACGGCGAGGTGCCCAAGCCGGGCGCCCTGTTCCGCAACGAGCGCCTCGCCGCGACCTACAAGCGCCTGGTGCGCGAAGCCCAGGGGCCGACCCGCGAATCCCGCATCCAGGCCGCCCGCGACCAGTTCTACCAGGGCTTCGTTGCCGAGGCGATCGACCGCTTCTGCCGGACCAACGAAGTGATGGATGTCTCCGGCCGCCGCCACCGCGGGCTGCTGAGCGGCCAGGACATGGCCGGCTGGAAGGCGACATACGAGGACCCGCTGACCTACGAGTACCGCAACTACACCGTCTGCAAGACCGGCCCCTGGGGCCAGGGCCCCGTCTTCCTCCAGCAGCTCGCCCTTCTGAAGGGCTTCGATCTCGACAGCATGGATCCCAACGGCCCCGACTTCGTCCATACCGTCATCGAGTGCATGAAGCTCGCCTTCGCCGACCGCGAGGCCTACTACGGCGATCCCGACTTCGTCGAGGTGCCGGTCGAGACCCTGCTGTCCGACGCCTACAACGACGAGCGCCGCAAGCTGGTCGGCGACACCGCCTCGATGGAGCTGCGCCCGGGCCGGGTCCCCGGCTTCGAGGGGCAGGCAGACCGGGCGGTTCCCGGCGTCGCGGGCCATGCGGGAAGCGACAGCGGCGCCGGAGCGGGCGAGCCGACCATGGCGCACCTGTCCGAACAGCGCGGCGAGCGGCGGGGCGACACCTGCCATATCGACGTGATCGACCGCTGGGGCAACATGGTTTCCGCGACGCCCAGCGGCGGCTGGCTGCAAAGCTCGCCGATCATCCCGGAGCTGGGCTTCGCCCTGACCAGCCGGGCGCAGATGTTCTGGCTGGAGGAAGGCCTGCCGTCCAGCCTGGCGCCGGGCAAGCGCCCGCGCACGACGCTGACCCCGTCCATGGCGCTGCGCGACGGCAAGCCCTACATGGCGTTCGGCACGCCGGGCGGCGACCAGCAGGACCAGTGGCAGCCGATCTTCTTCCTGCGCCATGTCCATTACGGGCTGAACCTGCAGGAGACGATCGACCAGCCGCTGTTCCACACAGACCATTTTCCCGGCTCCTTCTATCCGCGCGCCAGCCGCCCGGGCAGCCTGTCGGTGGAGTCGAACCTACCCGCTTCGACCATTGAGGAATTGCTGCGGCGCGGGCATAACGTGGAAGTAATGCCGGAATGGTCGATCGGCCGTCTGTGCGCAGCATCCCGGGAGCAGGGCATCATCAAGGCCGCGGCGACGCCGCGCCTGATGCAGGCCTACGCGATCGGGCGTTAAGACAAGGGGGCTCCCTCCTTCCGGGGGAGGAGGGAGCCTTGTTCAGGAAGGCCCTACCGTAATGGACTCGAAGTGACCCCGGAGCTTACCCAGCTCGCCGTCATGGCGGCCGTCCTGCTGGGCGTCGGACTGTTCGGCGGGCTTCTCGCCGGCCTGCTGGGCGTCGGCGGCGGCATCGTCATCGTTCCCGTGCTCTACCACCTGCTCGACCTGCTCGATATCGATAGCGACGTGGCGATGCAGCTTGCGGTCGGCACATCGCTGTCCACCATCATCCCGACCTCGATCATGTCGATGCGCGCCCACCTGCGTAAGGACGCGGTCGACGTGGCCCTGCTGAAAAGCTGGGGTCCCGCCATCGCGTTCGGCGTCATCATGGGAGCCGTGCTGATCGGCCTTGTGGAAGGCGAGGTCTTGATCGCCGTGTTCGCCGTGACGGCCGCCGCGGTCGCCCTTCACATGGCGTTCGCGCCGGAGAGCCTGCGGCTGTCCGACCGCCTGCCCGGCGGCATCCCCCGCTTCGGCATCGGCACGCTGATCGGCCTGATCTCCACCATGATGGGGATCGGCGGCGGCACCCTGACCGTGCCGACCCTGGTGCTGTGCAGCTACCCGATCCGCCGCGCCGTCGGCACCGCCTCCGCGATCGGCCTGATCATCGCCTTCCCCGGTACCGTCGGCGCCATCATCGGCGGCTGGGGCAACGACGAGCTGCCGCCCTTCTCGCTCGGAAACGTCAACCTCGTCGCCTTCGCGATCCTGGCCCCTGCCACCATGTTGGCGGCCCCCCGGGGCGCCAGACTGGCCCACGCCATCCCGACCCGCGCGCTCCGCGCCGTCTCCGCCCTGTTCCTCGGCATCACCTCGGCACGGATGTTCCTCGACTTGCTGACTTGAGCTCGAAAAACCGATTGTAAATCAGATGCTTGAGATCCGTAGGTCGGCCTCGGCCGAAGGCTGACGCCGACACCCTGGCCGGAACGTCGATGCAGGGCGTCGGCGTTCGCCCTGATGGGCGAAGGCCGACCTACGCCGCGGGCGCGCAGCCCCTGACCCAACTTTGTCACAGCTCCCAGCGCCCTCGGGCAATCCTTCGTCAACTTTGGATCGTCACCCTTAAGGTCCGACGCCAAAGTAGCAGACGAAGGACCGACCGTGCACTCAGCCATGCCCTCCACGCCGCCCACCAACCTGTCATTGGCCGATGTCGCGCGTCTGATGGATCAGCCCTCGGTCGCCAACCGGATCGACACCGCCGGCAAGGTCGCCGAACAGATCCGCCAGGGCGGGCTTTCCGGGTCGGCCGCCGACATGGCCGCCGACATCCTGATGCGCTTCGCGCAGGATGCCGAGGTCGCCGTCCGCCAAGCCGTCGCCTGGCAGTTCCGGAACAACGATCGCCTGCCGGAGTCCCTCGCGATCCGCCTGGCCGAGGACGTGGCGGAGGTGGCGGCCCCGGTGCTGAGCCACCATGCGGGCTTCGAGGACGCCTTCCTGACGACCCTGATCGGCAAGGGCGACCAGCGCAAGATGGAGGCGATCGCCGGACGGCCGAGCGTGTCGACGGTGGTCTCCGACGCCCTGATCGATGCCGGAGACGTGGCGGTGGTGTCGTGCCTGCTGGCCAATTCGGGCGCGGAGATCGCGCCGGACGGGTTCGGCCGCATCGTGGACCGGCACGGCGACCACCAGTCGGTGGCGACGATGGTCGCCCACCATCCGATGCTGCCGGCGCCCGTCGCCTGGAAGCTGCTGGGCCGGGTCTCCGCCGCCGTCACGCGGGATCTCGCGCGGCGCCACAAGATTCCCGACATGGTGCTTGAACGCTGCATCACCCGCGGCCGGGAAGCCGCCATGATGATCATGATCCGTCCCATGCTGGCTGACGGCGCGCACCTGCGGGGTTTCCTGGAGCAGATGCACTGGCAGCGCCAGCTCACCACCGACCTGCTGTTCCGCATGCTGTGCGCCGGCGACCTGGAGGCCTTCATAACCGGGATGGCCGTCCGCTGCGGCGTCACCCGCGAAGCCGCGGCTGTCATGGTGATGGACGAGCGTCCCGCAGGCCTCAGGGCTGCCTTCGACCAGGCCGGCATGAAGGGGTGGCTGATGGAACCCTTCCGCATCGCCCTGGGTGTCGCCCGGCGGTGGCCCCGGGCGGCGCTGGCAAGCCGCCGCCGCGATTTCCAGATCGAGGTGCTGGCACACGTCTTCGCGGAATGTGCCGACACCGAGGAGCGCGACGTCAGCGACCTGATCCTTCAGGTCTTCGACCTGCGGGGGGACCGCTCCATCGCCGAAGCCAGGGACCGGCTCAACCTGCCGTCCCCCGGCGCCCGCTAGCTATTTCGATAGGGTTAATACCGCCTTGTCATTCCGCTCGGGCGGAATGATGGGCTAATAAGGCCGGATGACCAGCCCACGACCCGAAGCGCTCCCTGGCGGGCGACCGATGACGAGCGGCATACGAATCATACCCCGGAACGCTGCCCCACCCCCGGAATCCATTCCCGATCCCTTGGCGGAACGGGAGGCGATGTTCAATACCGTGCTGATGTCCGTGATGGCGGGCCGCAGGGTCATGGTCGTGGCCGACGGTTACCCGGATGCCGGCCGGGCGCTGGGCAGCCGCATGGCCGGCCATATGAACTCGTCCTGCGGCCTGGGGCTGCTGGCGACCGCCCATCGCGGCGCCAGCGTCGAGGATCTGCTCGTGCAGGTCTCCGCCGACCTGGATGCCGGGGGGTCCGGCGACATGGAACGGCTGGCCCTGGCGCTGGAGCGCGGATTGGAAGCGGCCGGTTCGGGCCTGCTGGTCGTCCTCGACGCCCACCTGCTCGACGCGGCGACGGTCGCGGACCTGTTCGAGCTGTCCGGGAGCGATACCGACACCGGCCTCTACATCCAGGTCCTGCTGACCGGAAGCCCGGCCCTGGACCGGTTGTTCGACGATCCGGCCTTGACGGGTGCCGCCCGCCAGGTCGCAAGCGCCCGCTGGAGCATCGGGCAGGCGGAGCCTGATCCCGTGCCCGAACCCCCGCCCGAGGTTCAGCCGAAACCCACTCCAGCCCTTCCGTCATCGGCGACGGAGCCCCGGCCGCCCGTCGGGAACACGGCCCCTCGCCCCGCCGCGCCGCGACCGGCCGAGTTCCGCCGCCGCAGCCGGCCGTTGGCGGATGAGGCTCCCGTCAGGCCCGTATTCCGGCCCATCCCCCTGCACATGCTTGAACCCGAGCCCCGGCCGGCGCCCACCGGCCGGCGGGGACTGCGGTGGGCGTTCGCGGGACTGTTCGTTATCCTGGCATTCGGCGCCGGTTTCCTGACCAATGCGATGTGGCCGGCGGCTCCCCGTTCCACGGCCGATCTGCTCGACGGCGACGGACGGTCGGCGCTGACCGCCGGCCTGCCGACGCCGCCGCCGACGATCCCGCTGCCCCAAACGGAACGGCTGCCGGCCGAACCTGCGCCGCCGCCCGCCGCGGTCGCCCTCCCGCCCGCATGGGAGCAGCCGGCCGATCGGCGCCCCCAGCCCCCGGCATCGTCCCGGAGCGCCCCGACCCAGCAGGGACAGCAACGGCCGGCTGCATCCGCAGCCCCGGGTCCCGCGGACGAGCGTCCCGTCGTGGCGCCGCCCGTCCGGCTGACGCCGCCGCCCCAGCTTCCCGAACCGGCTCCCCCCCGGCAGGTCGCCCAGCAGCCGGCCTCGCCTCGCGACGTCTGCGCCGAAGGGGCGGGCGGCCGAGCGGCGCGCGACACGTCCTTGACCGGCTTTGCGGAAGGGTTCATGTCCGACCTGAAGAGCCTCGGCCGCTGCCTCGGCAGCCTCGCCCAACCGTGACCGGCGCCGGGCCGCTCACCTAGCGGCTCGGCACAGTGGTTTTGATTGATCTATCGTAGGTCGGCCTCGGCCGAAGGCCGACGCCGACAGCGTGGCCGGAGCGTTGACGCAGGGTGTCGGCGTTCGCCCTGACGGGCGAAGGCCGACCTACGGCACTCCGGCACTCCGCTCCGCCGAACGTCATCAAAAACACTGTGCAGGACCACTAGCGGCCGCGGAACACCGGCTTGCGCTTCTCCATGAAGGCGCGCCTGCCCTCGACATAGTCCTCGCTGGCGAAGCAGCCGCGCACCAGGCGTTCGCACATCTCGGCGTCGGGTTCGCCCGCCGGCTTTCCCAATTCCTCGATCATGAGCTTGACCGAGCGCACGGTCAGGGGCGCGTTGTCGGCGATGGTGGCGCAGGTCTCCGCCACTGCGCGGTCCAGGTCGCCGTCCGGCACCATCCGGTTGATCAGGCCGATCCGCATCGCCTCCTGCGCCGGGAAGCGCCGGGCGGTGAAGAAGATCTCCTTCGCGAAGGCCGGCCCGACCAGGTCGTGCAGCCGCTTGACCCCGCTGAAGCGGTAGCCCAGGCCCAGCCGTCCGGCCGGAATGGCGAAGGTCGAGCCTTCCGCCGCGATCCGGATGTCGCAACTGATCGCGACTCCCAGTCCGCCGCCGATGCAGTAGCCCCGGATCATGGCGATCGTCGGCTTAGCCACCGTCTGGAGCGCCCGCATGGACCCCTCGGCAAGATCCTCGTAGGCCAGCACGGCCTCTTCCGAAGAGCGCATCTCCTCGAACTCCGAAATGTCCGCGCCGGAGATGAAGGCTTTGTCGCCGGCTCCGCGCAGCACGATGACCTTGACATCGTCGTCGGCCTCGAACCGGGCCAGCGCCTCCGGCAGGGCCTGCCACATCTCGACCTTCAGGGCGTTGTGGCGTTCCGGGTTCGAGAAGGTGATCCAGCCGATCGGCCCCTGCCGTTCGGCGATCAAGCGGTCGGTCATGCGATTCCCCTGATAAGCGGTCTGTCTGCCGATGTCGTCCCCACGAACTTACAGTCAGACCACCTCGAGCGCCACGAGCGCCTTGGCGAAATCGGCCGCGAAATCCTCCCCCTTGCGGACCACCAGGATGCCGCCCCCCTCGCGCCGCAGCCGGGCGCCGACCGGCTCCGCATCCAGCTTGGCGGCGACCACGATCAGCGGGATGCACCGGGTCACCTCGCAGACCCGGATCATGCGGGCGACGTCCACGCCGTCCAGAATATCGATGATGTTGCTGATCAGGATCAGGTCGGGCCGGGTCCGGATCGCGCTTTCGATCCCCTGGAACGAATTGGACAGCGCCACCAGCCGGAAGCCGGTCGCCCGGATCTCCGGCTCCATCAGGCGGAGCTGGATGTTGCGCGGGCCGATGAACAGCACCGTCTTCTGGGCCGCCGTCCGGCGCAGCGCCGGGGAGGGGTGGAAGTCCGGCAGGGACTTCAAGACCCGGCGGCCCTCCTCGCTGCCCGGATCGCGCCGGGACTCTACGATCCGCCCGATCGCCTGGACATGCTCCAGGATGCCCTCGACCGCCGCTTCTCGGAAGTTGCCGGTGGCGATGATATAGTCTTCGAGGTGGTGGGCGATCAGTGCGATCGTCGGAAAGCCGAAACTGGCGGCGGCACCCTTGATGCTGTGGACGTGCCGCAACAATTCGAACGAGTCTGGCTTTACCGCAGTCTCCTTGGAGAAGCGGACGACCATCTCCTCTACGGTGCCTAACCTTTCAATGACGTCATCGATAAAGAAAGGTAATAATTCAGCAACCAGATCAGCATCAATGTTATGGTCACTCGGCATCGGTGGCCCCGAAAAACAATATCCCTACACTATACAGCGCCACCTATGCGAAGGCATCGGCATCCTGTCTACGTATTAAAATGCCGCACCGGCCGCCCCCTGGGCGAATATGCTTTAAGTTCGTTTACGAATTTACTTGGAATTCCGGACGCCGCGCACCGTTTTGCGACGGCGGGATTCTACGCTATAGGAGGGTTGGTGGGTGACGCAGCGTAGCGGAGAGGTTCGGGTTTGATGAATGTCAGCATCGACATGGGTTCGACGCAGGGAGGCTCGCCGGCGACGCTGAATCTGGAGGAACTGCTGGCGACGCGGCTGCTGGTCCAGGGCAACTCCGGCTCCGGCAAGTCGCACCTCCTGCGCCGCCTGGTCGAACAGAGCGCCGCCTGGGTCCAGCAGGCGATCCTCGACCCCGAAGGGGATTTCGTGACGCTGGCAGACCGGTTCGGCCATGTGGTGGTCGATGCCTCGGCCCATTCCGAAGGGCAGCTCCAGCGGATCGCGGCGCGGGTGCGCGAGCATCGCGTCTCGGTCGTGGTCAACCTGGAAGGGCTCGACGTCGAGCTTCAGATGCGCCATGCCGCCGCCTTCCTCGGCGGGCTGTTCGACGCCGACCGGGACTTCTGGTACCCGATGCTGGTCGTGGTGGACGAGGCCCAGATGTTCGCCCCCGCGGCGGCCGGCGAGGTCGCGGACGAGGCGCGCAAGGTGTCGCTGGGCGCCATGACCAACCTGATGTGCCGCGGGCGCAAGCGCGGGCTGGCCGGCGTCATCGCGACGCAGCGCCTCGCCAAGCTCGCCAAGAACGTCGCGGCGGAAGCCTCCAATTTCCTGATGGGCCGCACCTTCCTCGACATCGACATGGCGCGCGCCGCCGACCTGCTGGGCATGGAGCGCCGCCAGGCCGAGATGTTCCGCGACCTGGAGCGCGGCCACTTCATAGCCTTGGGACCGGCGCTGTCCCGCCGCCCGCTGCCGCTCCGCATCGGCATGGTCGAGACCACCGGGCGGACCGGCAGTCCCAAGCTGACGCCTCTGCCCTCGACCGCGCCGGAGGACGCCCGGGACCTGATCCTCCAGCCTGGGGAGCCCGAGCCGCCGCCCCGCCCGGTCATCCGCCGGCCGGCCCCGGCCGCCGCCGCCAACATGGATATCCTGTTCCAGCTCGCCCAGTCGCGTCCCGTCCTGACGCCGCCGCCCGGGGAGGCGGAGGAGCAGGGGCCGGAGATCGACCGCGAGCCCCTTCTCGACGACATCCTGCGCAAGATCCTGACCGACCCGGAAGCCGCATTCCGTTCGGTCGCGGTGCTGTACCAGGATTTCCTGGTCCGCTGCCGCATCCACAAGGTTCCCGGCGCTCCCCTGGACCTCGCCGCCTTCAAGCGCCGGCTGTCCGCCGCCCGCGCCGGCGTCGGCGAGCAGACCGCCGACGGGCCCGAATGGGAGCAGGCGTCCGCCATCGCCGCCGACCTGCCGGAGGACATCCAGGGCGTGTTCCTGCTGATCGCCCGCGCCGCGATCGAGCGCGCCCCCTGCCCGTCCGACGCCGAACTGGCCCGCGCGGTCGGCAGCCGGTCGCCGGGCCGCGCCCGCCGGCTGCTGACATACATGGACCAGCGCGGCTTCGTGGTCAGCCGCAACGACGGCGCCGGCAACCGCATCATCGCCCTGCCCGGCCTCGGCTGGGAGACCGCCCCGGGCGATCCCAACGCCGCCGATGACGCGGCGGCCCCGCAGGGTGGCCTGTTCGACGTGGCATAGGGGACGCCGCTTCCCCTTGTGGGCCCCTACCCCTCCAGCCGCGCCGGGGAGACCAGCCCGTAGCGGTTGATCTTCCGGTGCAGGGTCGAGCGGCTGATATGCAGCTCGTCGGCGGCGCGGGTCACGCACCACTGGTGGCGGCGCAGGACCGACAGCAGGATGCCGGCTTCGCCCGACGGCAGCGGGTCCGGCGGGGTGGGCGCCGCCGGGGGGCGGGTGACCTCGGCCGGCAGGTCCTCCAGCCGGATCACGCCGCCCTCCGACAGGGCGGTGGCCACCCGCATCACGGTCTGGAGCTGGCGGATGTTGCCCGGCCAGCGGCAGGCCAGCAGGGCCGACAGCGCCGGCGGGTCGATCCGGGCCGGCGCCGCCACTCCGCGGATCAGGTCCGCCTTGTCCGACCGCTCGCGCAGCGGCGGCAGGGTCAGGGACAGGCCGTTCAGCCTGTAATACAGGTCCTCGCGGAATCGCCCGTCGGCGACCAGCCTCTCCAGGTCCTGGTGGGTGGCGCAGATGACGCTGAGGTCGACCGCGATCGGCCGGTCATGGCCCAGCGGCAGGATCTCCCGCTCGGCCAGCACCCGCAGAAGCCGGGTCTGCGCTCCCAGCGGCATGTCTCCGATCTCGTCCAGGAACAGCGTGCCCCCGTCCGCCAGTTGGACCTTGCCGCGCACGCCGCCGCGCCGGGCGCCGGTGAAGGCGCCCTCGACATAGCCGAAAAGCTCGCTCTCGATCAGGCTCTCCGGGATGGCCGCGCAGTTGATCCCGACGAACGGCCGGGCCGCGCGGGCGCTCGCCTGGTGGATCGCGCGGGCGACCGCTTCCTTCCCGGTGCCGGTCTCGCCCAGGATCATGATGCCGATGCCCTTGTCCAGCACCCGCCGGATGCGTTGGACGTTGCCCGCCATCGCGGGATCGTTGCCGGCCAGCCGGCCGAGGTCGAGCGGCCCCGAGACCGCGCCCGGAAGCGACGAGGCCGCTGCCTGCTGCCGGGTCCTCTCGGTGCCGCCGCGCAGCAGGCGCCCGGTCGGCGGGCGCAGCGTGGCATACCAGGTGGCGCCCGTCGCCAGGCAGCGCAGCGGCTGCGGGATGCCGGTGCGCTGGCGGCCGATCAGCGCCTCCATGGTGATGCCGAACAGCTCGTACAGGCTCCTGCCAAGCAGCGGCCCCGCGTCTCCCGTGAGGCCCGCCCGAAGCGCGGTCTGGTTGGCGCCCAGGATGGTGCCGCCGCCGTCCACCGCCAGCAGCCCGTCGATCACTAGGTCGGCCAGCTCGCGCCCGGCGCTCAGTCCGACCACCCAATGCCGCCGCGACCGCGCCAGGAAATAGCCGTCCTCCATCAGCCGGGCGGAACGCTTGACCAGTTCCAGCGCCAGCATCTGGCTGCGGCGGTCCGCCGGGGCCGTCATGTTGGAAACGTCGAGCACGCCCAGCATCTGGCCGGAAGGGTCGAAGATCGGCGCCACCGTGCATGTCAGGCTGGTGTGCCGGGTGCGGAAATGCTCCTGCCGGTGGACGGTCAGCGGCTCGCGCGTGGCGATGCAGGTTCCCACCCCGTTGGTGCCCTCCTGCGCCTCCGACCAGATCGAGCCGAGATAGAGGCCGGCCTGCTTCAGCTCCTGCTCGAAGCTGGCATGACCAAGGTAATCCACCGCGATGCCGTTGGCATCGGTCAGCATGACGACATAGTCCGACCCGGCGACCTGCGCGTAGAGGCGCCGCAGTTCGGCGGTGGCGATTCCGATGAACTCCTCCATCGGCTCGCGGAATCCGCCCAGCTCCGTCTGGGTCAGGACCACCGGACGGCCCGGACGGGCCGGATCGAGCTGGTGGCTGTTGAGGCACCGCGCCCAGGACCGCCGGATCAGGTCGGGCGGATCGGCTTCCCGTCCCGCCGCGTCTCCTGTGACGCTGGCCAGTATCAGATCGACGTGCTCCCGCTCTGGCGCATGGAGACGGACCATTGCCTTCCTCCCATCATGCCGACGTTGGATCGCCGTTATCGGTCGAGTGTAGCACCAGCCCGCCGCCCGCGGTATCGGCACACTCCCTTATGCACTGGTCATAAAGTCGGATATCAGCCGATTGAGCTCCCCGGACTTCTCCATGTGGACCATATGCCCGGCGCCCTCGAACACGTGCCGCCGGCCGTCCCCGACCGCCTTGGCATGTGCCGCCGGGATGATCCGGTCCGCAGCACCCCACACCGCCTGCACGGGAGCCGTCACCTGCCCCAGCCTGCCGGCCAGGACATGGGCTTGGCGCCTGCCCGCGAATGCCGCGTCCGCGATGGAGCGGAGCGCCGCGCCGACCCCGTCCAGCCGTTTGTATTTCAGCAGCTCCTCGACCATGTCGCGGCTGACCAGCGACGGATCGGCGAACAGCATCTCCAGCACCGACTTCATCTCCTTGCGCCGTTCGGCGGCGATGAAGCCCTCGATGTAGTCCAGGTTGACCTCCTCGCCCAGCCCGGCGGAGCAGACCAGCGTCACCGAGGCGACCCGTGAAGGCTCCTCCGTCGCCAGATGCAGCGCCACGGCTCCCCCCATGGAATGCCCGCCCAGGTGCGCCCGCCGGATGCCCAGCGCGTTGAGGAAGTCCCGCACCGTGCCGGCCAGTTCCGGCACGCCGCCCTCCACCCCGTGCTTGACCGACCCGCCATGTCCAGGCAGGTCCAGCGCATAGACGGGGCGATCCTCCGCCAGTACCGGCTGGTTGAACTGCCAGTTGTTGAGGTCGCCGCCGAAACCGTGGATCAGCACCAGGGGCACCGCCCCGTCCGCTCCCTCGCCCATCACCAGATAGCGCAGCCGCCGCCCCCCGGCATCGATGAACCGGGGTTCCGGCCCGGCCGCCTCGCCCGCCTCCGCGGCCTCGACCGCGAACTCCTCCTGGAACCGCGCGATGAAGGCGTCGATGTCGGCGTCGGGCACGCCCGGGTCGGCGACGACGCCCAGCAACGCGCCGACCGGGACGGTCTGCCCGGCTTCCACGTTGCGGCGGCGCAGGGTGCCGGCGATCGGGGATTCATAGACGTTGGTGATCTTGGTCGTCTCGATCTCCAGGATCTCGTCCCCTTCCCGGACCGTGGCGCCTTCCTCGACCAGCCACGCGGTGACGGCACCCTCGGTCATCGCCAGGCCCCATTTGGGCATGGCCAGGGCCTTGATCTCGTTTGTCATAGACTGAAGTCCTTTCCAGGCAATCACCCGCCGGCCGGCGCCACTCCGTCGCCGGCCGGCCCGCTTCCTCCGGTCACGCCATGACGTGGCGGACGGCCTCGGCGATCTTGTCCGGCGTCGGGATGTAGGCGTCCTCCAGCTCCGGCGCGAAGGGCACCGGCGTGTGCGGCGGAGTCACCATGCGGATCGGCGCCTTCAGCGCCTTGAAGGCGTTCTGGGCGACCAGCGCCGAAACGTCGGCCGCCATGCCGCATCGGGGGCTGGCCTCGTCCACCACCACCAGCCGGCCGGTGTCCTCGACCGCTTCGATGATGGTGTCCTCGTCCAGCGGGGAAGTCGTGCGCGGGTCGATCACCGTGCAGGCGATGCCCTCCTTCTCCAGCAGATCGGCCGCCTTGTTGGCGAAACCGACCATCCGGCCGAACGCGACGATCGTCACGTCGTCGCCCTCGCGGGTAAGGTTGGCCTCGCCGAACGGGATCGTGTAGGGCTCGTCCGGCACCTCCTCGATTTCGTCGTAAAGGACCTTGTGCTCCAGGAAGATCACAGGGTCGTTGTCGCGGATCGACTGGATCAGCAGTCCCTTGGCCTCATAGGCGGACGACGGCACGACGACTTTCAGCCCCGGAATGTGGGTGAAGACGGGGTAAAGGCACTGGCTGTGCTGGCTGGCGGCCCGGAACCCCGCACCGTACATGGTCCGGATCACCACCGGCGTGACCGCCTTGCCGCCGAACATGTAGCGGAACTTGGCCGCCTGGTTGAAGATCTGGTCGAAGCAGACGCCCATGAAATCCACGAACATCAGCTCGGCCACCGGCCGCAGCCCGGTCGCGGCGGCTCCCACGGCGGCGCCGATGAAGGCGCTCTCGGTGATCGGCGTGTCGAGCACCCGGTCGCGCCCGAACTCCGGCATCAGACCCTTCGTCACGCCAAGCACGCCGCCCCAGGCGTCGTCCTCGCCGGGAGCGCCCATGCCGCCGACATTGTCCTCGCCCATCACGATGACGGTCGGGTCGCGGCGCATCTCCTGGGCCAGCGCCTCGTTGATCGCCTGACGGTATGACTTCTTCGACATGATGGCATCCTCTCAGTACGAGACGTAGACGTCGGTCAGCAGGCGGTCGGGGGCCGGCGGCGGGGCCGCCTTGGACTCCATGACGGACCGGTCGATCAGCGACTTTACCTCGCCCTCGATCTCGTCCAGCTGGGCAGGCTCCAGCAGCCCCGCCTCGGTCACGCGCTGGCGGAAGAACTTGAGCGGGTCGCGCTCGCGCCGCGCCGTCTCGACCTCGCCGGGCGCGCGGTAGGTCATGGCGTCGCCCTCGAAATGGCCGTAGTAGCGGGTCAGCCTGACATGCAGCAGGCTCGGCCCGCCACCGCCCCGCGCCCGTTCGATCGCCTCGCCGGCAGCCTGATGGATCGCGAAGAAGTCGTTGCCGTCCAACTCATAGGAGGGAATGTCGAATGCCGCCGCCCGCTTGGACTGGCTGCCGGCCACCGACCAGACGCTGGCGGTCGCCTCGGCATAGCCGTTGTCCTCTACCACGAAAATGACCGGCAGGTTCCAGACCTTGGCGAGGTTGTAGCTTTCCAGGGTGGTACCCTGGTTGGACGCGCCGTCACCGACGAAGGCCACGGCGACCCCGCCGGTCTTCAGGGTCTTCGCGGTCAGGGCGGCGCCGCAGACAAGCGGCGGGCCGCCGCCGACGATGCCGTTCGCCCCCATCATGCCGCGCGACAGGTCGGCGATGTGCATGGAGCCGCCCTTGCCGCCGCACAGCCCGTCGCCCCGGCCGAAGATCTCCTTCATCATGCCGACGACGTCGCAGCCCTTGGCGATGCAGTGGCCGTGGCCGCGGTGGGTGCTGGCGATGTTGTCGCGGCCGTCCAGGTGCATGCACACACCGACGGCCGAAGCCTCCTCGCCGGCATAGAGATGCACGAAGCCGGGGATGCCGCCTTCGGAGAACTCGGTATGCACACGTTCCTCGAACTCGCGGATCGTGCACATGGTGCGATAGCTCTGGAGTAGCTCTTCTCGATTGAGCTGCATGTCTGCTCCTCCCTCGGGTGCGGACCCTTGTGAACCGGGTCCGTGTCGAGGGAAGAGCAACCGCCGTGCCATCATACCAAGCTATTGGTCGGCAACGGCTTTCGGCATATGTCCAGGTGCCGGTGCGACGCCTGTTGCTACAGGCCTGCGACAGGTGTCGCAGACGCGGTTCAGGACTCGCGCGTCTTCGGCACCCACTGGCGGGCGAAATCCAGCATGGCGGCCCGGTGCTCCTCCAGGAAGCGCATCTGGAGCCCCACGAGATCCACCGGGGAACGCACCTTGGCGAATTCCTCCATGAACCGGGCGTTGATCTCGACCGACAGGCGCAGATAGGAGTTGACCCCGCCCAGCGTCGGCACGACGCCGCCCCCGGAAGTGGCCGCCTGCATCGCCTTCTGGAAATTGTGCGCGGCCTCCCCAGCCATCGCCTCGGCCTCGTGGACGACCTGCTCGGCAAGGCTCGCCAGCTTGTCCACGTCCTGGTCCACGCCAAGCTCCTCGGCCATTGCCGCCGTTGCCTCCTCGGAAGCGTCGGGCTCCGGCTCCGAAACGGCGGGCTCGGGTTCGGGAGCGGCGGCCTCGGGCAGCGGTTCGGCCGACGCGGCCTCCGCCACCGGAGCGGCTTCGGGCCGTGACGCCGTTTCGGGCTCCGCCGGGGATTGCGGGGGGTCGCCACCGGGTCCGTCATCACGTCCGGCGCATTCTCCGCGCTCTTCGCGCGGGACCGGATGGCGGGCTTACGGGCCGGGGTGGCGGGCTTGGCGTCGGATTGGGCAGGCTGTCTGCCGGTCCGCCTTGTAGGGTTCTTGGTGGCAACCATCGCTTGATCCGCTCCAGCAGAATTGCATTGCCTCCATGGTGCGACATCTTTTGCTGCTATGCAACATCGATGCTACAAAGGCATTCTGACAGAACGCCGCAAGGGATGACAACCTAAGATCGTAAAAGTATCGCGATACCTGCGACCGGCCCATCAAGGCCGGCGCATCGTAGGCCGGTCTCGGCTAGCAGCGCCGACGCCGACCTACGATCCGAACCGCCGGTTCTGAAGGCGCTACCGGCCGAATTCGAAGCGGACCGCCCTCACCGCCCTCAGACCCTGCGGCGGCCCGCGACGGCGTTGTAGATCCAGAGCACGACGATGGCGCCTATCACGGCGACGATCAGGCTCCAGATATTGAAACCGGTGACCCCGGTCCCGCCGACTGCGCTGAACAGAAACCCGCCGACGAAGGCGCCGACGATGCCGAGCACCAGGTTGATGACAAGGCCGGACCCGGAGCCGTGCATGATCTTGCTGGCGATCCAGCCCGCGATGAGTCCCAGAATGATCCAAGCGATGATCGACATTTTTCCCCCTTTGGATTGACCAAAGGTTCAACAAACACCGGCGGCACCCGTTCAACACCAACATGCGCCTGCCGAAATAACCCGTCATATCGCCGCATCGGAGGGCAGCAATTCCGTGATCCAGCCCGGCACGATCCGCGCCAGGTCGAGGGCGGAAGCCCCGGTCTCCCCGTCGTCCAGCGCATCCCCGCGTTCCAGGAACCCCTTGAGCGCCGTTCCGATGCGCCCGCCGGGATCGTTCGGCACGGCATAGCGGGCCGGGTCCCCGCCGAACGGATCGGGCAGCGACACCGGCCCGATCACCAGGCGGGGGGCATGGAAGACGAACCGGGCGTTCTCTCCCGCCGCCCGGCTTCGGCCGGCCGCGAAGATGGCGGTGCAGGCCGAGGCGCAGATGTTGTAGCCGGCGACCACCGTCCCGACAGCGCCATGATCCAGCACCGCCTCGCGCACCCGGTCGGCGGCTCCAGCATAGCCGCCGGGGCTGTCCAGCACCAGGCGGACCGGTTCGCCCCGGTGGGCCTCGATGAAGGCGACGATCTCGCGTCCCGCCCTGTGGGTCAGCCCGCCGGAAACGAACAGGTCGGTCCGCCTCGCCCCCACCGCCGCGTCGCGCACGTTCCCGACCGCGTCGGCCAGGCGATCCGACAGGGCGACGCCCGCCGCGACCGCCAGGACGACCGCCACCCGCACGGCAAGGCCCCGCCTGCCCAAATTTGCAATCATGCCGACTGAACCTTGTTTTCCCAGGTCGTACCCGTCAATGGATAGCCAGCCTCAGCAAGGGAGACCAGACCATGAAATACGCTTTGGGGGATGTTCGGGTTCAGACCGAAGGCGATGCCTGGTGGATAGCGCCCAACGCCGTCGTCATCGGCAACGTGATCATGAAGCGCAACGCAAGCGTCTGGTGGAACGCGGTCATCCGGGGGACAACGAACCGATCACCATCGGCGAGAACGCCAACATCCAGGATGGCTCCGTGCTCCACACCGACCCCGGGTTCCCGATGGACATCGGCGCGAACGTCACGGTGGGCCATATGGTCATGCTTCACGGCTGCACCATCGGCGAGGGGTCCCTGGTCGGAATCGGCAGCATCGTCCTGAACGGCGCCAGGATCGGGAAGAACTGCCTGATCGGGGCCAACAGCCTGATCACCGAGGGCAAGGAGATCCCCGACAATTCCATGGTGGTGGGCTCCCCCGGCAAGGTGATTCGCCAGCTCACCGAGGACCAGATCGCCGAGATGCGCAAGGGCGCCGACCGCTACGTCTCGAACTGGCAGAGGTTCAAGCAATATCTGGTTGTGGATCACTGAACCGGAACTTCTGAAAGTCAACTTCTCCAGGATTGGGTGCGCCGCGCGGGACGTAGCGGATTGTGCGGCGCACCAGAGTTCGATGCTCCTCCTCAAGACTGGTTCCCGAAGCCCTGAAATGTGGGCATCCCCACTGTCGCCGTTGCAAGCTGTTTGATACGAACCAATGGGCCTTCCAAGGCATGGAACAGGGCACGCTGATCGGAGCCATGGGAGGACACGCAATGTGGCGCCAGATTTATGATCCATTCGAAAGCATGATGTTCTCGACCCGTGGTGGCGACGATTCCGATCGTCGTCCTGCCGGGGGATCGGCATCTTCCACATGAGGAACGTGCTGTTCGGCGGCCTGCCGAAGATCACGTCGGAGCGGTTGGGCATCAACCCGGTCCTGATGGCGTCGGCCGACGGCGCTGGCAGTCCCGGTCGGGCTGCTGATCATGGCCCAGGCCCATGTCAGGCCGTTCACCCTGCTGGTCTTGTGATCCGAAAGTAAGGGTCGCCGCCGCTCTTCCGGAGCCGGCGGCGTCCCGCCTCTTCCAGCACGGGCCGGCAAAGGTTTATGATGCCTATCCGGGAGGTATGGCCGATGGACCACCGTGACGCTCTGGCACCCCTGATCGAGCTGATCGGCGTTTTCGCCGCCTCGGCGGCCAGCCCCCTGACCGCCGCCGCCGTCTTCATCCTGGCCCTCTGCCTCGGCCACTATCCTCGCTATCTGGCCCTAGCCGCCGCGATCGGCATTTCCGATGGCGCCATGGGCGAAATGGCCGGCGTCACCACCGTCGGAATGCTGTTGGCCACCCTGACCGGCGCTGCCGCCACGCTCTTGCAGGCCTGGTGCGTCTGGCCGGTCGTATCCGCCATGAAGAGCGCCGGAAACGCCGTCGTCAGGCTCGTGTCGGGCCGAGGCCCGGATATAAGGGAACCGCCGTCGTGAACGACGCGGGCTTCCAACTGTAGGCCGACGCCGGCCGACGACACTCCGCGCCGCCGGACTCATCGAAACCACTGTGCCGGACCGCTAATCCTTGATCGTCACGAGCACTTAGAGCGTCTAACAAAACCTTGATGAGAGGCTGGCGCCGCCTATCTGAAGGGCATGGCGAAACCCCTTGTCAGCGATGAGCTGTGGGCGGTCGTGGCGCCGCTGTTGCCGTCCCGTCCGCCCCGTCCGAAAGGTGGTCGGCCGCCGGTCGATGACCGGGCGGCGCTGACCGGCATCCTGTTCGTGTTGAAAAGTGGCATTCCGTGGGAGATGCTGCCGCAAGAGATGGGCTGTGGCTCGGGCATGACCTGCTGGCGGCGGTTGCGCGACTGGCAGTCCGCGGGGGTCTGGGAGACGTTGCACCACGTTCTTCTGGACCGGCTGGGCAAGGCCAACGCGATCGACTGGAGCCGGGCGGCGCTGGACAGCGCCAGCGTCCCGGCAAAAAGGGGGGCCGGGAGACCGGGCCGAACCCGACCGACCGCGGCAAGCCGGGCTCCAAGCGCCACGTCGTCATCGACGCCAATGGCATCCCGTTGGCCGTGACCCTGTCGGCCGCCAACGTCCACGACAGCCGCATGCTGGAGGCCACGGTGGACGCCATCCCGGCCATTCGCCAGTGCGCCGGACGGCCCCGCCGCCGTCCCGCCAAGCTCCACGCCGACAAGGGTTATGATTTCTCCCGCTGCCGCCGCGCCTTGCGCCGGCGCGCCATCATTCCCCGCATCGCGCGCCGCGGCATCGAAAACAGCGAACGGCTCGGCCGGCACCGCTGGAAGGTCGAACGCACCTTGGCATGGTTCGCCCGATTCCGGCGGATCTCCGTGCGCTACGAACGCCGGATCGATATCTTTGCCGCCTTCAATCACCTCGCCGCAGCCCTCATCACCTTCCGCTTCGTCGAACGATGGTTATGTTAGGCACTCTTAGGGCAAAATACCTAACGATCTCCGAACCGCTGATGGGGCCGGACCGCTCAAGCCAAATGAGTTACCGCAACTGCCCGACCGCCGAGAATGTTTACATTTGCGTCCATAACCGGGGGGTGCCATGTCAACATCCTTCGGAATCATGACCTTTGCCGACACTTGCGGCCGATACCGGGGGTGGCGGCGGCACGGTGACGGAACAGGAAAATAATCCTTGACTTTCCGGCCGATCCGCTGCGTATTGACGATCAGGACAGCATCCGCCGACCCGTCCACCGCGGACCATGCCCGTGCTCAGGGATATCTGACATCGTGAATAAGGAACCGCACCGCGGGGCGACATCCAAAACGGGCGCCCCTCCTCGTCCCTCGCCGTCATCTGCGGCCCGGGAAAGCCGGTCCCGCCGGCCCAAAGGAAAACGGGCCGCCCCGGTGTGGGACGGCCCGCTTCCTACCATGGTGCAGCCGGTCGTCAGCCGCGTGTCTCGCTCTGCACTTTCTTGGCCTGGTCGGCGACGGTGTCGCTGGCCGGGGCCTGAGCGGAGTGGGTCGTATGCGAAGGGCAGGCGCTGGCGACCCCAGCCGTCAGAAGAGCCGAGATGCCGAACAGCACGGCAATGACCGGCTTTGCTCCATGAGACATTGGATCACCTCCTTTCCGTTGTTTGCAGATGACGGAAAGGTTCGCACATCCGGAGGCCACGTCAAGCCGCTTGTTGCGGGAGAGCGCCCCGGCAGGGCCATCGAAACGCCTCTACCCGCCCTCCTCCCGCAACATCCCGTCCTCCACCACGGCGGCGTGCCGGCACCGGTCCTCCAGGATGACCCTGCCGGCTTCGATGTAGACCGCGGCCTCCGGTGTCCCGTCCGTCAGGCTGATCAGCATCATTGGCCGGTCCGCGACCACGCAGAAGTCGATGATGTAGCGGCGGTCCCGTCCGGTCCCGAGCAGAAGGCTGCGGAATTCCCCGCAGCCTTCCACGATCTCGGCCGACCAGCGCGACGGCGGATCTCCCGGCACCGATCGAAGCCGAAGCATCTCCCGGATCTACTTGCGAAGCGCGTAGACCCAGACGACGCCGCCCTGGGGCACGTCCAGCGTCGCATAGCCGAGCTGGGCCAGCTTTTCCTGCTTGCGCTGGGCATCGACGCCCCAGCCGGATTGGACGGCGACGTACTGCACTCCGTCGACCTCGTAAGATACCGGCACTCCCGTCACGCCGGAGTTCGTCCGCGTCTCCCACAGCTTGTCGCCGGTCTTGGCGTCGAACGCCCGGAAGAAGCGGTCGTTGGTGCCGCCCATGAAGACCAGGCCGCCGCCTGTCGTCAGCACCGGCCCCCAGTTCTGCGACTTGTCGAATTTCTGGGTCCAGACCTTCTGCCCGGTATCCAGGTTCCAGGCCTGAAGCTCGCCGATATGGTCGGCGCCGGGATGGACTGTCATGCCGATGTCGGAGATGGCGACGCCGATATAGAGCTGGCCGGGCTCGTACTCGGTCTGCTTGCCTTCCAGATAGCCGCACAGGTTCTCGTTGGCCGGGATATACATCAGCCGGGTCTGCGGGTTGTAGGCCACCGGCGGCCAGTCCTTGCCGCCCCACAGCGAGGGGCAGAAGTCCGCCCGCTTGCCGGTGCCCGGAACCTTGGTCTCGTCATAGGTCGGCCGCCCGGTCTTGGGATCCAGGCTCTTGAACACGTTCTGCCGGACGAAGGGCTTGGCGTCGACGAACTTGATCTCGTCCCCCGACCTTTCCAGGATCCACAGATAGCCGTTGCGGCCGGCATGGACGAGGCTCTTGTAGGTCCGGCCGTCCCGCTGCACGTCGACCAGGATCGGGGCCGCGACCTCGTCCCAGTCCCACGCCTCGTTCCAATGGTACTGGTGGGCCGACTTCATCTTGCCGGTCTGGACATCGATCGCGACGACGGAGTTCGCCCACTTGTTGTCCCCCGCCCGCTGGTCGGCCATCCAGGGCGCCGCGTTGCCGGTCCCCCAGTAGGACAGGCCCGTGGCCGGGTCGTAGCTGCCGGTGATCCAGACCGGGGCGCCGCCGGTCTTCCAGGTCTCGCCCGCCCAGGTCTCGTGCCCCGGCTCGCCCGGTCCCGGAATGGTGCTGGTCTTCCAGGCGGGCTTGCCCGTCTCCGCGTCGAACGCCGCCAGGAAACCCCGGATGCCGAACTCGCCGCCGGACATGCCGACCATAACCTTCCCCTTGGCGGCCAGCGGCGCCATGGTGATGTAGTAGCCCTTCTGGTAATCCTCGACCGGCTGCTCCCACACCAGCTTTCCGGTCTTGGCGTCCAGCGCCACGATGAAGGCATCCACCGTGCCGACATAGACCTTGTCGCCCAGCAGCGCCACGCCCCGGTTGGTCGGGTGGAGCTGGGTCAGATCCTCCGGCAACTCGCGCTTGTAGCGCCACAGCAGGTCCCCGGTCTTGGCGTCCAGCGCTATCACCTGCGCCTGGGGCGTGGTGATGAACATGACGCCGTTGTTGACCACCGGCGGCGCCTGGTGTCCCTCGTTCACGCCGGTCGAGAAGCTCCAGACCGGCACCATGTCCTTGACGTTGCCGGCGTTCACCTGGGACAGCGGGCTGTAGCCCCAGCTGTCGTAGGTCCGGCGGTATTGCAGCCAGTTGCCATCCTCCGGTTTCTCCAACCGCTCCTGGGTGACCGGCGCATAGTTGTCCAGCGGGCCGGCCGCCAACGCGGGCACCGAACCCAGCATCAGCGCCACCGCGGCGATGCCTCTCGCCAACGATCCCTTGTCCATGATTTCCTCCCCAAAGATTGTTTTTCGTTGAGTTGCTTGCCTTCAGGCCGACGTCGCGGCGCCGACCTTGCCGATGAACCCGGCCGCCACGACCAGCCCCTCGGGGCCGTTCTCCAGCGGCAGGAGCGCCAGGCGGCGGGGCGCGGGGCCGCCGACCACCTTGCCGCCGGCGCGCGGGTCGAACTTGGAATGGTGGCACGGGCATTCGAGGATCCTCTCCTCCCCGTGCCAGCCGGAAACGTCGCAGCCGGCATGGCTGCAAACGGCGGAGAAGGCGACGATGCCGTCGGCGGCGTGCTTGCGGGTCTCCTCGTCCAGATCGGCCGGATCGAGCCGGATCAGCATCACCTTGTTGAGCCGCGAGCCGTCGCGGACCGTTTCCGACGCGGGGTCCAGGCTATAGGCCATGACCTGCTGATGACCTTGCTGGATATCCTTGTCCGCGATCGGCTCGCCCTTGCGCCCGCCGGAGGCGAACACCAGCCGGTCGCCCGCCTGGGGCCTCGACTTGCGCGGGTCTCCCTGGGCCATGGCTTCCGCCGGTCCGGCCATTGGCGCCAGATGAAGCGCCACTCCGGCGCACAGCGCCGCCTTCAGGACGGTCCGGCGCTCGATATCGACTTCAGGCTCCTGATGATCCACGTGGCAGTTTCCCCTGTATCCTTTTTCGGACGGCCCGCCCCCGACCGGGAAATCGGTGCGGCGCCGGTTGCGCCGCACCGTAAGGAGGAGACGTCGGACCGTCACATCGAGTGATGCGGGAGATGCAGCAGCAATGGGCGTGCCAATCCGGTCGAGCAGGAAAACTCCAGGTTCGGCAGGGCCTCGGCGTCACACATCGTTACACGTGTCACACAGCATTCGTCACAAACAGGGATCCCTTATATTGCGCCGCACAAGAAAATGGTTTTACGAGCATTGCTTCTAAGCTCCGTTCATGCTCTAGCCTCAATTTATTTATTGAGGTAGCCTGACCCGAAGACGGGAAGGCCGGAAAACCGGCGTCACGGATTGGGGGGAAGATGATCGCGCCCGGATCAACCGCGAGCGACCATATCGACCGCATCATGGCCTGGGTTGACGGAGCCGCCGCGCTGACCAGCACGCCGCCCCACGACATCATCGCCGACTCCTGGAAGCGTTGCGTGCTGAAGCACCGGCTTGACCCGGCCACCGTCAACGCCCCAAACGTCCTGACGCCGTCCGAGTTGCGCGACCATGTCGAGCCGGTCGGCGAGTTCCTGGGCTTCGCCCGGGAGAGCCTGCTCGGCCTCCATGCCCAGCTCGCGGCGTCCGGTTACGTCGTCCTGCTGGCCGACCGGCACGGCGTCACGATCGAGCGGTTCGGCAGCCTGCCGGTCGAGGGGCGCATGGCGCGGGCCGGCCTGGAGCGCGGCGCTGTCTGGGCGGAGGATTGCGAGGGCACCAACGGCGTGGGCACCTGCCTCGCTTCGGGCAAGCCGATCCTGGTCCACCGCTTCGATCATTTCGCGGTCCGCCACACCGGCCTGACCTGCTCCGTGGCGCCGATCCTGGGACCCGCCGGGGAGCTGCTGGCCGCCCTGGACGTTTCCTCCCTCACGGCGCCCGCGGGTGGACAGTTCCAGTCGCTGGTCCACGGCTTCGTCATGTCCGCCGCGCGCCGGATCGAAGACACCTGGTTCCTGGCCCGCACGCGGGAAAACTGCGTGCTCGCCCTCGCCCGCTCGCCGGAAATGGCGGGGATCGAGACCGACGCCATGATCGCGGTCGATCCGGCGGGCACCGTGGTGGGCATCAACGGCGGCGCGCGCAAGCTGTTCGCCGGCAAGGCCCTGATCGGCGCCCGGCTGGACGCCGTGCTCGAAACGTCGCTGGACCGGCTGACCGGGGGGATCGCCCTGGTCCGCCAGTCCGGCACCGAGCGGCGCTGGGCGGTCACGCTCCGGATGCCGCTGGCGGCGACGGGGCGGCGGCATCCGGAGCGCCGGCTTCCCGCCCGTTCCCCGGGGCCGGCGCGCCCGTCCCGCCATATGCCGCTCGACGAGCTGGCCGGCGGCGATCCGCAGATGCAGGCGCATGTCCGCCGCATCCGCCGCTTCGTCGATTGCGACCTGCCGATCCTGATGGCCGGCGAGACCGGGACCGGCAAGGAGGCTTTCGCCCGCGCCATTCACGACGCCAGCGCCCGGGCCGGCAGGCCGTTCGTGGGCATCAACTGCGCGGCCCTGCCGGAAAGCCTGATCGAGAGCGAATTGTTCGGCTATGCGGAGGGCGCCTTTACCGGCGCGCGGCGCGACGGCATGCGCGGCAAGCTGCTCCAGGCCAACGGCGGCACCTTGTTCCTCGACGAGATCGGCGACATGCCGCTGGCCGCGCAGACCCGGCTGCTGCGTGTCCTGGCCGAACGGGAGGTGATCCCGCTGGGGGGCGACCGGACCATTCCGCTGGATCTGCACGTGATCTGCGCCAGCCACCACGACCTGGAAGCGCTGGTAGCCTCCGGCGCCTTCCGGGCAGACCTGTTCTACCGGCTGAACGGCCTGCGCATCATCCTGCCGCCGCTTCGCGACCGGGCCGACAAGGCCGGGCTGATCAACCGCGCGCTGGAGCTGGAAGCGAAGGGGCTTCCCGTCCCGCCCCGCCTGACACCCGAGGCGCGGTCCCTCCTGATGGGCCACGACTGGCCGGGCAACATCCGCCAGCTCCGGACGGTCGTTCGGGCGGCGGTGATAGGCTGCGAGGACGGGCTGATCCGGTGCGACGACCTTCCCCTGGGCATGCCGCGCTTTTCCGGCGCGGTTTCCGCTGCCTGCCCGGCCGCCTGTACCGAGGCGGAACGGCTCCAGGCGATCCTGCGCAGCCACAAATGGTGCGTGGCGGACGCCGCCCGGAGCCTCAACGTGAGCCGGATGACGCTTTACCGGCGCATGGCCAAGTTCGGCGTCGTGCCGCCCAACCAGCTCTGACGCGCCGATTCAGCCGAACCGGCCGGTCACCTGTTCCTCGGCGTGCTTCTGCTTGGGCGCGGTGAACAGGTCTTCCGTCACGCCGTACTCGATCAAAGCGCCGGAAGGGTCGGACGCGCCTCCTTGACGTCTAGGCGGCGCGAACAAAGCAGATCGACCGATGACCGCCATTGGTCACTGGCGCCATATGTCCCTGAATAGGTACTCCTTAAGAGTCGGAATGCGATACACTCTCGGGCATGTGCGGACCCGGGTCCGCAGGATCGGGCGGCGCGTACCTCGCGGCGCTTGGCACCGACGGACGGAGGATCGCGATGCGCATGAAAGGCGCCTTCGGGGCGCCCTGGTGGCAAGGGTTGGTCTGGAGCGCTGCCTGGCTGGTCTTCGGCGGCGTCCTGGTCCTCGGCGAAGTGCCTTACGGGACGGCGGCGGCCGCATCGCTCGGCGGCACGGCCGTCCTGGCATGCATCGGCTTTTCTGCCGCCCGGATCGCCCACCGCCGGAGGTTTGGCCGGCCGGCGTCCCTGGCCGAAGCCGCCCAGCCGGCGGGTCCGGCCTCCATCGCTTCGGTCAAACCGGCCCTCGACCGTATCGGCGACCTCCGCGAACGGGTCAGAAACACGCTCCGCGCCCTGAACAGCAGCCTTTGCCGGATCGCCAAGGCGACCCAGGCGACCCAGGACATCGCCGTGCGAACCAACCTCCTGGCCCTGGACAGCATGATCGCGGCCGCCCGGTTCGCCCAGTCCGGCAAAGGTTTCGCGAACGCGGCCACGGCGGCCCGGAGCATCGCCGGCGAAACCGGGAAATCCATGGCCGAGATCGGCGACCACATCAGGGACATCAACGAACTGGCCGCGAGCGTTTCGGAAACCATGGGCGCGGTCGTCGCCGGCATGGAGGATATGGCGGACGGCATCGTGCCCGACGAAGGCCGCAAGGTGGTTCGCTTGGCGGAATGGAACGGCCGGCGCGCCGCTCCGACGACAGCGACCGAGCAGTCTCCGCCGTGAGGGTATCGTGCCTCCCCCATTGGGTGGCTTCTCGACCGCAAGGCCGACTAATTCACCGATGATCCGATTTTGTCAAAAAATCAGATCCCGGCAAAAATGCGGCATTGTATGATACGCGCCGATGTCACGAGCGGGGCAGCGGCGCAATGGGACAGGCCAGTGAGGGTGCGGACCGGAAGAGCCGGCCTTTCGATGTCCGTAGCGAGCAGGTTTCGCTGGTTGTAAAGCAACTTCCCCTGGTTCTGGTCGCGAACCTGGCCAATCCTGTCCTGACCGTGATGGTCCTCGCCCCCGCCGTGCGGATCAACCATGCCGTTCTCTGGGCGGGCCTGCTGATCGGGCTGACCGGGATCCGTTTCGTGCATTTGAAATGGCTGAGCGGCAGTCCGATCAAGCGCCTTGACCCAAACCGCATGATCGCCAGGCTCGCCGTGGGGTCCGGCGTGTCGGGTCTCATCTGGGGCGTCGGGCTGGTCCTGCTCATGCCCGATCCCCTGATCTACCGCATGTTCGTCGCCTTCGTGCTGGGCGGCATGGCCGCCGGATCGGTCGCCACGCTGTCCCCGCTGATGCCGGTCGTCACGGCATTCCTGCTGCCCTGCATGCTGCCACTGGTCGTCCGCCTGGGGCTGGAAGGCAGCCCCGTTTATCTCGGCATGGCCGCGCTCGGCCTGGTGTTTACCGGCGGCCTGTGGACCGCGGCCTGGAAGCTGAACCGGTGGATACGCGAGATGCTGCTGCTGAAGCTCGACAAGATCCAACTCGCTGAAGAACTTTCCACCGTGCTGGGCAACCTGGAACGCCAGGTCGAGCAGCGGACGGCCGACCTCAGGATCGCCCGTGACGAAGCCGACCACGCCAACCAAGCCAAGACCCGGTTTCTAGCCGCCGCCAGCCATGACATGGGGCAGCCGTTCCAGGCCATGCGGCTGTTCATCGACCTGCTAGACGCGCGGCTCGCCGGAACCTCCAACCATGAATTGGTGCGCAACCTGATGAAGGCTCACCAGTCCGGCGAACGGATGCTGGTCGGACTGCTCGACTTGTCCAGGTTGGAGACCGGAGCGGTCCAGGTCCGCCCCGAGAGCTTCTCCGTGGACGGTCTGCTGGAAGGGCTGGGCGAAGAGTTCCGCCCCCTCGCCGGAAACCGCGGCTTGACGCTTACGGTCCGCCGCTGCGACGGCATGATCCGCAGCGATCCCGTGCTGCTGCACCAGATCATCGCCAACCTGCTGGCGAATGCGGTGCGCTATACCGCCGAGGGAAAGATCCTGCTCGCCTGCCGCCGGCGGGGCAAGCACATCCGCATCGAGGTCTGGGATACCGGCATCGGCATTCCAGCCGACCGCTTGGACGACATCTTCGAGGAATTCCGACGCATCGATCAGGTGGAGCAGACGGATTTCCGCGGCGTCGGCCTGGGCCTCTCCATCGTCCGCCGGACGGCGGCCCTGCTCGACCACCCGGTGACGGTCTGCTCCCGCCCCGACCATGGATCGATGTTCGCGATCACGGTCCCCGTGGATACGGCGGAGGTGTCGAAGCCTCCGCCGTAAGCAGACAACGCCAGCCTGAAGACCGTTAGCGCACGGGTCCCTTGTCGAGATCGGTACGGTCCAGGCCCGCAGTCCCCTTGTCGACGTCCACCTCGGTGCGGCGTACCGTATCCGAAATGGTCTTTTCCCGCTCCTCGACATCCTTGCGGACGACCACTTCTCCGGTGATGTGGGTCTGCTTGCTCACGACCGCTTCCTCGTCGGTCTCCTGCAGTTCAACGACCCGCTCCTGGAAATCGGCGTCGGTCGCCTGGCGGTTCGGGTCTACCTTGCGGCGGTCCACATGGACGGTCTCGTCGCGCAGCCTGACGGACTCCTCCACCGGGGTTTCGACCACGTAGCTGCGGACCCGGACGCCACCGCGCTCGACCGCCCGCTTGCCGACACGCAGCTCCTCCTCCGCGATCGGGATCACTTCCTCCTGCTCGGCAGTCCCGGTCCGGCGGTCGGTGCCGGCATTCTCGTTGACATCCCGCAGGCCGGTTGCCGCAGACGAAAGTCCGGTACCGGCGGTATGGTTCGTCGACAGATCGGCGGCACCGGAGTCAAGATCCGCGCCGTCACGCATGTCGACCGGGCCGTGGTTGTCCAGGATGTCCACGGTCCTCTGCAGGTTCGCCTCGTCAACGGTTCCGACCAGCAGCGGATATCCCTTTTCGACACCGCGCATGTAATGGCGGACGTCGTCACCATCGACGCGGCGGCGAACCAGTTCGCTCTCTACGTCTCCCTGGGCGCCGTCAAGCATCTGCGCATCATGCAGGTCCACGCCTGAATTGCGCAGTTCCTGCTGCACGGTACCAATAACGTCCCGATCCCGGAACATGGTCACAATAGTGTACTGAGCCATTTCAGCGTCCTTTGTACTGCATTGTTGAATGCCTGCCATGCCCCGGTCGGGTACCCGACCGGGGCATCGATGGACCGTCAACAGCTGCAATCGTCAGATCGTCTCCAACACACGTAGAGATTATTTGAACAGATATCGGGAGACACGCCTTCAGTAGACCCGGCGACTGCGCAGCAGGAACGCAAGTCCGACCGGAAGCGCCAGGAGGGTCAAAGCCGCCAGCGGGACACCGCCATTGTTGTAAACCTTCCGCCAACCGCCACGGACGCCCTGCCCGTCCCGCATGGGTTCGAACAGCGTTCCGGTCGTCTCGTCGCTCGGCTCGTCGGCCAGGAACCCGTAGTTCAGCGCGCGGCCGTTGATCCGGGTCATCAGGGAGGGAGCAAGCCGCTTCTGGATCGCGGCGACCTTGCCGATCCCGCCGATGATTACTTCGGCACGCGGATGCTCGACCAGTCCGACCACCGTCCGTGCCACTTTCTCCGGCGTGTAGACCGGCGGAGCGGCGCGCACACGGTGATGGCTGAAGTTGGCGGCATGATGGAAGAACGGCGTGTCGATCACCGACGGCAGGATGGTGCAGATGTGAATCCCATGCTGATCCAGCACTTCCTGTCTCAAGGCTTCGGAGAAGCCCCTGACCGCGAACTTGCTGGTGGCGTAGGCCGTGGAGTCCGGCTTCGCCAGACGGCCGACGATGGAAGCGTTGTTGATCAGTACGCCGTGGCCCTGGACGCGGAACTGGCGCATGGCGGCCTTGGCGCCATGGACATAGCCGAACAGGTTCGTCTCGATGACCCGGCGCCAGACGTCGGACGGAATATCCTCGAAGCGGCCGAAGACGCCGACTCCGGCATTGTTGAACCAGACGTCGATCCGGCCGAAATGCTCCAGCGCCATTTCCGCCAGCCTCCCGACCTGATCCTCCCGGGTCGTATCGGTCGGCACCGCAAGCGCCCGTCCGCCAAGGTCGAGACATTCCCGCTCCACCTCGCGCAGCATTTCCGCGCGCCGGGCGGCAAGGACCACGGTCGCTCCCTTCCGGGCGAAGGCATGGGCTGTCGCGCGTCCAATACCGCTCGAAGCGCCCGTGATCACGACCACGGGAAGGTCAGGATGTGAAGGCATCGGAAAAACCCTTCGATGTTGCCGGTTGTCGGGTGGCGCATCGCCACTGTTCGCGCTGCATTGCAGCATGGGACCGACAACAGGGCTCCTATCGCTTGGTTCCGATTGTCGCGGTCACAGGCAATCGGCGCGCCGGAGGCGATACATGTTGAACCTGGCGTAGGGGTTCACGTTCCGGTCCGGCCTGAAATAGACATGGTCGACCTCCGCCCGCCTGACCACCAGCCCGCCGATATCCACGATGGCGGCATCCGGGTCGATCGGTGGTTCCGCCACGTTGGTCACGACGTAGCAAACGTTCATTTCCTCCAGGTATCCACCCAGGGAGCCGGCCCGCAGCCGCCGGGCGTAGTCGTAGCTGTTCACCAGTCCGTCGCCGTTGATCAGGGTCCGGTCGGCGAAATAGCCGACGAACCCGCTGCCGTCGATCTGGTACATCCGGGCGGAGGCCGGGACCGAACCGTGGATGGTGCGGATCAGTTCGGCGCTGGCGAGCTGGTCGACCCGGAAGCCCGCGTAGTACTGGACACGGCCGGCAAGATTCAGCGCCAGGAACAGCGCCGCCAGTCCCAGCGCAAGGTCGCGGGATGCGCCGGAGCGGCTCCGACCCGTCCGGAACGGCTGGCAGGCCACCATGGCGAGGCCGAGGAACGGGACGACGAAGTACCAGCTTCGCACGTTGACGAGAACGAGAAGCGGCGTGAAGAAGGCCAGGACCGAAACCACGACGGTCGCCCGCCGCAGCATCTGTTCACGCGTCTCGGCGCCCATGATGGCGACGAGGCTGCAGGCGAGCAGAAGGCCGAGGCAGCCGAAGCGCGCCAGTTGTCCGGAAGACGCGAAGATGTTGTCCCTGAGATGGGCGACGAGGCCGGAACCATGAACGTCCGCACTGACCTTCAGGAAGGACGACACGGAATAAAACTCGCCGAACACCAGCTTCATCAGGGCGAACTGCGCGAGGCACCCGGCAGCGAGCGCGGCGGCCAGGACGACGCCGGCCCGCCGCCGGCGGATCAGCAGATACAGGACCAGGACCGCGACGATGATGGCGGAGTCGATCCGGACGAGCGGGACGAGACCGGCCGCCAGGATCATCGGGAACGCGGGCCGCTCGCCGTCCTGGGCCAGGAAGGACCGGAAGAGGATCGCGAGGAGCAGCGCCAGCAGCCCCGTTTCCATCAGCCCGCTGGAGGTCAGCAGCAAAGCCGCCACCGCGACCGCCGCCACCGGCCGGCGGGTGGCCTCCCAGCTCGCCAGCAGGATCAGGCTGTAGAAGGCCGCGAGATGGGCGAACAGGTGAACCGGGACCGACGGCGTGGCCAGGCCGATGATCCAGCTTATCCCGGCGAGCAGCCATCCCCAGAGCAGGTGGTAGCCGCTGGTGGTCGAAACCCCGTCAAAGCTGGAGAGGTGGTTGATCCCGATATTGTAAGCGATCCTGCTGTAGAAATAGCCGTCGTCCTCCACGAAGCCGTTCGGGAAGACGCTTGCCGCATTCAAGGCGAAAGCCGCCAAAGTCGGGCCGAGGGCCAGGATGAATGGATAACGGTGCGAGCTCTCGGCCAATCCTGGGTTCCTGCGGTGAAATCCTCTGGCGTAACAGCCATAGCCCGCCCGGCAGGTCAACCGTCAACCAACGAAAAGGGCTTCCCTGCCCACGCAGGGAAGCCCCAACGACACAGCTTGCGTCAGACTGCCTTTGGCCGGCTCACGCCGCAGCTTAGAACGGGATCTCGTCGTCCAGATCCTGGTCGAAGGCCGGCTTGCTGCCGCCGCGGCTGCCGCCGCCCGAGCCGCCCCGGTCGCCGCCGCCGCCACTGCCGCCGCCGTAGCCGCCTCCGCCGCCACCCTCGTAGCCGCCTCCGCCGCCTTCGCCCTGCTTGCTGCCGAGGTCCATCTCGGCGACGCGGACGCTCAACTTGGAACCGGGGGTGCCGTCGCGGCGCTGGAATTCCTCCAGCTTCAGCTCGCCGCTGACCACGACCTTGTCGCCCTTCTTCACATAGTTGGCGACCGACTCCGCCCGCCTGCCCCACATGGAGCAGTCGACCCACTGGGTCGTCTTGCGGTCACCGAACCCGACGTCGTTGGCCACCCGGAAGCTCAGCACCTTCTCGCCGCTCTGGGTGGTCCTCAATTCCGCATCGGCGCCGACGCGGCCGCTGAATGTCCATACGTTCATGGTCTCTCTAACTCCTGATCCGCCGGTGGCGCGATGATGCCTACCGTAGGCGGGAGAGGTCCGGAACGCAACGGCTGCCCTTGGCTAGGCCGTCACGGCCCGGTGCCGCGACTCTCGTGTCCCACGATTCGCACCACAGATCTGCCGAGCCGGGAGTCGCAATTCCGTCCCGCATCGCTCATATGTCTGTGGTTTGTCGCTTCCCCTCTACCGGTCTTCCTGGTAAGAACATCTCATGAACAAATCTATCACGGTCCGCGGCGCGCGGGAACATAATTTGAAGAACATCGACGTGGATCTGCCGCGCGACAAGCTGGTGGTGATCACCGGCCTGAGCGGGTCCGGCAAATCCTCGCTGGCGTTCGACACCATCTACGCCGAGGGGCAGCGACGCTACGTCGAGAGCCTGTCGGCCTACGCGCGCCAGTTCCTGGAATTGATGCAGAAGCCGGACGTGGACTCGATCGAGGGGCTGTCGCCCGCGATCTCGATCGAGCAGAAGACCACGTCGCGGAATCCGCGCTCCACCGTCGGGACCGTGACCGAGATCTACGACTATATGCGGCTGCTGTTCGCGCGAGTCGGGGTCCCCTACTCGCCGGCGACGGGCCTGCCAATCGAAAGCCAGACGGTCAGCCAGATGGTCGACCGGATCATGGATATGCCGGAGGGAACCCGCCTGCTGCTGCTCGCCCCCATCGTGCGCGGGCGCAAGGGCGAGTACCGCAAGGAACTCCAGGATCTCTCCAAACGCGGTTATCAGCGCGTCAAGATCGATGGAGAACTGTACGAGATCGATGCCGCCCCCGCCCTCAACAAGAAGCTGAAGCACGACATCGAAGTGGTCGTGGACCGCATCGTCGTGCGCGAGGGGCTGGGCAACCGGATCGCCGACTCGCTCGAACAGGCCTTGGGCCTCGCCGACGGCCTGGCCTTCGCGGAGAACGCCGACACCGGCGACCGGACCACCTTTTCCGCCAAGTTCGCCTGCCCGGAGAGCGGTTTCACGATCCCGGAGATCGAGCCGCGGCTGTTCTCGTTCAACAACCCGTTCGGCGCCTGCCCGTCGTGCGACGGCCTGGGCGAGAAGCTGTATTTCGATCCGTTGATGGTCGTGCCGAACGAGGACCTGTCGCTCGACAAGGGTGCCATAGCCCCCTGGGCCAACTCGACCTCCCAGTATTATGCCCAGACGCTGGAGAGCCTGGCGCGCCACTACAAGGTCGCGACCACCAAGCCCTGGAAAGACCTGCCCGAGGACGTCCGGCACGCCATCCTCTACGGTTCCGGGGGCAAGCCGGTCACCATGCGCTACGACGACGGCCTGCGCAGCTACGAGACCAACAAGGCGTTCGAGGGGATCGTCAACAACCTGGAACGGCGCTGGCGGGAGACGGAGAGCGCCTGGGTCAAGGAGGAACTGGGCAAGTACCAGTCCAGCCAGCCGTGCGAGGCCTGCAAGGGCGCCCGCCTGAAGCCGGAGGCGCTGGCCGTCAAGATCCGCGGCCTGCACATCAGCCAAGTCACCGAGATGTCGATCCTGAAGGCCGGCGAATGGTTCGGCGAATTGAACCAGCATCTCCGCCCCAAGGACCAGGAGATCGCCTACCGCATCCTGAAGGAGATCAACGAGCGGCTGGGCTTCCTCAACAATGTCGGCCTCGATTACCTGACGCTCAGCCGCAATTCCGGCTCGCTGTCGGGCGGGGAGAGCCAGCGAATCCGCCTCGCCTCGCAGATCGGCTCAGGCCTCACCGGCGTGCTCTACGTGCTCGACGAACCCTCGATCGGTCTGCACCAGCGCGACAACGACCGCCTGCTGGAGACCTTGCGGCGCCTCCGCGACATCGGCAACACCGTGATCGTGGTCGAGCACGACGAGGACGCGATCCGGGCCGCCGACTATCTCGTGGACATGGGGCCTGCGGCCGGTGTCCATGGTGGCCAGGTGATCGCCGCAGGCACGCCGGAGGAGGTGATGCAGAACCCCGACAGCATCACCGCCGACTACCTGACCGGCCGCAAGTCGGTCCCAGTGCCGGGCCAGCGGCGCAAGGGGCACAAGGGGCAATTCCTGGAAGTCGTCGGCGCACGGTCGAACAACCTGCGCGACATTTCGACGAAGATCCCGCTCGGCACCTTCACCTGCGTCACCGGCGTGTCGGGCGGCGGCAAGAGCACGCTGGTGGTCGAGACCCTTTACAAGTCGCTCGCCCGCAAGCTCAACGGCGCGCGGGAGCACCCGGCGGAGCATGACGCGATCAACGGCGTCGAGCACCTGGACAAGGTGATCGACATCGACCAGTCGCCGATCGGCCGGACGCCGCGGTCCAACCCGGCGACGTATACCGGCGCCTTCACGCCGATCCGCGACTGGTTCGCGGGGTTGCCGGAAGCCAAGGCCCGCGGCTACGGCCCCGGCCGCTTTTCGTTCAACGTCAAGGGCGGCCGGTGCGAGGCCTGCCAGGGCGACGGCGTTCTGAAGATCGAGATGCACTTCCTGCCCGACGTCTACGTCACCTGCGACGTCTGCCATGGCAAGCGCTACAATCGCGAAACGCTGGAAATCCTGTACCGCGACAAGAGCATCGCCGACGTCCTGGACATGACGGTGGAGGAAGGTGCCGAGTTCTTCAAGGCGGTACCCTCTATCCGCGACAAGATGCAGACGCTGGAACGGGTCGGACTGGGCTACATCCATGTCGGGCAGGCGGCGACCACGCTGTCGGGCGGCGAGGCCCAGCGGGTCAAACTCGCCAAGGAACTGAGCCGCCGCGCCACCGGCCGCACCCTCTACATCCTGGACGAGCCGACGACCGGGTTGCATTTCGAGGACGTGCGGAAGCTCCTGGAAGTGCTCCACGCCCTGGTCGACCAAGGGAACACCGTCGTGGTGATCGAGCACAACCTGGAAGTCATCAAGACCGCGGACTGGATCATCGACCTCGGCCCGGAGGGCGGCACCGGCGGCGGCGACATCGTCGCCGAAGGCCCTCCCGAAAAGGTCGTCCGGGAGGAACGCAGCTACACAGGGCGGTATCTGGCGCCCTACCTGCCGGCACCCGTGGGCAAGTCGCGCAAGTCCGCATAATCGGCCGCTCCGTCCGCCTCCTCGCAGGCCGCCGTCGGCACGCCGTCCACATGCTCGACATGGGCGGCGCCGGCGGCGCCCGGCATGCCGGCACCGGAGGGAATCGGCACCATCAGGCGGCGCTTCTTCGGACGGACCACCTTGCGCGACACGCCGGCATAGATTTGCTTGCTGGCCTCCAGCAGATAGACACCGGCGAAGGCCTTGAACCAACGCTCGCCGATCTCTTCCCAGGCCGGCGCCGATCCGAGCAGGAAGCGGGAGCGGATCGGCGGAATGAACAGGGCGCGGGCCGACCGTTCCGGAACGAACATGTTCTCCCGAAGCACGTGCTTCAGCTGGGACGGTGAATAAGGGCTGCCGTGGCCGAACGGCGTGCGGTCGATCCGGGCCCAGATGCCCCGCCGATTCGGCGCGACCACCAGCAGCCGCCCTCCCCCGGCCATGACGCGCCAGATCTCGCGCATCATCGGGCGGAGCTGCTCGGTGCATTCCAGGCCGTGGACCAGCAGCACCCGGTCGACCGACATGTCGGGCAGCGGCAGTTCCGCCTCGTCGGCCAGCGCCGACAGGCCCGGACCCTCGGCCGGCCAATAGACGACACCCTGCGATGCCGGCATCAGGGCCATGGTGCGCTCCGCCTCGTCGCGGAAGGGGCGCAGGTATGGGGCGGCATAGCCCACGCCCAGGACCACCTGGCCGCGGACATCCGGCCACAGCTCGCGGACACGCCGGCGGATCATCCGCCGGGCGACCTGTCCCAGGCTGCTCTCGTAAAACTCGCGAAGATCAATAGCGTCGGTATACATTGTGACCGGAGTCTAACACGAAACAACAGCCGGGGTCATGCCCAGGGCTTTGCCTGACCCACGGCCATGGGGTAACCTCTTCGTCATGGATATCCAGCTCATCCCAACGCTCAGCGACAACTACGTCTACCTTTTCAAGGATCCCCAGAGCGATGCGGTCGGCATCGTCGATCCCGGCGAGCCGGGACCTGTGCTCGCCGCCCTGGATAGAACAGGTTGGCGTCCGACGCACATCTTCAACACCCATCATCACGCCGACCATATCGGCGGCAACGGCGTGTTGAAGCAACGCTTCGGTTGTACCATCATCGGGCCCGCCGCCGACCGCGGCCGGATTCCCGAACTGGACGTGGTTGTCGCCGACGAGGACACCTATCATTTCGGCTCGCACGAAGTCCGCGTCTTCGAGACGCCGGGCCACACCAGCGGCCACGTCGCCTTCTGGTTTCCCGACGCATCCGCCCTGTTCAGCGGCGATACGCTGTTCGCGCTGGGATGCGGCCGGCTGTTCGAAGGGACGCCGGCCCAGATGTGGACCTCGCTGCTGAAGCTGCGGGAGTTGCCCGCCGACACGCGGGTCTATTGCGGACATGAATACACGCTGTCCAACGCCCGCTTCGCGGTCAGCATCGATCCCGGCAACCCGGCCCTCAAGGAGCGAGCGGCCGATATCGCCGTGCTGCGCGACGCCGGCAAGCCGACCATCCCGACCACGCTCGGCGTGGAGCGGGCGACCAACCCGTTCCTGCGCGCCGACGATCCGGGTCTTGCCGCCGAACTCGGCCTCTCGGGCGCCGATCCGGTCGAGGTCTTCACCGAGATCCGCCGGCGCAAGGATCATTTCTGACAGTCGCCTCTTTAAACAAAGAGGACATTCTTGGAAGGACCCGACATGAAGCTGCGCTACAGCGCGACCTCGCCCTATGTGCGCAAGGTGATGATGGTGATTCACGAACTGGGCCTCGCGGATCGGGTCGAGCTTGAGAAGACCGACGCCTGGAGCCCGGAGACCAACCTTCCCGACGACAACCCGCTCGGCAAGGTTCCGGCCCTGGTCGTCGAGGGAGGCACCGCGCTGTTCGACAGCCCGGTCATCTGCGAATACCTGGACAGCTTGGCTTCCGGTGGCGAGGGACGACTGTTTCCCCCGCCGGGCGCGGAGCGGTGGGCGGCCTTGCGGTTCCAGGCGCTCGCCGACGGCATCTGCGACGCCGCGATCCTGCGGCGTCTGGAAGGCAACCGGCCGGAGCAGTTCCGCTCGTCCGACTGGATGGAGCGTCAGCGGCGGGCGGTCGCCCGCTCCCTCGACCAGCTGGAGAAGGAGGCCGACCGGCTCGGCACCCGCGCCGACATCGGAGCGCTGGCCGTGCTGGCGGCGCTGGGATACCTGGACTTCCGCTTCGGACACGAGGACTGGCGCCAGGGCCGTCCCGCCCTCAGCGCCTGGTTCGATCAGGCTAGCGCCCGCGGCAGTTTCGCCGCCACCAAGCCTCCTGCGGCCTGAGGGCGGCCGGTGCTGCCGGCAGGCGATCTCTCCGCCGCGGAGATCATCCGGCTCCTCGGGATGCAGCCGCATCCCGAGGGCGGGCATTATGTCGAGACGTTCCGCGACTCGCCGGCAGACGGTTCGCGCGGCGCCTGCACCGCCATCTATTTCCTGCTGCAGGCGGACGAGTTCTCCGCCTGGCATCGGGTGGACGCGGTGGAGATCTGGCACTGGTATGCCGGCGGGCCGCTGGCCCTGACGATCTCGCCGAACGGCCACGACGCGCAATCGATGCATCTGGGACCGGCGCTGGCGCAGGGGCAACGGCCCCAGGCCGTCGTTCCCGCCGGCGCTTGGCAGACCGCGGTATCGCTCGGGGCCTTGACGCTGGTCGGCTGCACCGTGGCGCCGGCGTTCGGGTTCGCCGGGTTCGAGTTGGCTCCGCCGGATTGGCGGCCGGTGCCCCGGACCGGCGGAAAAGGCTGATGGGGCGCGTCAGTCGCTGGCAGCGATCCGGGCCTTGGCGGACGCCTTGATGGTCTCGACCATCGAGAAGAAACCATTGCGCCGGTTGGGGCTGAGATGCTGGTCCAGGCCGATCCGGGCGAAGATGGCTTCCAGGTCGGTGTCCAGGATCTCCTTCGGCGTGTGGTCGGAATAGGCGGTCAGCAGGACCGCGGCCAGTCCCTTCACGATCGCGCTGTCGCTGTCGGCAGCGAACCGCATGCGGCCCTCCTCGGCGGGCAGCGGCACCAGCCAGACCTGGCTCATGCAGCCTTCCACCTTGAAGGCATCGGTATGATAGCGGTCGTCCAGCGGCGGCAGGCCGCGCCCCAGGTCGATGACGTAGCGGTACCTGTCCTCCCACTCGTCGAACAGTGCGAAGTTCTCGATCAGCTCATCGATCGTCATGGCGGCTCCTGGTCGCGGTCATCGGTCCGTACCAGCCCGCCGACCCAGGCGCAAGCCCGCTCACGTTCAATGGGTATGGGTGGGGTCCGCCCGCATGAGGTGTTCCACCAGGGCCGGAAGGCTGTCGCCGATCTGGCGGGCGACCTTTTCGGCATCCTCCTGGTCGGTGGCCTCCACGACCAGCTTGGCCAACGCAATGGTCATGGCCTGGAGCAACAGCTTGGTATCGAGGCCGGCATGGTTAGTCTGGGTTGCCAGGGCGAGGAATGAATTCGTGGCCCGCGCCAGTGGCGCGGCTTCGCGCGCCTGTCGGAACGAGGATAGATCGATGGTTTCCGCCATTCTCCCTCCGCGTACTTAAGCACATGACAAGAAGGTGCGGTCAAAACCGAAGTTTTGCAAGCCTTTGCACCACAGGGAGGCGGCGGGGAATGGTGGGCGTGACCGGACTTGAACCGATAACCAGACCGTTATGAGCGGCCAGCTCTAACCAGTTGAGCTACACGCCCGACGCGAGGCACGAGAATGTGCCGCCGAAAGCGCCTTAAAGCAACCCCGATGTTTGCTGTGACCGGGTCTTGGCGGCGGAAGCCGGGACGCGCGACCGGAGCCGCGCGCCCCCCGAGCCCGTCAAGCCGTCTCAGGTATCCAGGAAACTGCGAAGCTTCCGGGACCGGCTCGGGTGCTTCAGCTTTCGCAGCGCCTTCGCCTCGATCTGCCGGATGCGTTCGCGGGTGACCGAGAACTGCTGGCCGACCTCTTCCAGGGTGTGGTCGGTGTTCATGCCGATGCCGAAGCGCATGCGCAGCACGCGCTCCTCGCGGGGAGTCAGGCTGGCCAGGACGCGGGTGGTGGTCTCGCGCAGGTTGGCCTGGATCGCGGCGTCCAGCGGCAGGACCGCGTTCTTGTCCTCGATGAAATCGCCGAGATGCGAATCCTCCTCGTCGCCGATCGGCGTTTCGAGGGAGATCGGCTCCTTGGCGATCTTCAGGACCTTGCGGACCTTCTCCAGCGGCATCAGCAAGCGCTCCGCCAGTTCTTCCGGCGTGGGCTCCCGGCCGATCTCGTGCAGCATCTGGCGGGAGGTCCGCACCAGCTTGTTGATCGTCTCGATCATGTGCACGGGAATGCGAATGGTACGGGCCTGGTCGGCGATGGAGCGGGTTATCGCCTGCCGGATCCACCACGTCGCATAAGTCGAGAACTTGTAGCCGCGCCGATACTCGAACTTGTCCACCGCCTTCATCAGGCCGATATTGCCCTCCTGGATCAGGTCCAGGAACTGAAGGCCGCGGTTCGTGTACTTCTTCGCGATCGAGATCACCAGCCGCAGGTTGGCCTCGACCATTTCCTTCTTGGCGCGGCTCGCCTCCTTCTCGCCCTTCTGGACGGTCGAGACGATGCGGCGGAATTCCTGGATCGGCAAACCGGACTCGTCCGACAGGACGGAGATCTGCTCACGCACCCGGACGATTTCGGTCGAATGTTTCTCCAGGAAGCGCGGCCAAGCCTTGCCGGAAAGACCCTTGATCCTGTCGGTCCAATTGGGATCCAGCTCGTGGCCCTGGTAGTGGTGCAGGAAGTCCTCGCGCTTGACCTTGCAGTCGGTCGCCATGCGCAACAGGCGGCCTTCCATGCTGTTCAGTCGGCGGTTGAGGCCGTAGAGCTGCTCCACCAGCTGTTCGATCCGCGCGTTGTTGAGGCGCACGGTGTTCATCAGCTCGATCAGCTCGGCCCGGAGGCGGTCGTATTTCTTGTCGCTCTTGCCCAGGTCCTCGCCGCGCTGGATGGCGGCCAGCCGGGCTTCCTGGATCCTGTGAAGCTTCTCGTAGGTCGCCGCGATCTTCTCGAAAGTCTCCAGCACCTGAGGCTTGAGCGCCGCTTCCATCGCGGACAGGGAGAGGTTGTTCTCCTCGCCGTCCCCTTCGCCCTCACCCTCGCCTTCGGCGCCCAGCGGGGCTTCCTCGGACTCTTCGCCCCCGGCAGCGGCTTCCTGCGCGGGAGCCACCTCGCCGTCGGTCGGAACGGGAATGCCCTCGGCGTCGGGTCCTCCGCCGTAGGTGGCGTCCAGGTCGATGATGTCCCGGAGAAGCATCTTGCCCTCGTTGAGGGCGTCGTGCCATTCGATGATCGCGCGGATCGTCAGAGGGGACTCGCAGATCGCGCCGATCATCTGCTCGCGGCCGGCCTCGATCCGCTTGGCGATGGCGATTTCGCCCTCGCGGGACAGCAGTTCGACCGATCCCATCTCGCGCAGGTACATGCGGACGGGATCGTCGGTGCGGCCGATATCGTCGTCGTCCAGGTTCCCGGCGACCCGGGCTTCGCCGTCCGCATCGGCGGCGGCATTCTGGTTGTCGTCCTGTTCTTCGCTCTCGATGACGTTGATGCCCATCTCCGAGAGCATGGCCATCGTATCCTCGATCTGCTCCGATGAGGACTGGTCGGGCGGGAGGGCCGCGTTCATCTCGTCATAGGTGACATAACCGCGTTCGCGGCCGCGGGCGATCATCTTCTTGACCGCTTGCACCATGCCGTCCATCAGCGGGCCATCGCCTGATTCTTCACGATTTTCCGTCACTTCCGCGCCGTTCGTCGCTTTCGTGGCCATTCGATTGATGCCCCCGCCTAGAATACACGTGCGTTACGCAAGGCCAACGGTGCTCCGCGCCATCCGCACACACAGGACTGACTTTTTTCGGCCTGACCCAAGCTCCTGCTCCATCTGCCATAGGCGACCTCAGTATTCAAGGTCGGGGTCTTCGAACTCGGCCGCGCCGGCCTCGGCTTCGAGCAATGCCCGAACGCGGGACCAGTTATCGGCATTCATATCGCGGGCGAAGGACTGGGTCGCCTCCCGGCGTTCGGACTTGATATGATCGGTATATGTTTGCCCCCATACGTCATACCAGCCTCGCCGGGCCTGCTCCGGTGTCGCATCCGGCCTCGCGAAGGCATACAGGAAGGAAGCCGGACCAATGGCGTCTTCCAGGTCGGAGAAGCCCATATCAGTCAAGTGGCTACCCAAACCGGCAGCGTCAAGCCCGGGATTTTCGCTAAGCACCGACACGACGGCCTGACGCAGCAGGTCCAGAGCTTGCAACGAGAACTCCACGCTACCTATTGATTCCCCGACCTCTTCGAACAGGTCGGGATGGTTCAGCAGTGTTGCGAGCAGGACACGCTCCCGGCCTTCCCGCGCGGGTCTCGGCCGGCTGCGCTGAAAGTCGGGCGGCGGATCGGTGGTGCGCGGCGCCCGGAAGCCGCGTCCCTTGAACCCGCCTCCGCTCCCGCCGGCGAAGCGCTGGCCCGGCTGGAACGCCGGGCGGGCGCGGAACTTCTCGAAGAAACGGCGGCGCATTTCGTCGCGGTAGAGGGACTGCACGGTCCGGTCGGCGATCAGGGCGACCCGCTCGTCCAGGGCGGCCTGGAGCCCGGCGCGGGCCTCGGGCGTGTCGAGCACCCTGCCCTCCTCCTCCATCCGCCACAGCACGTCGGCCAGCGGCATGGCGCCGTCCAGCACCTGCTGCATAGCCTTCGGCCCTTCCTTCCTCAGCAGGCTGTCCGGATCGTCGCCGCCCGCCATGAAGGCCACGCGGACCGAGTGGTCGGGCAGCAGGTGGGGCAACACCCGCTCGACCGCCCGGAAGGCGGCGCGCTGCCCGGCGGCATCGCCGTCGAAGCAGAGCACCGGGACCCGGCGCCCCGGAGGCGCCAGCTTCCACAGCTCCAGGATCTGGGTTTCGGTCAGCGCGGTGCCGAGCGGCGCCACGGCGCCGTCGAAGCCGGCGCGGACCAGGGCGATGACGTCCATATAGCCCTCGACCACGATAATCGGCTGGCCGTCGGCCGCCGCCTGCCGGGCGCGGCTCATGCTGTAGAGCAGCCGGCCCTTGTGGAAGAGGGGGTTGTCGGCGGAGTTGATGTATTTCGGCCCGTCGCCCTCCATGATGCGGCCGCCGAAGGCGACGACACGGCCGCGCCGGTCGGTGACCGGGAACATCACGCGGTTGCGGAAGAAGGAGAAGGCTCCGCCGCCATAGTCCGACGCCCTGACGACGCCGGCCTCCAGCATGTCCTCCTCCTTGAAGCCTTCCCGAGCCAGATGGACGCGCAGGGCGTTGCCGTCCGCCGGGGCGAAGCCGAGGCGGAAGCGGACCATCGTCTCCTCGTCAAGCCCGCGGCTCTTCAGGTAATCGAACGCGGCATGGCCGCCTGCGCCGAAAAGCTGCTTCTCGAACCAGCGGCAGGTAGCCTCCACCAGGTCGTGCAGCGACTTCTGCCGTTCGAAGCGCTGCCGGTCCTCCGGCGTGGCCTGAGGCACCTGCAGCCCGGCCTCGGACGCCAGCTGCTCGACCGCTTCGGGGAAGGCCAGGTTGTCGTGGCGCATGGCGAAGCCGATGATGTCGCCATGGGCGCCGCAGCCGAAGCAGTGAAAGAAACCCTTCTGGTCGTTGACGTAGAAGCTGGGCGTCTTCTCGTTGTGGAAAGGGCACGGCGCCTTGAATTCCCGGCCCGCACGGATAAGCCGCATCCGCTTCCCGACCACGTCGGAGAGCGGCAGACGCGCCCGCAGCTCTTCAAGGAATTGGGGAGGAAACGCCATGGCGCCCGCGCATCACCTTCGATATTTGCATTGCCGATATTCGGGAATGGGGTCTGAGCTACATGGCTGCCGATGAACGGCGTCCCTGGAACGGTAAGGCATGATTGGTTAACAGGCCATAAAGGAAACCGTTTTCGAGGATGTCGTCAGACCAGGGCGGCCTTTACGAAACCGCTGGCCTTTCCGAAATCCATCTGGCCGGCATAGCGGGTGCGCAGCTCGGCCATGGTGCGGCCCATGTCCTTGATGCCGGTGGCGCCAATGTCCTTGATCACGGTGTCGACCGCGCTGCGGATCTCGTCCTCGCTGAACTGCTTGGGCAGGAAGGTCTCGATGATCCCGATCTCTTCCCGCTCCTGCTCGGCCAGTTCGAGCCGGCCGCCCTGCTCGTACAGGGCGATGGCTTCGCGCCGTTGCTTGATCATGGTCTGGAGCATCGACAGTATCTCGTCCTCGTCGATGCCGTCGGTGATCCCGCGCCCGCGCGCGGCGATGTCACGGTCCTTCAGAGCCGCCAAAATCAGGCGCAACGTCGAGACGGCGCGCTGGTTCTTGGACCGCATCGCCTCTTTCAAGGCCTCGTTGAGCCGGCTGCGGAACATCGTGTGGAGTCCTCATGAAGCAAATTTTACAGAATGATAGCGAATGTCGGCCCCCTCCGCCAGCGGCGCCACGGCATGCCCGCCGCCCGCCCACGCAGGCCCGGGCGGACACCGCATCCTATTGACCGGGCGCCGGCCATGGTCTAATCGCACGCGGTCGGTTCAAACCGCGATCGAGCCCGGGCACATCGTCCAGGTCCGGCCGCGGGGTTGACGCGCGCCCTCCCGCCGACCAAATCCGGGCGGGAGCGGCCGGGGTCCGAGCCGCTTCAGGTAATGCGCCCGCGAGGGCCGTCAATATGGGGTCTTTCACCGATGTCCGAAAACACTTCCGCCGCCCCGGCGCCGAGCGCCGCCGACGCGTCGCGCCCGGATGGCGCCACCGCCGTCCTCGTCCTGGCCGATGGAACGGTGCTGTGGGGGCGCGGGCTGGGTGCCGTGGGCGCATCGGTCGGTGAGGTCTGTTTCAACACGTCGATGACCGGCTACCAGGAAATACTGACCGACCCCAGCTATGCCGGGCAAATCATCACCTTCACCTTCCCCCATATCGGCAACACCGGCGCCAACGGCGAGGATATCGAGACGGTCACACCCGCGGCCCGCGGCCTCGTGCTTCGTGCCGACATCACCGAGCCGTCCAACTGGCGCGCCACCCGTCACCTGGACGACTGGCTCAAGAGCTTCGACCTGATCGGTATCTCAGGCATCGACACCCGGCGCCTGACCCGCCGCATCCGTGACGGCGGCGCCCCGACCGGCGTGATCGCCCACGCCCCGGACGGCCGGTTCGACCTGGAGGCGTTGATTGCCCAGGCACGGCAATGGCCGGGGCTGGAAGGCATGGACCTCGCCAAGGACGTCTCGTGCCGCCAGACCTATTCCTGGAACGAAGGGATGTGGAAGCTCGGCCAGGGCTACGCGACGCAGGAGAGCCCGCGCCACCACGTCGTCGCGATCGACTACGGCGCCAAGCGCAATATCCTGCGCTGCCTTGCCGGGACCGGCGCCAAGGTGACGGTGGTGCCGGCGACCGCCACGGTCGAGGACGTGATGCGCCACAAGCCGGACGGCGTCTTCCTGTCCAACGGCCCGGGCGATCCGGCCGCGACCGGGACCTATGCCGTGCCGACGATCCGCGGCCTGATGGATACCGGCGTTCCGATGTTCGGCATCTGCCTGGGACACCAGCTGATGGCGCTGGCGCTGGGCGCCGAGACGGAGAAGATGCCCCGTGGCCACCGGGGCGCCAACCACCCGGTCAAGGACCTGGAGACCGGAAGGGTCGAGATCACCAGCCAGAACCACGGCTTCGTGGTCAAGCCGGACAGCCTGCCTGCCGACGTGGAAGTGACCCATGTCAGCCTGTTCGACGGCACCAACGAGGGACTGAAGGTCAAGGGCAGGCCGATCTTTTCGGTCCAGTACCACCCCGAAGCCTCGCCCGGCCCGGAAGACAGCCACTACCTGTTCCACCGCTTCGTGGACCTGATCGACAGGCGGAGCTGACCGTTTTTACTGCATGGACGGGAACTGAGAGGAGGTGCCCGGGCATCTCCTCTCAGTTCCCGTCCATGCGTGACCCGAAAAATCTACCCGGCGATCCCCCGCCGGAATGCCCGGGACAGCTCAATCACCCGGGTCGTCTCCCCCCACTCGACCAAGTCCGGGACCTGCTCCGGCGTGACCCACCGCGCATCCATCGCGTCATCGGCCGCGACCGGATCGCCTTCGGCGCACTCCGCCAGTACCTCGACGAGGGTGTAGTGGAACTGGACCTCTCCCTCACAATCGCGGCTGATCGAGTCCAGCGCCGTCACCACCGCCTGCGGGTCGACCACCAGGCCGGTCTCCTCCAGCACCTCGCGCGCCGCCGCTTCGAACAGGGTCTCGCCGACCGACTGCGCGCCGCCCGGCAAGCCCCATTGACCGAGCCGGGGCGCCCGGCCGCGGCGGATTAGCAGGACGCGGTCGCCCTGCCACACCACCACGCCGACGCCGACCCACGGACGGTCGGGATATTCCCGATCAGAGTGCTTCCGGTTGGGCGGGGTCACGACTTGAACCGCTCGTCCACCTGGACCCGGTAGCCGTTGGCGAGCCGGTTGGTCTCGTTCGCCATGCCGACGACGGCCAGCAGCTCGCCCAACATCTCGTCGGTCATGCCGGCCTTGCGGGCGGCCGCCGTGTGCGACGCGATGCAGTATTCGCAGTTGTTGGTGGCGCTGACCGCGAGATAGACCATCTCCTTGGTCAGCGGATCGAGCGCGCCCGGCGCCATGACCTCCTTGATGCTCTCCCAGGTGCGCTTCAGCGTCGGCGGATGGCTTGCCAGGACCTTCCAGAAATTGTTGATCAGGTCCGTCTTGCGGGTCGCCATGATGTCGTCATAGACGGCTCGGACTTCGGGACTGGCTTCCTCGTATTCGACCATCTGTCCTCCCTCTCGGAAATGAAGCCCTCGGAAATGAAACGGGGCGTCCCGCTGGGACGCCCCGTCGATCCTAACACCGCCAAACGGGCGAAGGATCAATACATGTGCTGGCCGCCGTTGATCGACAGGGTCGAACCGGTGATGAAGCCGCCCTCATCGGCCACCAGGAACAGCACGCCGCGGGCGATTTCCGAAGCCTTACCGAGCCGGCCGACCGGCACCTTGGCGACGATCTTCTCCAGCACGTTCGGCGGGACGGCGCGGACCATGTCGGTGTCGATGTAGCCGGGCGCAATCGCGTTGACGGTGATCCCCTTGGCCGCACCCTCCTGGGCGAGCGCCTTGGTAAAGCCGTGGATGCCCGACTTGGCCGCCGCGTAGTTCACCTGGCCGTACTGGCCGGCCTGGCCGTTGATCGAGCCGATGTTGACGATGCGGCCGAAGCCCCGCTCGCGCATGCCGTCGATCACGCTGCGGCACATGTTGAAGCAGGACGTCAGGTTCGTCTGGATGACATCGTTCCACTGCTCGTAGGTCATGCGGTGCATGACGCCGTCGCGGGTGATGCCCGCGTTGTTGACGACGATATCGACCGGACCCAGTTCCGACGCGACCTTCGCGAGACCTTCCTTGCAGGCTTCGAAGTTGCCGACGTCCCACTTGTAGACCGCGATGCCGGTCCGCTCGGAGAACTCACGGGCCCTCTCGTCGTTGCCGGCGTAAATGGCGGCGACCTTGTACCCGGCATCCTTCAGACCGACCGAAATGGCTTCGCCGATACCGCGCGTGCCGCCGGTAACAACTGCAACTCTTGCCATTGATTCCTCCCCCAGAAAGCGATGATGATTTGACGAGGTGGTCGAAGCTGAAGCCGCGGTGACGTGCGGCCTCAGCCTGACAGTATTAACAGTCGTTCATGTCCTGCGCGTTGACGTGCATCAAGCCGGACGGATCCGGGCCGATGTCAACGCTGACGTGCAGCAACAGGAATCGGACCGCTTAATCGCGCGCGACGGTGAGGGCGATGCCCATGCCGCCGCCGATGCACAGGGTGGCGAGGCCCTTCTTGGCGTCGAGCCTCTGCATCTCGTGGAGCAGGGTGACCAGGACGCGGGCGCCGGACGCACCGATCGGATGGCCGAGCGCGATGGCGCCGCCGTTGACGTTGACCTTGGACTTGTCCCAGCCGAGATCCTTGTTGACCGCGCAGGCCTGCGCGGCGAAGGCCTCGTTGGCCTCGATCAGGTCCAGGTCGTCGACGGACCATCCGGCGCGCTGAAGAGCCAGGCGGCTGGCCGGGATCGGGCCGGAACCCATGATGGCGGGATCGACGCCGGCGGTCGCCCACGACACGATGCGGGCCAGCGGCGTGATGCCGCGCTTCGCGGCGGCGTCGGCGCCCATCAGCACCAGCGCCGCGGCGCCGTCATTGATGCCCGACGCGTTGCCCGCGGTGACCGAGCCGTCCTTCGAGAAGGCCGGGCGCAGCTTGCCCAGGGCATCGACCGTGACGCCCGCCTTGGGGAACTCGTCGGTGTCGACGACGGTGTCGCCCTTGCGGGTCTTGATGGTGACCGGAATGATCTCGTCCTTGAACTTGCCGGACTTCATCGCCGCCTCGGCCTTGTTCTGGGAGGCGGTGGCGAACTCGTCCTGCTGCTCGCGGGTGATCTGCCACTTCTGGGCGACGTTCTCCGCCGTGGTGCCCATGTGGTAGCCGTTGAAGGCGTCCCACAGGCCGTCCTTGAGCATGGTGTCGATCAGCTGGGTGTCGCCCATCTTGGTGCCGTTGCGCAGATGCATGCAGTGGGGCGCCAGGCTCATGCTCTCCTGGCCGCCGGCGACGACGATGTCGGCGTCGCCCAGCTTGATCGCCTGATAGCCGAGCGCAACCGTGCGCAGGCCGGAACCGCAAAGCTGGTTGATCGAGTAGGCGGTCTTCTCCACCGGGATGCCGGCGGCGACAGCGGCCTGGCGGGCGGGGTTCTGGCCGGTGCCGGCGGTCAGGACCTGCCCCAGCACGACCTCCGACACTTCGCCCGCATCGACGCCCGCGCGCTTCAGCGCCTCGCGGATCGCCACTTCGCCCAAGGTATGGGCGGGTACCGAGCTCAGCGAGCCGTTGAACGCACCGATCGGCGTGCGCGCGGCGCTGGCGATTACGACTTCGGTCATGGGGAACGCTCCTTAGCTGATGGCAATTTTTTTATGGGCCTGCCTTTAGCACGGCTTAAACTAGCCCCAGCAATTTTTCGGCGCAAGGCACTGCGGGTTCATGCCCGCCCTACAGTTTTGCCCGCGCCACTAAGTCGCGCATTCGAAAAGAGAAAGCTAGTCTCCTAACGATTGGAATAATCACCTTCGGTTGCGGAGCCATTCGGCAAGGGGTTCCCACACCAAAGCCTGTGCTCCTGCACTGACGATCATGCCGACATGCCCCAGGTGGGGATTGTGGATGGCTGCGCCGGGGATCGCCTGGGCCAGCGCCCGCGCCGAGCACGGCGGAACGATGCGGTCCTTCTCCGGGATCATGACCAGCGCCGGCGGCCGCAGCCTGCCGGGGTCGACGCTCTCGCCGGCGATGGTCCAACGCCCCTCCGCGGTGTCGTTGCGGCCGTACCAGCCGGTCAGGCAATCCCGCGCGACGGCCGCCGGCAGTGCCACGCCGTCGTTCAGCCAGTCCTCCAGGGCCACGAACCCCCGGGCGGCGGCACCGTCCGGCGGCATCCGCGCGAACCGGGTGAATTTGCGCGCGACCTGCAGCGGGTCCTGCATGGCGAACAGCGCCTGGATCGCGTCCACCGGCAGTTCGCCCCAGGTATCGAGCACCGGCTCGTACGGCGCCAGGGCGGCCGCCGTGCGCTTCGCCATGGCCGGATTGTCGCCGTGGAAATCCCAGGGCGTCGCCAGCAGGGCGAGGCCGGCGACGTCGCGGGGCCGCCGCTGGGCGAGCGCCGTCGCCAACAGGCCGCCCATGCAGTACCCGACCACGGCCGGTCGCGCGGGGAAAAGGTCCAGCACGGCGTTCAGCGCGCGCTCCAGCCGGCCGGCGACGAAGTCGGTCATGGTGAAGCGGCGTTCCGCCGGGCCGGGCCGGCCCCAGTCGAGCAGCAGCGGCCGGATACCGCGGACCGCCAGCCAGCGCATCAGGGAGCAATCCCCGGACAGGTCGAGTATGTAATGGCGGTTGATCAGCGACGGGACGAACAGGACGGGCAGCCCGCCGCCGTCCGTCCCGTAATCGAGCAGGCGGGCCGGCCCTTCGCGCCAGACCACCGGAGGGTCGGCCAGGTCGCGGCGGTAGGAATGGTTCCGGTACCGCTCCACCCCCGTCAGCAGCGCGTCGAAGCGCCACCGCATCTCGCGGTCGACGGCCCGCGCGAAGTCTTCAGGATCGACGCCGGCGAGTTCCGCCCGCAGGTCCTCGGCGCGGTCCCGGAGGCTCCCCTTCCAGGGAATCGAGCCGCTCCTCAAGAACGGCAATCCGGCGGGCGAGCTCAGCAGCGTGGTCAGGGTCGCCGCCATGTGGAGCGCGAGCGGACGCGGACCCTGTCGGGGTATCCGCCATGGGTCGGCCGGCCGTGAAGGGGGCGAATGGGTCATGAAACTGCTGATGTTGACTGCTGCCGCGCGCGGCGAATGCCGAAAAGGGAGCCATGGCGGCGGCTCCCTGCCCCAGAATCTGGAACAGGCGGGCGAAATTCTCCGCGACCTCGGGATCGACCGCCAGCGCCGACCATTGGTCCTGCCAAAGGTCGAGATAGCGGCGCGCGAGGCTTTCCAGGGAGGGCGGTTCCTGATCCGATGTGTTGGCCATGGCGGCGAATATAATAGTGAACTACCGCATTTGAACAGGGCGCCGCCATTGTACGGCATGTCGCGGCCCGAACAGGTCGCCGCCCAATTGCGGGCGCCGGCGCGGCAGAAAGCTTGCTTAAGGGAGCTTTCTTCGCGTACTCCTAATGTCTTGAGGGATTTAAGCGCAATGCCACCGCGTGAAAGCATACGAAATGGCCGAAAAAGACGACGCGAAAGTTGCCCCGATCACGATCAAAAAGTACGCCAATCGCAGGCTGTACAACACTGCAACGAGCAGCTACGTCACGTTGGACCACCTCTGTCAGATGGTCAAGGACGGGATGGACTTTGTCGTCTATGACGCGAAGACGGGCGAGGACATCACCCGCTCCGTGCTGACGCAGATCATCGTGGAGGAGGAAAGCAAAGGACAGAACCTTCTGCCCATCAGCTTTCTCCGCCAGCTGATCAGCTTCTACGGCGACAACATGCAGTGGGTCGTGCCCCGTTACCTGGAATACAGCATGCAGTCGTTCGCCCGGAACCAGGAACAGATGCGTGACTACTTCTCGAACACGATCGGCGGAATCTTCCCGTTCGGCACCACGTTCGAGGAAGTGGGCAAGCAGAACCTGGCGATGTTCGAGCGGGCGATGCGGATGTTCACCCCGTTCGGACCGCAGACCGAGCAGGGCAAGGCCGCGGCGGAGCAGTTCGACCAGGCGGCCCAGCGCGCCCGGGCCGAAAGCGAGAAGACGCTGGACGACCTGCAGAAGCAGCTCGAAGAGCTGCAGAAGCAACTCGTCACGATCACGAAGTCCAAGGCCGAGTGACCGGGATCTGGTGACGGGAGCCGAGCAGCCGGAGCCCGCCGGAAGGGTGCCTGCGTCCGGCGGGGTGGTGGCTTGCCGCCCGTCCGGTAACCCCGTCCGGAACCGTCGCGCTCGCCCGAAGCGCTTCTCCGGGGGCTAATACGGCGTCGTCGCACGGATTCGGAATTCCTTAAGGCCCCGGGATCGAAACTGCTGTTCAATCCCCCAAAGGTCCATCCAGCAGAAGGTTCGGTACGGGAATGGCCGTCGGCCCCGTTTCACGCTCTCCGATCCAGCCCTTGCCCGACTCGCGCAGCCTGGTGCCGGTAACGCCCGCCCGCTCCCTGCCGGCGCGGGCGGATGAGGTCGAGCGCGAGAGGCGCCGCCGCCCGAGGCGGGCGGCGGAGCGCGAGGCAGACACCGCCACCGCCGGGACCGCATCCGACCGCGCCGATCCCGCGGCGCGGCGCGACGACGCGGAGGCGCCGCACCGGTCCGCGATGTCCGCCCAGCCGGCATCCGAAAGCCGGCGCGGCTGGGCGGCCCCCGGCAGCGCTCCGTTCGTGGCCCAGGTCCTGGCGCAGGAGGTCCTGAAGACGGGGCTCTACATCGAGCCCTGGCGGCAGGCGATCAGCGCCTACGAACGCGCGAGCGAGACCGCGGCGCCCCGGCTGCGCTACGGTATGCCCTGACGGCAACGCTGCGGGGCGGGGTTTCGGCTCCCGTCATGAAGCGCTTGCACGGCAAGGCGATTTCACATACTTGCGTTTGCCCAGCAGGTACCATCCGATATCGCCATATTTCGCGGCAGCAAAGTGACCGTCGGTTTCCCACGCACCAATCCCCTTCCCGACCTGAGCGGTGAACGCACATGAAGACGACGGGCTCCCCGCGCACCGTGGTATGGCCCGGGCGGTCCTATCCGCTGGGCGCCACCTGGGATGGCTTCGGCGTCAATTTCGCCCTGTTCTCGGCCAACGCCACCAGGGTCGAGTTGTGCCTGTTCGACAAGACCGGCACGCGCGAGATCGACCGGGTGACCTTGCCCGAATATACCGACCAGGTCTGGCACGGCTACCTGCCGGAGGCTCGGCCGGGCACCCTCTACGGCTACCGGGTCCACGGGCCCTATGAACCGTCGGCCGGCCACCGGTTCAATCCCAACAAGCTGCTGCTGGACCCCTACGCCAAGGCCCTCTTCGGAGCGCTCCGCTGGTCCGACGCCCATTTCGGCTACCGCGTCGGATCGACCCGCGAGGACTTGTCGTTCGACCGCCGCGACAATGCGCGCGGCATGCCCAAGTGCCGGGTGGTCGACCGCGCCTTCACCTGGGGCAACGACCGGGCGCCGCGCGTGCCCTGGAGCGACACGGTCATCTACGAAGCCCATGTCCGCGGCTTCACCATGCGCGATCCCGAAGTCGGGCCTCAGCTCCGCGGCACCTTCGCCGGGCTCAGCACTCAGTCGGTGATCGACAAGCTGCGCTCGCTGGGCGTCACCTCGATCGAGCTGCTTCCGGTCCAGGCTTTCTGCGACGATCGCCACTTGGTTGAGCGCGGCCTGCGGAACTACTGGGGCTACAACACCATCGGCTTCTTCGCGCCCGAGCCCCGGTTCATGACCACCGGCGTCCTGTCGGAATTCAAGACCATGGTGGCGCGGCTGCACGAGGCCGGCATCGAGGTGATCCTGGACGTGGTCTACAACCACACCGGCGAGGGCAATCACATGGGCCCGACGCTGAGCTTCCGCGGGATCGACAATGCCAGCTACTACCGCCTGATGCCCGGCGACAAGCGCTTCTATATCGACGATACCGGCACCGGCAACACGCTGGCGATCACCCATCCGCGCGTGCTCCAGATGGTGATGGACAGCCTGCGCTACTGGGTGTCGGAGATGCATGTGGACGGCTTCCGCTTCGACCTCGCCACCACGCTGGCGCGCGAGACCCACGGCTACGACGCCGGCTCCGGCTTTCTTGACGCCGTGCGCCAGGACCCGGTGCTGTCCGGCGTCAAGCTGATCGCCGAGCCGTGGGATATTGGCCCCGGCGGGTACCAGGTCGGCGGCTTCCCGCCGGGCTGGGCGGAATGGAACGACCGCTACCGCGACACCGTCCGGCGCTACTGGCGCGGCGATGAGGGCATGCTGCCGGAACTGGCCGGCCGGCTGACGGGATCGAGCGACCTGTTCGAACGGCATGGGCGGCGGCCTTGGGCCAGCATCAACTTCGTGACCGCCCACGACGGCTTCACGCTCAACGACCTGGTCTCCTACAATCACAAGCACAACGAGGCCAATGGCGAAGGCAACCGGGACGGCCATTCCGGGAACCACAGCTGGAACCATGGCGTCGAGGGCCCCTCGGCCGACCCCAAGATCACCGCCCTGCGGGAGCGCCAGCGCCGCAATTTCCTGACTACCCTGCTGCTCTCCCAGGGCACGCCGATGCTGCTGGCCGGCGACGAGATCGGACGGACCCAGGGCGGCAACAACAACGCCTACTGCCAGGACAACGAAGTCTCCTGGATCGACTGGCCGGGCGTGACCGCCGACGGGCGCGACCTCGCCGACTTCACCCGTCGGCTGCTCGACCTGCGGCGGCGACACCCGGTGCTGCGCCGCGCCGTCTTCCTTCACGGCACCAAGAAATCGGCCGACGAGGTCAAGGACATCACCTGGATCACGCCGCAGGGCACCGAGAAGACCAGTGCGCAGTGGAGCGACCGCCACGCGCGCTGCATCGGACTGCTGCTCAACGGAGAGGCAGGCGACTACATGACGCACGACGGCAATCCGGCGACGGACGACCGCCTGCTGATCATCCTCAACGCCTTCCACGACACGGTTCCGTTCATCCTGCCTAAAGTGCCGGGCGGCACGGCTTGGCGCTGCCTGCTCGACACAGTCGACTCCGCCGGCCGCTCCGACCGCGGAGATCTTCCGGCGGGCGAGACCTTCGAGGTGGACGGCCGCTCGGCCCACCTGTTCGTGCTGGTCGATGCAAATCCCCTCGATTTAGGGGCGCATTAGGAATTAGCGGCGATACTGCGCCATCCCGCGCGGGCCGCGCCGGTCCCGACCATCTGCCGACCGATAGTTCCCATGCCAGAATACGATCTAAATCAGGTCGAGTGCATCCTGTTCGAACCCGAGGGCAATGTCCGCCGCCTGATGCGCGATGCCCTGGGGCACCTTCGGATAAACCGGGTGCAGACGTTCGGCCACATGGAAGACGTTCGGAAGGCGTTCGAGACCGGCAGCCCCGACCTGCTGGTCGCCGACGCCACCGGCACCGACAGCGAGACCTTCAAGGTCGTTCATGCGATCCGCCACAGCCTGCTGGGCGCCAATCCGTTCCTTGCGATCGTCGTGACCGCCTTCAACCCGACGAAGTCGCTGCTCGCCCGGGTGACCAACTGCGGCGCCGACGCTCTGCTGGTCAAGCCGCTGGCCCCCAAGCAGCTCCACGAGCGGATCACGGCACTGGTCGAGAGCCCGCGGAACTTCGTGGTCACCAGCGACTTCATCGGCCCGGATCGGCGGAAGTCCCCGCGCGAAAGCAGCCAGATCCCGTTGATCGAGGTTCCGAACACGCTGCGCCTCAAGGCGACCAACGCCTTCGGCAGGACCAACCCGCACGAGCTGATCGAACGGGCGTCCGCCGATGTGAACGAGCAGAAACTCCTCCGGCAGGCGTTCCAGGCCGCCTTCCTGATAGAGTTCGCGACACCGGGCCTCTCGGCCATGCCTGTCGAACGGATCGCGGTGGAGCACCTGACGCGGGTGGTGCCGGTGCTGGACGACCTGATCCATCGCCTGCCCGCCCACGCGACCGGCAGCCGCTCCACGGCCGCCGACCAAGCCAGGGCCCTGATCGCCGCGGTCGAGGTGGCGCACGCCCAGACCCTCTCGGGCATGGTCCCGCCGGGACTGGACCGTCTGAAATCCTCGGCGCTGGAGATCATCTCGACTCTGAGCCCGGAGCGCCCGTCGGACGCTCCGGGCCGCGAGGTCGCCGCCGCAGCGGCGATGTACCGCAGCCGGCTCAACGAGATGGCGGAGGCCAAGGCGGCCGAAGGTGCCAGGGGCTTTGCCCCGGGGGGACTGGCCAGGACGGGCAGCTTTCTTTGACCTTTCCGGGAAAGGACGGGATCATCCGCCATGTGAGGATGTTCTAAGCGGTGTCTCACAGTCCAATCCCAGGATGGCTCCCCGATGTCCGCCCGCTTTGCCCACTCCATGCCTTTCGGCGCCGAACTTCGCCAGGACGGAACGACCCGCTTTCGCCTCTGGGCGCCCTCACATGCCGAGATAGGCCTTGTCCTCGACGGCCGGACGGACGCCCCCCTGCCGATGACGGCGCGGGAGGATGGCTGGTTCGAAACCGTCACCGACCGCGCCCCGGCCGGAACCCGGTACCAGTACCGGCTGCCCGACGGGCTGTGCGTTCCCGACCCCGCCTCGCGTTTCCAGCCCAAGGATGTCAACGGCCCGAGCCAAGTGGTCGATCCCACCGCCTATGAGTGGCGCAACACCGCATGGCGGGGACGCCCATGGGAGGAGACGATCCTCTACGAGCTTCACATCGGCTGCTTCACCGACGAAGGCACCTACGACGGCGTGCGCCGCAAGCTCGATCATCTGGCGAGGCTGGGGGTCACGGCGATCGAGTTCCTGCCGCTGGCCGACTTCGCCGGCCGGCGCGGCTGGGGCTACGACGGCGTGCTGCCCTACGCGCCCGACGATGCCTACGGCGCGCCCGACGCCCTGAAGCGCCTGATCGACGAGGCGCACGAGCGTGAGCTGATGGTCTTCCTGGACGTGGTCTACAACCACTTCGGGCCGGAGGGAAACTATCTCAGCACCTACGCCAAGTCGTTCTTCACCGAGCGCCATCACACGCCCTGGGGCGCCGCGATCAATTTCGACGGCAAGGACGCGCGTCCAGTGCGCGACTACTTCATCAACAATGCGCTCTATTGGCTCGAGGAGTACCGTTTCGACGGACTCCGCTTCGACGCCGTCCATGCGATCATCGACGACAGCAAGCCGCATATCCTGACGGAACTGGCCGAGACCGTCCGCGGGCGGATCGGGTCCGGCACGCCCGGCCGCCACGTCCACCTGGTACTCGAGAACGAGGCGAACCAGGCGCACCGGCTAGGCCGCGACGATGCCGGCCTGCCGCCCCACTTCACCGCCCAGTGGAACGACGATTTCCACAACACCGCCCACGCGCTGGTGACCGGCGAGCGCGCCGGCTACTATGTGGATTTCGCAGACGACTCGCATGGGAAACTGGCCCGCTCCCTGGCGGACGGGTTCGTCTATCAGGGCGACCCCTCCCCTCACCAGGACGGCAGGATCCGCGGCGAGTCCAGCGGACACCTGCCGCCGCAGGCCTTTGTCAGCTTCCTCCAGAACCATGACCAGGTCGGCAACCGGGCCATGGGGGAGCGGCTGTCGGCCCTGATTTCACCCGAACGGCTGAAGGCCATCACCGCGGTGTTCCTGCTGACGCCCCAGGCGCCCATGCTGTTCATGGGCGAGGAATGGGCGAGCGACCGGCCGTTCAACTTCTTCACCGACTTCCACGGCGAACTGGCCGACGCCGTGCGCGAGGGGCGCCGCAAGGAATTCGCCGGCTTCGCCGAGTTTTCCGACCCGGAAGCGCGCAAGAGAATCCCCGATCCGAACGACGAAAGCACCTTCAAGGGATCGAAGCTCGACTGGGACGCGGCCTCGGCAGCGGGCCATGCCGAATGGCTCGACTGGTACCGGACGCTGATCGACATCAGGTCGCGCAAGCTGGTCCCGCGGCTCGCCGGCATCGGCGTCGACAGCGTCTCGAAGGTCCGGAGCAAGACCGTCATCGAGGCCCATTGGCCTTTCAAGGATGGCGGACGGCTGACCTTAGTTGCTAACCTGGGCGACGAACCCGTAGAGGGACTCGAAGCGGTCGCGGGCGACCTGCTGTTCGAGACCGGCCGATCCCAGGACGCCCGGTCGGTGAGCAGCGACCTGGAGTCCGGGCGCATGGGTCCCTGGACCGTCGCCTGGTACATCACCGAACCGTCCGGGACGGTCTGAGACGGCAACCGGTGGGAATTAGAGGGGAAAGCAGAGCATGAAGGATGGAGCCGATCTGGACCGGCTGGCCGAGATGTTGGGTGTCGAGCCGTTTTATCACGACATCTGGGGAAACCGGCGCGAGATCGGCCCCGCCACCAAGCGGGATCTGGTTCAGGCGATGGGCTTCCCGGCCGGCACTCCGGAGGAGGCGGCCGACAGCCTCTACCGGCTGAGGGAGCGGGACTGGCGGCGAATGCTGAAACCGGTCTTCGTGCTTGGCGAATCCGACGCCGTCGAGGTCGACTTCACCGTGCCCGACCGGACCGACCACGCCGGGATCACCTGGACCCTGTCGGAGGAGTTCGGCGACGTGCACTGGGGCGAGCAGCCCCTCTCCGACCTGCCTGCGGTCGGGGAGGAGACGTTCGACGACGTCCGCTACACTCGGCACCGCCTGACCCTGCCGGAAGCCCTGCCCCACGGCTATCACCGGCTGGCGATCCAGTTGAACGTCGCCGACAGCGTCGTCCACGAAGGGTCCGCCTATGTTATCGTGGCGCCTGAGAATTGCCTGTCTCCCGACGAGCTGGCGGGCGGAGACGGCTGGTCCTGGGGCGTGGGAGTCCAGCTCTATTCCCTGCGCTCCGGGACGAACTGGGGCATCGGCGACTACGGCGATGCCGGAGCCGCCGCGGAGCAGGCTGCCGGCATGGGCGCGGGCGTGCTCGGCCTGAACCCCCTGCACGCCCTGTTCCCCTCCGATCCCAACCACAACAGTCCCTACTCGCCGAGCAACCGGGGGTTCCTCAACACCCTGTTCATCGACGTCGCCGGCCTGCCCGAGCTGGCGGGGAGTCCCGAGGCCCGCTTCCTGATCGAGAGCGCCGACTTCCAGGAGCGGCTCCGGGCCGTCCGCGAAGCGCCGCTGGTCAATTACGGGGCGGTCGCCGACCTCAAGATGCCGGTTCTCGAGCTGATCTTCAAAAGCGCCCGGGAAGCCGCCGGCCCGCGCCGAGATGCCTTTCTGCTGTTCCAGCGGGAGATGGACGAGCCTCTGGTCCGCCAATCCGTCTTCGACGCGCTGCACGAGCATTTCTTCAAGGGTGAGGGCAAGTGGGCTTGGCAGAACTGGCCCGAAGCCTATCGCGATCCCCGGAGCAGGGCGGTCGCCCGATTCGCCGAGGAGCACGCCGACCGGGTCGAGTTCTTCCAGTGGCTGCAGTTCGTCGCCGACGACCAGCTCGCCGCCGCGGCCCATCGGGCCCACCGCGCCGGCATGCCGATCGGCTTCTACCGCGATCTGGCCGTCGCCAACCATCCGGGAGGCGCTGCGGCATGGTCGGCGCAGGACGTCATCGTGCAGGGCGCCAATGTCGGCTCGCCGCCCGACATGTTCAGCCCCGACGGACAGAACTGGGGACTGGCGCCCCTGTCGCCGCTCGGTCTGGCGGAGTCCGCGTACGAGACCTTCATCCAGTCGCTTCGCGCCAACATGCGTCACGCAGGCGCGATCCGGATCGACCATGTGATGGCGCTCCAGCACCTGTTCTGGATCCCGTCCCGCCCGGACCACGAGGGCGGCGCCTACGTGACCTATCCGATGCGCGACCTGGTGCGCATCATCGCGCTGGAATCCCGTCGGAACCGCTGCCTGGTCATCGGCGAGGATCTGGGGACCGTCCCCGAGGGCTTCCGCCCGGCCATGCAGCGGGCCGGCATCCTGTCATACCGCGTGCTCTATTTCGAACGGGGTCCCGACAAGGGCTTCATCGCGCCGGAGCACTATCCGCGCGACTCCCTGGTGTCGGTCACCACCCACGACCTGCCGACCCTGAAAGGCTGGTGGAACGGCCACGACATCCGGGTCCGGGCCGAGTTGGGCCAATACTCCGAGCCCGGCGCGCTCGACTCCGAGCTGACCGAGCGCAGGGCCGACCGCGAGCGGCTGCTGTCCTCGATGCGTTGGGTGGGCGTGGTTCCGAAGGAAACCGGTTCCGAGGCGCTGACGGCCGAACTGACCGGAGCGATCCACGGCTACCTGGCGCGCACGTCCGGCCGGATCCTGATGGTCCAGGTGGAGGACATGGTCGGCGAGATCGACCAGCCCAACCTGCCCGGCACCGTCCACCAGCACCCGAACTGGCAGCGCAAGCTACCGGTCGAGATCGACGGCGTCCCCGGGTCGCCGCTCGCCCAGGCTATCGTCCAGGCCATCGACCGCGAGCACGGCCGCGGCTGATCGAAGCACTGTCATAATGAGAATGGTTATCGGCACAAGAAAACGGTCCTTGAGAATAACTTTCAGGTTTTATTTCGGGCCGGTTCGTATATTTAACAGAACACGGGGTTTACGCATCCCACCCGGGTGCGATCTAGAGGCTGGTACCCAGCGCTTGCACGGAGAAGAAAATGAAGGGCGATCCGAAAGTAATCCGTCATCTGAATACTATTTTGACGAACGAGTTGACGGCGATCAACCAGTACTTTCTGCACGCGCGCATGCTGAAAAACTGGGGCCTTCTGCGGCTCGCCAAATATGTTTACGATGAATCCATTGGCGAGATGAACCACGCCGACTACATCATCGAACGGATCCTGTTCCTGGAAGGTCTGCCGAATCTTCAGGACCTCCACAAGCTGAAGATCGGCGAAGACGTGCCGGAGATGTTTACCTGCGATCTCGGCGTCGAGAGCCATAACCGCACTTGCCTCCAGGAGGCGATCGCCTACTGCGAGGAGGTCCGCGACTTCCAGACCCGCGAAATCTTCGTCAAGATCCTTGATGAGACCGAGGAACACATCGACTGGCTGGAAACCCAGTTGGATCTGATCCAGCGCGTCGGCGCCCAGAATTATCAGCAGGAGCAGATGTTCGAAGCGAGCTGAACGCTCCTTCCAACCTTCTTCACCGCAAGTCCGGCGGCGGCCCCATCCGGGGCCGCCGCTTTGAATTTCCCGCTTTCGGTGCCTGTTGATACGCTGGTCGGTAACCGCTAGCGTCCTGCCATGCAGCACAATCCCTTCAAGCCCCAGTCCGAAACCCCGGAAGCTCCGCCGCCCGAGGAACTGTATCGTCTTTATGGCGAGTTGTCGCCTGCCGCCAAGGTCGTGGTTCACCTGAAGATCGTCGCTGGCAGCGAAGCCGGCAACAACACGCTGTACAAGGCGGCCTCGGCTGTCAGAATTCCGCTGCCGGACGGAAAGACGCTCGGGGTGCGTCTCGTCGAGGAGATCGTGACACAGGTGAAGGGCAGCGGCCTGTGGCTGGGATTGAACCAGCAGAACAACCAGTTCTGCCACGACATGAACATCGCCGCGTTCGCGGACCCGCTATTCGCCCTTTATGTCGAAGCGGTGGAACGGATCAGCCGCCCCACCGGATATGTCCATTACCAGGCGTATCGGATCAGGGAGCTGCGTTTAGCGGTTTACGGGAACTATGCCGAAGCCGTGTCCGAAAGGCTGGCGGAGGATACGCCCGGCACCCTGGCCTTCCTGGCGGGTCTTTTCAGCGACATCACCCTTCGCCCGGACTGGCTGTCCAGCCGGGCACCCGTCATCCGGGAAGCCGTGCTGGCGGCAAGGCTCAATACGTTTCTCCGCGGTGGACATCGCCCCCCGGATTTCGAGGATCTCCGGGCGCATTTGCGACAGCTCGCCGCGACCAGCGAGGACCCCGGCGCCCGCATCGCCCTGGCTAGGTTCGCGATCCTGAGCGGCGATCCCGCCGGAGCGGCGCGGATCGGGGAGGAACTGCGCCCCAGGATGCAGGAGATCGGAGGGGAGAAGGCGAGCGACCATGCCGTGATGGTGGCCGCCTACCGCCACCTGATCGCGGCGATGGCCGATTTCACTTGCGGACACAACACGGAGGCGCTGGCGAGATTCCGCGAAGGACTGAAGCTGTACCGCAAGTCCACTCGCAAACGAAAGATCTTCCTGCCCGACATCGAGGGCCTGCTGGCCATGCTGTGCATCCTGCGGGAAGGAGATCCCGCACTGATCCCGGAGTTGCAGGGCTGGGTGGAGGATACCAGGCGCGAAAGCTGGCCCGGCCCGAACCAGGGCGGCGTCGACGCGGCCTGGGCAATGGCCCTGATCGCGCAGGGGAAGGACGATGTGGCTGGAAATGTCCTTAAGAACACGGCGGCCAGGTACAATGCTCCGCTGGCCCGCGCCCTCGAGCCGCTTGCCCAGTTCCTGCTCGACCCGGTGCCGCTCAGGGCTCGGATGGCCGAGCTGAAGTCGCTGTTCGAAGATTACCGGGACACCTTGCCGCTGGTGGCGGAGGTCTACGCTTCGCTCCTGGAAAAGCTGGCGGGCGATCCCGAACCCTACAGGGAGTACCTGGAGCGGCCCGACCGCCAGCCGATCATCCGCCTGGTCGATCTGATCAAGGTGAACGACCCTTGGGAGCGCGCGCTCGACCATCTCGAGACGCTGCTGGCGCCGTCAGCCAATCCCGTCGCGGAGACCACGAGGAAGCGGTCGAAGCGCCTTGTCTGGCTTCTGGAACCCGATATCGGCACGATCGAGGTGGTCGAGCAGACCGCGAAAGTCAGGGAGGGCTGGAATGCCGGACGCACGCTTTCGTTCCGCCGCGTCGGCAAGAACGAGCCGCCGCTCGAGATGGACGACCACGACCGGCGGGTGGTCGCCACGCTGCGCCATGGCTACGAGCGGAGCCTTTACCATTACACCGCAACGGAAAGCTACGGCCCGGATCCCTACAAGACGCTCCTCGCCCTGGTCGGGCACCCCCGGGTGTTCCACGCGGCCGACAGGAGCCGCCAGCTCGACCTCGTCCGCTACCCGGTCGAACTGGTCGTCTCCGAAGTACGGGGCGGCTATCGGATCGCGCTGTCCTACTTCTCCGAACAGCCCACGGCCTTTCTGGAACAGGAGACCCCGGACCGCTATCGCGTGATCGACGTCTCGGCCGACGTGGTGAAAGTCGGGTCGCTTCTCGGACCGGAGGGCCTGGTCGTCCCCCGGGACGGACGAGACCGCGTCGTAAACCTGGTCAGGCGGTCCATCGGCGGGGCCCTGCCGATCCGGTCGGAGATCGACGCCGTGGAAGTCCCTGCCATGGAGGGCGACTCGACGCCCGCCCTCCGCCTGGTTCCGGTGGACCGCGGCCTGCGCGTGTCCGCCTTCGTACGGCCGTTCGGGGATGCCGGGCCGCACTACCTGCCGGGGCGCGCCGGCAAGTCGGTGCTCTCGCTGGTCGATGGCAAGACCCAGCGCGCCAACCGCGACCTGGAGCGCGAAACGGCGGAACTCACGGCCTTGCTGACCGCCTGTCCCAGCCTCGATGAGCATGCAGTCGGCGAGATGGAATGGGAGCTGCCGGACCTCTACGGCAGCCTCGAATTCCTGTCCCAGGTTCAGGCATACCCCGGAACGGTCTCGCTGGAGTGGCCTGAGGGCGGCCGGCTCCAGGTCACCGCCGCCGCGGCCAGCGCAGGCATGTCGGTCAAGGTGCGGGCATCGCGCGACTGGTTCCAGGTCAGCGGCGAACTTCGCATCGACGAGAACCTGGTGATGGACCTGCGGGAGCTGCTGGACCGGACCGCCCGAATACAGGGACGCTTCATCCAGCTCGACGACGGCCGTTTCCTGGCTCTGACGGAGGAACTGCGCCGCCGCCTCGATCGTTTGGGGGCGCTGTCGGAGGGCGACGGGCGGGGCCGCAAGGTGCACCGGATGGCCGCCTTCGCCGTCGCGGAGGCGCTGGAGGATACCGGGAAGCTGGAAGCCGACAAGCAGTGGCGTGACCAACTCGAACGCATCCGGGCGGCAGGCCGGCACGACCCCAAGGTTCCTTCGACGCTTCAGGCCGACCTGCGCGACTATCAGGCCGAAGGTTTCCGCTGGCTGTCGCGGCTGGCCCATTGGGGTGCCGGAGCCTGCCTGGCCGACGACATGGGCCTGGGCAAGACCGTCCAGGCTATCGCCGTGATGCTGGAGCATGCCCCCCACGGCCCCACCCTGGTGGTCGCACCGACCTCGGTCTGCCACAACTGGGCGGCCGAGATCGAACGCTTCGCGCCTTCCCTCTCCGTCCACCAGTTCGCCCATGCCGACGACCGCACCGCCCTGGTGAAGTCGCTGGGACCCATGGACGTGCTGGTCACCAGCTACGGCCTGCTTCACCAGGAAGCAGCACTCCTGTCGGGGAACCCCTGGCGGATCGCCATCCTGGACGAGGCGCAGGCGATCAAGAACGCCGCGACCAAGCGCGCCCAGGCCAGCATGATGCTCCAGGCGGATTTCCGGCTGGCATTGACCGGAACGCCGGTGGAGAACTACCTGGAAGAGCTTTGGAGCTTGTTCCACTTCGTAAATCCGGGCCTGCTCGGCTCTCTGGAGAGCTTCCGCAAGCGCTTCGCCCTGCCGATCGAGCGCGGCGATCGGGCGGCCAGGCAGGCCCTGAAGACCCTGGTCAACCCTTTCATCCTGCGCCGAACCAAATCGGCGGTGCTGACCGAACTGCCGCCGCGCACCGAACAGACGATCCTGGTCGATCTCGACGACGACGAGCGAGCCATGTACGAGGCATTGCGGCGCCGTGCCATAGAGCGGATCGAGAACCTGCCCGACGACGCATCCGGCCAGCGCAAGATCCACATCCTCGCCGAGATCACCCGGCTGCGGCGCGCGTGCTGCCACCCGTCCCTGGCGGCTCCCGATGCCACCGGGATGGACGGCGCCAAGCTGTCGCTGTTCCTGGAACTGGCCGACGAGCTTCTGCGCAACCGGCACAAGGCGCTTGTGTTCAGCCAGTATGTCGGCTTCCTGGAAATCGTCCGGAAGGCGCTGGAGGAGCGCGGGATCGCCTACCAGTACCTGGACGGCCAGACGCCCCAGCGCGAGCGCGAGAAGCGGGTCAACGCCTTCCAGGCCGGCGACGGCGACCTGTTCCTGATCAGTCTCAAGGCCGGCGGCACGGGGCTGAACCTGACCGCCGCCGACTACGTCATCCACCTCGATCCCTGGTGGAACCCAGCCGTCGAGGACCAAGCTTCCGGCCGCGCCCACCGCATCGGCCAGCAGCGCCCCGTCACGGTCTATCGCCTCGCGGTCGCCGGGACGATCGAGCAGGGTATCCTGGGGCTGCACCAGGACAAACGCGAGATGGCCGCCGAACTGCTGGACGGCAGCGAGGCCAGCGCCAAGCTCAGCGACGAGGAGTTGATGAACCTGCTGAGCGGCTGATCCCGGCCACACGACGCCAGGGGTCGGCAGGGTTCCGCGTCACCGAACCGCATCGACCCGTACACGGAAAAACGCGACAGCTCGCGCGTCCCGGAATACCGGGGCGTGCAGGAGCTTGACAATGGCGAACGATTACGACGCGACGGTGAAGGAACTGGTATGGGCCGGCGCTCCGGCCCTGCTGGGCATGCTGGCGGGCGCACCGGTGCGATGCTTCCTTTCCGCCGAGTTCTCGTCGGTGCGCCAGCGGCGCCCCGACATGGTGGCCCGACTGATGAACGGCAGTATCTTTCACCTGGAACTGCAGGCCGGCCCGGACGCGCGCCTGGACTGGCGCATGCTCGAGTATTACGGCCCGATCTCGGAGCTGAACGACGGGGCACCGGTGACGCAGCTCGTCCTACATCTGGGCGAACGCGGCAGGGGCAAGCCGGCTGGCATCGCGCATCCCAACCTGAACTTCGCCTATCACGTCCGCCACATCAGCGACCTCGATCCCCAACCGCTGCTCGACAGTCATGCCCCCGAGGATGCGGTGCTGGCAATCCTGTGCGGAAACGACGATATTAGAAAGCGTGTCCGGAGCATCCTGGCCCGTCTCGTGCCGCTTGACCGCCGGGCGCGCGATGACGCGGCGGCCAAGCTATTGATCCTCGCCCAGTTGCGCAGGGCGGTGCCGGTCGTGAAGGAGGAGTTGAAGTCCATGGCAGTGCAGATCAACGTCGATGAACACCCATACCTTCGGGAGGTCGCGGCCATGGGAGAAGCCCGGGGTGAAGCTCGGGGCGAGATCAAGGGCAAGGCCGACTCCCTGCTGCGACAAATCGAACGCCGTCTCGGTCAAGTCCCGCAGGCGGTGGCTGCCCGCGTGCACGGCGGGTCCGTCGAAGAACTCGACCGCTGGATGGATGCCATATGCGACGCTTCCACTCTTGATGCTGCCGCGCTCGAATCGATCCTCTCCCCCCTCAGCATTGACCGCCCGGAAAAGGTTATGGCCGTCCCTGGATGCTATGTCGCCCGCCTGGATGACGGGAGCGGGACGGTATACGTGCTCGATCCTGACGGCAAGCCGATAGACGATGATGAAGCGGCGTGCATCGGCGACATGCTGGGGGAACTGCTGGACGAGTTGAACCGGCGCGGATTCGATACCGCGTCGGCCGTATTCGCCATCAATCGACGGTCGGACGGCGCGCTCTGAACGGGCGCTCCGCCCTTCCGTATTGTCCGGACTACTGCCGCTCCAGCACCAGCGTGCCCAGCGGCGGCACCGTCAGGCAGACCGAGTAGGGCCGGCCATGGTGCGGAACCTGCTCCGCCTCGACGCCGCCTCCGTTACCCACGTCGCTACCGCCATAGATGCCAGCGTCGGTGTTCAGCCGCTCGCGGTAGAAGCCCGGCAGCGGTACGCCGACCCGGTAGCCCTGCCGCGGAAGCGGCGTGAAGTTGCTGACCGAGACGATCGGCCGCTCCCTGTCCTTGCCGTAGCGCAGGAAGGCCAGGACGCTGTTGTCGCTGTCGTTCGCCTCGATCCAATCGAAGCCCAGGGCCTCGTTGTCCAACTCGTGCAGCGCCGCCGTTTCGCGGTACAGGTGGTTCAGGTCGCGAATCAGGTTCTGCACGCCCTTGTGGAACGGGTCGTCGAGCAGGAACCAGTCAAGGCCCTGATTATGGTTCCACTCCCGCTCCTGGCCGAACTCGCCGCCCATGAACAGAAGCTTCTTGCCCGGATGGGTCCACATGAAGCCGTAAAAGGCCCGCAGGTTGGCGAATTTCTGCCAGCGATCGCCCGGCATCTTGTTCAGCAGGGAGCCCTTGCCATGGACCACCTCGTCGTGGCTCAGCGGCAGCACGAAGTTCTCGCTGAAGGCGTAGAGAAGGCCGAAAGTCAGGTCGTGGTGGTGATAGCGGCGGTGGATCGGGTCCTTGGACATGAAGCGGAGCGTGTCGTGCATCCAGCCCATGTTCCATTTGAAGCCGAATCCCAGCCCGCCGAGATAGACCGGTCGCGACACGCCCGGCCACGAGGTCGACTCCTCGGCCACAGTCATAGCGCCGGCATGGTTGGCGTAGACCAGCTCGTTCATCCGCTTCAGGAAGGCGACCGCCTCCAGGTTCTCGTTGCCGCCGTACTGGTTGGGCACCCACTGGTCGGCCTGCCGGCTGTAGTCGAGGTACAGCATCGACGCCACCGCATCGACCCGGATGCCGTCGAAATGGAACTGGTCCATCCAGTACAGCGCGCTGCCCAGCAGGAAGCTGGACACCTCGCGCCGGCCGAAATTGTAGATCAGAGTGTTCCAGTCCTGATGGAATCCCTGTCGCGGGTCGGCGTGCTCGTACAGGTGCGTTCCGTCGAACATCCCGAGGCCGTGCGGGTCCGTCGGAAAATGGCCCGGTACCCAATCCAGCAGCAGCCCGATCCCTTCCTTGTGGCAGCGCTCGACGAAGCGGGAGAAGGCGACGGGGTCGCCGTGCCGGCTGGTCGGAGCGTACATGCCGATCGGCTGGTAGCCCCAGGACCCGTCGAAGGGAAATTCGGTGATCGGCAGCAGTTCGATGTGGGTGTAGCCCATCTCCTTGATATAGGGAACGAGGTCGTCGGCCAGCTCGTCATAGGTCTGGTACCGTATCCCGCCCTCGCCGTCCGGACGCTTCCACGAGCTGAGATGGCATTCGTAGATCGAGACCGGCTTGGCCCGCCAATCCGTCCTGGCCCGGTCGCGCAGCCACTCCTGATCGCCCCAGTCGTGGCTGTTCAATCCTTGGACGACCGAAGCCGTATGGGGCGGCAACTCGGACCGGAAAGCATAGGGGTCGGCCTTCAACGGCATCAGGCTGCCGGTCGGCCCCTTGATCTCGTACTTGTAGCGGTCGCCTTTGGTGACATGGGGTACGAACAGTTCCCACACGCCGCATTCGTGCCGCTTGCGCATGGGCAGCCGGCGGCCGTCCCAGTTGCAGAAATCGCCGATGATCGAGACACGCCGGGCGTTGGGTGCCCAGACCGCGAACGCGGTTCCGGCGACGCCTTCCATCTCGTGCGGGTGGGCTCCCAGCCTCTCGAAGCTGCGCAGATGGGTGCCTTCAGCCAGCAGGTGGACGTCGAGTTGGCCCAGCACGGGCGGGAAGCTGTAGGCATCCTCGAACTCGCCGGTGTTGGTCGCGAAATCGATGCGGAACCGGTAGCGGAACAGGTTCTTGCGATCGTCCAGCGTGATGGCCCAGAAGCCGTCGGGATGGATCTTCTCCAGATCCGCGACCGGCTGGCCGCTATGGCTGTCGATCAGCAGGACCCGGCGCGCTTCCGGGATGAAGGTGCGGACGGTGACGGCGCCGTCCGGCCCGTCGGTGTGCATCCCCAGGATGCCGAACGGGTCGCCGTGGTCGGCCCGGACGATGGCCTCGATTTCCTGACGCAGGACTTCGGCGCTTTTCGCACCCGAACCGTCGGGAGTCCCGGTTGCGGGCTGGCTGGTCGGGTTCTTGGTAAAGGCGGTCATCAAACCTCCCCAGGCTGTGAGCTGGCGGCGTGTGCATCAAGAATGCCGGCCACCCCTTTGATCGGGATGCCCAGCCATGTCGGCCGATTGGCGGCCTCGTAGGCGACTTCGTAAAGCGCCTTCTCCAACATGAACAGGTCGAGGAGGCGTTTTGCAGCGCCCTCGTCGGCAGGATAGCTGGGGCACCCCAGAATCGCGTCGTGGTAGGCGGTCAGGAAAGCCCTGGACGCCTGCTGTTCCCATTCGAGCGCGGTGCCGAGCACCTTGGGTCCCGCGTCGGCCTGCATCTCCTGGACCCGCTTCACCGCCGCCCAGGCCGCGTAGTTGAACGACCGGAGCATGCCGGCCACGTCGCGGAGCGGCGCATGCTTGGCCCGGCGCTGGTCGAGTGTCTTGGCCGGCTCGCCCTCGAAATCGATCACGTACCAGTCGTTCTGAGCCTTCAACACCTGACCCAGATGATAGTCGCCATGGTAGCGCGTCTTGAAGCTGGTGACACCACCCGCGACGAGCGAACCGATCAGGTCGATGCACTCTTGGCGGCGCCCGAGCAGCGATTCGGCTTCGGCAAGCTCGTCTCCGGTCAGCCTCGACCGGGCCTGCTCCAGGCTGCCGAAGGCGCGTTCCGCCTGGGTCCTGGCGTCGTCGATCCACCGTGAGACATCGTCGTCGGTGACCGGTTCCGGCTCGAAGGCGGGATTGCCGCTCTCCATCGCCAGCGCGTGGTGCAACTCCGCGGTCCGCTGCCCGAGCGTCCCAGCCAATGCCATGTAGAACTCCAGGTCCTCGGCCGCGGACTGCTCGGTGTCCTCGGTGCCGGGGGCTCCCAGCCGGATCTCGTCCAGGTATCGCACAAGCTGATCGACCGTGTAGCTCCAGCCGTCGCCCTGGTTCCGAACGAAACCCTGCACGATCATCAGGGCGGTCGCCGTCCCGTCGTCATCCACGTGGAAGGCGGAACCCAGCAGCGGCGGCGTGTTGCGGTAATCGGCGACCTCGGTCAGGAAGCGGCCGATCTCCAGTTCCGGATGCTCGCCGCGGACCAGCTTGCGGTAGGCCTTCACCACCATCAGGTCGGCGACTAAGACGGAAGTGTTGCTCTGCTCGACGCCCAGCCGGCGGATCTCCAGCTCTTCGGGAAGCTCCAGATCCGCCATGCGCTGGGTCGGCTGGAACTGGATCGTGCCGGAACTCGCCTTGACCTGGTCGTTGCGCTTGATCGCGTCAACGGCGGCCAGCAGGAAACGATCGGACTGCATGGCGTCGTACAGGCCGCCCAACCGCGGACCGCGCCGGGCCCGCGCCAGCGTATAGGGCAGCAGGGGCGATGCGGGCGACGCGGCGCTCTCGTCCCAGTTGACCGCCAGCGGCAGGAAGTAGGGATGCGGCTCGTCCACCCCGGACAGCACGACGTCGATGACGCCGAGCATGAAGTTCTCGCCCCGCCCCGAGAGTTCCGCGATGGTGTGGACGCGGGTCCCGTTGATGACCTCGTCCTTGGCGCCGAACCAGCGCTGCTTGGGCAGGTAGGTCGGGAGCACGTCGCGGGCCAGTTCGGTCGCGGCGCGGCCGGTCGGATTGCGCCAGCCGTCGGTGATCACCAGCGTGACGAACTCCGGCATGACCTCCGGAAGCTGCTCGTGCCAAGCCGGCTGCTCGGCGGTGTTGGTCAGGCCGAACCAGTAGAATCCGTAGGCCGGAAGCGTCAGCAGGTACGGCAGGTCGCCGATCGGCGGAAACGTGCTTCGGCCGATCAGTTCGACCGGAACGCAGTTCTTGTGGCGCGCCAGGTCCAACTCGACCGCTTGGGCGGAGCGCGACAGGTTGGCGACGCACAGGATCACCTCGCCCTCATGCTCGCGCAGGTACGCCAGCACCTTTCGGTTGCCGGGGTAAAGGAAGCGTAGCGTGCCGCGGCCGAACGCCTTCTGCTGCTGTCGCACCGCGATCAGCCGCTTCATCCAGTTCAGCAGCGACGACGGGCTGCGCTCCTGGGCTTCGACGTTGACGGCATCGAAACCGTAGATCGGGTCGGCGACCGCCGGCAGGTAGAGACGTGCCGGGTCCGACCGGGAGAAGCCGCCGTTACGGTCCGGCGACCACTGCATGGGCGTCCGGACGCCGTCGCGGTCACCCAGATAGACGTTGTCGCCCATCCCGATCTCGTCGCCGTAATAGACCACCGGCGTGCCGGGCATGGAGAACAGCAGGCTGTTCAGCAGCTCGATCTTGCGCCGGTCGTTGTCCATCAGCGGGGCGAGGCGGCGGCGGATGCCCAGGTTGATCCGCATCCGCCGGTCCTTGGCGTAAAAATTCCAGAGATAGTCCCGCTCCTTGTCGGTGACCATTTCCAGCGTCAGCTCGTCATGGTTGCGCAGGAAGACGGCCCACTGGCAGGTCTCCGGGATCTCCGGCGTCTGGCGCATGATGTCGGTGACCGGGTGCCGGTCTTCCTGGGCGATCGCCATGTACATGCGCGGCATCAGCGGGAAGTGGAACGCCATGTGGCATTCGTCGCCACCCTTGGAAAGGTCGCCGAAATAGGGCAGCACGTCTTCCGGCCACTGGTTGGCCTCGGCCAGCAGCATGCGGTCCTGGTAGCCCTCGTCCACGGCGGCGCGGATCTGCTTCAGGACATCGTGGGTTTCGGTGAGGTTCTCGTTGTTCGTGCCCTCGCGCTCGATCAGGTAGGGCACGGCATCGAGCCTCAGCCCGTCCACCCCCATGTCGAGCCAGAAGCGCAGCACGCTCAGGACCTCGCGCATCACGGCCGGATTGTCGAAGTTTAGATCCGGCTGATGCGAGTAAAAGCGGTGCCAGAAATAGGACTTCGCGACCGGGTCCCAGGTCCAGTTCGACTTCTCGGTATCCAGGAAGATGATCCGCGTACCCTGGTACTTCTGGTCGGTGTCGCTCCAGACGTAGAAATTGCGGTGGTTGGACCCCGGCTTGGCGGTCCGGGCGCGCTGGAACCAGGGGTGCTGGTCGGAAGTGTGGTTGATGACCAGCTCGGTGATCACACGCATGCCGCGGTTGTGGCACTCGCGCACGAACTGCCGGAAGTCCCGCATGAACCCATAGGATGGGTTGACGCTACGGTAGTCGGCGATGTCGTACCCGTCGTCGCGCAGCGGCGAGGGATAGAAAGGCAACAACCACAGTGCCGTGACACCGAGTTCCTGAAGATAGTCCAGTTTGTGGGATAGCCCCGCGAAGTCTCCGATGCCGTCGTTATCGGCGTCGAAGAAGGCCTTCACGTGGAGCTGGTAGATGACGGCATCCTTGTACCAGAGGCGGTCGTTCCGATCGATCATGGTATCTCGGGCTGTTGCAAGGACGTGGGCGCCCGTTGGATTTGGGCTTGGCGGATTTTGGCCGCTCATGGCGCTTCGGCGCGGGCCGCCGGTGCTGGATGAGCGTGCGACTGATCAGGGTAACACGCGAGAACGCTGGAAGGCACAGGTGCTCCCCAGTTTTTGCGGTCACGTCCCTGCCCGGCCCTTGCAGCCGACCGAATCAGTAAGATTTATCTGCGCTTTCCCAAGGCGCTAGCGCCTCATCGGGGTGACGGTGGCCGAAGCCCCGTCCTCGGTGCGTGGCCGCCCGGCGGAGAGGGTGCGGTCCGGAGCCAGGAAGTCGATCCGGCGGAAACCGGCGATGCGGCTCAGCAGGATCTGGGGGATCTGGGCACGATAAGCGTTGTACGCCCTGATGTCGGCATTGCAGCTCTCCCGGCGGGCCAGCAGATCCTGCTCCGCCCCGGCGAGTTGTGCCAGCATCTGATGATGTTCCGGCGCCCGCCCCGAGCCGTCCGATAATCTCTCCAGCAGTTCGGTTCGCCCGAGCGCTCCGGCTTCGACGTTGGCTTTCCGCTCCTGCACGACATGCAGCAGGTGCTGCAGACGATTGTAGATTGACGCGATGTAAACCACGCAAAGCGTCGTAACGATCAGCGCTACATCCATGTCGGTATCCCCCTGCCCGCGCATCATACCATCGCGTGCGGAGAAATAGAGATAATTTGTCCGGGAATTTTTCAGACCCGGGATCCAAGGGCAACTTGTCGCGCGGTGCGGCGGCGGAAGGGCTGCTAGTCTTGGTCAAGGTCCAGGTTAGGCCGAGATCCGCATGACCAAAGTTCTGGTCCAATTTCGACAAGCAAAGCTTCAGGAGCGCTGAATAATGGCATCATACATGATCAAAGTTGCAGGCGAAGGGCTGGTGACGAAGGCCCATCGCAGCGCCGATGTTGGCCCAACAAGCGGATCTTCCGTTATTTACGAGATTTTGAACGTTCCGGAAGATGTCACGATCGACGACGTGATCTTGGCGTTCAAGGACTACAAGCCGCAGGAGAAGGTCTACGAGATCGACTACTCCGCCCTGAAGGCTTGAAATCTGGGACCCGATGGGACCCAAAAGGAACGCCCGGCTGCCGGCCCGCTTGAACGGGCCGGCAGCCGGGCGGTCAAGGACGGATCAGGCGGCCTTGAACCGCGTCACCCACTTCTTCAACTCGGCAACGTGCTCCGCCTCTTCCTCCGCGAACTCCTCCGCCATCATGCGAATTTCCGGGTCCTTGGTGGTGGTGGCGACGTTCTGGTAAAAGGCGTAGCCGCGCTCCTCGCTGTCGAGAGCGAGGGCAAGCGCATATTCCGCGTTCATCAGATAATGCGAACCTTCCATGGACGTGGCCTCCGGGCTCTCGTCGCCCGGCCAGAGGAAGTCTTCCGGCTTCATGTCCGGCAGCTTGTGGAACCCGGCGCGCTTGCGGGCTTCCGCCAGATGGAGTCGCGAGAAATGGGCCATCTTGCCGAAAAATTCGGCCACTTCCCGGTTGCCGTAGGTTTTCATCGATTCGGCCAGATCGGAGAACCGCGCCGCGGCATCCTCCTCCAGCTTGATCGCATAGGCGAGAAATTCTGCTACATCGTTCATGATCAAACCAGCGTGGAGAGTGGAAAAGATGGATCACGCCCACAGTAGGACCAGGGCTGCCCGCTGTCTCGCCTTGAACCCGATCGGACGGCACCGCGTGACGATTTGACCTAGCCTGCAAGATGGTTGCGCGGCGCCTTGGCTCGGCGGATGATCGTCACTGGTGAAGCCGGTGGGTAATCACGAAGGCATCTAGGGGGTTCAGGCACATGAAGAGCATTCTCATTCCGGTCGAGGAAAGCGAACTGCTGGGGTCGGTGCTGGAGACGGCCCTGCTGGTGGCGCGGCGCTTCGGCAGCCACATGGAAGGTCTGCACGTCCGTCCGGATTTCGCCGGGATCATCGCGGCGACCGGCATGGGCGCGCCCTACGTGGTGGAGGACTTCCGCAAGGAGGACTGGGAGAGCATCCAGCGCTCCCGGCTGGAATTCGAACAGTTCCTGAACCGCAACGACATCCCGCTGGACGGCGGCGCCGGCAGCGGCCAGCCCTGGGCCACCTTCAGGGTCGAAGCTCCGCCGGGCGACGACTTCATAGGGCAGCATGCGCGACTGTTCGACCTGACAGTGCTGGGCCAGCCGTCCCGGGGCGCCACCCCGCCCCGCATGAGCACCCTGGAGGCGGCGCTGTTCGACGGCGGCAGGGCGATCCTGGTGGCGCCGCCGATGGCCCCGCGCCGCCTCGGCCACAACGTGATGATCGCCTGGAACGCGAGCACGGAGACGGCACGCACGGTCGGCCTTGCCCGCAGCTTCCTGGAGCAGGCGGAGCGCGTGTTCGTTCTGTCCGTGGAGGGCGGGCTGGTCGCCGGCCCGAGCGCCGAGGAGGCCGCCCGCTATCTGACCCGGGCCGGCATTCCGGCCCAGGCGATGCACGTCCCGCAGAACCGCGGCGTCGGCGAGACGATCCTGGAGCATGCCAAGGCGCTGGAGGTCGATCTGCTGATCAAGGGAGCCTATACCCAGAGCCGCCTGCGCCAGATGATCTTCGGCGGCGCCACCAGCCATATCCTGGCGATGGCCAACATGCCGGTGCTTCTCGCCCACTGACGGTTTCGGATTCCCCCGGCGGTACGGACCGGATTCACTGGGCGCGCGGGTCGCGCTGGAAGCGAATGACGTTGGTCGGGCCGCCGGAGCCGAGAAGGCCGGTCAATACGGCGACGAGGTCCGGCGGCCGATAGGGTTTGCACAGCCTCGCGACGCCGGCGGGAATTCCGCCGGTCGGCAGGTCGGCATAGCCGGAAGCCAGAACGATCGGGAGGTGCGGGTACCGGCTTCGCAGCGTCTCGATCAGGTCCAATCCGGTCATGCCGGGCATCGCGTAGTCGGTAATGATCAGATCGAACGGGCCGGCGCTGTCCAGGATCTCCAGCGCGTGGCTGCCGTCATGGGCCAGCGTTACGGTATGCCCCATGTCCTGAAGCACCGCCTCGGCCCCCATGCCGACCAGAACGTCGTCCTCCACCAGCAGGACGCGGCACGACGGCGGAGCCGACGCCTCGTTCCCGGGATCGGAAAGCAGAGGCTTGATCGGCATCACGGCCCCCGCCGCCGGGAGGCCGATCGAGATCCGAGTTCCCATGTCGACCTGGGTCAGGATGCGCAGCCAGCCGCCCGACTGCACCGCCAGCCCATGGACCATGGACCGACCGAGGCCCGAACCCTTGCCCGGTTGCTTCGTCGTGAAGAAAGGTTCTATGCACGACCGCGATGTCTTCTCGTCCATGCCGCAACCGTTGTCGGCCACGGTCAGGCAGACGAAGCCGGCCCGCGGCTGGCCGGGATCGTCGCGGTCGGCCGGCTGGTGGCGCAGCGAAATGGTCAGGACGCCGCCCTCGTGCATCGCGTCCTTCGCGTTCAGCACGAGGTTGAGCAACGCCAGTTCCAGTTGATTGGCGTCGACCCGAACATTCGGCAGGCCGTCGGGCAGGTCGAAGACCGTACGGATGCCTACCCCGACCGACCGCTCCACCAGGTCCCTCATGCCTCCGACAAGGTCGCGCAGGTCGATCACCTCGGGCCGCAGGTCCTGGCGGCGGGCGAAGGCCAGCAGGCGCTGGGTCAACGTGGTGCCGCGCTCGGCGGCCTGGGTCGCGCTGTCGGCGAACTGCCGCAGCCGCTCGTCGTCGGGCAGGCGTTTCCGCAGCAGGTCCAGGCTGCTCAGGATCACCATCAGCAGGTTGTTGAAGTCGTGTGCGACGCCGCCGGTCAGCTGCCCCAGCAGTTCCAGCTTCTGCGCCTCGTGAAGCTTCGCCTGCGCCGCCTTGAGGTCTGAAATGTCGCGCCCCTCGGCCACCAGCAGGACGGTTCTGCCCTGCTCGTCGGTGACGCCCTTCAACGAGAAGTCGATCAGGACCCGGCGGCCGTCCACCCCGGTTATCTCGGCCTCATAGCGCACGAACTCGCCGCCCGCCGCCCGGTTGATCGCCTGCCGCAGCTTGTCCGCAGCGTCGCCGTCCGGGCTCCACCAGGGGGTTTCCCAGAACGGCGTTCCGATCACGTCGTCCTGGCCCAGCCCGCCGAAATCCAGCGCCGCCCGGTTGATCTCAAGGACGGTCCCGTCGGGCCTGAGCAGGGCAATGTACTGGAACATGGAGTTGAAGATCCCGCGGAAGCGTCTTTCCTCCTCCCGCATCCTGTCGTTGGCGGCACCGAGTTCCCGAGTGCGTTCCTCGACCTGCCCCTCCAGCCTTCGCCCCGACGACGCCAGGACGCCGTTGGAGATCATAAGCTCCTCGCGAAGAACGGCCTCCCGCCGGCTCATCCGCAACGCCAACGCCGTCAGCGCCACAAGCCCGCAGAGGATCAAGGCGATTTGCCAGATGCTCTGGTGAAGGTTCTCGCGGAACGGGACCATCGCGCTGGAGACGGGTACACTGGCGCTGACGATGACCGGCCAGGAGGCGTGCCGCCGGAAAGAGAAGATCCGCTCCACCCCGTCGAAGGGCGACTGCGTGCGGAAAGTACCGGATTGCCCGGCGAGCAGCGACCAGAAAGCCGAGTGGTCCCTGTAGTTGTGGCCGATCTCCTGGGGCGACATGCCCGTCCGGGCGATGACGCCGCCGTCAAGGTTCCAGACCGTCAGCTGGACGCCCGCCCCCAGATCGCTTGTCAGCGGAACCTGCTCGAAGAAAGTCGGCCGCATCGATACCTGGGCGATTCCGTCGAGGGACCCTTCGTTATCCCGGATCGTGCGGGAATAGGTGAACAGGATCTGTCCGGAGAACCGGCCGATCAGGGCCTCGCCGATGTGGCGCTCGGCCCCGGCGAGATGATCCCTGAGCCAGGCGCGATCGGTAAAATCGCCGGAAGGCGCAGGGAATTGCGTGGTCAGCAGCGTGGGAGTGCCCTTGCGGTCGACCACTAGGATCTGCGACCCTGCGATCCGGCGCGCCAGATCGCCCAGGTAACGGTGCGGCTCCAACCGGTTCCGGACCTGATCGACGCCGCCTTTCTGCCGGACGTAACGGACGACCTCCAAAGCGATCAGGTCGCTGGTCTCGAAGACCCGGCCGATATACTCCTCGGTCAAGCGGGCGAGATCGCGGCTCGCCGATTCGGCCCTCGCGAGTTCGCGGTCGTGATCCGACAGCAGCCACACCGCCCGCATGCCGACCACGCTGAGTGCGAAGAATGCCGCCATGGTCAGGATCAGCAAGTCCATGCGTCGCCGGTTCAAAGTGCGACTACTCCGTTGTGGATGGCTGTCTACTTTGGAGATAATACCATTGCATCCTTTCCAAAGGAACGAAACATAATCGTGTCAAGCCGTCGCGGACGGGTTTTGCTTCCAAAACAGATCCGGCTTTGACGGACATCTCCGGGATGCACGCAATCGAACCGGGCCCCCTTCGGAACCGGTACTGGCCGCCCGCCGGAAGAAGCCGAAGTCAGACCTGCGCCGGAAGCCTGACGGAATCGGCCGCGGTTTTCAGCATCCAGGTGAACCACAGGACGATCCCGGTGAACTTGCAACCGTCCTCCACGACATAGAGGACGAAATCCGACGCCATCACTCCCAGGCCGGTCAGGAACGCAGGGTTGTCGAAGACGACGCTGCCCGCGAAGAATGCCGCAGACGAGGCCAGCAGGACCGGATTGCCACGGATGAGGAACCTGAAGAAGGTCAGTCCGAACGCCGCCGCCAGCGCCAGATACCCCACCTTGATATAGCGCTCGCGGATGCCCAACCCCTCGGGCAGCACCTGCTCATGGAGCATGAAGGCGTCATCGACCATCAGCAGCAGCGTGAGCAGTCCGGCGGCCTGGAAGAAGCCGCCCGCCCGCGTGTCTCCCGCACCCCGGAGCACGGTCGCCGCCAAGGCGGCAATACCCGCTGCGGCGGCCCAGAAGAACAGCCCGATGGTGGAGATCATCCCGAAGAAGGGGTCGTAGCCGACGATGTCGGCCGGATCGTTGAAAAGTTCCCCGTAAGCATACCTGTTCTGGAGAACCGCCAGTGCGACGATGAGGGCTGGAACCGAAATGCCCGCCGTCAGCCAACGGTACGACGTGTCCGAAGCGGCAATATTCCTCAACGAGCTTCTTGAACTATTCTCCGAGATCACCGTCACCGTCACACCCTTCAAAATTGGTTTGTTAACCAATCATGACGGTTTTATGACGTTACTGTCAAACTTGTTGGAATGACGCGTTTTCGTTAGTACAAATGCTGTCCGCCGGTCACGAAAATCTCCGTTCCAGTCACGTAGCTGGACGCGGACGAGCTGAGATAGAAGACCGCCGACGCGACGTCCGAGGGTTGCCCCAGCCGGTGCAGCGGAATGCGCGGGATCAGGATGTCGGTTTCCGGCGACAGCATCGCGGTTTCGATCTCTCCCGGTGCCACCGCGTTGACCCGCACGCCGAGGTCGGCGAACTCCACCGCCATCTCTCGGGTCAGTCCGGACAGCGCCGCCTTCGACGTGCTGTAGGCGGAGCCGGCGAAGGGATGGACCGCGTGGCCGGCGATCGAGGTGATGTTGACGATTGCGCCCTTGCCCTTGGCGAGAGACGCGGCAAACCCGCGGGCCAGGACCAGCGGCGCGAAGAAGTTCAGTTCGAAGACGGAGCGCCAGGCGTTCAGGTCGCCGTTGAGGCAGCCGAGCCGCTCCTTGATCGGCGTCTTGGGCGACACCCCGGCATTGTTGACCAGCGCGTGGAGCGGCCCGCCGCCCAGCACCCGGTTCGCTTCCTTAACGAATTCGGCCCGGCTGTCCGGGTCGCCCAGGTCAGCGGCGATATGGTGGGTCCAGTTGGGATCGGCTTTGCAATCCTCCGGGATCGTCTCCCGCGAGCAGGTGATCACGCGCCACCCCTCGTCGCTGAAGCGCTGGACGGTGGCGTGGCCGATCCCCCGGCTGGCGCCGGTCAGGATGACGGTGTGTTTCTCGGGTGCGGGCGTCTCTGGCATGACTCCACAATACCGCAACGCCGCGACCGCTGCAAAGCCGGCCAAGCACCCGCCCCCTGCTCGCCGGGCAGGTCACCCCAGCAGCTGGAACGCCGGTCCCCCGCGCCCCAGCAGTTCGGCGCGATAAGCCTCGACGACCGCCTCGTTGCCCCGGTCGGCGCGCGGCAGGTCGATGGGCAGGTCGGCAAGCACCCGCGTGGGAGGAGGCGAGAGCAGCACGAGCCGGTCAGCCAGCTGGATCGCCTCGCGCAGATTGTGGGTAACGAACAGGACCGTGGTCGGCCGGGCACTCCAGACGTCGAGCAGCAGCAACCGCAGCCGCTGGGCCGTCAACTCGTCCAGCGACACGAAGGGTTCGTCCATCAGCAGCAGGTCCGGCTGAACGACGAAGGCGCGGGCGAGCGCCGCCCTCCGGGCCATTCCGACCGAAAGGCGCCCTGGATACTGGTCCCGGACGCGGGTCAGGTCCATGGCGTCGAGCAGGGCCGCGATCCTGGCCTCGGCGTCGGGGTCATGACCGGGACCGGGGTCCAGCACCAGCGCGAGATTCTGATGCACGGTGCGCCACGGCAGCAGGCGCGGGTTCTGGAAGACATAGCCGAGAACCGGGCGGTCCCGGCCGGCTGCGGTCGGCAGCCTCACGCGGCCGCGGAAGTCGCGGTCGAGGCCGGCGACGATGTTCAGCGTCGTCGTCTTGCCGCAGCCGGACGGACCGACCATCGCGACGAACTCGCCGCGCCGCGCTGCCAGCCGGAACGCACGCACAGCCTCATGGGCAGGCGCATCGCCGACCGCCGGGAACGTTTTGCTGTCGATCTCGACCAGCAGGTCCGGTGCAGCGTCCGGCGCGGAACCGGACAGGGAGTCGGGGCGGGGAGTCCGGGCGAAGGAAATCGACATTCAACCGTACCAGACGAAACCAAGCGCCAACCTTAACCTTCCATGGCCCCGCCGCCTATAGCACTATCGTGGCACTGGCGGGAATGGCCCGCCCCATGATTGCCTGCACCGATGAAACGGACTTGCCGGCCCAGGTGCGCCTTCGCCGCGACGATCGCGCTGTCGAGTTATCTTCTGGCGGCGGTACCGGCCCCGGGATGGCCGCTGACACACGGCCCGGATCGGATGTGCCTCTGCCGGACGGATATCGCCTGGACCACTACCGGGCTCCCGTCCCCTCCCACGTGCCCGGCGCCGCGACAGTCTCTCTCGAAGAGGCCGAGGCGCTCCACAAGGCCGGTACCGTACTGTTCATCGACGTCATGAAGGTTCCCCGCGCGGCGTTTCCCGGTGTATCCGGCAAATGGCTGGTGGCGAAGCCCCATGTGGCGATCGCCGGCAGCACTTGGCTTCCTGAAGTGGGGGAAGGCCGGCCGGACCCCGTCGTCGAGAACTATTTCCGCCGGAATCTCGAGCGGCTGACGAAGGGCGACGCGGCGACCGGCCTGCTGTTCTATTGCGTGACCGACTGCTGGATGTCCTGGAACGCCGCCAAGCGCGCGCTTTCCTGGGGCTATAGGCGGGTGTACTGGTTCCGCGACGGAATCGACGTGTGGCAGCAGTTCGACCTGCCGACCGAAATCGTCGATCCGGTGCCCCTGGACGCGGGTTGACCATGGTCGCAGGATCCGCCGGACCTAAATGTCGGACTCTGGTCATGGTGAAGTCCGGCCCGAAAGGAATGACGCTCGTGCGAAAACTGATGGCTGTCGCCGTTCTGCTTTCCGGATGCATGGTGTGGCCGGGCGGACCGGCGGAGGCCGCCGACGACGCGTCGGCCTGCATTCCCCAGGGCGCCTGGATCGAACCGGCGGACAAAGCGGCAGGCGGCGCGATCGCCGTGCCCGATCTGTTCCACCGGGCATCCAGGGCGCCCGTGGTGCTGCTGGGCGAGCGGCACGACAGCGCAGAACATCACCGCTGGCAACTCCACACGCTGGCCGGGCTGCACGCCCATCGCCCGGAACTGGTGATCGGGATGGAAATGTTCCCGCGCAGGATCCAACCGGCGCTCGACCGATGGATTGGCGGCCACACGACCGAGGAGGAGTTCCTGGCCGAGAGCGACTGGCGTACCGTCTGGGGTTACGACAGCGCGCTCTACATGCCCATTCTCCAGTTCGCCCGCATGAACCGCATCCCGGTGGTCGCCTTGAACGTGGATCGCGCCCTGACGGCGCGCGTCGGACGCGAAGGCTGGAACAGCATCCCGCCGTCCGACCGCGAAGGCGTCGGCGACCCCGCCCGGGCGCCCTCAGCGTATACCGACAATTTGGCGGAGATCTACTCGGCCCACGGACGCGAACCCGCGGCAGGCGACGTGAGGGACGACCCCGCCTTCCGTCGGTTCCAGGAAGCCCAACTCCTGTGGGACCGCGCCATGGCGGAAGCGATCGCCGAGGCCCATCGCCGCACCGCCGCGACCGTGGTCGGTATCGTCGGCGCGGGCCACATGGAGCGCCGGCACGGCATCCCCCACCAGCTTGCCGATCTCGGCATCGGCGACAGCATGGTCCTGCTGCCCTGGAGCGCGGGCATCTCCTGCTCCGAGTTGGAGGCCGGCTTGGCAGACGCGGTGTTCGGCGTCTCCGACGACCCGGAGGAACAGGGATCCTGGCGCCCGCGCCTGGGCGTGAGCCTCGCGCCCCAGGATGAGGGCCTGCGAATCGAGTCGGTGGTCGGCAACAGCGTAGCCGAGACGGCCGGGCTGAAGGCGGGCGACATCATCCTGGATGCCGCCGGCACGAAGACCACCGAAGTCGGTAAGTTCATCGACATCGTAAACCGTCAGGCGCCGGGGACATGGCTGCCGCTGAACGTGCGCCGGGAAGGAGCGACTCGGGAGATCGTCGCCAAGTTCCCGGTCTTCTGACCTCTGCGCATGAACTGCCTTGCCATATTGCCGGCGCCCTCGGAAGCGGCCGTCGCCCGGTCGCAGCGTATCCGTCAAGCGTCCACGACTGAGCTTGCGCGATTGGCTTCCCGTATCTCCTGCCGCGAACTCCAGACGACCTCCGCGTCGGTGCCGGGAACTTTCAGCAGGACCGCGGCCGGCTTCTTGCGCCGGGACACCGACTTCGCCGCGTCGATCGCGTCGGCGATGGCGTCCCGCTGGCTCAGGTAAGGGCCATGGGAGTCCACCCCATTGTCCACATACCATTTGCCAACCCTCGACATGACGAAGAATTCGTTGGTGAACATTGTCGCTCTCTCATATCCGATGGCATGACGCATCGACAGCACGGTCCGGGAGATAGCAGACATGGGAAATTGGGCCCTGTCTGTTCGGTTTCGTACATTGGCCGAGATTACCGAAGAGATGGTGTTTTTACAGGATTTCCATTAGCCGTGTCCGTTAGCGTACAGACTTGATGACGTGACTGTCCCCTTATGGCCTTCGCTTAAGGATGAGGACTGATGGTGGATACGGATCACCGAGCATCGAACTCGCGGCTGGCAGCCTTGATGAAGCGCGCCGAAACCGCCTTCAAGCGGTCCCGCCTTGTCGTGGAAGAGGCGCGACAGGTCAGGGCAATGGTAGAGGCAAGGCGCTCCGCCGGCCCCGTGCATGGCATGGACGCGGACAGAGGAAAGGATCTGCTGGAAAACTGACCCGACAACCCATCGCTTGACAGGTGCATGTTACCGCTCCCCGATTATCACGGCCCGGCGTGCGCCGGCGGCCAACCGGCCAAGGCGTACATTGAACAACCGACGACATCGAACTAATGTCCCGTCCTCGACACTGTGATGTCGTGCCGAGGGCTATGCTCCATGGCGATGTACCGGGTCGTGTATTGGGAGAAGGAAGCATGTCCACCGAAAATGGCTATCCGCGCGACATGATCGGCTACGGCGCCCGGGTGCCGGATGCACAGTGGCCCAACCGCGCCCGCATCGCCGTCCAGTTCGTCATGAACTACGAGGAGGGCGGCGAGAACAATATCCTGCATGGCGACGCCGCGTCGGAAGCGTTCCTGTCGGAAATCGTGGGTGCCCAGGCTCTCCAGGGCGTCCGGCACATCAACATGGAATCGATCTACGAGTACGGCAGCCGTGCCGGCTTCTGGCGGCTGATGCGCATCTTCGGCGAGCGGCGCCTGCCCCTGACCGTGTTCGGCGTGGCCATGGCGATGGCGCGCAACCCCGAGGCGGTCGCCGCCATGGTCGAAGCGGGACATGAGATCGCGACCCATGGCTGGCGCTGGATCGATTACCAGCACGTCAGCGAGGACGTCGAACGCGACCACATGCGGCGCGCCATCGAAATCCAGACCGAACTGACCGGCAGCAGGCCGCTGGGCTGGTATCTGGGCCGCTGCAGCCCCAACACGAGGCGGCTGGTGGTCGAGGACGGCGGCTTCGTCTATGACGCGGACAGCTATGCCGACGACCTGCCCTACTGGGACGACAGCCACGGTAAGCCGCAGCTGATCGTGCCCTATACGCTGGACGCCAACGACATGCGCTTCGCCACGTCGCAGGGCTTCAATTCCGGCGACCAGTTTTTCAGCTACCTCAAGGACAGCTTCGACGTCCTTTATGCCGAGGGCGCCAGGACGCCGAAGATGATGTCCATCGGTCTGCATTGCCGACTGGTCGGACGTCCCGGCCGCGCCGCAGCCCTCGCCCGTTTCCTGGATTATATCCAGGGCCACGACCGTGTCTGGATCTGCCGCCGGATCGACATCGCGAACCATTGGCGCGAGCAGCATCCCTATCGTCCCGCAGCCCGGAACCGCTGACCACCGACCGAACGAGGAGACAATCGACGATGTTGAAATTCCTGGGCGGCGCGATCGGCTTCATCTTCCTGATCGGACTTCTGGTCGTGATCGGGCTGCTGGCGCTGATCTTCTGACCATCCTGCCGGCGCTCCCGGCGAGCGCCGGCATCCTCACTGCAGGGTCGGATCGAACGGATGCAGTTCGACCCTGCCCCCCGAGGCCGTCAGCATGTGTCCTTCCGGCACCTCGTGCCAGACCGCCTCGATGGCGTCCAGCGGTTCCGACAGGACCAGAACGTCGCCTTGGCTGCTTTCAAAACGGCAGCAGCCCTGGTCGACGCTGATGCCTCCACCCAGCGCATAAAACAACGTCGGCGAAGCCCGGTCGCTGGAATGGCGCAGGGCGTGGAGCCGCTCGCCGTCGGTCAGGCAGGCGGTCAGCCGAAACGGCTCGATGATGCCGTGGGCGGCCATGGCTTCCCCGATCTGGCGGCACGTCCGCGCGAAGGCGGCATCGACATCCTCGGCGACGCCGTTGGTCAGCAGCAGATAGAAGATCACTTCGCTGTCGGTGCTGCCCTCGCGGAACGGATAGAGGTCGTCGGCGATCAGGTTCTCGACCGCGCGCCGGACGACCGGCCAGCCGCCGATCTGCCCGTTATGCATGAACAACCAGCGGTCGTAGCGGAACGGATGGCAGTTGACCCGGGCCGTGGACGCCCCGGTGGACGCCCGGACATGGGCGAAAAACAGCCCCGACTGGATCTGTTCGGACACGGAACGAAGATTCAGGTCGTTCCAGGCCGGCATCGTATCCCGGTACAAGCCGGGCTTTCGAAGGTGCCCGTACCAGCCCAGGCCGAAGCCGTCGCCGTTGGTCGGCACATGACCGCGCTGGGCCGCGAGCGACTGGTGGATCAGGGAGTTGGCGGGTTTGAACAGAAGGGTATCGATCGGAATCGGACGGCCCTGATAGGCCAGCCAACGGCACATGCTAGCTCCGCGAAGGTGATCGGATCATGGGGTCAACCGGAGGAGGTAAGGTTAACCCTATGGCGGAACTATGTCGATGCCTTGCTCCGGAACAAGCCGGAGAGTCCATGGTAGATATCCCGGTACAGTGTCAATTTGGACGCATGCCGCTCGGTCGCGGCCCGGTCGGGTTCGATCACGAAATCGGTCTCGGGCGCGGTGCAGACCGCCGCCATGTCCTCGCCGGTGACCGACAGCCGGGCCAGCCGGGCGGCACCGAAAGCCGGTCCCACCTCGCCGCCCTTGTGGTAGGTCAGCGGACGGCCCAGCACGTCGGCCAGGATGCGCCCCCACAGCCGGCTCCGCGCGCCGCCGCCGATGACCGACACGGTGCCGATCTCGGTGCCCGCCTCCGCCAATACGTCCTGTGCGTCGGCGAAGGCGTAGGCCACGCCCTCCAGCACGGCACGGGCGAGGTCGGCGCGGTCATGGTCGTGGTTCAGCCCGAAGAACACGCCCTTGGCGTCGGGATCGTTATGGGGCGTACGCTCCCCCGACAGGTACGGCAGGAACAGCAGTGCCCCGGTATCGCGGTCGGCGGCCTCGACCTCGGCCAGAAGTCGGGCTTCATTGGAGGCGCCGGTGAGGCGGGTCACCCAGGTGAGGCAGCTCGCGGCGCTGAGGATCACCGACATCTGGTGCCACAAACCCGGGAAGCAATGGCAGAACGCGTGGACTCCGCGCGCGGGGTTGGGCGCGAATCCCGCGTTCGCGACGAACAGGACTCCCGACGTGCCGAGCGACAGGAAGGCTGATCCGGGCTTCAACACGCCGACGCCGGCAGCCCCGGCGGCATTGTCGCCGCCGCCGCCAGCCACCTCGACCGAATCGCCCAGCCCCCAGGCGGACGCGACCTCCGGCAGCAGCAGGCCGGTCGGTTCCGATCCCTCGAACAGTTCCGGCATCTCGCCCTCGTCCAGGTCGGCCGCCGCCAGCAGCTCGGGCGACCAGCGGCGCCGGGCGACGTCGAGCCACAGGGTTCCAGCTGAATCGGACATGTCGGATGCGTAACGGCCGGTCATGCGCAGCCGGACATAGTCCTTGGGCAGCAGCACCTTCGCCACCTCGCGGAAGATCTCCGGCTCGTGCCGGGCGACCCACAGCAGCTTCGGCGCGGTGAAGCCGGGCATGGCCAGGTTGCCGGCGATCTCCGGCAGCGACGGCATCCTCCGCGTCAGTTCGGCGCATTCCGCACCGCTGCGGCCGTCGTTCCACAGGATGGCGGGCCGCAGGACACGGTCCCGGCCGTCCAGCAAGGTGGCGCCGTGCATCTGACCGGACAGGCCGATGGCGGTTACCCGGGCCATCTCGGCGGGATGGGCGCGGCGCAGTTCCGCCGCGACCGAGTTGGTGGCGCGCCACCAGCTTTCCGGGTCCTGCTCCGACCACAGGGGATGCGGGCGCGAGACGGTGAGCGGCGCCACCGCCTGGGCGACGACCCGCTGTTCCATGTCCACCAGCACTGCCTTTACCGCCGATGTCCCCAGATCGATCCCAAGAAACACGAATCCGCCCCTTGCCCTGCCCTTGCGCCGCCGGGTGAAGCCGACCCGGCCAATCCCGCTGGCGTGTCTTTCATTTGCCGGTAGGCTATGCCATATCCGCCGTCCACCACAACGGCACAACGTCAGCCGAGAGGCAGCCATGGCAGAACCGGAAAGCGCGATCGTCCTCCGCCACGGGCCGCTGGAATGCGCGATCAGCCCGCAGTGCGGCGGGTCGATCACCCGGTTGCTGCTGCATCGAGACGACCAGCCGCCACTTCACCTGATGCGCCCCGCCCAGCCGGGCGCCGTCGACCGGTGGGAACCCGCCGACCTGTCCTGCCATCCGCTCGTCCCGTTCTCCAACAGGATCGCGGGCGGCCACTTCGTCTTCCACGGCCGCTCCGTGGAACTGCCGCCCAACGCGCCGTTCATCGCCGACGTGATCCACGGCCACGGCTGGCAAGCGCCTTGGACCATTTCCGGCCATGACGACAGCTCGGCGGTGCTGACATTCGATTACGCTGCCGGAACCTGGCCCTACGCCTACAGCGCGACCCAACGGTTCCAAATCGCCGACGACTGCCTGACCATAGCGATGGAACTGGTCAACACCGGCGATCTTGCGATGCCCGCCGGGCTTGGGCTTCATCCATATTTCCCGAAACCGATCGGCACCCGGCTGACCGCGGACCTCGACGGCGTCTGGCTCGGGGACGAAGGCCACATCCCGACCGAGCGGGTGCCGCTGCCGCTGGCCTGGGATTTCCCCCACGGGGTCGCGCTGGACGACATCGTGCTCGACAACAACTTCACCGGCTGGAACGGCCGCGCACGGATCGACTGGCCGGGCGCGGGGGCGAGCCTCCGCATCGAGGCGACGCCTCCGTTCCGGCATGCCGTCGTCTATGTGCCGCACAACCAGGATTACTTCTGCTTCGAGCCGGTCAGCCATATGACCAACGCCGTCAACCGCGCTGCGGCCGGCGAGCGGGGTACCGGGTTCGCGGAGCTGGGACCGGGCGGCAGCTTCGGCGGTTCGATCACTTTCGCGGTCGAGCTGAGCGATCGATCCAGCGGGGATTGATTGGAGACTCGGCACCACCATCTCTGGCATTGATCGGGGTCCGGGCCCCTCTGGCAGGCGCGTAGGCGCGTTGCGATGTCGGACCTTTCATCTGCACGATGCACCTGGAGGGTGACCATGAGCGACACTACAGAATCCCTGGGCAAGACCGCCGAGACTCTTGGGAAATCGGTCGAGAACTTCGCCAGCGACGCGGGCACGGCGGCGAACACAGTCTCGTCCGGATGCTCCGGCCTGTGGAACGCGGGAATGTCGGCGCTTGAGCTGGTGATGGACGGCAAGAGCGGCGAGGCCATGGCGGTGATGTTCAGCCCCGGCCTGAGCTGTTATGACAGCGTCGTCGCGGCGATCATGGGACTGTTCCCCTTCCTGTCCTGACCGGCGGCGCCGTTCCGCGAGCCGAGCCGGATCGGATCTTCCCGGGCATATCCGGCCAGTTGGGTCCAAGAACACCGAAAAGCCATGATGTTCGGCTTTAGTTCTGTGGATAATTGCGGTAGACTCTGAACTGAATCAATGTTTTGCCGTGTGCGGTTCAGATGTCTTCTCAAGGTGGTCGGGCGGTTCCGCAGGTCCGGAACGGGGTAACGCCATGATGGCGGGATCCCATGCCCTGATCGGCTCCGCCTCATGGCTTTACCTTGCCCATGGCATGGGCTTGCCCCTGTTCGACCCGGTGGCGCTCGGCTTGGCCGTCGCCGGGTCGCTGGGTCCCGACATCGACCACCCGAAGTCCTGGGTCGGACGGCGTTTGAAGTTCATTTCCGTACCGCTGTCGAAACTGTTCGGGCACCGCGGCCTGACCCACTCGATTGTCGCGGTCGCCGGGTGCATCGCCGTGCTTCGCTGGGACGGGCAGCAATGGCACCATACCCTGCCCTTCGTGATCGGCTATGCCAGCCACTTGGCGGCCGACCTGATCACGCCCGCCGGGCTGTGCCTCGCCTGGCCGCTCAAGCGGACCTTCGCGTTCCCCCTGATCAGGACCGGCTCGTTCGCGGAACAGGCCCTGGTGACCGTCGTGGCGGGCTGGCTTTTTGCCCAGGCCCTGGGCAGTTGCGGATGAACATCCGAACGTGGATTGTGTGATGCAGCAAATCCGAGCGCAGTAGCCCGCATGACGAAAAAACGAAGCAGGATAGAAGTCTTTGTGCCGGGTCGGAAGAAACTCATATGCCTGTTATAAAGGCCGACCGACAGCCACGAAACACCTAGGGAGAAGTCAATGCCCGACCAGTCTCTGCAGACCGTCAACGACAGCACCGCCATGCGTGCCGCACTTGTTCACATCATGTTACTCGATGATTACATCGGTACGGTGCTGAGCCGGGCGGAGGCCTGCGAGCCTGGTTTTCTGCGTGAAAGCCTGATCGACTATGTGGAGACGCTCCAGCGCGAGCGGCTGTCCTATTACCGCATCGGCCTCAGGGACAGCCCTCCCGGCGAAGGTGCCGGGCAGGCTGTGGCCCTGGACGAGGCGGCCTGACGGTCCGCCGACCTCAGTCGGCCGCGGCTTGGCGCTCCACGTCGCTCAGGAACGGGTAATCCGTATAGCCTTCCGCCCCGCCGCCGTAGAACGTGTCCCGGTCGGGCTCGTTCAGCGGGGCGTTGATCCGCAGCCGCTCGACGAGATCCGGATTGGCGATGAAGGGCCGGCCGAAGGCGACGAGGTCGGCCTCACTGGTCTCGCGCAGCTCGATCGCGGTGTTGCGGTCGATCAGGTTGTTCGCGATGTAGAGCCCGTTGAAGATCCGCCGCAGCTTGCGCAGGTCCACCGCGCCGGATACCTCGCGGCTCGCGCCGGTGGACCCCTCCACCAGATGCAGGTAGGCCAGGCCGAAGCGGTTCAACTGTTCCACCGCATAGGTGAAGACCGGATCCGGGTCGCTGTCCGAGATGTCGTTGGCCGGGCTGATCGGCGACAGACGGATGCCGACCCGGTCGCCACCCCAGACGCCGACGACGGCTTCGGTCACTTCCAGCATCAGGCGTGCGCGGTTCTCGACCGACCCGCCATAGACGTCGGTCCGCTTGTTGGTGCCGTCACGCAGGAACTGGTCGATCAGGTAGCCGTTCGCGGCATGAATCTCGACGCCGTCGAAGCCGGCGCGCTTGGCGTTCTCGGCGGCGGTACGGTACTGCTCGACGATGCCCGGGATCTCGTCCAGCTCAAGCGCCCGCGGGGTGACGAAGGGGACGAAGCCGTCCTCAGTGAATGCCTTGCCTTCCGGCTTGATCGCGCTGGGAGCGACGGGAAGAGCGCCGTCCTCCTGCAGCGTCGGGTGGGAGATGCGGCCGACGTGCCACATCTGGAGGAAGATCCTGCCGCCCTTGGCATGTACGGCATCGGTCACTTGTTTCCAGCCGGCGACCTGGGCCTCGCTGTGGATGCCGGGGGTGTAGGCGTAGCCCTTGCCCTGGCGGGAGATCTGGGTCGCCTCGCTGATGATCAGCCCGGCGGTGGCCCTCTGGCCGTAATACTCGGCGTGCAGGGCGAAGGGGGCGTCGTCCTTGTTGGCGCGGCTACGGGTCAGCGGGGCCATGACGATGCGATTCGCCAGGGTATAGGGGCCGAGCTTGACGGGCTGGAAAAGATCGCTCTCGCTCATGATGCTTCCTTTAGTTACGGACCGATTGGTCCAAAATTGACGCACGGGAGGACAGACGGATCGGGCCGTCAGTCCAGGGCTTCGAGGGTGGTCGAGACGACGTCCTCCAGGGCATGGGGATCGCGGCCGGCTTTCGCCATGACTTGCAGGCCGCAGAGGGCACTGACGAGGTAACGGGCCAGCGTCCGGGGATCATGGCGGGCCGAAATGCCGCCGTCCGCCTGTCCGCGGGCGATCAGGCGGTGGTAAAGCTCCTCCATCCGGTCCAGGTGCTCCGCGATGGCCGTTTCGATGAGGGCATCATGCGGTGCAAGCTCGACGGCGCAATTGACCGTCAGGCATCCGCGCCGGTCACCCTCCGCCGAGGGCCGCTCGATGATGCTTCTAAGCTGGACCTCGATGAGACGGCGGGCACACCCGCCCGAGCCGACGCACGCGTCCAGCCGGGCGGCCTCACGATCGCCGTAGCGGCGCAGGGCCGCCATGAAAGCGTCGTGCTTGCTGCCGAAGAACTCGTAGAAACTGCTTTTGCTGAGGCCCATGGCCTCCAGCAGGTCGGTCATGGAGGTGCCGGCATAGCCTTTGGTCCAGAACACGTGCAGCGCACGGTCTAGAGCTTCGTCGGCATTGAATTCACGCGGTCTACCCATGCCCGATACATGGGGAATCCGGACCAGACAGTCCAGAAAAAAGATCGTGTCCGCTCCGCATGAGAGGGATCTATGCGGATCATGAAAATTGCTCGTTTGTCCGCAGTGCCGGATCGGCCTCACATTCCAGGCGTCGAATGATGCTGGGAGGAGGCCATGGGAGATTATGACCTGAACGGCACCCACGTCGCGAGCGTGGTCGCGATGTGTCTCTTCATACTGCTGCTGAAGACGATCCTGGACCCGAAATGGTCCCTGCGCCAAGCGCTGTTCCTTCCGCCGGACCGGTCGCGCTGGCACCGGCTGTATTGGCGGTTGTCGCCCCTGCTGTTCATGGCGATGGCGGGACTTGCCGCGATCAGCTACCTGCCCCCCGCCGGCGAAGCCGCGGGATGGCTGCGGCTGGTCAGCCTTGGCTTGCTCGTGCCCCTGATGGCACTGGCCGCCGCGGCCGAGAGCGAGACCGGCGCCTGAGTTGCCGGCACCGCTTCATCGGCGCCACGGAAACCGTTTCGAGCGTCAGGCAGCCTCGCTGACGGCCATGACTCCGCCGATCATGCCGTAGCCGCGGCGATCGTCGCGCATGGTCGACAGCAGGTCCAGCAGGCTTTCGCGGACGAAGGGATCAGACTGGCCGGCCAGTTCGGACTCCGTGACCTCGATGAATCGCTCGATCAGGCGGGCATGGACGCGGCTGGATTGAGCGAGGCGGAGATCAGTGTAGCGGCGAACGTCGGTCATGATCGGCTCTTTCGTGAGAGGTTTCTCGAAGTGGCGCCTTGCTGTCCACGAGGCAATACTGACTTCAGAATCTTAACGACAAGTAAATATCGCTTAACGGCGGGGTTTGGTTTAGGGATTACCCCCTTTTATACCGCATATGATAATGTAGACGCTGATAATCCGTTTGGCCGAGGCCGTGTGCTTTGCAGCATCACTTGGCTATGGAGTTACCTCTTTCGATGAAATGATTCATTCTTTTGCCTGCGAAGTCCTGGCCTGGGCGGGGAAGATCGAATAGGATCTACTGTATTCCCGGGGAAGGAAGTTGCACCATGAGCGTGTTTCCGATCATCGACAGCCATGTGCACCTCTATGATCCCTCGGTCCTGAGCTATCCCTGGATGGCGGGCGTTCCGGCGCTGAACCGTCCTCACCTGCCGGGCGACTTCACCGACGCCTGCGGCCCCATTCCGGTGGACCGTTTGGTTTTCGTCGAAGTCGATGCCGCCCCGCGGACCGGCTTGGCGAGGCAGACTGGGTGACCGGGCTTGCGCAGGCCGACCTGCGGATCGGCGCCATCGTCGCGGCGGCTCCCCTTGAACTCGGCCGCTCGGCGGAGCCCCACCTGGAGCGCTTGGCCGAACGGCCCCTCGTGCGGGGCGTCCGCCGGCTGATCCAGTCCGAGCCCGACCCGGAGTTCTGCCTCGGGCAGGATTTCGTCGAGGGTGTCAGGCTGCTGCCCCGCTACGGCTTCAGCTTCGACATCTGCGTCTATCACGGACAGCTGGCTGCCGCGGTCGAGTTGGTCCGGCGCTGTCCGGAAGTCCGTTTCGTGCTGGACCATGCGGGCAAGCCGGGCATCCGCGCCGGCCTGATCGACCGGTGGCAGACCGATATCGAGGCCATGGCTGAACTGCCGAACGTCTGGTGCAAGCTGTCCGGCATGGTGACCGAAGCCGACCATGCCGCGTGGAACCGCGAGGACCTCCGGCCCTACATCGACCACGTGATCGAGTGCTTCGGCTTCCGCCGCGTGATGTTCGGCGGCGATTGGCCCGTCAGCACCCTGGCCACGGATTATCCGCGTTGGATCGAGACCGTCCTGTGGGCGACGCAGTTCTGCTCCAGTGCGGACCGGCGCCGTTTGATGAGGGAGAACGCCGCCGAATTCTACGCGTTGTAATCGAGGTTCCAGTCACGATAGCGCTCGGGGTCGTTGGTCCATTCCTCCCGCACTTTGACGTGCAGGAACAGATGGACGCGGCGTTCCAGCATCTCCTCCAGTTCCGTGCGCGCGGTGGCGCCGATCTGTTTGATTCGCTGGCCTCCCTTGCCGAGGATGATCGCCTTCTGGCTGTCGCGCTCGGTGAAGACGACCATGGAGATCTTGACGCTGCCGTCGTCGAACTCCTCCCAGCCTTCCGGCTCCACCGTCGCCGAATAGGGCAGTTCCTGGTAAAGCTGGAGGAACAGCTTCTCCCGGACGATCTCGGCCGCCAGCAGGCGCATCGGGATGTCGGAGAGCTGGTCGGACGGGAAATGCCACGGTCCCTCGGGCATGCGCGACGCGAGGTGCCTGCGCAGGTCGTCGACGCCGTTGCCGGTCTCCGCCGAGATCATGAAGGTGTCGGTGAAGATGCCTTCGGCGTTCAGCTCGGCGGAAAGCGCCAGCAGCTTGTCACGCTTGATGAGATCGATCTTGTTCAGCGCCAGGATGGCCTGACGCCCGGAGGCCTTGAGCTTGGCGATGATGGCGCGGGTATCGCCATCGATCGATTTCCGCGCGGCATCGACGAGCTGCACCACCAGGTCGGCATCGCTGGCCCCCTGCCAAGCGGCGGCCACCATGGCGCGCTCCAGCCGCTTCTTCGGCGCGAAGATGCCGGGCGTGTCGACGAAGATCACCTGGGAGTCGCCCTCCGTCGCGATGCCGAGGACCCGGGTGCGGGTGGTTTGGACGCGATGGGAGACGATCGACACCTTTGCGCCGATCATGGTGTTCAGCAAGGTGGACTTGCCGGCATTGGGCGCTCCCACAAGGGCCACGAATCCGCAGCGCGGATGTTCGGGCATGGGGGCCTGCTCCGGGGAAGCGGTCTCGTCACTCATCGATCGGTGCTCCGACGCGGCGAAGCATCTCGCTCGCCGCTGCTTTCTCTGCCGCCCGCTTCGAATTGCCCTGGGCGACGACGGGCTCGAAGCCCTGCAGATGCACCCTGACCTCGAATTGCGGGCTGTGGTCCGGGCCGGTATGGCCCATGGTTTCATATACGGGCAAAGGCTTGCCGCGCCCCTGTGCCCATTCCTGAAGGGCCGTCTTGACGTCCTGCGGCGGCGATGCCGCCCGGTCGATCTGGCCGGCCCACCGGGTGCGGATGAAGGTTTCCGCTGCAGGCAAACCGCCGTCCAGGTACAGCGCGCCGATCACCGCTTCGCAGCAGTCGGCCAGGATCGTGCCGTTGGTCCGGCCGCCGGACCCCGCCTCGCCGGTGGAGAGCCGCAGGTAACGGCCGAGGTCCAGCGTGGCCGCTACCTGGCTCAAGGTCTCCCACCGGACGAGGCTGGCGAGGCGGCGGGCCAGCGCCCCCTCGCGCTCCCCCGGGAAACGCTCCAGCAGCCAGTTGGCGATCACAAGTCCGAGAACCCGGTCGCCCAGGAACTCCAGCCGCTCGTAGGCGAGACCCGGAATCGCCGCCCTGCCCGGCCGCTTGCCAACGCGCTCCATTCCGCTGACGCTGGGATGGGTCACTGCGTCCACCAGAAGCTCGGGCTGCCTGAACCGGTGGCCTAGGGCTGCCGCCAGCTCGGCGAGGTCGGCGGGACCGGAATGGCCGTTCTGATTGGTACCGATGGCGGACATGCCGTCCCCCTCAGTTCACGCCGTCGAAGACACGGCCGAAGCGCACGGCCCAGGGCCACTTCCAGAACTCCCAGAAGCGGGCGCCGTCGTCGATCGAGAAGAACAGGAACTCGGCCCGCCCGACGAGGTTCTCGACCGGGATGAAACCGACCATCGCGCCGACCCGGCTGTCCAGCGAGTTGTCGCGGTTGTCGCCCATGGCGAAGAAGTGGTCTTCCGGGACCACGTAAACTTGCGTGTTGTCGAGCGAAGCGTTGTCGCTTTCCTCGATGATGCGGTGCTGGCGGCCATTCGGCAGCGTCTCGACGTACTGGGCGACTCGGATCTGGCGGCCGAACTGGTCGGTCGTGACGAAGTCCTCGACCCGGTCGCGCTTGACCGCCTCCCCGTTGATGTGCAGCACGCCGTTGATCACCTGGATCCGGTCGCCGGGAAGTCCCACGATGCGCTTGATGTAGTCGGTCCTGTTGTCCCGCGGCAGCTTGAAGACGGCGACGTCGCCGCGCTCCGGCTTGGTGTAGAACAGACGGCCGTCGAACAGCGGCGCGCCGAAGGCGACCGTGTACTTGCTGTAGCCATAGGAGAACTTGGAGACGAACAGATAATCGCCCACCAGAAGCGTCGGGATCATCGATCCGGACGGGATGTTGAACGGTTCATAGGCGAAAGTCCGGACGCCGAACGCGATCACGACGGCGTAGACGACCGTCTTGATGGTCTCGCCGATGCCGCCGCTCTTGTTCTTCTGCATCGATTCTGTCTGCTTTCTCGTCAGTTCTGTCATGGCGTGACGCCACCCGGGGGCGGCTGCTCCGTGGCGGTCAGGTTCGAGGGACGGAGGAGCCGTCCTGGACGGCTTCACCGGCGGGCACGGCGGATATGATGACGATGGCTTGCGCCAAAGGGAGGTCGTCGGTCAAGGTGAGATGTATCACGGGTGACATGCCGGGCGGCGTGATGCGCTTCAGGCGCTCGAGGGCCCCGCCGGTCAGACGCATGGTCGGCTGTCCGCCGGGCAGGTTCACCACCCCCATGTCGCGCCAGTAGACCCCGCGGTTCAGCCCGGTGCCGAGCGCCTTCGCGCAGGCCTCCTTGGCGGCGAACCGCTTGGCGTAGCTCGCGGCGCGCTGGTTGCGCCGGTCCGACTTCCGCCGCTCCACCTCGGTGAAGACGCGGTCAAGGAACCGCTCGCCGTAGCGCTCCAGGGTCCGCTCGATGCGACGGATGTCGATCAGGTCGTTGCCGATGCCGAGGATCATGGGGTCAGGCACCGCGCCGATCGTCCGCGCCGGAGCGTGCCCGGTCCATCAGCGCCCGCATCTGCCTGATGGCCCCGTCGAGCCCGCCGAAGACCGCTTCGCCGATCAGGAAATGCCCGATGTTCAGCTCCACGATGGTCGGAATGGCCGCGACCGGACCGACGGTATCGAAGGCAAGGCCATGGCCGGCATGGCACTCCAGCCCGATCGCCTCCGCGTGGGCGGCCGCGGTCCGGATGCGCCCCAGCTCATGGGCACGGACATCGTCCGCCTCGGCGTCGCAATAGGCTCCCGTATGGAGCTCGACCACAGGGGCGCCGAGCGCCGCGGCGGCATCCAGTTGGACCGGGTCGGGATTGACGAACAGGGACACCCGGATTCCGGCGGCGCCCAGATCCCGGATGATCGGGGCGAGTGCGTCATGGTTGCCGGCGGCGTCGAGGCCACCCTCGGTAGTCCGTTCCTCCCGCCGCTCGGGAACGATGCAGGCGGCATGCGGGCGGTGGCGCAAGGCTATGGCGACCATCTCCCCGGTCGCCGCCATCTCGAGATTCAGGGGAAGCCGGATCTCCGCGCTCAGCCGCCGGATATCGTCGTCGGTGATATGGCGTCGGTCCTCCCGCAGATGGGCGGTGATGCCGTCGGCCCCGGCCTCCGCGGCGGCGCGGGCGGCGCGAAGCGGGTCCGGATGTCTGCCGCCCCGGGCGTTCCGGATCGTCGCGACATGGTCGATGTTCACGCCAAGGCGCAGGGTGCGTATCATACTTCAAGCTCCAGCTTGCGGTGCCGCGCCTTTCTCGTCCGCCGCAGGGCGCGCCGGGCATGATAGGTCGATACCGCGGCGCGCACGGGAAAGAAGAACAGGAACCAGGCGACGATCCCCAGCAGCGTGCCGCCGATCATCATGGGCAGGAACACCTGTCCCGGGTGATCCAGGATCATCGCCAGGGTCAGGTGTTGGGCCGCCACTTCTCCGCCGTGCGATTGCCCGGACACCATAGCCCCAACACGGTACGCCGCCAACCAGATGCCGGGAAAAGTCCAGGGATTTCCGACCACCGTGCCGATCGCCGACGCCAGCAGGTTACCCCGAAGGACCAGGGCCAGCCCTGCCGCGAGCAGGAAGTGGAAGCCGATGAATGGGGTGAAGGAGACCGCGGCCCCGCTGGCGAAACCGGCCGCGATGGAATAGGGCGTGCCCGGCAGCCGCCCGATCCGGTGCCCCACGTAAGCCGAGGAGCGCCGCCATCCCGCACGCGGCCAGAACAGATCGCGGATGCGATGATGGAAGGCGTGCTTGGTGCGGCGGCGGAACATGTGTCGGGACGGATCAGTCTGTCGGGGCAGGAAGGCGTTGCAACGGGGCGGCAGCGGCGGATGCAGCGCCAAAGGCGCGCTACCGCCGCCGTCTTCGTGCTATATGGAGGCGGAGACGCGTTCAGTCACCGTCCGCGTGCCCGATCGACCGAATTGATTACCGGAGTTGCCCGGAGCGCCGCGATGATGTTGGTCAGATGCTTGACGTCCTTGACGTCGATGTCGATCAGCATCTCGAAGAAGTCCGTGTTGCGGCTGGTGATCTTCAAATTGGTGATGTTGCCGCCGTTCTTGCCGATCACGGTGGACAGGGTTCCCAGGCTGCCCGCTTCGTTCGCGATGATGACGTTGATGCGGCCGACATGCTCCTCGGCCGCCTCTCCGCCGCTGTCCCAGCCGACATCGATCCAGCGCTCCGGCGTATCGCTGAAGCTCTCCAGCGTCTCGCAGTCTATCGTGTGTATGGTGACGCCCTTGCCGGTGGTCACGATCCCGACGATGCGGTCGCCCGGCAGCGGATGGCAGCAGCCCGCATAGTGTACCGCCATGCCGGGAATCAGGCCCCGGATCGGGAGCGGGATGTCCTTCTTGTGCTTGTGCCGGGCGGACCGGTTGATCGGGACGACCTTGTCGTCGCGCTCGGACGCCGGCTTGTGACCGGGGAAGACCGCGTTGAAGACTTCGCGCGCCGACTGAAGCCCGGCGCCGACGCTGGCGAACAGGTCGTCCACGGAGGACGCCTGGAAGATCTTCACGACGCCTTCGACCGCCTTGTCGGAGAACTCGTAGCCCTCCTGGCGGAACAGCTTCTGGAGCAGGGCCTTGCCGAGGTCGATGTATTGCGAGCGCTGCTGCGTCCGGATGAACCGGCGGATACGTGCCCGCGCCTTCCCCGTGACGACGAAGCGCTCCCAGGTGGGCGACGGCGTTTGCGCCTTGGAGGTGAAGATCTCCACCTGGTCGCCGTTCTGCAGCTGGCTGCGCAGCGGCAGCATCCGCCCGTTGACCTTGGCGCCCACGCAGGTGTCGCCGATCTGGCTGTGGACCGCATAGGCGAAGTCGACCGGGGTGGCGCCGCGCGGCAGCGCGATCAAGTCGCCCTTGGGCGTGAAGCAGAACACCTGGTCCTGGAACAGCTCCAGCTTCGTGTGCTCCAGGAACTCCTCGGGCTTCTGGGCATGCTCCAGGATATCGAGCAGTTCGCGCAACCAGCGGTACTGGCGGCCCTCCGTGCGCTGGTGGTTCTGCTTGTAGGCCCAGTGGGCGGCGACGCCGAGCTCGGCCACCTCGTGCATGTCGCTGGTGCGGATCTGCACCTCGATCCTCTGTCGCTCCGGCCCGATCACCGAGGTGTGGATGCTGCGGTAGCCGTTGGGCTTCGGAGTCGAGATGTAATCCTTGAAGCGGCCCGGCACGACCGGGTAGCGGGCATGGATCACGCCCAGGGCCTGGTAGCACTGCTCGACCGAATCGACCATGACGCGGAACGCCATGATGTCGGAGAGCTGCTCGAAGGCCACGTTCTTGCGCTGCATCTTGCGCCAGATCGAATAGGCCGTCTTTTCCCGCCCGGTGACCGTCGCGTCGGGCAGGCCGTGCTCGGCCAGCGTGTGGCGCAGCTCGTCGAGGACGCGGCCGACCAGCCCGCCCTCCGACGTGCGCAGGAAGGCGAGGCGGGCGAGGATGCTGTCGCGGGCGTCGGGATTCAGCTCGGCGAAGGAGAGGTCTTCGAGCTCGTCCTTCATCTTGTGGATGCCGATGCGCTCGGCCAGCGGCGCGTAGATCTCCAGCGTCTCGCGGGCGATCCGCTTCCGTTTCTCGGGGTCACGCAGGTACGACAGCGTCCGCATGTTGTGGACGCGGTCGGCCAGCTTGACCAGCAGGACCCGGATGTCCTCCGACATGGCAAGCACCAGCTTGCGGAAGTTCTCCGCCTGCTTGGCCTGGTCGGTCTGCGTCTCGATGTTCTGGAGCTCGATCCGCGACAGCTTGGTGACGCCGTCGACGAGGCGCGCGATATCGGCGCCGAACAGGCGCTGCACGTCCTCCAGCGTCGCCACGGTGTCCTCGACCGTGTCGTGCAGCAGGGCGGTCACGATCGAAGCGCTGTCCAGCTTCATCTGGGTGAGGATGCCGGCGACTTCCAACGGATGGGAGAAGTAGGGGTCGCCGTTGGCCCGGGTCTGCGAACCATGGGCACGCATCGAGAAGACGTAAGCGCGGTTGAGGGCATCCTCATCCGCGCTTGGATCATACGCCTTGACGCGTTCGACAAGCTCGTACTGCCGGATCATCGCCTCTCACCCGCGGCAAACGACGGCATCATGGATTCGATCTCGCACACTCGTACGGCGAGCCTCCCGCGACCCGACACCAAGCTCCCGACAGCCGGCCCCTTACTCGTAGGCCTTGCCGACATCGTCGACGTCGCGGTCGACCAGCTGGCCTTCCTCGGTGTCGATATCGACGCCCGGCTCCTGCTCCATGTCGGAAAGGACGTCGTCGCCCTCCTCCACGTCGCCGTCGGCGCCCAGGTCGTCGCCGCCCAGGTCATCGTCGCCCACCGTCATCTGCTGGGCCCACGCCTGCTCGCCGGCCATCAACTCGACGATGTCGTCCTCCGGCTCGTCGGCCTCGACCACCTTCTGGTGGCCGCGGATCAGCGCGTTCCGCAGTTCGTCCAGGCCGATGGTCTCGTCCGCGATCTCGCGCAGCGCCACGACCGGATTCTTGTCGTTGTCGCGGTCGATCGACAGCGGAGCACCCGTGGCGACATCCCGCGCCCGCTGGGCGGCCATCATGACCAGCTCGAAACGATTTGGAATCTTGATGACGCAGTCTTCAACGGTTACGCGTGCCATAAGGGGCGAACTCCAACAATATGCCAAGCTTTTCTATATACGGTTTGGGCATGGTCGAAGCAAGCGCGACACGTATCATGCATCGGGTTCCGCGCGTTGGTCGGCGGGAAGCGCCGCGATCAGGTCGGACAGGTCGATCCCCGTCGCCGGATGCTTCCAGTCCGGCGCGATGTCGGAAAGCGGGAACAGGACGAAAGCCCTTTCGTGCATCCGGGGGTGCGGAAGCGTCGGCGGCGTACCCCCGTCCGTTACAAGATCGTCATATGCAACGAGGTCCAGGTCCAGGAGACGGGCTTCGTTGCGTATGCTGCGGGTTCGTCCGAACTCTGCCTCGACTTCGTGCAGTAATGACAGAAGGTCGGCAGGGTTCAGCCCTGTAGCGACCGCGATCACGCCGTTAACAAACCAAGGTTGATCTGAGACCGGAACTGGTGCCGTCCGGAACCAGCGCGAACGAGCGACCACAGAGATCCCGTGGTCTTGCAGCGCACCTATCGCAGCTTCGCATATGTCTTGGGGTGAGCCATACACATCGCTGGGAAGGTTTGATCCTAATGCGATGAAAATCACTTTTGTCGTGACCTCAAGGGAACCTCTTGTCTGCTTGGAAGCATTGCCCTATCTCTACATCGTGGCCAATGCGGCATTAAAGACCCTCCTGCTTGGTGAGCGAAGCGGGATAAGAAATTGGCCGATGTGTGACAACCATTATAGTCCAAAAGGTACTCAGATGATATTCTATCAAGAAGAACGCATCGCAATGTTCATAGACGGTGCAAATTTATATGCCGCGGCGAGAGCCCTTGGATTTGATATCGATTACAAACGCCTCCTTGATCTTTTCGCATCCAAAGGTCGCCTTGTGCGTGCCTTCTACTATACCGCGCTAGTCGAGGATCAGGAGTACTCCCCGATCAGGCCGCTGGTGGATTGGCTCGATTACAATGGTTACACCATGGTAACAAAGCCGACGAAGGAATTCACCGACGCATCGGGCCGGCGCAAGATCAAGGGGAACATGGACATCGAACTCGCCATCGACGTGATGGAGATGGCCGAGCATGTCGATCATATCCTGCTGTTCTCCGGCGACGGCGATTTCAGGAGGCTGGTCGACGCGGTGCAGCGGAAAGGAGTGCGGGTCTCGGTGATCAGCACCGTTCGCAGCCAGCCGCCCATGGTTGCCGACGAGCTGCGCAGGCAGGCGGACAACTTCATCGAACTCCAGGATCTGTCACCGTCGATCGCCCGCGTCCACCAGCATCGCGACCCGCCGTCCAACGATCCGCACAGCAATCTGTACGAGACCGCCTGAACGATTCGCGGCCTGTCGATTCCGGGGGTCTTCAGGTCCGCGTCTCCACGAACGACTGGCCGGACCGGGAGTCGACTCCCCAGTCCGGCCAGTCTTTCTGTCCGATCGGCGCAAAATGCCTCTCGTGCCGGCCTTCACCCGGGGGCGGAGGCCGGCGCGAGGGACTCTCAGGGCTTCAGGACGACCTTGATGCAGTTGTCCTTCTTCTCCCGGAAGATCCGGTAACCTTCGGGCGCCTGGTCAAGCGGCAGCTTGTGGGTGATCACGAAGCTGGGGTCCAGGTCGCCGTCCTGGATGTGCTTCATCAGGCGCGGCAGGTACTTGTGGACGTGGGTCTGCCCCATCCTGAACTTCAGGGACTTGTTGAAGGCAGCGCCCATGGGGATCTTGTCCACCACGCCGCCATAGACGCCCGCGAGCGAAACGGTCCCGCCCTTGCGGCACGCCATGATCGCTTGGCGCAGCGCATGGGCCCGGTCGGTGGTCATGAAAGCGGCGAACTTGACCCGGTCATAAACCGCGTCGACGCTCCCGCCTCCGTGGGCCTCCATGCCGACGGCATCTATGCAGCTGTCCGGACCGCGCCCGCCGGTCAGTTCCATCAGGCGATCGTGAACGTCCTCCTCATCGAAGTTGATCGTGATCGCCCGGCCGTCGCGTGCCATGGCAAGCCGTTCCGGTACGCGGTCGATGGCGATCACCCGCTCCGCCCCGAGGAGATAGGCGCTGCGGATCGCGAACTGGGCAACCGGCCCGCAGCCCCACACCGCGACCGTGTCGCCGGGTTGGATGTCGGCATTCTCGGCCGCCATGTAGCCGGTCGGGAAGATATCGGTCAGGAACAGGACCTGGTCGTCGCTGAAGCCGTCGGGCACCTTGAAAGGTCCGACATCGGCGTAGGGGACGCGAACATATTCGGCCTGTCCGCCGGCATAGCCGCCGAACAGGTGGGTGTAACCGAACAGACCCGACGGCGACTGCCCCATGACCTTCGACGTCATCTCCGCATTGGGATTGGAGTTGTCGCAGAGGGACCAGAGGTCATGGTCACAGAAGTAGCAATGGCCGCAGGCGATGGTGAAGGGAATGACGACGCGGTCTCCGACCTTCAGACGTCCCGGCTCCTTGCCGACTTCCACCACCTCGCCCATGAACTCATGACCCAGGATGTCGCCGGACTTCAATGTAGGAATGTAGCCACCGTAAAGGTGAAGGTCCGAGCCGCATATCGCAGTGGACGTGATCTTGACCACTGCGTCCCTGGGATTCAGGATCTTGGGATCGGGCACGGTGTCGACCCGGACATCTTCCTTGCCATGCCAGACCAGTGCGCGCATCGGAGTCTCCTTTGTCTTTCCGTCGGAGGCTCCAACCGCGGAGGAAGGTTATGGTTCCTTAATCCGCGTCCTTCCCTCTGCTGCGCATCACGCGCGCCTTGTCGCGCTGCCAGTCGCGCTCCTTCTCCGATGCCCGCTTGTCCACCTTCTTCTTGCCGCGGGCGACCCCAAGCTCGACCTTGGCGATGCCGCGCGCGTTGAAATAGACCGACAGCGGGACGATCGTGACGCCTTCGCGCTTGATGGCGCCCATCAGGCGGTTCATTTCCCGCTTGTGGACCAGCAGCTTCCGCGGCCTCTTGGTCTCGTGCTGATAGTACTGGCCGGCGAGCTGGTATTCCGGAATGTAGGCGTTGACCAGGTACAGCGCGCCATTCTGTTCGCCCGCATAGGATTCGTTGATGCTGGCTTTACCGGCGCGGAGGGATTTCACCTCCGTGCCGACCAGCATGATCCCTGCCTCGAGCGTTTCATCGATGAAGTAATCGAACCGGGCACGGCGGTTCTGAGCCGCAATCCGGCCCGAGACGGGCCCCGGCTGAGCCATGATTATTCCTCTACTTTCTTCTTCCTGCCACGCAGGTTGTCTTATGCCGTGCCGCCGAACGTGCTCAGTTGAGCACGCCCGCCTTCACCATCACCTCGCGAACTGCGGTCCGTGTCGCGTCCGTCACCGGAACCACGGGCAGCCGGACCTCCTCGGAGCAGAGGCCCAGCAGGCTGGCCGCATACTTGACCGGCGCCGGGCTGGTCTCCAGGAACAGGGCGTGGTGAAGCGGCATCAGCTGGTCGCGCAGCCGCTCGACGGTCGGCCTGTCATTCGCGGCCCAGGCGGCATGAAGCTGGCTGCACTGCGCCGGAGCGACGTTGGCGGTCACCGAGATGCAGCCGTGCCCGCCCTGCGCCAGATAACCGACGACAGTGGCGTCCTCCCCGCTGAGCTGGCAGAATTCCGGCCCGATTTCGACACGGGTCCTTAACGGTCTGGTCAAGTCCGCCGTGGCATCCTTGACGCCGACGATATTGGGAAGCTTCGCGAGACGTGCCATTGTGGCGACCGTCATGTCGATCACGCTGCGACCTGGTATGTTGTAAATGATGATCGGAATTTCTACAGAGTCGTGGATCGCCTTGTAATGCTGATACAAACCTTCCTGCGTGGGCTTGTTGTAATAGGGCGTGACGGTAAGCACGGCGTCCGCGCCCGCCTTCTTGGCGTGACGCGTGAAGGCGATCGCCTCCGCCGTCGAGTTCGAGCCTGCGCCGGCGATGACCGGCACACGGCCTGCGGCCGCCTCGATGCACAGCTCGACGACGCGCATGTGCTCCTCATGGCTGAGGGTCGGGGACTCGCCGGTCGTCCCGACCGGCACGAGCCCGTTGGTACCCTGCCCAATCTGCCAATCGACGAAGGACTGGAAGGCTTTCTCGTCGACTTTCCCGTTCTTGAAAGGCGTCAAGAGCGCGACGATGGACCCCGAAAACATACCGACCTCCGTACCGGCACAAGAAACAAGGCAGGCACATTAGCCGCAGCGGACTGGTACGGCAAGTGCGCCCGCCCTGTCCATGCCATGGTATTCGCGCTCGCGCTGGCCTTGTCCGTCGCGGCCGGCGCCTGGATGCCCGGCGCGTCGGCCGCCGACCTGGACGAGCGCGACCTCGCGGTCTACCGGACCGCCTTCAAGGCGGCGGAGAGCGGCCGATGGGACGAGGCGAAGGCCCTGGCCTCCCAGGCCGGGGAACCGCTGCCGGCCAAGGCGATCCAGTGGCTCGACATGGCGCGCCCCGGCACCGAAGCGAGCTTCGACTCCATCGCCGCCTTCGTCCGCGGCAACCCGGAATGGCCGAACCTGAACACACTGCGCCGGAACGCGGAACTGGCGATGCCGCTCTGGATGCCGGCTGCCGACGTGAAGGCCTGGTTCGATGCCTATCCTCCGCTGACCGGCGGCGGCACCTTGCGCTATGCCACGGTGCTGCTGAACGACGGCAAGACCGCGCAGGCCGCCGAACTGGTTCGCGAGCGCTGGGTCGCCGGCGGCTTCGGCCAGACGGAGGAGCAGGATTTCCGCTCGCGCTTCGGCGACCTGCTGCGCCCCCGGGACCATCTGGCCCGGTTCGACCGGCTGATGTGGGACAACGAGGAGTCGGCCGCCCGCCGCATGCTCCCCCTGGTCGGCAGCGGGTACCAGGCGCTGGCCGAAGCAAGGTTCCATCTGGCCGGCATGAAGCGGGGCAATGTCGACGCCCTGATCAGCAAGGTTCCCGCGACCCTGCGCAACGATCCGGGGCTGCTCTACGAGCGCGCGCGATGGCGCCGACGGAAGGACCTGGACGCCGGCGCGCTGGAGATCCTGATGGACAAGCCGGCCGAACTGGGCCGGCCGGCGGCGTGGTGGACCGAGATGCATATCCTGGCCCGGCGATCGATCGAGCGCGGCGCCTATGCGGAGGCCTACCGTATCGTTTCCGGCCATGGACAGCGGGACGGCCTCCCGATGGCCGAAGCCGAGTTCCTGTCCGGCTGGCTGGCGCTCCGCTTCCTGGACCGGCCGCAGCAGGCGCTGAAGCATTTCGAGCGGCTGCACGCCGGCGTCAGCGCGCCGATCAGCCGGTCGCGGGGCGCCTACTGGGCGGGGCGCGCGGCCGAGTCCCTGAAACAGGCGGACGAAGCGCGCCGGTGGTACGGTCTGGCGGCCCAGCACGTCACGACCTTCTATGGACAGCTTGCCCAGCAGCGCCTGCGCGCGCCATCCGCCGGCGCCCTGCCCGCCGAGGCGCGGCCATCGGCCGATGCGGTCGCGGCGTTCGGACGGCGGGAGCTGCCAAGGCTGACCCGGATGCTGAACCGGATCGACCCGGTGGCCGACCGCGAGGGGATCTTCGTCCGCCGGATGGGGTCGAACGCCAAGACGGCCGAGGAATACGCCTTGGTCGCCGGGCTGGCGCGCGAGATCGGCCGCGCCGACCTGGCGGTCGCCATCGCCAAGCAGGCGGTGCAGGACGATGTTACGCTGTCCGATACCGGTTATCCCGTGGTCGACATGCCGCAGCTCGGCTGGCTGGAGCCCGCGCTGGTCCACTCCCTGATCCGGCAGGAGAGCACCTTCAACCAGAATGCCGTCAGCCCGGCGGGCGCCCGGGGCCTCATGCAGCTGATGCCGGCGACCGCCAAGCAGGTCGCGAACCAGCTGGGCATGGAGCACACCAACGGCCGCCTGACGGCCGACCCGGAGTACAACATCGCGCTGGGCAGCGCCTACATGAGGGAATTGCTGGACCGCTTCAACGGATCCTACATCCTTGCCATAGCGGGTTACAACGCCGGGCCCGGCCGGGTGCGCGAGTGGCTTCAGGCCAACGGGGACCCGCGGGCGGAAGGGGTGGATGTGGTCGACTGGATCGAGTTGATTCCGATCTCCGAGACGCGCAACTATGTCCAGCGGGTGATGGAGGCTCTCCACGTCTATCGCGCCCGCATGAACGGCGGCACGGCGAGGCTGCTGCTGGAGGAGGATCTGAGACGGTGACACCATGCTGACCGGCATCGCGGCCTGCGTCTTCGACGCCTACGGCACTCTCCTGGATGTCCGGTCGGCGACCGGCCGTCTGGCCGGTGAGATGGGAGACAAGGCCGATCGGGTAGGCACCGTCTGGCGCACCCGGCAGCTCGAGTACACCTGGCTGCTGAGCCTCATGGGAGAGCATCGGGACTTCTGGCAGGTTACCGGGGACGCGCTGGACTTCGCGCTCGATGCCGCCGGGCTCGACGACGCGGGGCTCAAGCACCGTCTGATGGAACGCTACCTGTCGCTCGACTGCTATGCGGATGTCGCCCCGGTCCTGTCGGAACTGCGGCTGGCCGGGTTGAAGACCGCCATCCTGTCGAACGGAACGCCGGGAATGCTGGCTGCCGGGGTCGAGAGCGCCGGGATCGCGGACGGACTGGACGCAGTGCTGTCGGTCGAGGAAGTTGGTGTTTACAAGCCGCACCCGTCGGTCTATCAGCTCGCCTGCGACCGGCTCGGCTTGGCGCGGGAGCGGATCTGCTTCGTGTCGTCCAACGGGTGGGATGTCGCCGGGGCTGCGCATTTCGGCTTCCAGGCCGTATGGTTGAACCGGCTCGACCAGACAAGGGACCGGCTGCCGGGCACGCCGAAGCTCATGATGCGCGGCCTGGAGGCTCTGCCCCGCCTCGTCGCGCGCGGGGATGCCTGAAACGTCCCGCCGACTTCCGTCACCAAGGGTTTCCCCATATGCCTTCCGCCTCCCCGACCCTCGATGCTGGCCGCCTGCCCGGTTACGCAGATGTCGCGGCCGCCGCCGGGCGGCTGGCCGGGCGCGCCGTCCTAACGCCGCTGCTGGAGTCCCCTCTCCTGAACGACGCTCTCGGATGCAGGCTGCTGGTCAAGGCCGAGGCGCTGCAGCGCACGGGCAGCTTCAAGTTCCGCGGCGCCTACAACCGCATCAGCCTGATCCCGGAAGCGGAACGCCCGCGCGGGGTGGTGGCGTTCTCCTCCGGCAACCATGCCCAGGGCGTCGCCGCGGCGGCCAGGATGCTCGGCCTCGGGGCGACCATCGTGATGCCGTCGGACGCGCCCGCGATCAAGATCGCCAATACCCGGGCCTGGGGTGCCGAGGTCGTGCTGTACGACCGCTGGACGGAGGACAGGGAGGCGATCGGTGCTCGGATTTCGACGGAGACGGGTGCCACCCTGGTACGGCCGTATGACGATCCCTATGTCATGGCCGGACAAGGCACGATCGGCCTGGAATTGGCCGACCAGGCGGCAGCCGCGGGCGCGCGGCTTGATGCGGTGCTGGCGCCCTGCGGAGGCGGCGGCATGATCAGCGGGATTGCCCTTGCCCTGGCCGAACGGCTGCCGGAAGTCGCGGTCCATGCCGTGGAGCCCGAGGGCTTCGACGATACGCGGCGGTCGCTGGCCGCCGGCAGGCGCCTGTCGAACGACCCGGGCGCCGCATCATTCTGCGATGCGCTTCTGGCCGCCCAGCCGGGAGAACTGACCTTCGCGGTCAACGCCGCGCACTTGGCGGAAGGGTTCGCCGTCACCGATGCCGAAGTCTGCCGCGCGATGTCGGTGGCGCGGGACCATTTCAAGCTGGTCGTGGAACCTGGCGGCGCCGTGGCCCTGGCGGCGGTGCTGGCCGGCAGGATACCTGCGCCGGGCGCCGTCCTCGCGGTGGTGTGCTCCGGCGGCAATGTCGACCCGCTCGTCTATGAACGCGCGCTGGCCGCGGGGCACGGCGCCGCCGGCTGACATGTGGGGGCGGGCGCCATCGGCCTCCCGCCCCTCCGCGCAGTCCTGGCCCGCGGCGCTAGTCCGCGGCTTCGATCCGCTCGCGGTCGTTGGCGATGACCCAGGTCGTCACGAGTTCCGCCATCATTCCGGTCCTGCCGCATTTCGGGCATTCCGCCGCCAGCGCCGGGCGGCGCTGAACGAACGAACTCCCGTGGGCGCAACCACAGTCCACCAGATAACCGCCGGGGCGGCGTTCGATAATTTTCATTGCATTTCCTCCATCCGGGAGCACCAACGGATGAGAGAGCGATTCCGATCCATTTCCCGGATGGCTAAACCGTCAGTACGTATGTTCACAGACGTAATCGCTCTCCCGTCCCGCAGCGCGAAAGTCCATATTCTTCGAACCAGAACGATTTTTCGACAGGCGATTTGCGTCATGGACGACATCAAAAGCACGAATGTCAGCCCCTATCTGCTGCGACCGCTGCGAAAGTTCGAGGAGGTCATGGCCATGCGCAACGAGGATCCGAAGCGAAGAGGTCCCCACCAGCTCCCGCCCAAGACGCGCGACGGACGATATGTCCTGATTCTTGGGGGAAAGAGCTGAGACGGGCTACGCCGTTACTTCGCGGCGCCGGATGGTATTAAAAGGTTCATTTGCCTTATGTTCCGGCACCGAGTATCCGCACCCGATCCGTTGAGATGATCTCCAGCGAAGGGTGATGGGCGGTGAGTTACGAAAAGTACGAGCGGATTGCTCCTCTTTACGACGTGCTGGACAAAGCCTACGAAGTTTCCTGGAAGCGGCGGCTACGCAGCGATGTATTCCGCGGCGCCGGCGGCATGGTGCTGGACGCCGGTGCCGGAACGGGATGCAACATCCCCTTTTATCCCAGGAACGCGCGGGTCATCGGCGTCGACAACAGTCCCGGCATGCTGGTCAGGGCCAGGAAGCGCGCCGCCAAGGCAGGCGTCGGCGCCGAGTTCCTGGAAATGGACCTCACCAGGACCAGGTTTCCCGACAACCACTTCGACGTGATCGCCGCGACGTTCGTGTTCTGCGTCCTGCCGGAGGAGCTTCAACTCCCGGTTCTGCGCGAGATGCACCGCATCTGCAAGCCGACCGGGACGATCCGCATCCTTGACTACACGATGTCGAAGAAGGCCCCGGTCCGCCTGATGATGCGAGTCGTCTCGCCTTGGCTGAACTTCGCCTTCGCGGCTCGCTACACGGCGCAGTACGAATCTTATCTGCCGGAGGCCCGCCTGGCCCCGGTCAGGAACGATTTCGTCATGGGCGATGTCGTGAAGCTGCTGGTCCTGAGTCCGGAAGGCAAGCAAGTCGAGGGAGCATCCCAGCGGGAATTCGCGGCGCTGCGGCGCGGGTGATCAGCGGCCGGCCAGGGACGGAGCCGCCTGCCGGAGAATCCTGGAGACCGGCAGGTGGACCGTCACGCGCGTGCCGACGCTGGGCGTGCTGGCGATCAGCAGGCGCCCGCCATGCAGTTCGACCAGCGAGTTCGTGATCGGCAGGCCCAGTCCCGTTCCCTCGTATCTCCGGCTCAGGTCGGATTCGATCTGGGTGAACGGCTCCAGGGCCATGGCGATCTCGGCTTTGGTCATTCCGATCCCCGTATCGGCCACCGTGACGTCGAGTCCGCCATCGGGCGCCACGGCGGCGGAAACGGTGACGTTGCCTCCGCGCGCCGTGAACTTGACCGCGTTGGACAGCAGGTTCAGCAGAACCTGCTTCAGCTTCATGGCGTCCGCCAGGACGTGGGGCAGATTCTCCTGGATCTCCTGGGTAATCCGGACATCGGCGCTCTCCGCGCGCCCGATAACGACCCTCACGGAAGCCGCGATGATCTCGGCGATATCGCCGATGTCCTCGTACAGCTCCATCTTGCCGTCCTCGACCTTGGAATAGTCCAGGATGTCGTTGATGACCGTCAGGAGATGACGCCCGCCATCGCGGATATCGCGGGCGTACTCCGTGTAGAGCGGCTGTCCGGTCGGGCCGAAAGCCTCGTCGGCGATGATTTCGGAGAACCCGATGATCGCGTTCAGCGGCGTGCGCAGTTCATGGCTCATGTTGGCCAGGAACTGGCTCCGGGTGCGGTTCGCGAGTTCCGCCTGTTCCTTAGCCCGGCGCAAGGCCGCCTCGGTCCGCCGATGATCGGAGATGTCCCGGACGGTCAAAAGGACCAGGGAGTCGGGTTGGCAGGCCATCGGCACGCCGCAAGCCTCGACGCAAACCGCGGCGCCGTCGAACCGGGCGAGCCAGATCTCGCACGGGGCGACCGCCTCCCCGGCGAGAAGGGCCGTTTCGATGCGTTCACGAACCTCCCGCGGCGTGACGGCGTCTACGAGGTCCAGCACCGGGCGGGCGAGAAGGATATCGGCCGACGCGACGCCGACCATGCGGATGCCGCTGTCGTTGACATAGTCGATACGCCCGTTGCGGCTGATCAGGATCAGCTCCGGCATGGCCGCGACGATGGAAGCGTAGATACCCTCGCCGGCCGGCGGATCCGTTTCCGGCGCGATCGCCGCCCGGCTCAGCCGCCGCCGCAGCCGGAACAGCATTGCCATCGCCACGGTGGCGACCGCGATCAGGATGGTGATGAGGGGGGCTGCGAAGGCTTCGAGCACGCCCAGGGTTAGAAGGCCCAGCGTTGCTCCGACGGAAACGCAGATGATCAGGGCTCCATGGAGCGCTGCTTGACGGACGGTACCTCCATGAGGGCCGACAGGAACCGTCTCCATCGAAGTGCCGTCCTTCAAGCTTCACAATGGGACATGCACATTCTGAGCTCTACAGGTTGATAATTCACTAAGTGTCGAGAATTTGTTTCATTTACGCCTGGAAAGCCGGTCTATCAACTCGCTTTTCACACTATCGGCGCGGTCGTTGGTCACCTGGCATGTTCCTGCCGCTGCATGGCCCCCGCCGCCATACTCGAGCATGAGCGGCCCGACGGCGATCGGCGACCGGCGGTCGAGGATCGACTTGCCCACAGCGAACACAGTATTCTGCTGCTTGACTCCCCACAAGACATGCATGGAAATCCTGCAGTCCGGGTAGAGCGCGTAAACCATGAAGCGGTTCCCGGCGTGAATGGTCTCCTCCGCCCGCAGATCCAGGACGACGAGGTCCTGGTGAACCGCCGCGATGCGGGCGATCTGCTGCCTGAAGAGCGCTTCCTGGTCAAAGTAGAGTTCGACCCGTTCGGCGACGTCGGGCAAACCCAGGATGCCGTCGATGTCGTGGTCCCGGCACCGGTCGATCAGTTCCATCATGAGCTGGTAGTTGGAGATCCGGAATTCCCGGAAGCGTCCGAGCCCGGTCCTCGGATCCATCAGGAAGTTCAGCAGCGTCCAGCCGGCCGGGCGCAGGATGTCGTCGATCCCATAGTCGGCCGAGTCCGCCTGATCGACCGCCCTCATCATCTCCCCGGAGATCCCCGCGAACCTTTCCGCCCCGCCATAGTAGTCGTATACGACCCGGGCGGCCGAGGGCGCCTTGGGATCGATGACATGGTTGGAATGCTGGCCGATCCGCCTGGTCTCGCTGAGATGGTGGTCGAACGCCAGATGGACGCCGGGCACGTAAGGCAGGTTGGTGGTGATATCCAGGGGACCGATTGAGATCACGCCGTCCTGCATGTCCTTGGGATGGACGAACTTGATCTCCTCGATCATGCCCAGTTCCCGAAGAAGGACCGCGCAGACGAGGCCGTCGAAGTCGCTTCTGGTGACCAACCGGAACTTCCGTCCGTCCATCATGCACCTGCCCGTCATACCACCTTTGGATTACGACTTATGATCATTTCCATAGGCGTGGTCAAGACGCCGCCCGCCGCGCCCAGCGGCGCAACGGTCGGCGGGATCGTATCCGAGGAACATCAAGGGATCGCAAAAGACGGGAGAGGCCCTTGCAGCCACCCACGTTGCAATCCCCGGGCGGCTTTGCTTCTATCTCTGGCCGCGCGACCACACCCTCCGTACGGATCAGCTGACACCGTGACCGCCGCTTTCCCCCCTCCGCCGACACGCCCCCCACCCCTTTCGTGCTCTGCGCCGATGACTATGGTTTGTCGCCGGGGGTCAGTTCGGCGATCCGCGACCTGATCGACCGCGAGAGGCTGTCGGCCACCAGTTGCATGACCTTGACACCGTTCTGGCGGGATCACGCGACTTGGCTGCTTCCTTATGTCGACCAGGTCGACGTGGGACTGCACCTGACGCTGACCAGCCAGCAGCCGATCGGTCCCATGCCCGAACCGCTCCCGGCGGCCGCCTGCCCTCCCTCGACTCGCTGATGCGGCTGGCGTACAGCCGCCGACTGGACGCGGGCGAGGTCGATGCAGAACTGAACCGCCAGATCGACGCTTTCGAGACCGCACTGGGCCGTCTTCCGGCCTTCATCGACGGCCACCAGCATGTCCACCAGCTTCCGACAGTCCGGGAGGCGGTGATCCGCGCAGTGGCCGGCCGGCTGAAGGGGAACTCCCCTATGGCGGTCACCCCATACTTAAGATCGTGTCATGACAGTGTTCCCGCTATCATCACGCGCGGAATAGCCATTCCCAAGTCCTTTTTTATTTCAATGTTGTCTGGACGCTTGCGCAAACTTGCGCAGAAGCATACGATTGCGACCAACAGCAGTTTTCGCGGTGTTTATGATTTCTCCAGACCCGTGCCGTTCGGTGCGATGATGGACCGCTTCGTCGAGGATCTGCCTGGACCGCAGGCCGGTATCGGGCTGGTAATGTGTCACCCCGGCATTCCGGACGACGCCCTGAAAGCTGTCGATCCGGTGGTCGAGCAGCGCCGGGTCGAGTACGAGTGGTTGGGCGGGCACGGGTTGCCCGCTTTGTTGAGCAAACGGAACCTACGCCTCAGCAGGTTCCGGTAGTAACCGCTGCCGCTTGAAACTCACGGCAATGGTAGCGAATGTTCTTCTGTTTCAAGGGAGCGCCGTCAGTTGAAGTTGCTGTGATGCAGGGTCCAGACATGACTCTGCAATGCAGTACGGACGCGCCTGAACTCATCCTGGATCTGCAGCATTTTTTGGTTGCCTTCCTCTCGGAAGCCTCTGGTCGGCATGTCGCGACATCGGGCCAGTAACTTGACAAGGCGGATCGCACCTATGTGGGTGGAACTGCTTCCCAGCGAGTCGGCGTGATCCCGGAAGCTGATCACATCCCCCTCGTTCAATGCCTTGACCATCGCATCGATCAGTTCGGCACCATCGGCAAGGAAAACCGCGATGACGTCCTCCAGAAAACCATTGTCGGGGTCCAGCGACTGGAGCGCGTCAAGCGCATCCTCGTCGATGCAGGGCTCGGCGACGGTGGAGAAGCGGGGATGTGCCGAGATCGACGCGACCACGCCCGTTTCCAGAGCCTCGCGGGCGCTGAGCGCTGCCGCGCCGAGACGGTCGACCGCTTCGAGCAGCCGGAACTCCTCGACCGGTACCGGCAGCACCTCGTTCATTCCTGCGGCGATGCACCGCTTGCGGGCCGGATCTGTCAGCCCGGGCACCAGCCCCACGATCGGCAGATGCGCGTCCTCCGAGCGCATGAAACGGTACATGCGGACGAGGTCGAGGGCATTGGGATTTCGCAATTGTACGTCGAGCAGCATGACGTCGAGGCCGCCCTTGTGCAGCAGGTCAAGGGCCGTGTTTCCGTCCTCGGCGATGAGTAACGTGTGTCCGGCACGTTCGAGCAGCCGGCGAAGGCTGCGCAACCCGAATCGGCTGTTCTCGCGAGAAGGATCCGGAACCTCCTCTTCGGCGGGCCGATGGTCCGGCCAAGGCCGGAGCCGGCCAGAAAGATCGACTGGGCGGGCAACAGCAGCAGCCCAACTCCGACTCCGACGATCAGGAACGGCGTCTCGGACAGAACACCCGTGAAGGCCGCGACCACGGCAAGTCCGGCGACGCCGCCGGCGGAAGTCAGGATCAGGCCAGTCCGACCATCGCCCAAACCGCTGGCGAGCGCGATGCCAAGATAACAGAACATCCAGACCTGCATCGGCGGACCGCCCAGGCACAATAGCGCGGTCACACAAACCAGGTCGGCACAAGCGGCGCCGATACGCCTTTTCAGGCAGGCTTGCCTGCGTCGGAGCAGGTCGAGCAGGATGATCCAGCCGCCGAGGGAACCTGCCTGGAGGACCAGCATCGCGGCTTCCAGCCGTTGAACCTCCGGAACGGGAGAAAGAGCCATGATACCGGCGGCGTAAAGCATCATGGCGGTCAGTCCCAGGATGCGCAGGATCGCCAGGACGACCTCGTCCACGCATCGGAACGTTATCTCCCGCCATGCATCGCGCAGGGTGTGCCGCCACGCGATCCATCCGGTCCCGACCGGTCCAGCCGTCAGCAGGACGACTGCCAGAGCCGGCATCAGCAGGGAGTCGACGCCGGACAGGGCGTGGAACGCCAGGGCCGATGACAAGCCCAGCCCGGCGGCGGCGATGGAAAGCAACAGGCCCCGGACCCGACTTGGCGGAGGTGCCGGCAAGTCGAGTTCGCCATCGGGATCAATGGTCTGGTCCGGGATCTGCCCGGTCATGCCTGTTCTCCATCGCCGGTGCGGGCACGGGCGGTCACGTCCATCGATACCGTGACGATTCGCACGATGGTGCCGGCCCGGTCACGCACGGGTGTCTTGAGCGTAACCAGGGTGCGGCACACGCCATCGGGCATCTCGACCTCCTCCTCGAACGGCGTCATAGGTTCGCCCCGCGCGGCCACACGCCGGTCCAGCGCCATGGCACGGGTCCCGCCGTCGCGCGGCAGCAGATCCGCAGGAGATCGCCCGACCGCCCGTTCCGCCGTGACACCGAGCGCAGCCGCGTAAGTGCGGTTGACGTACTGGTATCTTCCATCCGGTCCAGTAGCGGAGACCATGGCCGGTACCGTGTCCAGTACTTCAACGAGGTCGCGACAACGAGCCACGGTTGCTCTCGCTCCCTGCCCGCGCAGCAACAGATGCTGCCGCCTCAGCGTCAGCAGGGTCCGCACCCTGGCGCGGAACTCCAACGGGTCGACCGGGCCGAGCAGAAAATCGTCCGCGCCCGCCTCCAGCGCCTGGCGGCGAAGCCGGGCGTCGTCGAACGCGGTGACGACCACGACCGGCACATGCGTGCGGTCCGGTTGTGCCCGGAAACGGCGGATGAAGGCGGCACCGTCCAGAACCGGCATCTTGAAGTCGGTGATGCAAAGGTCGGGACAGTTGGATGCGGTCCAGTCCAGCGCTTCCACCGGATCGGCAAAGGCGTGGACGATGATGTCAGCGGCCAGCGATCCGGCCAGCTTTGAAAGGATCTTCAAATTGATGCGGCGATCGTCCACGACGACGACGATGGGCATAGGTGCGCAATGGGCTCGGGACGACTCATGGAACTAGCGCGCGACACCCCGTAACCGACACTGCGGCATCGCTCAGCATGCACACTACCCAATCATTCTTGACGGGAAGTTACCAATCTTTGGACACGTAATGATAATGGAACGAACCTACAGATGGCAGGTTCTCTCGGCCGCGCGTTCCAGCTCCAGGTCACGGAGCTTGAAACGCTGGATCTTGCCCGTTTCAGTCCGCGGCAACGTGGTCATGAATTCGACCAAGCGCGGGTATTTGTAACGCGCAAGGTTTTTTCTCACGAAAGCCTGAAGTTCGGCCGCGAGTTCGGGGTCTCCCCGCACGCCGTCGGACAGCACTACGAAAGCCTTGGGAACGGCTCCCCGCCGGTCGTCCGGCGAAGCGACGACCGCGCATTCGCGCACGGCGGGATGCTCCAGAAGCACCTCCTCGACCTCCACGCCGGAAATATTATATCCGGAGGAAACGATCATGTCGTCGGTGCGGCCCCGGTACCAGAAATAGCCGTCGCCATCGACCAGGAAGGCGTCTCCGGGCATGTTCCAGCCATGCTGGACATATTCCGCCTGTCGCGGGTCGTCGAGATATCGGCAGCCGACCGGGCCTCGGACCGCCAGGCGCCCGACCTGTCCGGCAGGAAGCGTACGGAACTCCCCGTCCACAACCATCGCCCTGTATCCCGACAAGGGTTTCCCCGTGGCTCCAGGGCGGAACGCTCCGGGGGGATTTGCCATGAAGGTATGGAGCATCTCCGTCGAGCCGATGGTGTCGATGATCGGCAGGCCGGTCGCCGCGAGCCAGGCGTCCAAGGTCCGGCGCGGCAGTGCCTCCGCCGCCGAAATACAGGCACGCAGTGTGGGAAACGCCCGCCCCTGCCCCAGGTCGGCCATGGCACGATAGCCGGTCGGCACCGAGAAAAGCAGTGATACGCCGTGCTCGACCACCGCGTCGAGCAGTGCCTCGGGTGTCGCCGACTCGACCAGGACACTGGCCGCACCGAGCCGCAGCGGAAACAGGATCGCGGCGCCGAGACCATAGGTGAAGGCCAGCGAGGATCCGGCGCAGAATACGTCGTCGGGCCCAGCGTGCAGGATCTCGCGCGGAAGCCCTTCCGTGACGGCCATCAGGTCGCGCTGGAAATGCACGACGGCCTTGGGACTGCCCGTGGTCCCGGACGTGAAGGCGATCAGGCAGATATCGCCGGCGTCGGTCGCGCAGGCTTCGAAAACGGGTGGTTGCTCCGCCATCCGGTCCGCCAGCTCGCCGAACGGCAACACCACCGGACCCATCCCGGCGGCATTCAGGTCGGCCAGCTCCGGCAGCAGCCGGTCGTCGCAGAGCGCCAGCCGCACCTCGGCCTTGGCGCAGATCATGCCCAGCTCACGGGCCCGCAACAAAGGCATCGTCGGGACGACGATGCTGCCGGCCTTCGCGACCGCCAGCCAGCAAGCCACCAGCATAGGCGAATTGGGAGAACGCAGCAGGACGCGGTTGCCGGGAACGAGGCCGAAACTGCCGGTCAGCACTCCGGCGATGCGGTCGACCCGGCAGGCCAGCTCGGCATAGGTGGTCGTGCGTCCCGACTCAGCCTCGATCAGGCACGGACGGCATCCGCGGCCCTCGCGCACATGGCGGTCGACCAGTTCGACGGCGATATTGAGCGGACCGTCGAAGCGGTATTCCGGCTGGTCGAAAATCAACTCCGGCCACTGGCTCCGCGGCGGCAGCCTGTTCCGCGCGAACGCATCGAACGGGGCCGCCTCGCCGCGTTCGGGATCGGGATCGGGAATGCGATGATCGCCGCTGCCGCTCGTCTGGGACATGACTGGTCGTACCATGCCGGGATGACGGCCGGCAACCGGACCCCGGAGCGCCGGTTGCCGCTGGCTATATGCCCATGTAGTCGTCGATTTCGGTCTGCTGCATCACGTGGGTGGTGCCGTGGATGATGCCGTTCGCCACTTGCATGATCTTGTGAAGCATTTCGACGGAAGTCGAACAATCGAAACGAAGCCGGTCGGCATCTTCGGCGGCGATGGCCGTCTCCATGCGGTCGAGCGTGAACAGGATCACCGCATCCATCTGGGCGATCGTCGCCTCGAACGGGGTGCGGAACTTGGACGGAACATGCTCGTAAGCCTCGATCGCCAGTTCCTTCTCCGAGAACCCGCTGTCCCGGAAATGCTGCTGGTAGGACTTGGGATGCCAAGCCCGGCAGTCCTCGACCATGTCTGGCATGTCCGGAACCATTTCGATCAGCATGACGATCTCGTTGAAATGGTTCAGGTAGTCGGTAGCCAGAAGGGTCTTGGCGGAAATATTGGCGTCGCGCACGCGGTCGCGCCATGCCACGAAGTCGTCAAGCTCGTGTTCCGGAATGCCCTGGAAAATCTGGGCGTCAATCTCATCGTCAGACATAGGCAAATCCGGCCCACTAAAGAAATACTGCAGAAGCCGAAAGACCCGGCAACCTTGACACGAATTCGAAGATACTAAACACGGTGCGATCGCGATGATATCACATGGATACTGCCAGGAACCATCGGCAAACCGGCGGGAATGCTAGCCTGAATGATAGAGGCCTGAACGAAAGACGGTTGGTAAAAAAGCCGCCCGCGGGCATAGGACCCGCATGGCGGCTTCGCAGTGGCTGGCGGTTCAGGGAGGAATCACACCATTGCACTGGGAACACGCCTTTGCCTGCCGGGTTCCAAAAATTTCTCATGTAACGAACCGTTTCAGGACGAATGGCAAGTCACGCCCCATTCGTCGCAGAACACGGGTAGACTCGGGGCCGCACAAGGAAAAGAAAGGGTGCGTCGCCAGATGACTGACAGCCGCACCCTAGGTCGGGAACACTTGCCTCACCCTCAGCTAGGGCGTATTAACCTTATTCCACAATCTCTTGCGGTTTGGTTAACAACACCGCGGCACCGGCATCCCTCACAGGGTTGCCGACCAGACGACGCCCAAAACCGCCGGTCAGTGGGCGTGCCCGTCCCCATCGCTCGCGGGGTCGAGGAACCTGTGCATGTGGACGATGAAATAGCGCATGTGCGCATCGTCGATGGTGGCCGCCGCGGCACCGCGCCACGCCTTATAAGCCTCGGCATAGTTCGGATAGATGCCGACGATGTGAAGCTTGTTCGGATCGACGAACTCGGTCGAATCCGGGCTGACCAGCTGTCCGCCGAAAACAAGGTGAAGCAATTGCTTGTTGGGCACCGAAAGCCTCCTCTACTCCTATCGGGAGGGCGGTCCGGTCCAATGGCCCGCAACCGGCCGCAGATCCGCCGGTCGAGTTGCCCCGGCGCCCGGTAACCACCCGCTGGCCGCGCTATAGCATGGCTGAACCGGCAATGCCCGCCTATACGATTCCGGTGGCCGCCATACGATAGAGCTGCGGCGAGATGCCGCTGAATCCGCCCTCTGCCCGGGAAAGGGGCCGCAGCCGGTTCACCCCATGGTCATCGGACGGGTCCGCTCGATGCAGGGCATGGCGCGCCCTTCGAGAACCGCGTCGAGCCGTGCCAGCCCCGCTTCCCAGGAGTGATATGCCAGGACGCGGGCCCGGGCGGCCCGCCCGACCGCGGTCCCCAGCGGTTGATACAGGGCGGCGAGTACGGCTTCGGCAATGTCCGCCGGCTCCGCGGCAAGCCAGAGATCCTGCTCGATCTGTTCGCGGAGGCCGCCGAGCGCGCCCGGCGTCGCGACGACGGGACGCCCCATCGCCATGGCCTCCAGCACCGGACGGGGGTTGGGCAGGCTGAACGGCGCCACGACGACGGCGGCATGGGCGAGCCAGGGGCGCATGTCGCGGACGCCGGTCGCCAGGGTCACGCCCGGACAGGCCGTGGGTGGCGGCAGCCCGGAACCGAGATCCCGGGTCGCCAGGATCAGCCGGCAATCGGGCGCCACGGCGCGCACGCGGGGCAGGACCTCGACGGCGAACCACTTCGCCGCTTCGGCGTCGGCCGGCCCGTCCAGCGCGCCGGCCATCAGGATCGAGCGGCCGCCGAACGGCAGCGGCGGGGCGTAGCGGCCGTCGTTGGGCGCAAACCGGACGGTATCGATGCCGTCGGGAACATGGTGGATCCGGCCGGCGACCTCGGGCAGCAATCGCCGGAGTTTGGCAACCGCCGGGGCCGAGTTCAACAGGCTGGCATCCCAGGAGGCCAGGCGGTGCTGGTCCAGAAGCAGCATCGCGCGCAGTTCCCGGGTCTGAAGCCAGCGCCAGATTCCCTGGGCGGGCCGCCAATGTTCGGTCGCGGAATCCTCTCCCCAGGGACTGCCGTCGATATCCGAACGGTCGAGGACACGGCGCGCCGGCAGGTCGGGATGCATCAGGGCATAGGGCGCCATGGCGGCGCAGAGCGCCAGGACACGGGTTGGACGGCGCTCGCTCCAGATTCGCTCGACCCAGATGGATAGTCCCGCATCCCTGCCCGGCCGCAAAGGCCGGTTGAATCCGAACAGGCCCGCCGGTCCCGGCCCCTTGGCTACCGGCGGGCAACCGCGGGCAAAGAATACGCTGTGGCAGAACTGGCGGACAAAGCCTTCCTGCCGCCGGTCGATCGAGTCGTCCGCGAAGCAGCCGAGATGGACCCGATAGCGCCCCGAAAGATGCCGCAGCATACGCCAGGCGCGTTGCGAGGAACCGGATTGCTCCGGGTGGGGAATGTGGGGAGTGAGAAGCAACAGATCCTGCATCGCGATGGGATAACCCACCGCTCGGGTGCATGGTTCCGGGGCTGGAACGAACACTTTCGAGCCGGTGCCGGGCTGCCCGCCAGAGCGGTCCCCCGGCACCGCCTTGACAACCGATCCGCGTCCTTCGACTCTCCGCTCCACAACAGATAACCCCCAATTGCGAGGTAAATAATCATGCGGAAGAGCAGCATTGCCGCCGTGGCGGTCATCGCCGGCGCGCTCCTGGTCGGCGCCGGCATCCTGTCCACCGGCGTCCAGGCCGCCGACGATCCGGTGAAGGTCCGCAAGGAAGGCTTCGACGGCAACAAGAAGGCGATGGGAGCCATCAAGAAGATCCTGGAAGACGGCGCCGACCTGGGTGGCGCCGCCACCCCGGCGCAGTCCCTCGCCTCCTTCGCCAAGCAGGTGCCTGGCCTTTTCCCGGCCGGGTCCGACAAGGGCGACACCAAGGCCAAGCCGGTGATCTGGACCAGCTTCCCCGATTTTGCCGCAAAGGCCCAGGCGTTCGAAACCGAAACCGCCAAGCTCGTCCAGGTGGTCGCGTCCGGAGACAAGGCGGCGGTGCAGAAGCAGTTCGGGGCCGTCGGCGGAACCTGCAAGACCTGCCACGACACTTACCGGTCGGAATAACCCGTTCTCCGGCTCGGCCGGCGCCGGAGGTTTCATCCTATCGGCGTCGGTCGGTCAGGCGGCCGTCACCAGCGCCGCAACCAGCGCCACGGCGATCAAGGCGACCAGGGCGGCCGGCAGCGGGCCCACTTGGCGCGGCGGATCGACGGTGAAGCCGTCCGGGACGATCTTGCGCCCCGTCAGCATCGGCCGGACGAGGTTCTCCCCCCGAAAAAGCAGATAGCCGGCGATGACGGCGACGTGAACCGCGACCATCGCCAGGATCAGGTTGAAAGCCAGGCGATGGACCGTGCTGAGCAGCTTCACCACGGCGCTTCCGGCATGGGCGACCAGCGGCCCGTCGACCAGGATATCGTCGCTGGTGAACAGGCCGCTTCCTGCCTGAACCGACAGGACCAGGAGTAGTGCCGCGACCATCCAGCCGCCCAGCGGATTGTGGCCAAGCACGGGGTGGCCATGGCTGCCCGAAGACCTCAACTCGCGCAGATGCGCGAACGCGGCGCCCGGCCCCTTCAGGAAATCGCTGAACCGGGCTGACCTGCTGCCCACAAAGCCCCAGGCCAGCCGAAACAGCAGCAGCGTCAGGATCAGGTAGCCGCTGAGGAAATGGATCCGCATCCAGCCGAATTCGCCGCTCGCCCACGAGGTCCCGACCGCCGCCGCCAGCAGCCAATGGAACAGGCGCACCGGCAAGTCCCAGACTGCGACGGACCGCACTGGGCCGCCCCTATCATACTCGTTCATGGTGACTCCCTGTCATGATGCGGTCCGACCGAAAATCATGCCGCGCAATCGACATGGGTGGACCCGGTGGTATTCACCGACCTTCTGATGATCAGGACGATCATAAACCCTTATGAGATCACGCCGTGCAAGAAACGCAGCGGCCAATTGCCTCTGTCGGCACCGAACCGGCAGGCACTATCCCAAAAGACTTAACCTGTAGCGCAGCAGAGACCATCATTTGCCGCACTACTCTTTATGCTCATTCAAAAATGAGGCCAGGGACTACACTTGCGCAGTCGGCTTGAATTCGTTCCGCGCGCGGGATAAACAGACATCATCCCTTCAAGGAACGGAAGGGGACCTGCGGAGGATATATGGAAGCGCAAGCCCGGAGACTGATGGCTCAGTTGCCGTACATGCGACGCTACGGGCGCGCGCTCACCGGCTCCACGTCGCTCGGCGACGATCTGGTTACGCGCGCGGTGGAAGCGGCACTGGCCGACCCCGAGCGCTATCACCTGGAAGGCGACGAGGAAACGGCAACGCGGCGCCGGCTTTATGCGTTGCTCAACAGCCTGTTCGATGCCCAGCCCGGCCCGTCCCAGGCGCCGGAGCCCGCGCACCCGATCGAGGCGGCGCTGAGCAGCCTTCCGGAATTCGAACGCCGCGTCTTCCTGCTGGTCAGCCTGGAGGAATTGCCGTCGGCGCAGGCGGCAGAGGTGATCGGGGTGCCGGTGGAGCAGGTGCGTGAAGCACTCGGCCATGCCCAGAACGCCATGCGCGAACAGCTGGTCGCGAACATCCTGATCGTCGAGGACGACGCGATCATTGCCTATGACCTGACCGAGACCGTGTTGGCCATGGGCCACAAGGTCTGCGGCACCGCCGCCACGATGGAAGAGGCGCTGGCGACTGCCGCCGCCAACCAGCCGAGCCTGGCGCTGATGGACCTGCGCTTGGCGCATGGTGGCAGCGGCATCACCACGGCCCAGGCGCTGCGGGAGTCGCGGGCGTTGCCGATCATCTTCGTGACGGCGTTCGCCGAGGAACTCAAGCAGCGCGGCCTCGACTATCTGGGACCGGTCATCAAGAAGCCGTTCACCCGCGAGCAGATCGAGCGGGCGATCACCCAGGCCGTGTTCACCCCGCGCCCGGGCGATGCCAAGCCGACGCTGGCCGGCCGGTCCGTCGGATAGTCGCACCCCGTCAGTGTTCGTGATCACACTGTTCCGGCAGCGGCGCCGGACCAGGCAGCGTGCCGGCAAAGTACCCCTTGACCGCAGCGACCGGGTCCATTTCCGAGGTCAGGACGGCGTGGATACCGCGGTTCGCGCATTTCCGGATGAACTTCTCCCGGGCATTCCCCGTGATCACGACGGTAACCTCGTCGAGCGGATGTGGACCATCGCCCTCGAAGACGTGGAAAATCTGATCATCCGCAAGGAACAGGTCCTTGACCTTGACCGGCTCCGTTCCCGCTTCGGCCTCGTAGACGAGGAAGCTCCGGCACCGGCCGGCGTGGGGAGTGACGGTTTCCAGATCGAGGCTGGTAAGGGCGAAGCGCATGCTCGGAAACTCCTGGTGCGGCGACTGTCGCCTGAGCATGCGATGGCCGGCGGCCGGGCACATTGAAATGCCGCAACCGCCGGCCTGAATGTCGATTTGCCGCAGCTGCCGGTTTTCTAACGGAGCAATCCAAGGATCTCGTGGGCCGCCTTCGGGATGTTGGTGCCCGGGCCGTAGATCGCCGCGACGCCCGACTTCAGCAGGAAATCATAATCCTGGGGCGGAATGACGCCGCCGCAAACCACGATGATGTCGTCTGAGCCGGCTTTCTTCAACTCCTCGATCAGCGACGGGACCAGGGTCTTGTGGCCCGCGGCCTGGCTGGATACGCCGATGACATGGACGTCGTTCTCGATCGCCTGGCGGGCCGCCTCGTCCGGAGTCTGGAACAGCGGCCCGACATCGACGTCGAAGCCGATGTCCGCGAAGGCGGTCGCGATCACCTTGGCGCCTCGGTCGTGACCGTCCTGTCCCATCTTGACCACCAGCATGCGGGGACGCCGCCCCTCCTCCTCGGCGAAGGTCCTGACCTCCTGCTGGATCGTGGCGAAACCTTCGTCACCCTCGTACGCCGCGCCGTAGACGCCGCTGACCGAGCGGATCACCGCGCGGTGCCGGGTGAAGACCGACTCCAGCGCGTCGGAGATCTCGCCGACCGTCGCCCGGGCGCGGGTCGCCTTGACCGCCAGGTCGAGCAGGTTGCCGCTGCCGTCCTTCGCCGCCCGGGTCAAAGCGTCGAGCGAGGCCCGCCACGCCGCCTCGTCCCGGCTCGCCCGGATCCGCTGGAGTCGCGCCACCTGCTGCTCGCGCACCACGGTGTTGTCGATGTCCAGCACGTCGACCTTCTCGGGGTTGGCGACCCGGTACTTGTTGACGCCGACCACCACCTCCTCCGCCCGGTCGATGCGGGCCTGGCGCTTGGCGGCGGCTTCCTCGATCTTCAGCTTGGGCATGCCGCTCTCGACCGCGCGGGTCATGCCGCCCAGCCCTTCGACCTCGTCGATCAGCGCCTGGGCGTGGGTCGCCAGGGAGTTGGTCAGCGCCTCGATGTAGTAGGAGCCGCCGAGCGGATCGACCACGTGGGGGATGCCGGTCTCCTCCGCGATGATTAGCTGCGTGTTGCGGGCGATACGGGCGGAGAACGGGGTCGGCAGGCCAAGCGCCTCGTCATAGGCGTTTGTGTGCAGCGACTGGGTGCCGCCCAGCACGGCGGCCATGGCCTCCACCGTCGTGCGGATGATGTTGTTGTAGGGGTCCTGCTCGGTCAGCGACACGCCGGAAGTCTGGCAATGGGTGCGCAGCGCCAGGGAGCGCGCGTCGTTCGGCTCGAAATTCTTCTGCATCAGCCGCGCCCACAGCAGGCGGGCGGCCCGCAGCTTCGCGATCTCCATGAAGAAGTTCATGCCGATCGCGAAGAAGAACGACAGGCGCGGCGCGAACTGATCGACCTTCAACCCCTTGGACTTGGCCGCGCGCACATATTCCAGCCCGTCGGCCAGGGTGAAGGCCAGTTCCTGCACCGCTGTCGCTCCGGCCTCCTGCATGTGGTAGCCGCTGATCGAGATCGAGTTGAATCGCGGCATGTTCAGCGCCGTGTACTCGATGATGTCGGCGACGATCCGCATGCTGGGAGTCGGCGGGTAGATGTAGGTGTTGCGGACCATGAACTCCTTGAGGATGTCGTTCTGGATGGTCCCGGCCAGCTTGTCCTGGCTGACTCCCTGCTCTTCCGCCGCGACGATGTAGCCCGCCAGGACCGGCAGCACGGCGCCGTTCATGGTCATCGAGACCGTCATCTTGTCCAGCGGGATGTCGGCGAACAGAAGCTTCATGTCCTCGACACTGTCGATCGCCACCCCGGCCTTGCCGACGTCGCCGACCACGCGCGGATGGTCGCTGTCATAGCCCCGGTGGGTCGCCAGGTCGAAGGCGACCGACAGCCCCATCTGCCCGGCCGCGAGGTTCTGCTTGTAGAACTTGTTGCTCTCCTCCGCCGTGGAGAAGCCGGCATACTGGCGGATCGTCCAGGGCCGGTGGGAGTACATGGTGGCGCGCGGCCCGCGCGTGTACGGCGCGAACCCCGGCAGGGTCTCCAGTTCCAGCCCGGCGAGGTCGTCGGCGGTATAGAGCGGCTTGACCGGGATGCCCTCCGGCGTGTCCCAGACCAGCGTGTCGGGCGAGGCGCCGCCGGTGTCCTTGGTGGCGAGCGCGGTCCAGTCGGCCAGCGTCTTCTTGGGGAAATCGACCATGGGACAATCCTCCGGGGCGGCTAAGCGTCTTTTCGACTGTGTCTTCGGAACGGTATCGTATCAGAACAGGCAATGGGCCATGCGGTTACGTGCCGCAGCATGCAGGAACGCGCCCCCTGGCGGAGGCGCGCGCCCTATGCCCGATCAGTCCCGGTTCTGCGACCGGCGGACGACCACGGTCCAGGCGGCGTGCATCAGTGCGGCGCCCAGGGCGGTCTTCAGCAGCGTCGCGGCTACGAAGGGCGTCAGGCCGACGGCAACGGCCTTGTCCATCCCGAACAGCACGGCAAGCCAGGCGACGCCGGGAATGAACAGCAGGGCGTGGCCGATCGACATGGCGGCCACGGCCTTGACCGGGCTGCGATCCCAGCCGCGCTCGGCCAGCCAGCCGATCAGGCCGGCGGCCACGACGAAGCCGAGCAGGTAACCGGCGGTCGGTCCGGTCATGTAGGCGAACCCGGCGCCGGCGCCGGCGAAGACCGGCAGGCCGGCCATCCCCTGGGCGAGGTAGAGCAGGACGGTCGCCATGGCGAGCCGGCTGCCATAAGCCATGCCCAGCATCATGATGACCAGGCTCTGCATCGTCATCGGGACCGGCCAGAACGGCACCTGGGCCTTGGCCGAGAGGGCCAGAAGCAGGCTGCCGGCGAGCGCGAACCCCGCAGCGCGGATCAGGCTTCCGCCGGGTGCCAGCGTGCCGAGCAGGGTCGGGTGGGTCGGGGAGAGTGACTTCATGTCATCCACTTTCGAATCCAAGGGTCGCCGACGCTCAGGCGAACTCGATGATGATCTGGTCCACGGCGAGGCTGCTGCCCGGTGCCGCGTGGATCTTCGCCACCTTGCCGTCCTGCTCGGCGCGCAGCAGGTTCTCCATCTTCATGGCCTCGACCACGGCCAGTTCCTGGCCGGCCTTGACCTCCTGCCCCACTTCGACCGCGACGCGGGCAAGCAGGCCGGGCATGGGCGACAGCAGGAACTTGGACATGTCGGGCGGCAGCTTGACGGGCATCAGCTCGGCGAGGTGCGAAGCGCGCGGGGTCAGCACCTGCGCCTTCATCTCGGCCCCGGCATGGATCAGCCGATAACCGGTGCCGACCCGGTCGAGCTGGATCGACAGGGGCCGGTAATTGACCGTGCCGGTCCACAGCGGCTGGCCGATCTCCCAGTCGGAGCGGACTTCGAACCTCTTGTCGCCGAAGACCACGTCGTAGCCGTCGTCCACCGCCTCGACCGTACAGGGATGGTTGGTCCTCCCGGTCCGGACCACCCAGTCGGGCGCCACCTTGTGGCGGGTTCCCGGCATCTGGCCGCTGATGGTGGCCGCCCGCTCCTCCACCTTGCGCTGCACGGAGGCCGCGACCGCCATCAGCCGCTCGTTGGTGTCGGTGTCGAGCGACAGGCCATGGAACCCGTCGGGGAACTCCTCGGCGATGAAGTTGGTGGTCAGGCGGCCCTCGACGAACCGCGAATGGTTCATCAGCGCCGACAGGAAGCTGATGTTGTGCGCCACGCCGCGGATCTGGAACTTGTCCAGCGCTTCGCGCATGTGATGGATCGCGCTGTTGCGGTCGGCGCCCCGGCTGATCAGCTTGGCGATCATCGGGTCGTAGAACATGCTGATCTCGCCGCCGTCGTAAACGCCGGTGTCGACGCGGGTGTGCGCGTCCTCCGCGGGCGGGACGTAGCGGGTCAGCCGGCCGGTGGAGGGCAGGAAGCCGCGGGTCGGATCCTCGGCATAGACTCGGGCCTCGATCGACCAGCCGTTCAGCTCGATGTCCTCCTGCCGCAGTTTCAGCTTCTCGCCGGCGGCGACGCGGATCATCTGCTCGACCAGATCCAGTCCCACGACCAGCTCGGTCACCGGATGCTCGACCTGGAGTCGGGTGTTCATCTCCAGGAAGTAGAAGTTGCGGTTGGCGTCTACGATGAATTCGACCGTTCCGGCCGACTTGTATTCCACCGCCTTGGCCAGCGCCACCGCCTGCTCGCCCATCGCCTTGCGGGTCGCAGGGTCGATGAAGGGGCTCGGCGCCTCCTCGATGACCTTCTGGTGGCGGCGCTGGATCGAACATTCGCGCTCGCCCAGGTACAGGGTGTTGCCGAAGGCGTCGCCCAGCACCTGGATCTCTATGTGGCGCGGCTGCTCGATGTATTTTTCGACGAACACGCGGTCGTCGGCGAAGCTGGAGCGCGCCTCGTTGCGGGCGGAGCGGAAGCCTTCCCGAGCCTGCTCGTCGTTCCAGGCGACTCGCATCCCCTTGCCGCCGCCGCCGGCCGACGCCTTGATCATCACCGGATAGCCGATGTCCTTGGCGATGCGGACCGCGTCGTCCTCGTCCGGGATGACGCCCAGGTAACCGGGGACGGTGCTGACGCCGGCCGCGTGGGCCAGCTTCTTCGACTCGATCTTGTCGCCCATCGCCGCGATGGCGCGGACGTCGGGTCCGATGAAGGTGATGCCGTTGGCCTTCAGCGCCTCGCAGAACTCGGCCTTCTCCGACAGGAAGCCGTAGCCGGGATGCACGGCCTGGGCACCGGTGCGCCTGCACGCCTCGATGATGCGGTCGGCGACCAGGTAGCTCTGGGCCGACGGAGCCGGTCCGATCAGGACCTTCTCGTCGGCCATCTCGACATGCAGCGCCGCGGAGTCCGCTTCGGAATAGACGGCGACGGTCTTGATGCCCATGCGCCGCGCGGTCTTGATGACGCGGCAGGCGATCTCACCACGGTTTGCGATAAGGATCTTGGAGAACATGGTGGTCGCGCCTTCAGAGCGGGAGGTTGTCGTGCTTCTTCCAGGGATTCTCGAGCTGCTTGTTCTTCAGCATGGCGAGAGCCCTGGACACGCGGCGCCGGGTTCCGTGCGGCATGATCACGTCGTCGACGTAGCCGCGGCTGCCGGCCACGAAGGGGGTGGCGAACTTCTGGCGGTATTCCTCGGTCCGCTGCTCGATCTTCTCCGGGTCGCCGATGTCGGACCGGAAGATGATCTCCACCGCGCCCTTCGGCCCCATGACCGCGATCTCGGCGGTCGGCCAGGCGTAGTTCACGTCGCCGCGCAGGTGCTTGGACGCCATGACGTCGTAGGCGCCGCCATAGGCCTTGCGAGTGATCACGGTGACCTTGGGCACCGTCGCCTCGGCATAGGCGAACAGCAGCTTGGCGCCGTGCTTGATGATGCCGTTGTATTCCTGCGCGGTCCCCGGCAGGAAGCCGGGAACGTCAACAAATGTCACGATCGGGATGTTGAAGGCGTCGCAGAAGCGGACGAAGCGGGCGGCCTTGATCGCGGACTGGATGTCCAGGCAGCCGGCCAGCACCATCGGCTGGTTGGCGACCACGCCGACCGTGCCGCCGTTGATGCGGCCGAAGCCGGTGATGATGTTCTTGGCATAATCCGGCTGGATCTCGAAGAAGTCGGCCTCGTCCACGACCTTCAGGATCAGTTCCTTCATGTCGTAGGGCTTGTTCGGATTGGCCGGGACCAGGGTGTCCAGCGAGAAGTCGTCGCGGGTGCCGGGGTCGGCGGTCACGCGGACGGGCGGCTTCTCGCGGTTGGACAGGGGCAGGAAGTCGATGAAGCGCCGTGTCTGGAGCAGCGCCTCGACGTCGTTCTCGAACGCCAGGTCGGCCACGCCCGACTTGGCCGTGTGGGTCATGGCGCCGCCCAGTTCCTCCGCCGTGACGACCTCGTGGGTGACGGTCTTCACCACGTCGGGCCCGGTCACGAACATGTAGGAGCTGTCCTTCACCATGAAGATGAAGTCGGTCATGGCCGGGGAGTACACGGCGCCGCCGGCGCACGGTCCCATGATCAGCGAGATCTGCGGTACGACGCCCGAGGCCATGACGTTGCGCTGGAACACCTCGGCGTAGCCGCCGAGCGAGGCGACGCCCTCCTGGATGCGGGCGCCGCCGCTGTCGTTCAGCCCGATCACGGGCGCGCCGACCTTGAGCGCCTGGTCCATCACCTTGCAGATCTTCTCGGCATGGGCTTCCGACAGGGAGCCGCCGAACACGGTGAAGTCCTGCGAGAACACGAAGACGAGCCGGCCGTTGACGGTGCCGTGGCCGGTGACGACGCCGTCGCCCGGCACCTTCTGCTCCTGCATGCCGAAATCGGCGCAGCGGTGCTCGACGAACATGTCCCACTCCTCGAACGAGCCCTCGTCGAGCAGCAGCTCGATCCGCTCGCGGGCGGTCAGCTTGCCCTTGGCATGCTGGCCTTCGACACGCCGTTCACCGCCGCCCGCCCGTGCCGCGGCGCGCATCTGTTCGAGCTTTGCAAGGACTTCCTGCATGATCCGTCGTTTCCCCCGTTCAATCCACGCCCGCGCACCCCAGGTCGGTGCGCCATACAACCGCGCTCCACGCCTTCGCAACCCATGCGCCTGAGCCCCGCCTTCGGCACCCGAGAGCAGCAGCGCACCTTATTTGCATCGTTGGCAGGGTTGCAATGATTGTCCCATAACAAAAGAGCGAACTTGCAAAAAGCTTCGCCGAAAGGGATGATAAGACTGCGAAGCTTGCGAATTTTCGGCATAGATTAGTATGCAAAAGAAGCTTTTTCTCGGCTACAAGCTGCGCCGTCTGCGCGAACAGCGCGGATTGACGCAGGCAGCACTTGCGAAACTGCTGGAACTGTCGCCGAGCTATCTGAACCAGATCGAGAACAATCAGCGGCCGCTGACGCTGCCCGTACTGCTGCGAATCGGAACCATCTTCGAGATCGATCTCGCGACATTCGTGGAGGACGAGGAGGCCCGGCTGGTCTCCGACCTGCGGGAGGCGCTCGCCGACCCGCTGTTCTCCGGCGGGCCGATCGGCATGTCGGAGCTGCGCAACGCCGCCGCCGCCTCGCCGGAGCTGGCGCGACGTTCGCTGGTATTGCACCAAGCCTACCAGAAGCTCCAGGAGCGGGTCCAGTCGCTCGCCGAGACCCTGTCGAGCCACGAGCGCGGGCAGGCGCTGGCCGGGCCGCAGTTCCCGTACGAGGAGGTGCGGGACTATTTCCACTATTCCAACAATTATGTCGGCCCGCTGGACGAGGCCGCGGAGAAGCTGTCGGAGCAGGAAGGCTTCCGCCAGGCCGACATGCAGACCGACCTGATGAATCACCTCAAGGTCCGCCACGACGTGCGGATCAGGATCGTCGCCGACCACGACGGCGAAACGGCGATGCGGCGCTACGACCCGGCGAGCGGCACGCTGTTCCTGTCGGCCCTGCTGAGCGGTCCGAGCCGGGCCTTCCACTTGGCGCACCAGATCGCGCTGCTGGGCCAGAGCGAGACGATCGAGCAGCTGATCGCCGAGGCGAACTTCACCACCGAGGATGCCAAGTCGATCTGCCGCGTCGGGCTTGCCAATTATTTCGCGGGCGCGCTCGTGATGCCCTACCGGGTGTTCGCCGCGCAGGCCAGGGCGGTCCGCCACGACATCGAGCAGCTCCAGAGCCGTTTCGCGGTCAGCTTCGAGCAGGTCTGCCATCGGCTCAGCACGCTCCAGCGGCCGGGAGCCCGCGGCGTGCCGTTCTATTTCGTCCGGGTGGACATGGCGGGCAACATCACGAAGCGGCACAGCGCCACGCGGTTCCACTTCGCGCGGTTCGGCGGCGCCTGCCCGCTGTGGAACGTCCACGAGGCCTTCGCCCAGCCGGGCAAGATCCTGGTCCAGCTTGCCCGGATGCCGGACAAAGTCGCCTATATCTGCGTCGCCCGCAGCGTGACGAAACGGGCCGGCGCCTACCTGAAGCCGAGCCGCCAGTTCGCCATCGGCCTCGGCTGCGAGGCGGCCTACGCCTCGGAGGTCGTCTACTCCGCCGGGCTGGACATCAGCAACGCCGACGCCGCCGTCCCGATCGGCGTGAGCTGCCGGATCTGCGAGCGCGGGGACTGCCAGCAAAGGGCCTTCCCGCCGATCGGCAGCCACCTGACGGTGAACGAGCACCACCGCAGCTTCGTCCCCTACCTGTTCACCCAGGCGGGCGAGGACGATGCGGGGGTGGTCACGGGAGCGGCGGTCGAAGGCGTCGGGTGACCGGCCGATTCGCCGGCTCCCGTCAGCAGCATTCGACCTCGAGCAGCCGCAGCAGCCTCGATCCCTCCTCGTCGCCGTATTCCTCGAACAGATCGTCGATGTAGCAGACATGCGAGCACAGCAGGCAAAGCTCGTCCGCCTTGCGGCTGTCCGGCTCCCGTTCGGCATGGGCCAGCTTGACCTTGAACGCTTCCCAGAATTTGTCGGTCTTGGCCGGGTCGTCGATATGCCGTCGGATGGCCTCGACCAGGCGGCGGCTGTTGCCGGCGCAGTCGATGCCGGCGAAGCTCGTGTAACGGTCGGCGGCTTCGGGTTTGTTGGAGTCGTGGTCCATGTCTGGGGCGTCCGGTGCTGGTATGGGGGGCGATGATCGCGAAAGCGCCGCGCCGGGTGAACGATGGCCAGCGGTTACCGTCGCAATGGGATCCTGTCGATGCGGCACGCTGGCCCGGCGCCTTTCGGGCAGCGGCGGAATGGCGCTTGACCGGCCCAGGGGCGGCGTGGCACCGTCGTCCGCATGAACAGCTTCATCGTCGCAGCAGCGCAGCGTTGGTGGTGGCCCGTGTAACCGGGCGGCCAACCCTCACGCGTTGACGATCGCTGTGATCGACATCGAGGCCGCCACGGGTTCCGGGCGGCCTTCGTCTTTTCCGAGAAAAGGACGTGGTATTTCCGTTCGGTCTCCGTCGCGGCACCTGGAATCGCGAGACCCGAAGGAAACCACGACCATGACAGAGCCTCCGAAATCCCTCGCCTATCGCACGCGCGGCGGCATCCACGTCGAGCGCCGGCTGATCCCGCAGCCCTACGAGGGCGCCGTCGAACCTGTGGTGGACGCGCTGGAACGGCGGCGCGGCGTGCTGCTGTCGTCCAGCTTCGACTATCCCGGCCGCTATACCCGGTGGGACCTGGGGTTCGTCGACCCTCCGGTGATGCTGACCGCCCGCGACCGCCATGTCCGGATCGAGGCGTTGAACCCGCGCGGCCGGGTGCTCGTCCGCGCCATCGCCGAGGCCCTGGCGGATCTGCAAGCCCTGGAGCGGCTGGAAGTCGCGCCCGGCCTGATCCAGTGCCGGGTGCGGGAGGCGGCGCCGGGTTTCCCCGAGGAGGAACGGAGCCGGCAACCTTCCGTCTTCTCGGTGCTGCGGGCGGTATCCCGCCTGTTCGAGTCGGCGGAGGACCGCAGGCTCGGCCTTTACGGCGCCTTCGGGTATGACCTGGCTTTCCAGTTCGAGCCGATCCGGCGCCGGCTGGAGCGGGCCTGCGACCAGCGCGACATGGTGCTGTACCTGCCCGACGAGGTGCTGGTGGTCGACCATGTCACGGCCACGGCGACGATCCACCATTACGAGTTCGCCGCGGCGGGCGAGCGGACCCACGGGCTGGCCCGGGCGACCGCCCCCTGCCCCTACGACGGCGTGCCGCCGGTCGGTACCGCCGGACCGCCCGCATGCGACCACGAGCCGGGCGACTATGCGGCTGCGGTGGAGCGGGCGCGTGAAGCCTTCAAGCGGGGCGACCTGTTCGAAACGGTGCTGAGCCAAGTCTTCGCGGAGCCCTCGACCAGCGGTCCGGCCACCCTGTTCCGCCGGCTGCGCCGGGCCAACCCGTCGCCCTACGGCGCGCTGGTCAACCTGGGCGACGGCGAGTTCCTGGTATCGGCGTCGCCGGAAATGTATGTCCGCGTCGAGGGTCGCCGGATCGAGACCTGCCCGATCTCCGGCACCATCGCGCGGGGCGCCGATCCGATCGGCGACGCCGCGCAGATCCTGACCCTGCTGAATTCCGCCAAGGATGCGGCCGAGCTGACCATGTGCACCGACGTGGACCGCAACGACAAGTCGCGGATCTGCGAGCCCGGCTCGGTGCGGGTGATCGGCCGCCGCCAGGTCGAGCTGTATTCCAGGCTGATCCATACGGTGGACCACGTGGAAGGAATGCTGTGCGAGGGGTTCGACGCGCTTGACGGTTTCCTCAGCCATACCTGGGCGGTCACGGTGACCGGCGCGCCGAAGCGGCGGGCCATGCAGTTCGTCGAGGACATCGAGAAGTCCCCCCGCCGGTGGTACGGCGGCGCGATCGGCTGCCTGACCTTCGACGGCGGCATGAACACCGGGCTGACGCTGCGCACGATCCGGCTCCGCCGCGGGATCGCCGAGGTCAGGGTCGGCGCCACGCTGCTGTTTGACAGCGATCCCCGGGCCGAGGACGCCGAATGCCGACTGAAAGGCTCGGCCCTGTTCGACGCCATCCGGCGGACGGACGGCGAAGCCGGCCCCGCCGGCGCTCCGGCGACCCGGCCGGGCGTCGGCAAGCGGATCCTGCTCGTGGACCACGATGACAGCTTCGTCCACACCCTGGGCAACTACTTCCGGCAGACCGGCGCCGAGGTGACGACCCTGCGCGCCGACGCCGCGCGGGCGGGCATGGCCGCACACCGCCCCGACCTGCTGGTGCTGTCCCCCGGCCCCGGCAGGCCGGCGGACTTCGACGTTTCCGCGACCCTCGGCATGGCGTTGGAGCTGGGCGTGCCGGTGTTCGGGGTCTGCCTGGGCTTGCAGGGGATGGTGGAGCATTTCGGCGGGCGACTCGGTGTGCTGGACCAGCCGATGCACGGCAAGCCGTCGCGCGTCCGGGTGACCGGCGGGCGGCTGTTCGCCGGAATGCCGACCGGGTTCGGCGTCGGGCGCTATCATTCCCTGTTCGCCGAGCGGGCCTCCCTCCCCGGGGATCTTGAAGTGACCGCGGTCAGCGAGGACGGCGTCGTCATGGCGATCGAGCACCGGCGCCTTCCCCTCGCCGCCGTCCAGTTCCACCCGGAGTCGGTTCTGTCGGTCGAGGACGACTTGGGGCTCCGCCTGATCCGCGCGGTGGTCGAAGGCATGTCCGCAGACGGGCAACACCCGGACGAAAATTCGGCCAATGGGCCTACCTCTTCTGGACTAGAGGAAACATTGGCCTGTACAGTCTGACGGAGCACCGCGGCGGCGGGACCGTCCCCGCCATCCGTTCCATATCCCGAAAGATCGGCCCAGGCAGGATCTACGACGTGAGCAGGCAGGCGGTACAATTCGCCCCGTCGACCTTCGAGGAACGGGGCACGGCGGTTTCCTTCACCACACCGATGCTGTCCCAGACCCGTATCAGGAAGGACGATCGGGACAGGCTGGAGGTGCTGGTGCCGAGCTTTTCAGCCGGGAAGGGCATCTATGTCATTCCCTGGAAGGCGGTACCGGAAATGGTGTCGATGACGGTGCATGACCGCTGCCTCCACCGCCTGATCGTCAAGGAGCCGGTCTGTTCGCCCAACGAGGTCCGGGCCGCGTCGTTGCGGGTGGCGCGGACCGGTCTTGCCGGCCCTCCCGCCGCGGCGGCTGCCGATGCCGCTCTCCGGGAGGACGAGAATCACCGGACCCTGGCGAACTACATGCTGATCGTCGGCATCCTGGAAGCGGTCGGCCTGGACAGCGCGGACATCCTGACCGCGGGCCTGGATACCGAGCGGGGGCAGCTGCTGGCACGGGACTGATGGCGCGGGCGGCGGCCAGCCTGAAGTTGACCCCGACGGAACTGTTCGCCCGCGTCGAGGAGCTCAGCGACGCGATCTGCCCGATCGGCCTGGAACGGGCGCCCAAGCCGGGACGGCTCCGCCGCCGCGTCGCCGACCTGTCGGCCTGCCGGGACAAGATGGCGGAATGGTCTCGGACCGCTCCGGAGGAGAGCGCGCCGGTCGGCCGGTTCTGCGCCGACGTCGCGGGCCTGACCATCGATCTCGGCCGCGAAGTGCTCGCCGCGTTCAACGGTAAGCTGAAGGACATCGGTCCGCTGCTATCCCATTGGCACCGGGAGATGCCGCATATCCGCGACCTGTCGATCCGGCTTGCCTGGCTGCTCGACGGGTGGGACTACGTGGTGGCCTGCTGGGCCGAATCCGAGGGAAAGGAACGGCAGGAGCAGTGCGAGGCGATGGAGGACATCTTCCGCGTCCTGCCGCTGGTTCCGACGCGGGAAGCGACCACCGACCTTCATGCCGAAAAGGTCAGGGTCGCGCGGTCCCAGCGCCGGACGGTCCGCCCCTATGAAGACTGGCGGACCGGCGAACGGGATCTGGAACTGATCCAGCGCATCGAGCGGGTCAAGGCGAAGGCGGCATGACTAGCCAGAAGACCGACCTGAAGGATCTGGAGAAGCGGCTGCTCGACGTGCCTGCCGCGAAGTTCCGGGAGATCGTGAAGCTGCTGGAGCAGGTCCGGGAGCGACCGGAGGTCGAGGATACGCTGGCAACCATCCGCCCGCGCCTTACCCAGGTCCGCCCCCAGCGGCGCCCGACCCTGACTCGCCTGATGTGCCTGCCCTTCGAGGACGTGCTGGACGGCGGCGGCCGGGCCGGCACCATCGGTGGGGTCCAGCGGCGCGCGATCATCCCGATCTGGCGGATCGTGGAAAACGGCATCGACCCGAAACTGTTGAACCTGCTGCAGCAGAACAGCGCCGCGACCGAACCGGGCGACACGGCGGGGCAGCAGGCCATCGGCCGGCAATTGTGGCGGGCTGCCGCGGAGGTGCTGAAACGCCGCCTCGACCTGCCCGAACCCCCGGCCGGCGACATTCCCGCGACCATCCTGCGCCGTGACGTCGAATCGGTGATGCCCTTCCTCGACAGCGCGGAAGCGATCGAGGAGCTGAAGCCGCTGCTGCCGGAAAAGCCGATCGCCTATCTGTCGGCAACCGACATCGCGGTGATCGAGCATCAGGTCCAGAGGGTCGCCAGGACAGACCCGGGCCGGCCGTTCCAGATCCTGCTGGTGGTCGCCGGCCGGCTCGCCAATCCGGCTTCACTGCTCCAGCGCCTGGAGGACGTGGATTTCGGGAAGCATGCCCGGGCGCAGAAGCCGCTGATCATCGCCCGGCTAGGATCGATGGTCGTCAGAAACCTGGAGGAGCGGTCGCACCACCTGACGGGGGACGCGACCCTGGCAGCGCGGCCGGGCGATGCGGTCGCCCTGGCGGAAAGCCTGATCGACGGCCTGATCTCTGCCGGCAGTGCGCTCGACTCGGCCTACGACGACTCCGTCGCCAGCCGCCTCCAGACGGTGCGCGGCGCGGTGCGCGGACTGATCCAGTCCGGCGTGATCGACGCCGCCCCCGGCCGGATCCTGCCGGCGGCCCTGGAAGGGGAATTGACGACGGAACGGCTCCAGCAAGCCGAGGACCATGCCCGCGCGCTGCGCCGATGTACCCGCATCGCAGCGCCGCTGGGGCTGGGCGGCATGGTCGAGAGCACGCTGAAGATGATCGAGGAGGAGCTGGAGCGCAGCGCCGGTTCCCTGATCCTGCAACTCGAGTCGGGCGACACGCGGCATGCCGAGGCGGTGCTGGCGGGATCGCGCCTGTTCGGGGCTATCCGGATGATCGAGCTGGTCGGCGGCTCCAGCCGGGCCGACATGCTGCTGACTCGTGGCTCCCGGGCCCTGGAGGGGCTTGGCCAGAAAGCGATGGCGGCGCCTTGACGGCGGTTCAGCCGCGCCAGAAGTTGGGGTTCATCAGGACGATCACGGTAAAGAACTCCAGCCGCCCCAGCAGCATCCCGGCGGTCAGGATCCATTTGGCGCTGTCCGGCAGGGGAGCGAAGTTGCCGACAGGCCCGATGATCGGCCCCAGGCCGGGGCCGACATTGGCCAGCGCCGTGGCGGCGCCGGACAGGCCGGTGATGAGGTCCAGCCCCGCGGCTCCCAGCGCGATGGTGAAGATCAGCAGCAGGGCCATGAACATGAAGCCGAAGCTCATCACCGACAGCATGATGTCGCTGTCGACGATCTTTTCATTGTAGGTCATCGGCATGACGCGGTGGGGGCTGTAGAGCCGGATAAGCTGCTTCTTCAGTACCAGGAACAGGATCTCGAACCGGAAGATCTTGATGCCGCCGGAAGTCGAGCCGGTGCATCCGCCGACCAGGGTCAGCACCAGGAAGGCGGCGATCGCGAGTGGTCCCCAGCTGTTGTAGTCGGCCGACGCGAAGCCCGTCGTGGTAACCACCGAAACCACGTTGAATGTCGCGAGCCTGATCCCGTCGTACCAGCTCAAGTCTTCCCGCAGGGACAACCACGTGCCCATCACGACCGAGACGACGGCCAGGAAGCCGATGTACCAGCGCACCTGCGTATCCCGCCACAGGGCACCGGCATCCCCCCTGGCGAAGCTGAGGAACCGGACGAAAGGCATGCCGCCGGCAGTCATGGCGACGACCAGCACCCACTCGATGGAATCGCTCTCCCACGCGGTGATCGAGGGATCTCGGGTCGAGAAACCGCCGGTGGAAACCGCCGCCATCGCATGCGTCACCGCGTCGAACGCCGTCATGCCGCTGAACCGCAGGGCAACGGTGGTCATGACCGTCAATGTCAGGTAGACCCAGCCGAGCCAGATCGCCAAGTCGGACGCCCGCGCCACCACCTTGTCGGACCGGTCCGACGACTCGGACCGGAACAGCTGCATGCCGCCGACCCTCAGGAACGGCAGGATGGCGATACCCATGGCGACGATGCCTATGCCGCCCAGCCACTGAGTCAGCGCCCGCCACAGCAGCAATCCCGGCGGCAGGGTATCCAGACCGGCGATCACCGTCGAACCCGTCGTGGTCAGTCCGGACATCGCCTCGAAATAGGCGTCGGTCGCACTCAGGTTGATGACCGAGAACATGAAGGGAAGTGCCGAGAACAGGCAGACGATCACCCAGCTCAGAGTCGTCAGGAGAAAGGTCTGCCTGAGATTCAGCGTTATGGCCGGCGTCCAGTTGGTCAGCAACAGCAGGACGCCGAAGAACAGCGTCAAAGCCGAGGCGGTGCCGAATACTTTCCAGTCCGAGCTTCCGGCGGCAAGGTCGACCAGCATCGGGGCCAGCATGGCGACTGCCAGGATGGTGATGAGGCTGCCGATCACGTAGAAGACGGGCCGAACGTCAAGTGCGGCCATCAAGTTTCAATTCTCCTGCCGATCCGCATGCCTGTCACGCGACGCCAATGCATCACGCCTTCAGTTCCTTGTAAAGACCGCTTCGGATGCCGCAAATTGTCGCCGGGCGCCAATCGCTATCCCCGGTCGCCGCCCCGGTTCCGCACCCGGCGCAGCACCCAGGCGCGGTCCTTGTAGGCGAGGTGGAGATCCTCCTGCGCGAGCACCCGCCCCATCTCGGAAGCAAGGTCGTTGAGCAGGGCGCAGATCGACTCGTCGTCCAGATCGCCGCTGTAGAGCGGCAGGGCTTCGCCCGTGAAGATCGCCACCGGCTCCCGGTCGCTGCCGGCGCCGCCTTTGCCTCCGGCATCACCGGCACCCGGCCAGGCATAGACAACCTCGCCGCGGGTGAACATTCCGGACAGGAACGGTTGCCCGGCATCGGCGCGGCGCTTCATCCAGTCATGGGCGACCCGGACCGCCTGCTCGATGTCGTAGATCCTGCCGGACCGGCTCCACCCCTCCCGCAGCCCGAGCGTTATCCGGAAATCGCGCCGTTCCCCGGCCGAACCGGCGACGGTGCCGAACTGCCATTCCCCGTCGCCGGAATGCGGCGGCTGTTCGTTATCGGCCATGGTTACCACCCCGCTGAGAGATCGACCCGCGTGCCCGCCCGACAGTCAGAAACATCCCGGGTCATTCCAGCGAGAACTTCAGACGGTAGCGCGTTCCGGGCGGCGGCTCCAGGTCGAGCTTGCCGGAGATCTGCCGGACCAGGCGGTCGACCAGCATGATGCCGAGGCTGGACCGGCGCGGCGGCGGACTGAAGCCGGGTCCTGTATCGGCCACCCGCAGCACCACGGCACCGTCCTCGCGCGACAGGCTGACCCTGACCTCGCCGGTGGCGCCGTTCGGGAACGCGTGCTTGAAAGCGTTTGAGATCAATTCGTTGGCGATCAGCGCCAGGGGCACGGCGGCATCCATGCTGACCGGCACGGGCTCGGCAGCCTCCACCACGCTGGCCACCTGCTCCTCCGGCAGGTTGTAGGCATCCTGGAGATTGGCGGTCAGTGTCCGCAGCACCTCGGCGAAATCGATGTCGGCCAGGGTCGTCGATCGGTAGAGCAGTTCGTGGATCGTGCTCATCGCCGAGACGCGGTTCAGGCTTTCGCGCAGGGCATCGACCCCGGTCTCGTCGCGCAGGCGGCTCGCCTGCAGCCGCAGCAGGCTGACCACTACCTGCAGGTTGTTCTTGACGCGGTGGTGAACCTCCTTCAGCAGGATCTCCCGCTCGTTCAACGCCGCCACCAGTTCCTTGTTGGCTTGCAGGATGCTGGCCTCGACACGCTTCTGCTCGGTGATGTCATGGACGACGAGAACAGCGCCGTCGACCTTGTCGCCGCTCACGATCGGCGCCACGGAACACAGCACGTCGACCCTGGAGCCGTCGCGCCGGAAGAAGACGTCCTCGTGTTCACGGAGCGTGCTGCGGGTCGAGAGGATCCCGTTGAGCGGACATTCCTCTATGGGAAACGGCCGGCCGTCCGGATACCGGTAGTGCAAGGCATCGTGCAGGTCCCTGCCGGCCAGTTCCTCGGCCGGCCAGCCGAACATGCGCTCGGCCGCCGGGTTGACGAACGAAACCCGACGCTGCCCGTCCATCAGGAACAGCGCCTCCGCGGCGTTGTCGGTGATCGTCCGCATGAGCCGGAGCTGGCGTCGCGCCTCTTCCTCCGCCTCGAAACGTTCGGTGATGTCGACGCAACTGCCGGTATAGCCGGCGAAAATACCCTCCGGCGTAAAGCGCGGCTTTCCGGTGTTCAGCATCCAGCGCCAGACACCGTCCCGCCGGTGCAGGCGGAACTGGATCTGGAACGGGCGCCGGGCGTGGAAAGCCTCCAACGCCGCATCCAGTTGCCCGCGATCGTCGGGATGGAGGATTTCCAGCCAGCCTTCTCCGACCTCCCTCTCGAGCGGGCGTCCGGTGAAGTCGAGCCAGGCGCGGTTGAAATAGATGCCGCGCCCGGCAGTCTCGGACATCCAGATCAGGACCGGGGCGCTGTCGACGAGAGCGCGGAACCGCTCCTCGTCAGGCCCCAGCACATCGCTCATTTTACCGGTGTCTCGCTGGGTTCGGATTGTTGCGCCTCGGCCTCCTCCGGTGAAGCTTCCTCGGCCGGACGGCCGTGGTCGGCGGGATCGACCGCCGCCAACTCGGCCGCGGTCGGCGCATCGAGGGGAACGTCCTCCTCCAACGGCTCGGGGATCGGGTCGACCTCCGGCATGGACAGCCGCGCGCGGGCGGACTCGGCGCTGGTCCAGACCGCTCCGTCATGGAGGGCCGTCAGAAGGACGAGACTGCGCCCGGCCGCTGTGATCTGGCCGCCGGTGTCGAGCAGGGACGGCTTCCTGCCCGGACCGGCCGTGTCGAGCAAGGACTGCCAGCCGACCACCCCCGGCACGGCGGGCATCTTGAACGGCAGATCCTCGTGGTAGGAGTTGATCACCAGCATCAGGATGTCGCCCGGCTTGCCCTTGGCCTGTTGCTGGAGCCCGCGGGCGACCCGCCCGTCGAGAAGCATGCCGACGCAGCGTGCCATCGGATCCTGCCACTGTTCCGAACTCTTCTCGACGCCGGCAGGGGTGATCCAGGTGATGTCCTTGAACCCCAGTTCCTCGTCCTGATGCCCGTGCAGGAACTTCGGCAGACCCAGCAGCGGATGGGACTGGCGGAGTGCCACCACCTCGCGGACGAACTCGATCAGGGCTTGATCATCTTCGTCGATCTTGTCCCAGTTGATCCAGCCGATCTCGCTGTTCTGGCAGTAGACGTTGTTGTTGCCGCCCTGGGTATTGCCGAACTCGTCGCCGGCCAGGATCATCGGCGTTCCCTGCGAGAACAGCAGCGTGGCCAGCATGTTGCGCTTCTGCCGCTCGCGGAGCGCCCTGATCTCTGGATCGTCCGTCGCCCCCTCGACGCCGTGATTCCAGCTATGATTGTTGGAATGGCCGTCGTTGTTGTTCTCGCCGTTTGCCTGGTTGTGCTTCTCGTTGTACGACACCAGGTCGTTGAGCGTGAAGCCGTCGTGGGCGGTGATGAAGTTCACGCTTGCCCAAGGACGGCGACCGCGCTTCTCGAAGAAATCGCTGGAGCCGGTCAGGCGGGACGCGACTTCCGGCAGCTTGCCCTCGTCACCCTTCCAATAGCTGCGGATGGTGTCGCGATAGCGGTCGTTCCACTCCGCCCAGCCCGGCGGGAACTCGCCGACCTGGTAGCCGCCGGGGCCGATGTCCCACGGCTCGGCGATGAGCTTGACGCGGGACAGGATCGGGTCCTGGCGGCAGGCGTCCAGGAATCCGCCGCCCTGGTCGAAGCCGTGGGGCTCGCGTCCCAGGATGGTCGCCAGGTCGAAGCGGAACCCGTCCACCCGCATCTCGGTCGCCCAGTAGCGCAGGCTGTCGGTCACCATCTGCAGAACCCGCGGATGGGACACGTTCAGCGTGTTGCCGGTCCCGGTATCGTTGATGTAGTACCGCGCATCGGGCGCCAGGCGATAGTAGGAGGCGTTGTCGATACCCTTGAAGGACAGCGTCGGACCGCGCTCGTTGCCTTCGGCGGTGTGGTTGTAGACGACGTCCAGGATCACCTCGATGCCCGCGTCATGGAAACGGGCGACCATCTCCTTGAATTCGCCGATCGTCCCGGAAGCCGAATAGCGGGGCTCCGGCGCGAAGAAGCCGATGGTGTTGTAGCCCCAGTAGTTCCGCAGGCCGCGCTCAAGCAGGTGCCGGTCGTCCAGGAAGGCGTGGACCGGCAGAAGCTCGATCGAGGTGATGCCGATGCTGCGGATATAGTCGACCACGTCCTGATGGGCCAGGCCGGCATAGGTCCCCTGGAGCTGGGGCGGCACCGCGGGGTGGCGCATCGTGTAGCCGCCCACATGGGTCTCGTAGAAGATCGTCCGTTCCCAGGGAATCCGCGGCGCCTGGGTATGGCCCCAGGTGAAGGCCGGGTCGACGACGCGGCACTTCGGCATGCCCGGGGCGCTGTCGCGCCGGTCGAACGACAGGTCGTCGCGCGGCGAGCCGATGCGGTATCCGAAATGGGCGTCAGACCAGCGCATATGGCCGACCAGCGCCTTGGCGTAGGGGTCGAGCAGAAGCTTGTTCGGGTTGAAGCGGTGGCCGGCGGTCGGCTCGAAAGGGCCGTGGACGCGATAGCCATAGACGGTGCCCGGCCGGGCGTCGGGAAGATAGCCGTGCCAGACTTCGTCGGTGTACTCCGGCAGTTCGATACGCTCCAGTTCCCGTTTGCCGTCCCTGTCGAAAAGGCAAAGCTCGACCTTGGTGGCGTGAGCGGAAAAAAGTGCGAAATTCACTCCCAACCCGTCCCAGGTCGCGCCCAGGGGAAAGGGGAGGCCTTCCTGGATACGGGACCGGCGGACGACATTGACAACAGGCGGCATTCTGCTCACGGATCGGCCTCGATGGAAATTTTGGAGATCGCAGGTTTGGCATCAGGTGACGAGAGAACAACCGAAGTGCCCGCAAGGTCCCGTCCGACGACTCGACCGCGCTGATTTTCTTTTCAAAGCGTTATTGCTCTGAGCCCAGCCAAAGTAACCGAGGCCAAGGAAGTCAGAATGCAGGACGGCGCGATCCGCGTGAACGAAGAAGAAGGCACTGTCGTCGATCCGCCGGCGGCGGCGGAACAGGCCGGCCTGGTCTACGTCTCGGACGAGGAGCCCGGGATCCGGCGGCGGAAGTCGGGCAAGGGATTCAGCTACAGGAATCCCGACGGCAGCGTCCTGAAGGACAAGGCGGACCTTGAGCGCATCAAGTCACTGGCGATCCCGCCGGCCTATACGGACGTCTGGATCTGCCCCGATCCCCAGGGACACATCCAGGCCACGGGCCGCGACGATCGGGACCGCAAGCAATACCGTTACCATCCCCGCTGGCGCGAAGTGCGCGACAGCACAAAGTACGAGCGCATGCTGGAGTTCGGCCGGGCGCTTCCCGCGATCCGGGAGCGCATCGCGGCCGACATGGGCAAGCGCGGGCTGCCGCGCGAGAAGGTCCTGGCGACCGTCGTCCACCTGCTGGAAAACACCCTGATCCGCGTCGGCAACGCGACATATTCCAAGGAGAACAAGAGTTTCGGCCTGACCACCCTGCAGGATCGCCATGTCGAGGTCGCCGGCGGCAAGCTGCGTTTCGAGTTCAAGGGGAAGAGCGGCAAGGTCTGGAATCTCCAGGTCGAGGACCGGCGGATCGCCCGCATCGTCAAGTCCTGCCAGGACGTGCCGGGCCAGCACCTGTTCCAGTATTTCGATGACGACGGGACCCGCCACGGCGTCACCTCGCAGGACGTCAACGATTATTTGAGGGAGATCAGCGGCAAAGACTTCTCGGCCAAGGACTTCCGGACCTGGGCCGGGACCGTGCTGGCGGCGCTGGCTCTGGCCGAGTTCGAGAGCTTCGACACGAAGGCCGCAGCCAAGCGCAATCTGCGCGCCGCGATCGAACGGGTTTCCGCCCGGCTTGGCAACACGCCGGCGATCTGCCGGAAATGCTACATCCACCCCCAGGTGCTCGACTGCTATCTCGAAGGGGATCTGGTCACCCAGTTGAAGGAACAGGTGGAAGACGACCTGCGCTCCGGTCTCGACGCCCTCAAGCCGGAGGAAGCGGCCGTGCTGGCCTTTCTCCACCGCCGCCTGGAGCGTGAAGCAGCCTGATCCGGAGTTTTCTGCTTGTCTTCTCCTTCCTCCCGCGCCGTCCCGGCGGCCGGATCTTCTTCCGCCTCCTCGGAGGAACGACCGGATAACCGGCTCGGCATCCTCTGCATGGTCCTGGGCATGTCTCTGTTCACGCTGAACGATGCGATGGGCAAATGGCTGGTGGAGATCTATCCGGTCCCGATGATCCTCGCCATCCGAAGCGCCGCGTCGCTCCTGATCCTGGCTCCCCTGATCATACGCGCCGGCCCGGTCCAGGTGTTGCAGACGGACAGGCCGATCGCCCATATCGTGCGGATCGTGCTGATGATCGCCGAGGTCGCCCTGTTCTACCTCTCGGTCCGGGTGCTGCCGCTGGCCGACGTCCTCACGATCTACATGGCGGCCCCGCTGTTCGTGACGGCGCTGTCGGTGCCGCTGCTGGGCGAGAAGGTCGGCGCCCGGCGCTGGTGCGCGATCGCCGTGGGTTTCGCCGGCGTTCTCATGGTGCTGAGGCCGACCGGCGACATCCTGAATTTCGGCGCGCTGGCGGCGCTGGGCGGCAGCTTCACCTTCGCCCTGATGCTGATCTCGACGCGTTCGCTGCGGGGAACCGGCGGGTTGACGTTGCTGGCGTTCCAGACGCTGGGCGTCGGGGCGGCGGGGGCCATCGCCGTTCCGTTCTACTGGATACCGCCGACATGGCCGCACCTGGGCCTGCTCGGCGTCCTGGGCGTCGTGGCGCTGGCCGCCCATGCGCTGGTCAACCAGTCGCTGAAGCTAAGCCCCGCCGCGGTCGTGGTGCCTTACCAGTATACGTCGCTGGTCTGGGCGCTCGCGCTGGGCTGGATCATCTGGGGCGACGTGCCCGACCTGTGGGTCGCGGCGGGGGCGGCACTGATCGTCGCCAGCGGCCTGTTCGTCTTCCACCGGGAGCAGCGGCTCGCCGCGGCGCCGGAACTCAACTCCCCGGAACTCAACTCCCCGGAACTCAACTCCCCGGAACTCAACTCCGAAGCCGGCGCAGCGTCACCAGGCCGCCGGTCACCGGATCGTTGAGCCGGGCGGTATCCTCGTCCACCACGGTGATCTCCAATCCGATCCCGAGCGCCTCGGGGATGACCAGCACGTCGTCGCCCTCGACCGAGTACTCCACCCGCTGGGTCATCCCGAAGGCGGTCATGCTGGACCGCCGGAACTCGTAGGTGCCCAGGACCAAGCCGGGAGCCATGGGCGAGGACAGGGTCCAGCGGCCCAGCAGCGGGTTGGGTTCCAGGCTGGCGCAGGAGGCGGTCAGCAGCAGCCCCGCGGACAGCAGGAGCCGCAGCGGGACCTTATTCAACAGAAATCCGATCAATCCCATCACCTTTCGAAACCGGACACCGGAGCCCAGAGGACGTCGCCGATCTCCTCCGCCCCGGTGCATAGCAGGACCAACCGGTCGAACCCCAGGGCAATTCCCGCGCTCTCCGGCATGCCGAACTCCAGCGCCGCCATGAAATCCGGGTCGATCGGGTAGCGGGTGCCGTAGAGCCGCTCCTTGAGATCCATGTCGGCCTCGAACCGGGCTCGCTGGACAGCGGCATCGGTCAGCTCGCCGAAGGCGTTTGCCAGTTCCAGGCCGCAGGCATAAAGCTCGAAGCGTTCGGCGACGCGCGGATCGTCGGGCCTGGGACGGGATAGCGCCGCCATGGAGACGGGATAGTCCGTCAGGAAGGTCGGCCGGTCCATGCCGAGGTTGGGCTCGATCAGGTCCAGGGAGATGCGGAAGAAGAGGTCTTCCCAGGTATCCCCGGAATGGGGCCGGATTCCGATCCGCTCCGCCTCGCGCGCCAGCAGCTCCGCGTCGGGCGCCAGCGGATCGGGCGCGGTCGCGAGCAGGTCGATTCCGGCATGGCGGTCGAAGGCGTCGGCGACGGTCAGCACCTCCCACGGGGCGAACGGATCGCAGGTCCGGCCGCGCCAGTCGAACCCCTCGCGCCCGCCCGCCCGGGCCGCCGTCCGGACCAGGGCGGTGCAGTCGTCCATCAGGTCCCGGTAGCCGGCCCCTGCCCTGTACCACTCCAGCATGGTGAATTCCGGGCTGTGGGTCCCCGAGCGTTCGCCGTTGCGGAAAACCTTCGCGAGTTGGAACAGCTTCGGCATTCCCGCCACCAGCAGCTTCTTCATGGCGAATTCGGGGCTGGTGTGGAGATAGAGGGTGCGCCGGTCGTCCGGGTTGGGACCGACCAGCTCGGTCGAGAACGCGTTCAGGTGAGGCTCAAGCCCGGGCGATACCTGGAGGGCCGGCGTCTCGACCTCGAAGAAGCCCTGCCCTTCGAACCAGCCCCGCACCCTGGAGGCGATCAGCGCCCTGCCCTCCAGGAATGGGCGCCGCCGGGCGAAACTGTCGGGATGCCACCATTCCATTGGGGTGCTCTTCCATTCTCGGCCACAGATGACACAGATAGGCTCGGATATGTGGGAGCGACAGAGGACTTCGCCGGGTCAGCGGTCCAGAGCCGCCGGGGGCCGCAAAGAAAAAGGGCGGCCCAAGCGGGCCGCCCAAGGCGATTGCATCGATACGATTATATTGAACGACCGGATCAGAAGTCCATGTCGCCCATGCCGCCGCCGGGCATCCCGGCCGGGGGAGCCTTCTTCTCCGGCTTGTCGGCCACCATCGCCTCGGTGGTGATCAGCAGGCCGGCGACCGAAGCGGCGTCCTGCAGCGCGGTGCGGACGACCTTGGTCGGGTCGATCACGCCGAACTGGAACATGTCGCCGTACTGGTTGGTCTGCGCGTTGTAGCCGAAGCCGGTGTCGGTCTGCTCGATCAGCTTGCCGACCACGATCGAGCCGTCGACGCCGGCATTCACCGCGATCTGGCGCGCCGGAGCCTGAAGGGCGCGGCGGATGATCTCGACGCCGACGCGCTGGTCGTCGTTGGCGGGCTTGATCGCGTCGAGCGCCTTGGTGGCGTAGAGCAGGGCCACGCCGCCGCCGGCGACGATGCCTTCCTCGACCGCGGCGCGCGTCGCGTGCATCGCGTCGTCGACGCGGTCCTTGCGCTCCTTCACCTCGACCTCGGTGGCGCCGCCGACGCGGATCACCGCGACGCCGCCGGCCAGCTTGGCCAGCCGCTCCTGCAGCTTCTCCCGGTCGTAGTCGCTGGTGGTCTCCTCGATCTGCTGGCGGATCTGGGTGCAGCGGGCGTCGATGTCGTCCTTCGACCCGGCGCCGTCGACGATCGTGGTGTTCTCCTTGGTGATGACGACGCGCTTGGCGGTGCCGAGCATGTCGATCGTCACGTTCTCCAGCTTGATGCCGAGGTCTTCGCTGATGACCTGGCCGCCGGTCAGGATGGCCATGTCCTCCAGCATCGCCTTGCGGCGATCGCCGAAGCCCGGAGCCTTGACCGCCGCGATCTTCAGGCCGCCTCGCAGCTTGTTGACCACCAGGGTGGCCAGCGCCTCGCCCTCGACGTCCTCGGCGACGATCACCAGCGGACGGCCGCTCTGGACGACGGACTCGAGGACCGGAAGCAGGGCCTGGAGGCCGGAAAGCTTCTTCTCGTGCAGGAGGATATAGGGGTTCTCCAGCTCCACCTGCATCTTGTCGGCGTTGGTGACGAAGTAGGGGCTGAGATAGCCGCGGTCGAACTGCATGCCTTCGACCACTTCCAGCTCGGTCTCCAGCGACTTCGCCTCTTCGACGGTGATGACGCCCTCGTTGCCGACCTTCTCCATGGCGCGGGCGATCATCTCGCCGATCTCGCGCTCACCGTTGGCGGAGATCGTGCCGACCTGGGCGATTTCCGCGTTGGTGTTGATCTTCTTGGAGGAAGCCTTGACGGAATTGACGACGGCTTCCACCGCCAGGTCGATGCCGCGCTTCAGGTCCATCGGGTTCATGCCGGCCGCGACCGACTTGACGCCCTCGCGGACGATCGCCTGGGCCAGGACCGTCGCGGTGGTGGTGCCGTCGCCGGCCAGGTCGTTGGTCTTGCTGGCGACCTCGCGCACCATCTGCGCGCCCATGTTCTCGAACTTGTCGGGCAGCTCGATGTCCTTGGCGACCGTCACGCCGTCCTTGGTGATGCGCGGAGCGCCGAAGCTCTTCTCCAGCACCACGTTGCGGCCCTTCGGGCCCAGCGTCACCTTGACGGCGTCGGCCAGAATGTCCACGCCGCGCAGCATCTTGTTGCGCGCGTCGATGCTGAACTTGACTTCCTTGGCAGCCATGTCCGTAAACCCTGATTGGAAATGTTGAGGCTTGGAATGTTACGTCCGGATGAGGCGGCGCCGGTCAGGCGGCCTTGGCGGTCGCGGGTGCCGCTTCGAGCACGCCCAGCAGATCCGACTCCTTCATGATCAGGTAGTCGACGCCGTCGATCTTGACCTCGGTGCCCGACCACTTTCCGAACAGGACGCGGTCGCCGGCCCTGACGTCGAGCGCATGGACCTTGCCGCTTTCGTCGCGGGCGCCGGGGCCCACGGCGATCACTTCGCCTTCCTGCGGCTTCTCCTTGGCCGTATCCGGGATGATGATGCCGCCGGCGGTCTTGCTTTCCTGCTCCACCCGGCGAACCACCACGCGGTCATGCAGAGGACGGAACTTCATCGCGGAATCTCCTCCAAATTCAGAACCGGGCCGGTCGCGCCGGCCCTCAAGACATGGGATCAATGAACCTCGGCCGAGGATGCCGCGCCGTGCGCTGTTAGCACTCCCGCCCGAGAAGTGCCAACTAGCTAATTGAACCCGGAATCCGTTTCAAGAGGGTTTTTGCGGATTTTTTCGAAGCCGTCCGCCGGCTTGGCAGCAGCCCCCGCGATCGGCTGCTAACTTACTGATTATAAAGGATGATTTTGCTTGCCAGGCAAATTGTCCAAGGTCACACTCGGACCAAGACCAAGATGTCGGGAGTCCCACCGGTCGCAACCACGGAGGAGATCTGCATGGCAAGTTTGAGTCTTCAGCTGCGTGACTATCGCCTGACCGTCGCCGAGATCCTGTACCACATGCCGGACCATCCGGGTCTGCTGCAAAGCTACATCTGGCAGGATCTGGACATAGCCCCCCGCTACCCCGTGCTGCACAAGTTCCTGACGTTTTGGGAACGCGAGCTGGATGGCAAGCTGCACTCCGTGAAAGTGGCATCCAATTCGCTGATCAAGCCGGGCGAATGCCGGTTCGTCGATGCGGAATTGAAGCTTCATTGAACCCTGGAAGCGCCGCCGCGCCGGAACCGGGCGCGGCGGCGCTTCCGACCGCGCGGCCGAACCGATCGAAATCGCATTGCAAATCCCGAAAGAGCTATTCATTCCAGCGGCTGAGCATTGACAGCGGGACGCGGGCACAGCAACCTCCCCAGACCATGTTAATGATTTACGGCACGTGCGTCGCGCTGTCGGGTTTCGGAGTCCTGTTGCGGGGCCCTCCGGCAGCGGCAAATCCGATCTGGCTCTCCGCCTGATCGACGGCGGGGGGCGCCTTGTCGCCGATGACCAGGTCGAGTTGAGCCTGGATGCGGCGGGCCGCGTGATGGCCAGGGCGCCCAAGCCGCTTGCCGGACTTCTGGAAGTCCGAGGCGTCGGCATCCTGCCGGTCGATGCCGTCCGGACCGCCCCGATCGGGCTGATCGTCGATCTCGGGGCTGACGACCCGATCGAACGCCTGCCCGAAGTCGAGACCTGCCTGCTGCTGGACCGTCCGATTCGCCGTGTCGCCCTCGCTCCCTTCCACGCTTCGACGCCGGCCAAGGTGAGGCTCGCCGCCGCACGCCTCAAGGCGGGCACGCTCGAGCCTGTGCCGGACCGCCCATGACGATTCCAGTTTCCGAGGGGGCGGCCGCCGGCGAAATCTCCCAGGACCCGGCCCGGAATACGACGAGGCCCCGTGCCGTCGCCATCGTCACCGGGATGTCGGGCGCCGGCCTCTCCACCGCCCTCAAGTGCCTCGAAGACCTCGGTTACGAGGCGGTGGACAATCTGCCGATGAACATGGTCGACGCGCTGGTCGAGCAGGGCGACCTGTTGTCCCGGCCGCTGGCCATCACGGTCGATGCCCGGACGCGGCACTTCAGTTCCGACGCGCTGATGGCGCGGATCGAGGGGCTGGCCGCCCGGCCGGACCTGGCGGTGCGGCTGATCTTCCTGGAATGCGCCGACGAGATCCTGCAGCGCCGGTACACCGAGACGCGGCGGCGCCACCCGCTCGCCGTGGACCGCCCGGTCGCCGACGGCATCCTCCGCGAGCGGACCCTTCTCGCCCCGCTCAAGGATCGGGCCGACGTCACGATCGACACGTCGCTGCTGTCGATCCACGACCTGCGCCGCATCCTGGCCGGACACTTCAAGCTGAGCGCGGAGCCGACGCTCCATGTTTTCGTCACGTCGTTCTCGTTCCGCCAAGGCGTGCCGCGCGAGGCCGACCTGGTTTTCGATGTACGATTCTTAACCAACCCCCATTACGATCCGCGCCTGCGGCCCCTGACCGGGCTGGACGCAGCGGTCGCCGCGAGGGTAGCGGAGGATCCTGACTTCGATGCCTTCTTCAGCCATCTGACAGACCTGTTGCAGCCGCTCCTGCCGCGCTACAACCAGGAAGGAAAGAGCTACCTGACGATCGCGGTCGGCTGCACCGGCGGCCGCCACCGGTCTGTCTTCGTGGCGAAATCACTGGCCGAATGGCTCGGCGGCCGGGGTTACAAGGTAGGGCTGACGCATCGCGACCTGGAACGGAGCGGCACCCGTCAAGGATGACGCTGAAATGACAAGCCGGCGTTCAGATCGGTTGATAGAAGGAAGTTCGATGATCGGAATGGTTCTTGTAACGCATGGGCGTCTCGCGACCGAGTTCATCGCGGCACTCGAGCACGTCGTGGGAGAACAGGAGCAGGTCGCGGCGGTCTGCATCGGTCCCGATGACGACATGGAGCAGCGCCGGCTCGACATCCTGAACAGCGTCGCGGAGGTCGACGACGGCAGCGGCGTCGTCCTGCTGACCGACATGTTCGGCGGCACTCCCAGCAACCTCGCCATCAGCGTTATGGACAAGGCCCAGGTCGAGGTCATCGCCGGCGTGAACCTGCCCATGCTGATCAAGCTCGCCAGCGTGCGGCGTTCCGAGAAGCTGGCGGATGCGGTGCTCGCCGCCCGCGATGCCGGGCAGAAATACATCAACGTCGCTTCGACGCTGCTGTCCGATAATTGAGCCCAAGGACTGGAAAATGTCGGTATCCGGCACTGAGAACGCCTCCGGCGGCAAGACCCCGGACGCTTGCGACACCGTAACCATCTGCAACCAGCGCGGCCTGCATGCCCGCGCGGCGGCCAAGTTCGTCAAGCTGGCCGCCCTGTACGACGCGGAGGTCGAGGTCGAACGGAACGACATGATCGTTTCAGGCCAGTCGATCATGGGCCTAATGATGCTTGCGGCCAGCCAGGGCTGCACCGTCACCCTGCGCGCCTATGGGAACCAGGCGGAGCCGGTGATCACGGCGCTGGTGGACCTGATCGGGCGCAAGTTCGATGAAGACTGACCGGGATTCCTCGAAACCTTCCGAGCCGACGGACAACAGGATTCCCGGAACCTCCGCCGGACCCACGTCGCCCGAGCGGATGCTGCGCGGTCTGGGCGTTTCCTCCGGTATCGCCGTCGGACCCGCCTATGTGGTCGACAGCGGAACGCTCCAGGTGCCCGAGTACCAGATCGACGCGGACCAGATCGAGGCGGAACGGGCGCGCTTCGCCGAAGCCACGGGCAAAGCCTGCCGGCAGATCCGCAAGCTGAAGGAGAAAGCATCGCTTCTGCCCGAATCGGCGGCGGAGGATGTCGGTTTCCTGCTCGATGCCCATCTGGCCATGCTGTCCAACTCTCGGCTGACGCGCGGCGTGGAACGCCGGATCGTGACCGACCGGATCAACGCGGAAGGTGCGGTCCAGGCGGAGATCGCGGCACTGGCCCACAGCTTCGCGGAGATGAACGACACCTACATCTCGGCGCGCATCGCCGACGTGCGCGAGGTCGGCGGCCGACTGATCCGGGTGCTGCTGCAACGCAAGTTCCAGGCGTTCTCCCAGGTTCCCGAAGGCAGCATCATCATCGCGGAGGAGTTGACCCCGGCCGATACCGCCTTGATGGACCCGCGCCGGATCGGCGGCTTCGCGACCGTGCTGGGCGGGGCCGAGGGCCACACCGCGATCATGGCGCGGTCGCTGGGCCTGCCCGCGGTGCTGGGCGTCGCGGGACTGATGCACGGGGTGCGCACCGGCGACCGGGTGGTCGTGGACGGCATCTCCGGCCGGGTCTTCATCAATCCGGGCGCTGCGACGCTGAACGGTTTCCAATCGCGCCAGCAGGATCTGGCCCGCGAACGGGAGTCGCTGAAACGCCTGCGTGACTTGCCGGCGGTGACCCGCGACGGCACGTCGATCGTGCTGAACGCGAACATCGAGATGCCGCGCGACGTCGAGGGCGCCATGGACTGCGGTGCCGCCGGAGTCGGCCTGTTGCGGACCGAGTTCCTCTACATGAACCGGGACGACCTGCCGGACGAGGAGGAGCAGTACGAAAGCATGAAGGGCATCGTCGAGGGCATGCAGGGCCGCACCGTGACCGCGCGGACCCTGGACGTCGGTGGCGAGAAGCTGGCGACCTCGCTCGGCGGCCACTTCGCGGAATGCGCCAACCCGGCCCTGGGCTTGCGCGCCATCCGGCTGTCCCTACGCGAGCCGAAGCTGCTGGAAACCCAGCTCGCCGCGATGCTGCGCGCGGGCGCGCACGGTCCGGTCCGCATCCTGCTGCCGATGATCTGCACGGTCTCGGAGGTGCGGAAGGTCCGAGAGATCCTGATCCGCGTCGCCAACCGGCTGAAGCGGCGCGGCGTGCGGATCGCCGACCCGCTGCCGCCGCTGGGCGTGATGATCGAAATTCCCGGCGCCGCCCTGTCGGCCGACGCGCTGGCGACGACCTGCGATTTCTTCGCGATCGGAACCAACGACCTGACCCAGTACACCCTGGCGATCGACCGCGGCGACGAGCAGGTGGCCCATCTCTACGATCCGCTCCACCCCGCGGTGCTGCGCCTGATCCAGTTCTCGACCGAAGCGGCGCTGAGGGCGCGCATCCCCGTCAGCGTGTGCGGCGAGATCGCCGGCGACCCCCGGTACGCCGCCCTGCTCCTGGGGTTCGGCATCCGGGAACTGTCAATGTCGCCCGGATCGCTGCTGGCGGTGAAGCGCCGGATCCGGGGATTGGACCTGGTGGAGGCCACCCGCCGGGCGCGGGTCATCATGGAGCAGAGCGATGCGGGCCGGATCGCCATCCTGCTCGACGATTTCAACGCGCTGGCGTGACGGGAACGCCGCGGCGAGGAGTCAAGTCTGCCCGGCCGTATCGGAAGCGCCGATCCGCCGCGTCACGCGGATCAGCACCGCCGCCAGCAGGACCGCACATCCGGCGGCGAGGGTCAGGCCGGTCGCCTCGACGCTCTCGGAGAGATGCAGTCCCAAGGCCGCCAGGAAGGCCAGGTCGGCCAGGAAAGCCATGCCCAGCAGCACCTGCAATGCCGTTTCCATCCTGCGCGCGGGGGTCTTGAGCCTGGGGGCGGCCGGTGGTTCCGGCTGGTTTCTCGGCTCCAACATGGCATCGGCTCCCAAGGTTGGCCGCTGAGTCGGTCCGCTGCGGTCGCGACGATCCGGAGGTCCTTCGCAATGCCGCACATGCGAAGTCTACGTCGTTCGTTATATGCACTCCGTTTTCCAGGTCCATGATTTTTTTCGGACCGATCGATCCGTGATCATAACGATGCAGGAGCGGCCATGCCTCTCGTAAAGTGCGACAGGCCGCCGCAACTTTCAACCGTTCACGCTTGCCGCACATTGTTGCAAACATAAAGATATCTTTATGCTTGCCCAGAAGGTCGGCTCTTGATAAACCCTGCGCAGTCACTCGTACCGCAGTTACCGCAAGGAGTTTTCCAGATGGCCGTCGCCAGTGGTTTCACTGATTACAAGGTCAAGGACATCGAGCTCGCCGGCTGGGGCCGCAAGGAAATCGCGATCGCCGAGACCGAGATGCCCGGCCTGATGGCTCTGCGCGAGGAATTCGGCGACTCCAAGCCGCTCAAGGGTGCGCGGATCGTCGGCTGCCTGCACATGACGATCCAGACCGCCGTCCTGATCGAGACGCTGACCCACCTGGGCGCCACCGTCCGCTGGTCCTCGTGCAACATCTTCTCGACCCAGGACCAGGCCGCCGCCGCCATCGCCGCCGCCGGCATCCCCGTGTTCGCCTGGAAGGGCGAGACGGAGGAGGAGTTCTGGTGGTGCATCGAGCAGAGCCTTCGCGGGCCCGACGGCTGGACACCGAACATGATCCTGGACGATGGCGGCGACGTCACCCAGATCATGCACGAGAAATACCCGGAGATGCTGAACGATGTCCGCGGCCTGTCCGAGGAGACGACCACCGGCGTCCACCGCCTCTACGAGATGGTCAAGGCCGGCACGCTGAAGGTGCCTGCGATCAACGTCAACGACAGCGTGACGAAGTCGAAGTTCGACAACCTGTACGGCTGCCGCGAGAGCCTGGTCGACGGCATCAAGCGCGCCACCGACGTGATGATGGCCGGCAAGGTCGCCGTGGTCGCCGGCTATGGCGACGTGGGCAAGGGCTCGGCCGCCTCGCTGCGCAGCCAGGGCGCGCGCGTCCTGGTCACCGAGATCGACCCGATCAACGCGCTCCAGGCCGCCATGGAAGGCTATCAGGTCACCACCATGGACGACGCCGCCCCGGTGGGCGACATCTTCGTGACGGCGACCGGCAATGTGGACGTGATCACCCAGGATCACATGCGCCAGATGAAGGACCGGGCGATCGTCTGCAACATCGGTCACTTCGACAGCGAGATCCAGATCGACAGCCTGCGCAATTACGCCTGGGAAGAGGTGAAGCCGCAGGTGGACGAGGTGGTGTTCCCCGACGGCAAGCGGCTGATCGTGCTGGCCAAGGGCCGGCTGGTCAATCTCGGCTGCGCCACCGGCCACCCCAGCTTCGTGATGTCCGCCAGCTTCACCAACCAGGTGCTGGCCCAGATCGAGCTCTGGCAGAACCACGCCAAGTACGAGCGCAACGTCTATGTGCTGCCCAAGCACCTGGACGAGAAGGTCGCCCGCCTGCACCTCGGCAAGATCGGCGCGAAGCTGACCGAGCTGACCGAGAAGCAGTCGGCCTATATCGGCGTTCCGGCCGCCGGCCCGTACAAGCCCGACCACTACCGCTACTAAGACCGTCGGGGCCGGCCCGGGATAACCGGGCCGGCCCTTCGAGTCAGACCCACTGGCCGTCGTCGGCGTTCCGGACGTCGGGCAGGCCGGCAAGGTCGATGTAACCCGACAGTTCGTCCGCGATGGCATCCACGTCGATCGTCCGCAGCATGTCGACTCCGTCCTGCAGAGTGTTGATCCAGGCATCCGGCAAGGATTCGCCGGTCCGGACATGATCGACCAGCGCGGTGAAGTCCAGCCCTTCGGTTTCAGCCGCGAAATAGTCGATCAGCGAAGCCAGTGAGTCGGTACCGGACACACCGGCCACCTCGCTGCCCGGGGCTGGCGCGGCGACATCCGGATCGATCAGGTCGAGCTTCACGTTCTCGCTGCCGAGTTCCACGGTCTGCACCACGGGAGATGCCAGCCCGCCGCCGGAGAACGTGACCGAGTAGGTTCCCGGCTGGGCCGCGATCTCGTAACCTCCGGCCATGCCGGTCAGGTCCGTCAGGGTGATCGGTTCGGCCGATCCCATCGGGGTCGCGCTGACATTGATACCGCCCCTTCCCTCCCCCGGCGTGTAGAAATCGTTCCCGTCCAGGTCGTCATAGGCGACGCCGGTCAGGAACACGTCGTCGCCGGTCTTGCCGAAGTTTTCGGCGACCATCAGCGTATCGTAACCCTGGAAGTCACCGGAGACCGTGGCGGTACCGATCTCGCGGAAATCGTCCTGAAGGATATTCTCGCGATGGCCGGGGCTGAGGAACAGCGCATCGTGCTGGCGGTCAAGCGATTCGGCGGGATCTTCGGCGGATCCGATGGTGCCGCGCCAGGATATGTTCTCGCCCCAGCGCCAGTTACCGGTGAACCCGTAGCCGGCGTCCGCCATCCGGATGCCCGGATTGCTGCCCTCCGCGCCCGTGTGCGAGAACACGTCGGCATCCAGCATCCACTCCGCATGGCCGCGCGCCGCTTCGGTCAGGTCCGGATCGAAGGCGAGCGGCTGCTTGGGCGCCGTGCTGATCTGTCCCCCCGGAAGCCCCTGGTTGATGTCGATACCCAGGCGCGAGGCTTCCGCGGTTGGATCCAATCGCGCCCGGTTGATCAATTCGATCAGGTATTGATCGAGCGAAGTCGGCTCGGTCATCTCATCACCTCAAATGAATCCCATCTTAGGGGCAGCAATAGCTCCTGCACTATGGAAAGTACCGTTACAATTATGAGCCACCGTACGGGTCTATTTCCATCGGTCAACGCATTGTCGGACCGACTTACGATCTATCGTGCTGACTATTATTAGTGGTCCTGCACAGTGTTTTTGATGACGTTCGGCGGAGCGGAGTGCCGTAGTGCCGTAGTGCCGTAGGTCGGCCTTAGCCCGTCAGGGCGAACGCCGACACCCTGCGTCAACGCTCCGGCCACGCTGTCGGCGTCGGCCTTCGGCCGAGGCCGACCTACGATAGATCAATCAAAACCACTGTGCCGAGCCACTAGCGGACTCACCGGTCATACGATCCAGACAGGCCAGCAGAGCTGACCTGAACGGCGTGATGCTCTTGTAGCGGGCCGTGTCGTCGGGCAAGGCGCGGACCGCCGAGGCCAGGCGAGCCGCATCCTGCGGCCGGCCGGCCAAGGCCTCGACCGGGCGCTGATGGGTCCGGATCGTGAAGAGGACGGCCCCGGTGCGCGGCAGGCGCCGCAGCGTCTGCCGCTCGACGCGCAGGAAGACACGCGCCCCGGCATTCTCCGCCGTGATGCTCAAATCGGCATCGCGCCGCCCGTGCCCCAGCGGCTGGAACAGCGCCGGATCGTCCGTCAGGGACCAGTTCAGCCGCCAGACCGGCCGGTCCGGCGTCATCAGGCCGAGGAAACGGTCGACCGGCTTGCCCAGGCGGTCGGCATAAGCCGGTACCGGAGCATGGATGCCCAGCATGGGCAGGCCAAGCTTGTCGGCGAGCCTCCAGCGGTTGGGAAAGCACAGGACGCCCGCGGTCAGGCGAAGCTCCCCATCCACTTCCTGGAGAATGCAGAAGTCTTCCTGGACCAGACGCCCGGCGATCTCCAGCGGGTCGGGCAATTCGCCCTCGATCCTCCAGCGGTCCCCGGTGACCCGGTTCAGCAGTTCCGGGCCGGACCGCTGGAAACGGTCGGGGAACCGCTCGGGCAGGAAACCGGCGAGTTGGTCCAGGACCTCGCGGCAGGCTCCGGCCGCTTCCGGCCGCATGGCCAGGACGTCGTCGCGCCGCTCGATCAGCAGGCGATCGCGCAGAGCTATCTCAGAGGCGTAATTGCCGTCTATCTCGATCCAGTCCGCCGGCTTCAGGGCCATCAGTCCCATCGCCATGCGGAACGGCCCCTCGGCGAACGGCAGGTAGTCGGGAACGCTTTCCGCGGTCATTCGGCGCGCGCGGGCTCCTTGGGATCGGCCTCGTCGGGAATCTGATGCTTCATGATCACCGGCATCTGAAGCCCGCTGAACACCAGGGTGAGCGGCAGGATCCCGAACACCTTGAAATTGACCCAGGCATCGGTGGTCATGGTGCGCCACACCACCTCGTTGAGCACGGCCAGAATCACGAAGAAGCAGGCCCAGCGCACCGTCAGGATGCGCCAGCCCTCCTCGCTCAGGTTCAGCACCGTCCCGAGCAGGGGCTTCATCACGTTCCGGCGGAGCGCCAGGCTGGTGAACAGAACGGTCGCGAACAGCAGGTTGACCACGGTCGGCTTGAGCTTGATGAACAGGTCGTCATCGAGCCACAGGGTCAATCCGCCGAACAGGATCACGAAGAAGCAACCGACCAGGGGCATGATCGGCAGCTTGCGTTCCAGGTGCCAGGACAGCAGCACGGCCACGGCCGTAGCCGTCATGAAGGCGCCCGTGCCGACCATGATGCCGGCCTTGGAATTGGTCACGAAGAAGACCGCAAGCGGCCCGGCTTCGATGAGGAGTCTGGTCAGTTGGTTCACGGTTCTTACATAGCGGCGGCGCGGCGGCTCTCAAAGAGAAAACAGCGCGCTGCCGACGAAGGAGGCCCGGCGCGCTCCCCAGCGCGCCGGGCCTCCACACCCGCCGGTTACATCGGGCCGCGGTCACCGCGCGGGCCGTCGCCATGGCCATGACCATGCCCGCGGCCGTGGCGCGGCCCGTGACCGAACTCGCCGAAGCCGCCCGGCCCGTGCCGCATCATGCGCTCCATCATCTCGTCGGCGGTCTTCTTCTGCTCGTCCGAGAAGCCGGCATAGAGCTGGTCGAGCGCCGGGCGGATCTGGCGGACCTGCTCAAGCCGGGCCGTCATCATCTCCTCCATGCGCTGGGCCCGCTCCGGCAGGGTCGCGGGGCGGGTGAAAGCCTCCGGGTTCTCGCAGCGCTGCTTCATGGGGCTTTCGCTGTTCTTGACCGCCTGGGCGAAATTGTCCCAAACCGGACGCTGGGCGTCGGTGATCCTCAGACGGGTCTCCGCGAAGGCCAGCATGCCGGCGACGCGGGCGTCCAGGTTCTCGCACATCCTTTCGAAGCGCGGACCAGGACCACCGGGGCCGCCAGGACCGCCGCCGGGACCGCCGGGACCGCCCTGGGCGAAGACCGGGACGGCGGCTGCGAGCATCGTGCCGAGCACGGCGGTTGCCAAAACGGTACGATTCATCTTCTGTCTCCATCTGTCCTGCGAAGCAAATCGTCGCTTCGATGACCTGAAGATGGGGGACGACCTTTGCCGTTCGATGTCTCCGGCAGGGGCATTTGGTAACGCTGTGTAACCGGCGCCCCCGCTGTAACGATCCGTTACAACAATTCCCTTAGCTCTCCGATATTCCCTGAACGATGATGCCGGCCATGGACAAGCAGCCCCACCTTCTCGTGGTCGACGACGATCGGGAAATACGCACCCTGATCTCCCAGTTCCTCACCAAGCACGGCTATCGCGTGTCAAGTGCCCGCGACGGGGCGGAGATGATGCAGCTGCTGGAGACTTCCCGTATCGACCTGATCGTCCTCGACCTCATGATGCCCGGCGAGGACGGGCTGGCGCTGTGCCGCCGCCTGCGCGCCCAGCCCGGGCCGGCCGGCGCCGTTCCCATCATCATGCTGACCGCCATGGGCGAGGAGACGGACCGGATCGTCGGGCTGGAGATGGGCGCCGACGACTATCTGGCGAAACCCTTCAACCCGCGCGAGCTGCTGGCCCGCGCCAAGGCGGTGCTGCGACGCTCCACCGGACTGCCGGTCGGAGCTTCGGCGGAAGCGGCCATCCGCGGGCTGACCTTCGAAGGGTGGCGGCTCGACGTCGCCAAGCGGGAGCTGTGGTCGCCCGACGACGTGCTGGTCCAACTCAGCGCCGGCGAGTTCGATCTGCTGGTAGCCTTCGCCGAACATCCCCAGCGGGTGCTGAACCGCGACCAGCTCCTCGACCTCGCGCGCGGGCGCACCGCCATGCCGTTCGACCGCAGCGTCGACGTCCAGGTCAGCCGCCTCCGCCGCAAGATCGAGCCGGACCCGAAGGAGCCTACCCTGATCAAGACGGTGCGCAGCGGCGGCTATATCTTCACCCCGACCGTCACGAAGGCCTGACATGTGGGAGCGGTTCAAGCGGCGGTTCCTTCCGGCGGGGATCGCGGTCCGGCTTGGCTTGACGGTGCTGATGGCGCTGGCGCTGACCCAGGCGATCAGCGCGCTGGTATACGTGACCGACCGCGGCGAAGGCCATCCGCGGCACAGCCCCCGGGAGATGGTCGAGCGGGTGGCGGCCATCGTCCGCCTCGCCGACGAGACCCAGCCCCAGTTCCGGCCGCGGGTGGTGCGCGCGGTCGATGCGCCCGGTCTGGAGGTGGAATGGCGCCCCAGGGCGCCGGAGATCGGCCGGAACCAGGTCGGGTTTCCCCTGGACGGTTTCCGCCGGAGGCTGCGCAACGCCTTGGAGGACCCGACGCGGGAGATCCTGATCGAGGTGCGGAACGGCCCGCCCAGCCCGGGTCCCCTGGCGCCGATCGAGGCGCGCTTGTTCGGCAACGTCATGCAGATGGCGCTGCCCCTGTCGGACGGCACCTGGCTGGTGTTCCGGTCCGACCCCGACCGGGACGGCCCTTTCCGGCTGATCCGCTTCGGCTTGTGGATGGGGCTTGTCGGGCTGGTCATCTTCGGGCTGTCCCTGTGGGTTGGACGCCGGCTGAGCGCGCCGCTGAAGCGGTTCGCGGAGGCGGCCCAGCGGCTGGGCGTCGACGGCGAGGCCCCGCTGCTCCCGGAGGCCGGGCCGCGCGAGCTGCGGCAGGCGACCCGCGCCTTCAACCAGATGCAGACCCGGCTGCACCGGTTCGTCGAGGACCGCACGCAGATGCTGGCCGCGATCAGCCATGACCTGCGCACGCCGCTGACCCGCCTGAGGCTCCGCGCCGAGTTCGTCGAAGACCCGGAGCAGCAGCGCAAGATGCTGGCCGACCTGGAGGAGATGGAGACGATGATCGCCTCCACCCTCGCCTTCGCCCGCGACGACGCCCGCAAGGAGCCGCGCGTTCCGATCGACCTCGCGGCGCTGCTCCAAAGCCTTGTCGACGACCTCGGGGATGCCGGTTACACGATCGATTATTCAGGTCCGGAGCACAGGACGATCGCCTGCCGCCCGGTGGCGCTGCGCCGCGCGATCGGCAACCTGATCGACAACGCCCTGAAATACGGCGGCTGCGCCCGGGTGGCGCTGCTGGACCATCGGGAAGACGGGCATGTCGCGATACGCATAGACGACGACGGACCGGGCATTCCGGTGGAGGAGCAGGAGAAGGTCTTCGCCCCCTTCTACCGGCTGGAGCGGTCGCGCAGTCGCGATACCGGCGGCACCGGCCTCGGCCTTTCCGTCGCCCGCACGATCGCCCGAGCCCACGGCGGCGACGTCACGCTTCGCAACCGGCCCGGCGGCGGACTCAGCGCCGACCTGCTGCTGGCCGAGGCGTAATCCCTCCGGTCGCACCCCGGCCCGGAAGCGGCACTACCGCTTTATTTCGCGCAAGGTGATGCTGGTCACAGGGCATGCGCCGGCATTGCGGCAGGCTGCCTCCAGTTGATCCATGAGGCTCTTCCATGACGATGAAGTTGGGTACCGTTTCCCTGCTGGCCGGCTGCATCCTGGTGTCGGCCTGCACGCTGAACCATGCCGAGCGCCGCGCCGCCACGGGCGGCGCGCTGGGGGCGGGTGCCGGTGCCGCGGGAGGCTACCTGTTCGGCTACGATCCCCTCGGCGGCGCCCTGGTCGGCGGTGCCGGCGGCGCCCTGCTGGGCGCACTGACCACGCCGGACGGCGGGCGGGAGGTCCATCACCACCATCGCCATGGCAAGAAGAAGAAATGGCGCCGGTACGACGACTGACGCCGTCCGCTCAGCCGGCGGACCGCCGCGCCACCTGTCCGACGGCATAGGCCGCGGCGTTGATCGCCAGGGTCAGCGCCAGCAGCAGGATGCCGAGCCCGAGCGCCAGGGGCAGGTCGCCGCGGCCGGTTTCCAGCGTGATCGCGGTGGTCATGGTCCGGGTAACGCCGGCGATGTTGCCGCCGACGATCAGCACCGCCCCCACCTCGGCGCTGGCCCGGCCGAAACCGGCGAGCACGCCGGTGACCAGGCTGAAGCGCGCGTCCCACAGCAGCGTCGGGATCGCGCGCCGGCGCGTCGATCCAAGGGAACGAAGCTGCTCCTCGTACTCGCTCCACATGTCCTCGACCACCTGCCGGGTGATCGAGATGACGATGGGAGTGACCAGGACCGTCTGGGCGATGACCATGGCTGCGGGGGTGAACAGCAGACCCAGCCCGCCGAGCGGGCCGGAACGCGACAGCATCAGGTAGACCAAGAGCCCGGCCACGACCGGCGGCAGCCCCATCAGGGCGTTGCACAGGACGATGGCGAGTCCCCGGCCCGGAAACCGCGCGATCCCCAGCATCGCGCCGAGCGGAAGGCCGATCACCATGGCGATCCCGACAGCCGTCAGGGTGACGCGCAGCGACAGCAGCACGATCCGGGCCAATTGGTCGTCGAATCCCAGGATCAGGCCGGCCGCGGCGGCGAAGGCGTCGATCACGTCCTGCATCATGAAGGCCATCGGAGTTGCCGGAGGGATGCCATGGTAGCCAGCCCCCCGATGCACGACAACTCCCCCGGCCCCGATTGCCGGCGTCGCGTCGCGATTGACCGGCGCGCCCAAGTTCCCTAGGGTCGCCGCTTCCAATCTATATCCCGAGCGGTGAAGTACGATGTCTGGCGAACAGGAATTGGCATTGCAGGCCAAGGCGTGGCCCTTCGAAGAAGCGCGCAAGCTGATCGCGCGCTACAAGGGCAAAGCGCCGGCCAAAGGCTATGTCCTGTTCGAGACCGGATACGGGCCATCGGGACTGCCGCATATCGGCACCTTCGGCGAGGTCGCGCGCACGACCATGGTGCGCCGCGCTTTCCAGCTCATGGCGCCGGACGTGCCGACCCGCCTGTTCGCCTTCTCCGACGACATGGACGGGCTGCGCAAGGTCCCGGACAACATCCCGAACCAGGAGATGGTGCGCGAATACCTGGGCAGGCCGCTGACCAAGGTGCCCGACCCGTTCGGCAAGTTCGAAAGCTTCGGCCACCACAACAACGCGATGCTGCGGGGCTTCCTCGACAGCTTCGGGTTCGAGTACGAATTCCAGTCCGCGACCGACTGGTACGGTTCGGGCCGGTTCGACGAGGCGCTGCTGACCGTTCTACGGAACTACGACGCCGTCATGAAGGTGATGCTGCCGTCGCTGCGCGAGGAGCGGGCGGCGACCTACAGCCCGTTCCTGCCGGTCTCCCCGACCACGGGCCGCGTGCTCCAGGTACCGATCCTGGAACACGACGTGGATGCCGGCACCATCGTGTTCGAGGACGAGGACGGCCGGAAGAAGGAGGCTCCCGTCACCGGCGGCCATTGCAAGCTGCAATGGAAGCCGGACTGGGGCATGCGCTGGCACGCGCTTGGCGTCGACTACGAGATGTCGGGCAAGGACCTGATTCCATCGGTCGAACTGGCCGGGAAGATTTGCCGCATCCTGGGCACCCAGCCGCCGGAGGGCTTCAATTACGAGCTGTTCCTGGACGACAGGGGCCAGAAGATCTCGAAGTCCAAGGGCAACGGCTTGTCGGTCGAGGAATGGCTGCGCTACGCTCCGCCGGAGAGCCTGTCGCTCTACATGTTCCAGAAGCCGCGCGTCGCGAAGCGTCTCTACTTCGACGTGATCCCCCGGGCGGTGGACGAGTACCTGGCCTTCGTCTCCAAGTTCCCGTCGGAGGAGCCGGCCCGCAAGCTGGAGAACCCGGCCTGGCACATCCATGGCGGCCACCCGCCGGAGGCGCGAAGCGACCTGAGCTTCAACATCCTGCTGAACCTGGCCGGCGTCGCCAACGCGGAGAGCAAGGACGTGATGTGGGGCTTCATCACCCGCTACGCGCCCGATGCCAATCCCGAAAGCGCACCGTTCCTGGACCGGCTGGTGCAGTACGCGGTGAACTATTACCAGGACTTCGTCAAGCCGACGAAGCGATACCGCGCGCCGACCGAACAGGAGCGCGCGGCGATGCGGGAGCTGCTGGACGAGCTGGGCCGGCTGCCCGACGGCGCCAAGGCGGAGGAGATCCAGTTCCAGGTCTACGAGATCGGCAAGCGGCACGGCTTCGCCGACCTGAAGAGCTGGTTCCAGGCGCTCTACGAGGTGCTGTTGGGCCAGACCATGGGACCGCGCATGGGCAGCTTCATCGAGCTGTACGGCATCGGCAATACCCGCGACCTGATCGCCCAGGCGCTTGAGCGGAAGATGGAGCCGCAGCCCGCCGGCTGACGGCCGTGGCGTGAAGGACGGGGGGCGAGGGCCGGGCCTCGGTCGGCCCTTCACATCCGCCGGGGCTGGCCCACATAAGTATTCTACCCTTATGATGGGCCAGTTGCCACGGCATCCCCCCTTCCGGAGTCTTGTATGAGCACGCTCGCCGTAACCGACGACATCTTCTTCAACCGCGCCGGGCTCGACCGGTCACGCACCGAATCGATCGTGTCGGAAGCATTGGCGGGTGCCGACGACGGCGAACTCTTCCTGGAATACAGCCAGTCCGAAAGCCTGGCCTGGGACGACGGCAAGCTGAAGAGCGCCAGCTTCGACACCAGCCAGGGCTTCGGTCTCCGCGCGATCTCCGGCGAGTCGACCGGCTATGCCCACGCCTCCACCCTGTCGGAAGAAGCCATCCGCCGCGCGGCGGAGACCGTCAAGGCGGTCCATGCCGGCCACAGCGGCACCATGGCCGAGCCGCCGACCGGCACCAACCGCGCGCTCTACGAGGCGATCAACCCGCTCGCCCTGGTCGATTTCGAGACCAAGGTCAAGCTGCTGTCGGACATCGACGCCTATGCACGGGGCCGTGACCCGAGGGTCCGGCAGGTTTCCGCGTCGATCGGCGGCGAGTGGCAGGCGGTCCAGATCATCCGCGCCGACGGGCTGCGCGTCTCCGACGTCCGCCCGCTGGTCCGCCTGAACATCTCGGTCGTGGTCGCCGATGGCGACCGCATGGAGAGCGGCGGCCACGGCGTCGGCGGCCGGACCAGCTACGACGCCTACCTGGACCCTACCGCCTGGCGGGGGCAGGTGGACGAAGCGCTCCGACAGGCCCTGGTCAACCTGGGTTCGGTCGCGGCGCCGGCCGGCGAGATGACGGTCGTGCTGGGCAACGGCTGGCCCGGCATCCTGCTGCACGAGGCGATCGGCCACGGGCTTGAAGGCGACTTCAACCGCAAGAAGACGTCCGCCTTCGCCGGGCTTCTCGGTCAGCGGATCGCCGCTCCGGGGGTGACGGTGGTCGATGACGGGACCATCGAGGGCCGGCGCGGCTCGCTGACGGTCGACGACGAGGGCACGCCGAGCCAGTCCACCACCCTGATCGAGGACGGCATCCTGGTAGGATTCATGCAGGACCGCATGAACGCCCGCCTGATGGGCGCCAAGCCGACTGGGAACGGCCGCCGCCAGAGCTTCGGCCATCACCCGATGCCGCGGATGACCAACACGGTGATGCGCTCCGGCGACAAGACGCCGGAGGAAATCATCCGCTCGGTCAAGAAGGGCCTCTACGCCGTTAACTTCGGCGGTGGGCAGGTGGATATCACCTCGGGCAAGTTCGTCTTCTCCGCCTCGGAAGCGTACCTGATCGAGGACGGCAGGATCGGTCCCGCCGTGAAGGGCGCCACCCTGATCGGCAACGGTGCCGACGCGCTGACCAAGGTCAGCATGATCGGCAACGACATGGCGCTCGACCCGGGTATCGGCACTTGCGGCAAGGAAGGCCAGGGCGTGCCGGTCGGCGTCGGCCAGCCGACCCTGCGGATCGACGGCCTGACCGTTGGCGGCACCGCCGCCGCCTGATCCGCCGCCTGATCCGACGACTGCGTCAGCCGTATCGCGCCCACGCGGGCCGTGGTGCGGCTGACCCAGGAGCCTCAAACCCTTAGGCGGCTGTCGCCTGCTGCCGCTCCGCGGTCTTGATCATCCTGTCCACCAGTTCCCGGGTGCTTCCGGTAGCGCCGCAGGCCGGGCACTCCACCGAGATGCTGTGGCGCGGAGCGGTGAAGTCATGGCCGTTCGGGCAGGTGATCCGGAAACTGTTTTGTTCGCGCGCGACGATCTTCATGACGTCACCCCCTTCGGGCTGGATGCTTGCTGCTGTCATCATACCGTCATGGGCTTTCGGCACCTTGCGACATGATCTCACAGGATACCATGTTGCGCCGCGTCATCGACGGCGCGAACCGGGAATGCGGGACGCGGACGGCTACTCCCTTCATGGCAGCCGGAAGGCCAGGCGGCCGGTTCACGAAATCTGCGCGAAAATGAAATCCGGTGCTGGACAGGTCCCGTAATATTTCCTACAAGCACGCCCCGACGGCGACGCTCCAGGCTACGCCGGACAGGATGCCCAGGTAGCTCAGTTGGTAGAGCAGGGGACTGAAAATCCCCGTGTCGGCGGTTCAAATCCGTCCCTGGGCACCACCTCCCTACCGACTGCCCCGCAGAAATTCGAATACGCTGTCAATCGCCGCGCTCGTCATATATCTGAGCCCGGATCGAGTTGGATTCACGTCGTTGACGGCGGGCGTCTCATAAACCGGACGCAAACGATCAATGCGGTCCACCAGTCTTGCCAATCGATCCTCGATCTCGACGAGGCCGGCGCGAAACTCATCCGGATGCCGCTCCACCACGGCAGCCAGCCTCCGCAAGGGGAATTCTTCCCCCAATGTCGTGTAACCGGATTACGCTGACAAGCACTTCCGGCAACTTCTCCCCTGGACAGCCTCGGCGATCTTTTCTATAAGCACGTCCCTGCCCCACCGCAGCACGGCAACTTCGGCCGATGCGGGATGACGGCGGCGCCCAGGTAGCTCAGTTGGTAGAGCAGGGGACTGAAAATCCCCGTGTCGGCGGTTCAAATCCGTCCCTGGGCACCATTTTTCCTTTATCGGATCGGCGATGCTTCGAGCCCCATGCGGAATACCCGCGTGGTCAAGCCATGCGTGCCGCCATGTGGCCGTTGCCGAAACCCTCATTCCCTACGGCTCGACCTCAAAGTCCGGGAAACATTGGTTAACTCGACTTTCGTTTGCAATCTTAAGAAAAATTATTCTGGTATGCATCTAAACTGGCCCATTGTTGCGTAGAACGCCGGGATTCTTTCAATTTCATACACGAAGAGGCTAGCAATCCCTTCGAGAGTGTGTATGCTTCTCATGTTATAGTCTGAAAGACATGGAGCACGTCACATGGTGAACGAGAATCACATTCAGGCTCTACGCGACCGCCATGCCTCGCTCGACAGACAGATAGAAGCCCTGCAGAAGCAGCCGGGTTCGGAAGATATCGACATCAAGAAACTTAAGTTTGATAAACTCAGGGTAAAGGACGAACTGGCGCGGCTCTCCCGCCACTGAGGAAAAGCACAGGCTTTTCTTCTGCCCTGCGGTCGCCCGGCGAACGCTAGGCGCCGGTCCGCCGCAGGGCGTCTTACCGTGAACCTGCCGCCCCGTTCTTCACCGCATCATCTCCCCGACGCTAAAAAACTCCTTACTATCGCGCCGTCCCGGCTCGCGGTGCCAGCACCCCTGACCGGAATGCCACCAATCCGACCGCAGCGGCAAGGATGCCAAGGGAGCTAGGCAGCCCAATCCCTTCGGCGACGAAGCCGACCAGCGGTGGCCCTGCGAGGAAGCCGAAATACCCAGCCGTCGTCACGGCGGCGATCGCCGATCCCGGAGCCATGCCCGGGGTCCTTCCGGCCGCGCTGAACAGGATCGGGACGACATTGGCGAGGCCCAGCCCGACAAGGCCGAAGCCCACGACCGCGGCCACCGGATCGTGCAGCAGCAATGCTCCGCCCAAGCCGGCCGCCGCCAGCAGCGATCCCCACCGGACCATCGCAACAGGACCGAAGCTGGCGACCATGCGGTCCCCGGTCAGCCTCCCGATCGCCATGGTTGCGGAGAAGACGGCATAACCGGCCCCCGCAAACGCTGCGCCGGTCCCCAGGTCGATTTTCAGGTAAACCGCGGTCCAGTCCGACATGGCGCCCTCCATCATCAGGATGAAGAAGCCCATGACCCCCAGCACCAGCAACCGCCCGCGCGGCAGAACGAAACGGGGGCCGCCGCCGGTGCTGATATCGACTCCCGGGGGCAGCAGGAAACGCGCGGAGCCGAGCACCAGGAGAAACCCCCCGGCCGCCGCCGCGGTCACATGGGCCGCCGGCGTCATCCCGAACGGCAGCAGGACCACCGCACTCCCCGCCCCTACCAGCCCGCCGATGCTGAACAGCGCGTGGAGCGACGACATCACCGGCCGTCCGATGGCGCGCTCGACCGCCACGCCGTGAGCGTTCATCGCGACGTCCATCGCGCCGTTGAACGCCCCGAACAGGATCAAGGCCATGATCAGCGTCGGCAGGCTCGAGGCCAGAAGCAACGGCGGCGCCGCGAGGCAGTACAGGAATGCCGCTGTCAGCGTGACGACGCGGCTACCATGCCGCGCGATAAGCCATCCGGCTATGGGCATGGATACAAGCGATCCGCCTGCAATTCCCAGCAGCGCGAGCCCCAGCGTGCCGGTGCTCAAGCCAAGCTTCTGCTGCACCGTCGGGATATGGGGAATCCAGCTCGACAGGGCGGCGCCGTTGACGAAGAAGATCACGGCGACCGCGATACGGGCCTTTGCCGGTCGGGAGTGGTCCGCGACGGCGAGTTCCTGAGTCATGAACGGTTTCGCATCTCTCAATTTAAGCTAAATACTCAAGCAACCGTCAGCAGAATTGATGTTTTCAGGTCCGCCTGATTCATCAGGATTTTCCGGGAAACCGATGTTGCTGACAGGAGTAGTAGGCTGAATGACTGCTCAATAACGAACGAAGCGCTTTGAAGTCAGCGTTCCCTCGAAGAATGTACCACTTATGTCACGACTTCTCCATCCGATCGCGTGGCAGATAAGCACGGAGAAACGCCCCCACGGCATCCGTCACGACCCTGTCGAGTTCATCCCGAGAGAAATGATCCTTCACGCCGAACAGCACGCTGAAGTGGACCGGGGTCTGCAGCATTCCGATGAAGTGTTCGGCCGCGCGCCCGGGGTCGTCGGTGTCGATCCGGCCGTGCGCCGCCGCCGTGGCGAGATAGGAACCGAGGCTCTGCCTCATCTGGTTTGGACCGGAATTGAAGAAGATCCGGCCGAGATCCGGGAACCTGGCGGACTCCGCCACGACGACACGGAGGATGGCGACGGCCGGCGCCGACAGGATCAGTCCCAGGAAGTTGCGGCCGATCTCGCGGAGCGCGTCCTCGACCTCTTTCTCCTCCACACCGGGTGCCCACAGCAGGCTCTGCTGGGTTCGGCACTCGTGACTGACAATCGCGGCGAAAAGCTCCTCCTTTCCGGAGAAATGCGCATAGAGGGTCGCCTTGGAAACATTCGCCATGCGGGCGATGGCATCCATGCTGGTCGCGCCGAATCCCTGGCTGGTGAACAGCGTCTTCGCGGCCGCCATGATCTGGGCGGGTTTCTGCCCCTGGCGGATTCCGGGGTGCTGGTCCTGAACGGCCGTCCTGGGCATCTCGTCATCTCCGGAAAGCAAGGTTCGTATACTAAACTAAACCGTTCAGTTTCACATTGACAAGACTTATTGGCCTGCTCACTTTGCGGAGGAGCGGAGCGAACTGAACCGTTCAGTTCGACCGAGCCGAGTCAGTTCGCGCAATCCCGGGGGACGGCGCTCTTTGGGGAGTTATGGATGATGCGCAAGTCGATCCCGGTCGTGGCGGCTGTCCTGGTGCTGACGGTCGGCGGCTACTTCGGCTGGCACTGGTGGACCGTCGGGCGCTTCCTGGAATCGACCGACAATGCCTATGTGCACAGCGACATCTCGGTCGTCAGCCCGAAGATCGCCGGATACGTCGCCGATATCCGTGTCATCGAGAACCAGGAAGTCGCGGCCGGCGACGTCCTCGTGGTGATCGACGACGCCGAGTACCGGGCGCAGGAAGCACAGGCCGACGCTGCGATGGAGGCTGCGCAGGCCGCCATCGGCAGCATCGACAGCCGGATCACCCTCGAGCACTCGATGATCGTGCAGAGCCAAGCGACGGTCGCGGGCGCCGAGGCCGACCTGCATCGCGCCCGGCAGGATTACGACAGGGTGAGAAGCCTGGTCAGCGGCGATACGGTAAGCCGCCAGCGGTACGACACCGCGGAGGCCGACCTCCGCAAGGCCGAGGCGGCGCTGAACAAGGCGATTGCCGGCCTGGCGGCGGAGCATGACCAGCTCGGCGTCCTCCAAGCGTCGCGCAAGGAGGCGGAGGCTAAGCTTCGGCAGGCCAAGGCCAACCTCGACCTGGCGCGGAACAACCTGGACCATGCGGTGATCCGCGCGCCCGTCGGCGGCGTGATCGGCAACAAGGGCGTCCAGCTGGGCCAGTATGTCAAGGCGGGCTCGGCACTTCTCGCCGTCGTTCCCCTCCCCGACGTGTACGTCGTCGCGAACTTCAAGGAAACCCAACTCGTCGGCATGCGGCGCGGCCAGTCGGTCGACCTGTCGGTCGACGCCTTCCCCGGACAGGTGCTGCGCGGCGCGGTTGAAAGCTTCGCGCCCGCCAGCGGCGCGCAGTTCAGCCTGCTGCCGCCGGAGAACGCGACAGGCAACTTCACCAAGGTCGTCCAGCGCATTCCCGTCCGCATCGCCGTGCCGTCCGACAACCCCCTGGCCGGCCTGCTCCGGCCGGGGCTTTCGGTCGAGGTTTCGGTCGATACCCGGGACGAGGGGATCGGGCCGCTGGCGGCGGGCGGAATCTTCGGAACCGCCGCAGCGGCCGAGCCGGGACGCAAGTGATGGCGGCTGGAGGCGCGGCGGCCCGGCGCGTCACGGCGAAGGACTGGATCGGCTTCTTCGCCATGGTCGTAGGCATGTTCATGGCGATCCTCGACATCCAGATCGTGTCGAGCAGCCTGGCGGAAATCCAGGCCGGAGTTTCGGCAAGCGCCGACGAGATCAGCTGGGTCCAGACCTCCTACCTGATCGCGGAGGTCATCATGATCCCGCTGTCCGGCATCCTGGCGCGCGTCATGTCGACCCGCTGGCTGTTCGTCGTCTCGGCGATCGGCTTCACCACCATGAGCATTGCCTGCGCCTTCGCCTGGAACATCGAGTCGCTGATCGCCTTCCGCGCTTTGCAGGGCTTCCTGGGCGGCGCCATGATCCCGACCGTGTTCGCCACCAGCTTTTCCCTGTTCCCGGCGGACCGGCGCGCCGGCGTGTCGGTCATGATCGGCCTGGTCGCGACCATGGCGCCGACCCTGGGGCCGACCCTGGGCGGTTATCTGACGCAAAGCCTGTCGTGGCACTGGCTGTTCCTGATCAATGTCGGCCCCGGCTTGGCCGTGTCCGCCCTGGTCTGGAGCTTCGTCGACGTCGACAAGCCGGACTTGGGCGTGCTCAAGGGTTTCGACCTCCCGGGCCTGCTGTTCATGGCGCTTTTCCTGGGCACGCTGGAGTTCGTCGTGGAGGAAGGGCCGCGCAACGACTGGTTCGAGGATCACGCCATCGCGACGGCGGCGGCCGTGTGCGCCGTCAGCGCCGTGCTGTTCTTCCGCCGCGTCCTGACCTATCACAACCCGATCGTCGGCCTGCGCGCCTTCAGGGACCGCAATTTCGCGATCGGCTGCCTGTTCAGCTTCGTCATCGGCGTCGGGCTCTACGGCGCCGTCTACATCATGCCGCTGTTCCTCGACCGCATCCGCGGCCTCAACAGCCTTCAGATCGGCATGGTGATGTTCGTGACCGGCATGTTCCAGTTCGTGTCGGCGCCGGTCGCGGGCATCCTGTCCCGGAAGATGGACCTGCGCCTGATGCTCGCGCTGGGCCTCGCGATGTTCGGCTTCGGCGTGTATCTCAACTCGATCCTCACCGCCGAGTCGGATTTCTGGGAGCTGTTCGTGCCGCAGGCGATCCGCGGCTTCTCCCTGATGCTGTGCTTCATCCCGATCAACACGCTGGCGCTCGGCACCCTGCCGCCCGACCAGCTCAAGAACGCCAGCGGCCTCTACAACCTGATGAGGAACCTGGGCGGAGCCATCGGCCTGGCCGCGATCAACACGGTGCTGATCGACCGCTTCGCCCTCCACATGTCGCGGTTGTCCGACAACATAACCACCGCCCGGCCCGGCGTCCAGGACTTACTGGAAGGCCTGTCTGGCAGCCTGTCCGGCGTGATCCCTGGCGACGCCGACCAGGCCGCGCTGAAGATCGTCCACGGCTTGGTCGAGCGGGAGGCCATGGTCCTGACCTTCAGCGACTGCCTGCTGCTGATGGCGTGCGTCTTCGCCGCCGCGTTCCTGTTCATGCCGCTGGTCCGCAAGCCGCGCGCCGAAGTCGAGGGCGGGCACTGAGGCCGCGTTCGAGTCGCTCCATGCTTCATTCCGCCGCAAGACAAACCACGCGAAAGTGGTAGTATGCCGGCCACACACGCCGTTCACTTATAGTTAATTTCTTTAACGCTATAAGTCAGCGGCAACCAGCCGATATTCACCGAAGCAGAACCGCAGGTAAGCCGTGCGATTATTCACGGTCCGCCGTGGTCTGCTTCACAGGCAAACGGCCTGTTCAAGGCCAGGATATCGGTAACGGTCCAATGGACACACCAGCGGACGCCGGCATTCTTTCGGAGATTAAGTGTTATGGCACAGTCCGTGACCCGCGCGCTCCAGGCTATCAAACGCTATGTCCGGGATCCCGACCAGATCGACCAGGCAATCCTTGCCTCGATCAACATCACGCTCTGTCTTGCCTCCGACGGCGATGATCGCGTCGCCGAAGGCTTCAACAACGATATCCTGACCAACGGCAAGCGGTTCCGCGCCGGCTCGTGACCAAATCCCGCACCGTCCCCGGCTGCGGGGCCACCCTGCCCCGTCGGGCCCGCGGCGCCAGATGCCGGGCCTAACGCGATGCAGCCGAATGTTCCGCATTGCGATCGCAAAAAAATGGACGCTGGCGCAAATGGTCGCGGCTCCTTCCGGGCAGATCCGGTTTCAACGGCAACGATGCCCATAATTCCGCCACACTGATATAATAACTTGCGATATCGTTAGTGGTGCGTCAGTCCAGTTCAATGAAACTGACATATCCCGGCGATCACGCCGCAAGAACGTCGATTTCTTCCCGCATCGTGGAAAGAAACTGACACCCGTTAGCGGACCGGCGGCTGCACTGGACTGTGTCCGCCGCAATCGGATACTTTACGGCCGCGACCGCGCACATACCGGCCGTTTGACCTCCGTCCCTACGACGTCCGGCTGGGCAACCATTGGAAGCACGGATCATGCTGCACCGCGGTGCCGCAGTGCGGTCGATGCGGCCGGGTGCCGTTGACTCGGTGGGACCGGCGGCGTAAATCAAGCACGCAAAATAAAAATCCGGGTTTTCGCACAGCCGCGCGCGTCGAGTTGCGGCAGCCCAAGCGAGGATGTCAGATATGTCGAACGGCAGTCGGCCGCTATCACCCCATCTGCAAATTTACCGACCACAGATCACGTCCGTCCTTTCCATTTCGCACCGTGTGACCGGCATCGGGCTCACGGTGGGCACGATACTGATGGTCTGGTGGCTGCTCGCCGCCGCCGCGGGACCGGAAAGCTACGCGCGCGCAGCCGGGTTCATGGGATCGTTCTTCGGGCTGCTGCTGCTGTTCGCCTGGACCTTCGCTATGTGGTTCCATTTCTGCGCCGGCATCCGGCACCTGGTCTGGGACACGGGCTACGGCCTGGAGCTTCCCCAGGTGTATATCGGCGGCTGGATCGTGATCGGGGCCGCCGCCGGCCTCACGATCCTGACCTGGATCGCCGCCCTGATCGCCTGGTGAGGAAGACAGATGGCTAACACAAGCTCCAATCCCGGACTGCGCACCCAGCTCGGCCGCGTCCGCGGCCTCGGTTCGGCGAAGGCCGGCTCGCACCACTGGATGTTGTCCAGGCTGACATCCATCGCCCTGATCCCGCTGACCCTGTGGTTCGTGTTCGGGGTCCTTAGCATCATCGGCGACGGCCATGCCGCCGCCGTCCAGTGGCTGCGGTCGCCCTTCTCGGCGATCATGATGATCCTGTTCGTCGGTGTGACGTTTCACCACACAGCCTCCGGTATCCAGGTCGTCCTGGAAGACTATGTTCATAACGAGTGGGTGAAGGTCGTAGCGATCATTGCGGCGAAGTTCCTGTGCTTCGTCCTGGCGGTGGCCGGCATCTTCGCCGTTCTCAAGATTGCATTCGGAGGCTGAGGCAGCGATGGCGAGCGCCTATCAGATTATCGACCACACCTACGACGTCGTCGTCGTGGGAGCCGGCGGGGCCGGCCTGCGGGCCACCTTCGGCATGGCTGAAAAGGGCCTGAAGACCGCCTGCATCACCAAGGTGTTCCCGACGCGCAGCCATACGGTCGCGGCGCAGGGCGGCATCAGCGCGGCGCTGGGCAACATGGGTGAGGACGACTGGCGCTGGCACATGTACGACACCGTCAAGGGGTCGGACTGGCTGGGCGACCAGGACGCGATCGAGTACATGTGCCGCGAGGCGATCCCCGCGATCATCGAGCTGGAACACTACGGCGTGCCGTTCTCGCGCACGGCCGAAGGCAAGATCTACCAGCGCGCCTTCGGCGGCATGACCACCAAGTTCGGCGAGGGCCGCGCCTACCGCACCTGCGCCGCCGCCGACCGGACCGGCCACGCGATCCTGCACACCTTGTACCAGCAGTCGCTGAAGCACGAGGCCGAGTTCTTCATCGAGTATTTCGCGCTCGACCTGATCATGGACGAGGACGGTATCTGCCGCGGCGTCATGGCCTGGAACCTGGACGACGGCACGATCCACCGTTTCCGCGCTCACATGGTGGTGCTGGCGACCGGCGGCTACGGCCGGGCCTACTTCTCCTGCACCTCGGCCCATACGTCCACCGGCGACGGCAACGCCATGATCCTGCGGGCCGGGCTCCCGCTCCAGGACATGGAGTTCGTGCAGTTCCACCCGACCGGCATCTACGGCGCGGGCTGCCTGATCACCGAGGGCGTGCGCGGCGAGGGCGGCTACCTGACCAACTCGTCGGGCGAGCGCTTCATGGAGCGCTATGCCCCGTCGGCAAAGGACCTGGCGTCCCGCGACGTGGTCAGCCGCTCGATGACGATCGAGATCCGCGAGGGCCGCGGCGTCGGCGCCAACAAGGACCATATCCACCTGCACCTGGAGCACCTGGACCCAGCGGTGATCCACGAGCGCCTGCCCGGCATCGCCGAGACCGCTAAGATCTTCGCCGACGTCGACGTGGCCAAGGAGCCGATCCCGGTGCTGCCGACCGTCCACTACAACATGGGCGGCATCCCGACCAACTACCGCTGCGAAGTGGTCCGGCCGACGCCGGAGAACCCCGACCAGGTCGTCCCCGGCCTGATGGCGATCGGCGAAGCCGCCTGCGTGTCGGTTCACGGCGCCAACCGTCTCGGTTCCAATTCGCTGCTCGACCTGGTCGTGTTCGGCCGGGCCGCCGCCATACGCGCGTCGGAGATCATCGAGAAGGGCTCGTCCCACCGGGCGATCCCGAAGGATGGCGCCGACCTGGCACTGGAGCGTTTCGACCGTCTGCGCAATGCCAAGGGCGAGGTCCGGACGGCCGACCTGCGCGCCGAGATGCAGCGCAACATGCAGAACAACTGCGCCGTCTTCCGCACCGGCGAGGTGCTGGAGGAAGGCGTTCAGTTGATGCAGGCGGCCTGGGCGAAGCGTCCGCACGTCAGCATCACCGACCGTACGATGGTGTGGAACTCGGACCTTGTCGAAGCCCTGGAGCTTGACAATCTTATGTACCAAGCGGTCGTGACCATGAACTCGGCCGCGAACCGCACGGAAAGCCGTGGGGCCCACGCCCGGGAAGACTACCCGGATCGCGACGACGAAAACTGGATGAAGCACACGGTCGTCAGTATCGACGAGAGCGGCAAGACGACTTTCGAGTTCCGTCCGGTCCATCTCTACACGCTGACCAACGAAGTCCAGGTGTTCCCGCCGAAAGCGCGCGTGTATTGACCTGACAGGCCACAACAAGGCCGGGGCGGCATCGGCCGTTCCGGCTCCGGGCCGCGGCTGGCGGCGGGCAAGGTATTCGAGGATTTGATACGATGGTTGAGTTCGCGCTACCCCGCAATTCGCGGATCACACCGGGCAAGAGGGTCTCGAACGCTAAGGGCGCCAAGCGCGCCAAGAACTTCAAGATCTACCGGTGGAACCCCGAGGACGGCCAGAATCCTCATCTGGACGAGTTCGAGATCGATCTCGACAAGTGCGGCCCGATGGTGCTGGACGCCCTGATCCACATCAAGAACGACATCGACGGAACGGTCGCCTTCCGGCGGTCCTGCCGCGAGGGCATCTGCGGCTCGTGCTCCATGAACATCGACGGCGTCAACACGCTCGCGTGCCTGAAGCCGATCGAGGAAGTGAAGGGCGACGTCGCGATCTACCCGCTGCCGCACATGAAGGTGGTCAAGGATCTGGTCCCCGACCTGAGCCAGGTGTATGCCCAGTACACCTCGATCAAGCCATGGCTCCAGACCCAGTCGGCCACCCCGCCGGACCGTGAGCGGCTGCAGAGCCCGGAAGAGCGCGAGAAGCTGAACGGCCTCTACGAATGCATCCTGTGCTTCTGCTGCACCACGAGCTGCCCCAGCTACTGGTGGAACGGCGACCGTTATCTCGGCCCGGCCGTCCTGCTCCAGGCCTATCGCTGGATCGCTGACAGCCGGGACGAGATGACGGGCGAGCGGCTCGACCAGCTCGAAGATCCGTTCCGCCTGTACCGCTGCCACACCATCATGAATTGCACCCGCACCTGCCCCAAGGGTCTCAACCCCGCCAAGGCGATTGCGGAAATCAAGAAGCTGATGGTCGAGCGGCAGTAAGGCCGGTCTCTCACCCCGGCACGGGTGTCCCGCGGCGCCAGCGCTTTCTCCGCATAGGGGCGGAGACGGCGCTGGCGCTGTCATCTTTACGGGGATCCTCCTTCCGGGGGGCCTTTGGCGGGGAAGCACTTTGTGGCGGGTTTTTGTCGAATGGGCAGTATCGTTTTCCCGCGCATCGGCCTATTGTGCGCCCGCGCCGGGAAACCGCTTGACCCGCGTGGTTCCGGCGATCACTTATCTCCGCGGAATCTCCTGAACGGACTAAAGGACTTATGGCAAAAGAAGATCTGATCGAATTCTCCGGCACCGTCATGGAACTGCTCCCGAACGCCATGTTCCGGGTCAAGCTGGACAACGACCACGAAGTGCTGGCGCACACCTCGGGCAAGATGCGCAAGAACCGCATTCGCGTGCTCGCGGGCGACAGGGTGAATGTGGAGATGACCCCGTACGACCTCAGCAAGGGCCGCATCACATTCCGCTTCAAGTAATCTGCCGCGTTGGACAGACCGTGACCATCACGTCATGACAGTTCCGCCGGCATCCGACACGCTGGTGCTCGCCTCTGCCTCGCCCCGGCGTCTAGACCTGCTGCGCCAGATCGGAATCGACCCGGCCAGCATCGACCCGGCAGACATCGACGAAACCCCGATCCGCGACGAGCTTCCCGCCCAGCATGCCGCAAGGCTCGCTGCCGAGAAGGCTGCCGCGGTGGCGTCGCGCCATGCAGGCGCTTTCGTGCTCGCGGCGGATACTGTGGTGGCCTGCGGTCGCCGCATCCTCCCCAAGGCCGAGAACGAGCAGCAGGCCCGAGCCTGCCTGAAGCTGCTTTCCGGCCGACGGCACCGGGTTTACGGTGGCGTCACGCTGGTACTGCCCGACGGGCGAAGCATCGACAGGGTCGTCCAGACCGCCGTCACCTTCAAGGTGCTGAGCCTTGAGGAGACGGAAGACTACATCGCTTCGAACGAGTGGCATGGCAAGGCCGGTGGCTACGCCATCCAGGGACGCGCCGCGGCGCTGGTCCGCTGGATCGGCGGTTCCTACAGCAATGTCGTGGGACTGCCTCTGTTCGAGGTTGCCAACATGCTGCGCGGCGCGGGCTTCGTACCCGCCTCCCCGTCTCTCGTTCACACGTGACCGACCCGTCCAGGGGCATCGAGATCCTGATCGACCGTTCCGGGCCGCTCCTGCGCGCCGCGGTGGTCGAGGACGGGCGGCTGACCGATCTCCATATCGACACCACCGACAGGCAGAGCCGGCTGGGCGAGGTGGTGCTGGGTCGGGTCGACCGGATCGTCACCGCCCTGAACGGCGCCTTCGTGGACATCGGCGGCGCTGCCGGCCTGCTGAACAACGCCGACCTGCGCACCGCGGCTCCCGCCAGCCGCAAGGCGGCACGCGCCGGTACCGCCCTGCGGGCCGGCCAGCCGGTGCTGGTCCAGGTCAAGGCGGAACCCGGCGGCGGCAAGGGTCCCTCGCTGACCATGGACGTGACCCTACCCGGCCGCTTCCTGGTGATGACTCCGTTCAAGCCGGGCATCTCGATCTCCCGCCGCCTGGCGCAGGGCGATGCGCGGGGCCGGCTTTCCCAGATGATTTCCGAGATCACCGGCGGCCTGGGCGGCGGCTGGATCGTCCGAGGCAGTGCCCTCGGCGTGGAACCTGGCACCCTGGCCGCCGAGGCCGAAAGCCTAGCCGTGGCATGGCGCGGCATCGAACGCCAGACGACGGCCACGCCCCCGGTCACGCTCCGGCCCGGCCCAACGGCAACGGTGCGTGCGGTGATCGAGAACGGCGGGCGGCCGATCGCGGGGATAACCGTCGCAGACCCGTCCCTGCGCGACGAATTGGCCGCCTGCGCGCCCGACCTGGCGCCGCTGATCCGTATCGAATCCGGCGCCCTGTTCGACCGCTACGACCTGGAAGGCGAGTTCCTCCGCCTGACCGAACGGGAGGTCCCGCTGCCCGGCGGCGGCAGCCTGGTGATCGACCGGACCGAGGCGCTGACCGTGATCGACGTCAATGGCGGCGAGCGCCCCAACGCCCTCGCCACCAACCTCGACGCCGTCACGGAGATCGCCCGGCAACTCCGGCTGCGCAATGTCGGCGGCATCGTGATCGTGGATTTCATCAACATGGCGTCGCGGGCCGATGCGGAACGGGTCCTCGACGGCCTTACCCGAGCCACCGCCGACGACCCCGCCGGCGTCAACGTCTACGGCATGTCGAAGCTGGGGCTGGTCGAACTCACCCGCTCCCGCCGGGGACCGCCGCTCGCCGACCTGACCGGCCGGTAAGCGGGTCCCCGGCCAGCCCGTCACCCGAACACGATGCCCTGCGCCAGCGGCAACGCGTCGGAATAGTTCACTGTCGCGGTCTGCCGGCGCATATAGGCTTTCCAGGCGTCCGAACCCGACTCGCGCCCGCCCCCGGTTTCCTTCTCCCCGCCGAAGGCGCCGCCGATCTCGGCACCGCTCGGGCCGATATTGACGTTGGCGATGCCACAGTCGCTGCCGGCGGCGGACAGGAACCGCTCGGCCTCGCGCAGGTCGGTCGTGAAGATGCAGGACGACAGCCCCTGCGGCACGTCGTTCTGCAACGCGATCGCCTCGTCCAGGCCGTCATAGCGCAGGATGTAGAGGATCGGGGCGAAAGTCTCGTGCCGCACCGTGTCGGTCTGCCCCGGCATCTCGACCAGCGCTGGCTCGACATAGAAGGCGTCCGGATACTCGTCGGCCAGCACGCGCCGGCCGCCGGTCACGTTGCCGCCTTCGGCAGCGGCGCTCTCCAGCGCGCGGGCCATGCCGTCGAACGAGTCGCGGTCGATCAGCGGCCCGACCAGCTTCGACGTGTCCAGCGGATTGCCGATGGGGATGCCGGCATAGGCCTGCCGGAGCCGCGGGACCAGCGTGTCGTAGACGTCGGAATGGACGATCAGCCGGCGCAAGCTGGTGCAGCGCTGCCCCGCCGTGCCGACGGCGGCGAACAGGATGGCGCGCACCGCCAGTTCCAGGTCGGCCGACGGCGTCACGATCATGGCGTTGTTGCCGCCGAGTTCCAGGATCGAGCGGGCGAAGCGCTGGGCGAGACGGGGTCCGACCTCGCGGCCCATCCGCGTGCTGCCGGTGGCGCTGACCAGCGCGATGCGGGGGTCGTCCACCAGACGCTCGCCGATCTCCCGGCCGCCCACCAGCACGGAGGACAGCCGGGCGGGGGCGTCGCCGAACCGGGCCGCCGCGCGCTCGAACAGGGCTTGGCAGGCGAGCGCCGTGACCGGGGTCTTCTCCGACGGTTTCCAGACCACGGGATCGCCGCAGACGATCGCCAGGGCGAAGTTCCACGACCAGACCGCGACCGGAAAGTTGAAGGCCGAGATCACGCCGACCGCGCCCAGCGGGTGCCAAGTCTCGCTCATGCGGTGGCCTGGACGCTCCGACGCGATGGTCAGGCCGTAGAGCTGGCGGGACAGGCCGACCGCGAAGTCGCAGATGTCGATCATCTCCTGCACTTCGCCATAGCCTTCCTGGATCGACTTGCCGCACTCCAGGGTCACGAGGCTCCCCAGCGCCTCCTTGTGGGCGCGCAGCTCCTCGCCCAGCAGGCGGATCAGCTCGCCTCGGCGGGGAGCAGGCACCAGCCGCCAGGTCTTGAAGGCTTCCGCCGCCGCGGCGATCTTGGCGTCCGCCGTCTCTGGCGTGTCGTCCTTCAGCCGGCCGATCTCCGTGCCGTCGATCGGGCTGCGGACGATGCGGGTGCCGCCCCGAAGCAGCTCCGGATCCAGGTTCAGGGCGGTGGAGATATCCCGCAGGTTCATGGTTTCGGCTCCTCGTTTACCGTAGGCGTGGACGCCACCCTAATACCTGTTAACCAGGTTCTCCAGATACTCCTGCCGGCCGGAGCGGGGTTCCGGCTTCAGCTTCCGATCGCGGGCCAGCTTGGCGAGCTCGCCCAACCCGACCCGGCCGCCCAGGATATCGGCGCCCAGCCCCTGGTCCCAGCCGGCATAGCGGTCGGCCACGTGGGAGGCCAGCTTGCCATCCGCGATCATCCGCTCCGCCATCAGCAGGCCGCGAGCCAGCGTGTCCATGCCGCCGATATGGGCGATGAACAGATCCTCCGCGTCGATCGACTGACGCCGCACCTTGGCGTCGAAGTTGAAGCCTCCGGTCGTCAGCCCGCCGGCCGACAGGACATGGTACAGCGCCAGCGCCGCCTCCCGGTCGTCGTTGGGGAACTGGTCGGTGTCCCAGCCGTTCTGCGGGTCGCCGCGGTTGATGTCGAAGCTGCCCATCAGGCCGTTGGTAATGGCGTACACGACCTCGTGCTCGAAGGAGTGGCCTGCGAGCGTGGCGTGGTTGACCTCCAGGTTCAGCTTTATCTCGTTCTCCAGCCCGTATTTCCGCAGGAAGGCGTGGACCGTCGCGGCGTCGTGGTCGTACTGGTGCTTGGTCGGTTCCATGGGCTTCGGCTCGATCAGGATCGTCCCCTTGAAGCCGATGCGGTGCTTGTGCTCGACCACCATGGACATGAACCGGCCGAGCTGGTCCAGCTCCCGCTTCATGTCGGTGTTGAGCAGGGTGTCGTAGCCCTCGCGGCCGCCCCAAAGCACGTAGTTCTCGCCGCCCAGGCGGTGCGTCATCTCCAGCACGCGCGCGACCTGCGCCGCGGCGAAGGCGAACACTTCCGGATCGGGGTTGGTCGCGCCGCCGGCCATGTAGCGCCGGTGCGAGAACAGGTTGGCGGTCCCCCACAGCAGCCTGACGCCTGTGCGGTCGATGCCGTCGCGCATCAACTCCTCGATCCGGGCGAGGTTGGCGTCGCCGTCCCCGATGGTCTCCCCCAGCGGAGCCACGTCGGCGTCGTGGAAGCAGAAGAACGGCACGCCCAGCTTCTCGAAGAACTCGAACGCTGCATGGAGCTTCAGTTCGGCGTTCTCCATGGTGTCCGCCGCCTGCCATGGGCGGTCGAAGGTGCCGGCTCCGAACATGTCCACGCCGGGCCAGCAGAAGGTGTGCCACCAGCAGACAGCGACCCTCAGATGGTCCGCCATCCGCTTGCCCAGCACCATGCGGTCGGGTTCGTAGTGGCGGAACGCCAGGGGATCGTCGGAGTCGGGTCCCTTGAAGGGGATGCGGCCGATGTTCTTGAAACAGGGGGCGGTCATGGCGGAAGCTCCGGCGGATCAATGGGTCGTAAGGGCTGTCCAGGCCGCGTTGTTGCGGCTCGAGTCCACGGCGGCGGAGATGAAGCGGACCCCGCGCACGCCGTCGGCGACGGTCGGCACCAGCAGCGACGCCGGGCCTGGATCCCGCCCCTCGATCCGCGCCGCGATCTGCTCGGCGATGTCGCTGTAGATCTGCGCGAAGCCTTCCAGGTAGCCCTCGGGATGGCCGGCGGGAATCCGGCTGGCGTGCGCCGCCGCGGGGCCGGAGCCCGGGCCATTGCGGGTTAAGAGCTGCGGCGGTTCCCCGAACCGGGTCACGCGCAGATGGTTCGGCTGCTCCTGGTGCCATTCCAGCCCGGCCTTGTCGCCGAAGATCCGGAGGCGCAACCCGTTTTCGTGGCCGGGCGCCACCTGGCTCGACCACAGCATGCCCCGCGCCCCGGTGCTGAAGCGCAGCAGCATGTTGACGTTGTCGTCCACCCGCCGTCCCTCCACGAAACTGGAAAGATCGGCGGCGATCTGGGTGCAATGGAGGCCGGAGACGAATTCCGCCAGGTTGAAGGCATGGGTGCCGATATCGCCGATACACCCTCCCCCGCCGGTCTGCGCCGGGTCGGTCCGCCAGGACGCCTGCTTCTGGCCCGTCTCCTCCAGCGAGACGGTCAGCCAATCCTGCGGATATTCCACCTGCACGACCCGGACGGTGCCGAGGCCGCCGCCCGCCACCAACTCGCGGGCATGCCTGACCATGGGGTATCCGGTGTAGTTGTGGGTCAGGGCGAACAGCCTGCCGCTCGCCTCCACGGCCGCAGCCAGATCCTCGGCCTGCGCCACCGTCGCGGTCATCGGCTTGTCGCAGATGACGTGGATGCCGGCGTCCAGGAACGCCCGGGCGGCGGGGTGATGCAGATGGTTGGGCGTCACGATCGCGACCGCGTCGATGCCATCATGGCGCCCCGCCTCGGCCCGCGCCATCTCGGCGAAGTCGGAATAAGCGCGGTCACCCGCGATGTGGAGATCGGCGGCGCTGTCCCGCGCCCGCTGCGGATCGCTGGAGAGGGCGCCCGCGACCAGTTCCCACCGGTCGTCCAGGCGCGCGGCGATGCGGTGGACCGCGCCGATGAAGGCGCCGTGCCCGCCGCCGACCATGCCGAGCCGGAGGCGCCGCTTGAGCGCCCCGCCCTGGTCGCCTTCTCCCTGGCTGCCTTTTATGGTCATGGCTGTCCTCCCGCGCGGTCGAGGCCGAGCATGCTGCGGTTGGCGGCATCATCGGTGCCGGCCTCGGCGAAGTCGTCGAAGGCGCGCTCGGTCACCTCGATGATATGCGCCTCGATGAAGGCCGCCCCCTCGGCGGCTCCCTGCTCCGGATGCTTCATGCAGCATTCCCACTCCAGCACGGCCCAGCCGTCGAACCCGTACTGGGTCAGCTTGGAGAAGATGCCGGTGAAATCGACCTGCCCATCCCCCAGCGAGCGGAACCGCCCGGCGCGGTCGATCCAGGCCTGGAAGCCGCCATAGACACCCTGGCGCGGCGACGGGTTGAACTCGGCGTCCTTGGCGTGGAACATCCGGATACGCTCGTGGTAGACGTCGATGTAGCCGAGATAATCGAGCTGCTGGAGCACGAAGTGGCTGGGGTCGTACAGGATGTTGCACCGGGGATGGCCGCCGACCCTCTCCAGGAACATCTCGAACGTCACGCCGTCGTGCAGATCCTCGCCCGGATGGATCTCGTAGCAGAGATCGACGCCCGCCCGGTCGAACTCGTTGAGGATCGGCAGCCAGCGCTTCGCCAGTTCGTCGAACGCGGTCTCGACCAGTCCCGCCGGCCTTTGCGGCCAGGGGTAGAGATAGGGCCAGGCGAGCGCGCCGGAGAACGTGGCGTGTGCCGTCAACCCCAGATTTTGCGATGCTTTCGCCGCAAGCTGGAGCTGCTCGACCGCCCACTGCTGGCGCGCCGCGGGATTGCCGCGAACTTCCGGGGCCGCGAAGCCGTCGAACGCCAGATCGTAGGCGGGATGGACGGCGACCAGCTGGCCCTGGAGGTGGGTCGACAGCTCGGTCAGCTCGACGCCCGCCTCGTTCAGGATGCCCTTGACCTCGTCGCAATAGGCTTTGCTCTCCGCCGCCTTGGCGAGGTCGAACAGGCGAACGTCCCAGGACGGGATCTGCACGCCCTTGAAACCATGCTGCGCCGCCCAGCCGGCCATGCCCTCGAGGGTATTGAACGGTTCGGAGTCTCCCGCGAACTGGGCGAGAAAGATTGCCGGTCCCTTGATCGTCTTCATCTGGTCGGGTCCTCCCGGGGATGGAGCGGACTGTCCGCGAAGCGTGACCGCTTGGCGCCGTGCCGCCATATCAGAAACGGACGCGGGGAGGGAATGGTGCGGGAATGGCTCTGCTGGCGCGGCTCTATGCGCGGCACTGACGTTCCTCCCTCCCGTTCGATGGGGCGGCGTCTTGTTTGCGCTCGGTCTCAAATTAGATAGACCATCGAACAAAAATAAGCGTAGCCTAGAGTTTAGGCATGGTCAAGCAGGCGAGGAGAACATCGCCGTGTCAGCCCGGGTGAACTCGGCACTGATTCGCCAGATCAATCTGGCGCGCGTCTTTCACGCCCTGCGGGAGCATCCGGAAAGCTCGCAGCGGGATCTCGGAAAGCTCACCGGCCTGGACAAGGCGACGGTATCGACCGTCGTCGCCCAGTTGCAGGACCTGCGGCTCGTCGAGCGCTCGGAACAAAGCAAGGCGCGCCGGGTCGGCCGGCCGGAGACCGCGCTGTCGATCCCCCGTAGCGCCGGCGTACTGGTCGGCGTCCGGCTGGAGCCGGCCACGATCCGGGTCGTCACCACCACCCTCGCCGGCGAGGTGCTCGGCCACTGCCAGCTTCCGGGCAGCCTGGACATGAAGGCGGCGCTGGTCACCCTGCGCGAGGCGGTGGACCGGGAAATCGCGGAGATCGGCGAAACCTGGTCATCGGTCCGGGCACTGGGCGCCGGCATACCCGGGCTGATGGACCGGGACGGAAACCTGGTGCTGGCGCCCAACCTCGGCTGGCGGGACGTGCCGATCCGCGCCATGCTGGAGGAGATCTTCCACTGCCCGGTCGAGGTCGATAACGACACCAAGGCCGCGGCCATCGCCGAACGGCTGTTCGGCCTTTGCCGCAAGACGGACGATTACGTTTACCTCACCGGTGATTCCGGCGTCGGCGGCGCGCTGGTGCTGGGCGGCCGCGTCTACCGCGGTTCGGGCGGCTTCGCCGGAGAAATCGGACATACCAAGGTTTCGCCGGAGGGCCGGCCATGCGGCTGCGGCCGGCGTGGTTGCCTGGAGACCTATGTGTCGGAAGCCGCGATCCTGCGCACCCTGGCGGAACGGGGCATCGACGCCGCCGACATCCGCGCCGTCGCCGACCTGGCGGCGGCCGGACGGGAGGAAGTCCGGGCATTGCTGGAAGAAGCCGGCCACCTCCTGGGCTTCGCTCTGTCCAACATCGTGAACATCCTCAATCCGGGGCTGATCGTGCTCGGCGGCAACCTGGCGGTCGTCGGCGCCCATATCGTGCCCAGCCTGGAGCGAGCGATCTCCGAGCACGCGCTCGGTCCGGCGGCGGCCGGCGTCAGCGTGCGCATCTCGCCGCTGGGCGAGGACGCCGTCCCGATGGGCGGCATCGCCCTGGCGCTCGACGGCTTCCTGGCGCCTCCCCGCATTTCGATCGCACGCGGCTGACGCCCGTCGTCACAGCGGGAGCACCGGGCGCCGTCTCCAGGAACTCCGGCCCGGCGCCGGCGAAGCCGCGGCCGAACCCGTCAGTGGAGCCTTTCCGGATCGGCGTCGAAGTCGGTCTCGATCTCCGCTTCCGGGTCGTTGGCCTCGACGCGATAGACCCCGCCCAACCAACGGTTCAGGTCCACGTCGGCGCACCGGGACGTGCAGAACGGCTTATACTGTGGATCGGCTGGCCGCCCGCAGATCGGGCAGGCCGGCAACCGGCGGGACTTCTGGGAAATATCGCTCATGGGGTGAGAAGTTGTCATGCCCGGACGAGATTCAAGGCGGGCGGCTCACCCGCCGGCACAGGATCCAAGCATGGCCTCCCGTGTCCGGGGCCATGGCCGGGGCAGCTTCATCGCCCTCGCCAGTTCCAGCAGCAGGGGTGGCCGCAGCCGCGCCCGGGCGAGCGCCTCGGCGTCTCCCAGCACGTCGGGCGCCGTTCCCTGGATCAGCGTCCTGCCCTCGAACAGGATCGCGATGTCGTCCGCCCAGGCATAGGCGAGGTCGACGTCGTGGGTGGATAAGACCAGCGTCATTCCCTGCGCGGCAAGGCCGTCCAGGACCGCCATGAGGCGAATGACGCCATCGGCGTCCAGCCCGGCGGTGGGTTCGTCCAGCAGAAGCACCTCCGGCCGCATCGCCAGGGCGCCCGCGATGGCGACGCGCCGCTTCTGGCCGAAGCTGAGCATATGGGTCGGGCGGTCGGCCAGATCCCCGATGCCGAGATCGGCCAGGGCGGCGGTGACCCGCCGGCGCACCTCGGCTTCGGGAAGGTCCAGGTTGAGCGGCCCGAAAGCGACGTCGCGGGCGACCGTCGCGGCGAAGATCTGGTCGTCCGGATCCTGGAGCACCAGGGCCACCCGGTTGCGCCAGTCGCGGAGGGCACGGCGGTCGTATCCCGCCGGCGATCCGTCGCGCATCACGCGCCCGCCGCGCGGCTTCAGGGTGCCGTTCAGGTGCAGGAACAGGGTCGTCTTGCCGCAGCCGTTCGGCCCGAGCAGGGCCAGCCTGCGCCCCCGCCCGACGGCGAGGTCGAGGCCGCGCAGCGCCTCGATGCCGCCGGCATAGTCGTAGCGGAGCGCCTGCGCCTCCAGCATCATCCGCCCCGCCGCACCAGGAGCGCCGCCGACGCGATGCCGAGCGGCAGCGCCGCTCCCGCCAGCAGGCGCCAAGCCGAGAGCGCACGGTCGTCGGCCGGCTGCGGCAGGTCGCCGCCAAGACCGCGCGCCGCCATCCCGATCTCCAGCCGCCGGCCGCGGGCGAGGGAGCGCTGGAACAGGCTCCCCGCCAGCCAGCCGGCCGAGCGCAGGCTGCGCCGGGGACCATCGTAGCCGAGGCGGCCGACCTGGGCCTGCCGGCCGGTGGCGGCACAGTCCAGGAAGACGAAGATCAGCCGGTATGTCAGCAGGATCAGGTCACGCACCAGCCGCGGCACGCCA